>JBBRWR010000051.1:0-55138 GCA_038249085.1 Opitutales bacterium
ACCGCCCATTCCGGCAGCGTTTCTGTCATCGTTGCGAAGTTCATCCCATTCTCCCATGAGGCTCCGCGCCTCACTTGGCCAGCAAAATCGACATCCACTTCGTCATGCAGCTCCTTACGTCAGAGGAGTGAAGGGCCCTGCTCTGGAGGCCCGGAACCGGCGGTTTCGTTTGCATCGCGGACGCCACCCCGCACGGTGGGCGGTTCCGATGAAATTGGACATCCCTCCGGGCGACTTTGCCGGCTACATTTTTGACCTCGATGGCACCTTGGTGGATACCATGCCCCTGCATTTTCGCGCTTGGGACGCGGCCATGCGTCATGCGGGACTGAAGTGCCCGCTGGACGAAGATCTGTTCTATTCGCTGGGAGGCGTGCCCACCCGACGTGTGGCGGTCCTGATCGCCGAGCACTATCAGCTGACGATCGACCCGGATGCCGTCTTTCATCACAAGGAGACGCTCTTCGGGGACCTGCAGGGCGATGCCCGGCTGATTGCTCCGGTGGTGGAGTTTGCCCGTCGCGTGGCGCTGACGCATCCGGTGGCCATCGCCTCCGGCGGTCCGCGGGCAGTGGTGCAGCGATCGCTGGAGTTGTCGGGGCTGGCGCCGCTCTTCCAGGTGGTCATCACCGCCGATGATGTGGAGCACGGAAAACCTGCGCCGGACATGTTCCTGCTGGCGGCGGAGAAAATGGGGGTGGACGCGGGGCGGTGCTTGGTTTTCGAGGACGCGGGGCCCGGAATGAGGGCGGCCGAGGCGGCCGGAATGCAGTGGGTCAGGGTCCCCAGCCGGGGTTAGGCCGACGGCAGCTGAGGACAATTTGGAGCTTTCGCGCGGACCGCGATTGGTGTTCGAGTGGACGGATGAAGATTGAGTCGCTAGCCAGAGCCGCGGTGTTGACCCAGCCGATGTATGAGCCGGGCAAGCCGATCAAATATGTCGCCCGCGAGCTGGGGCTCGAGGTGGCGGGAATCATCAAGCTGGCGTCCAACGAAAACCCCTTTGGCCCGTCACCCCGGGCGGTGGCAGCCGCGACCCGCGCGCTGGCTCAGGGCGAACTCTATCCCGACGGGGGGTGTTATGATCTGCGGCAAAAACTGGCGCAGCATCATGGGCTGGGTCCAGAGCAGTTTGTCGTGGGAAACGGATCCAATGAAATCATCGAATTGCTGGGCCACGTGTTTCTAGGCCCGGGCGACGAAGTGGTCATGGGCAATCCGGCGTTTGTCGTCTACAAATTGGTGACCCTGTTGTTTGGTGCGCGGGCCGTGGAGGTGCCCTTGCGATCCTGGCGGCACGATCTGCCAGCGATGGCGGCGGCAGTTACCCCCCGGACCAAGCTGGTGTGCGTGTGCTCGCCCAACAATCCGACCGGCACGGCCAATACCGCCGGGGAACTCACCGCGTTTGTGCGGAGGTTACCCGAACATGTGGTCGTGGTGGTCGATGAAGCGTATGTCGAGTACGTCGAGTCGCCGCCTGACCTGAAACCCCTCATCCGGGACGGACGCAAGATCGTGTGCCTGCGGACATTTTCGAAGCTATACGGATTGGCGTCGCTGCGGGTGGGATACGGCTATGCGGACGCCGGGTTGGTCGCGTTGTTGAACCGCGTGCGCCAGCCGTTCAACGTTAATGCCATCGGCCAGGCGGCGGCGGAGGCGGCCCTGGATGACCACGAGTTTGCGGCACGCTGCGTCCGAGAGAATCGAGCGGGACTCCGGCAACTGGAAGCAGGTTGCCGGAATCTCGGGTTGGAATGGGTTTCGAGTGAGGCCAATTTTCTCCTGATTCGCGTGGGTGATGGACTGCGGGTATTCGATTTCTTGCAACGCCGGGGCATCATCGTGCGGCCAGTCAACTCTTACGGTCTCCCCGAGTGGGTGCGGATAACGGTGGGATCGAGCGCGCAAAATGAAAGGCTCTTGGCGGAATTGGAGCGGGTCGGGAGCAGCTGTCTTGCAGGGTGACCACGCCGGAAGTCGGTCGACCGGGGGCGCTCGGTTCGCACTCGCCGCCGCCTGAACGCGGCGGAAATGCGCGACCCCAACCCTTGTTCTTCACTTCTATTTTCTTGGGGGTGGAGAGTTGTCCGGAATGACCATAAGCCGCGATGAATTTGCATCATCCCGGCGGGGCATGGCCCAAAATTGGGGCTGCAATATCCCGTCACGGGCCCCATTTCGTCTCCAGATTGTCAATAACTGACCGGAAAAAACACTTGCGCCGGGGAGCGGGACCTCGTTTAACGCCTTTCTGCCCGGGGGGTTCTCCCTCATCCATTCTGACATCGCCACCGCTGTCAGGAGGGGTGAAGAAGGTTCCGCCGGGGTGATAATTTCCAGAAAACACCTGACCTAGTCCCTTTGCCTAACCAGCCGGTAAACCCGTCTAACGTACGCCATGAAGAACATCATTCGAATCAGTCTACTCTCGGCCTCGCTCGCCGCCGGTAGTTCAGCAGCGCCGTTTATGGCCATCGGCGACGGCGCCGAGTTGTTCCTGACCGGGAATCTCGGGGTAAGAGCCGATGACAACATTTTCCTGGCCAAGAATGCCGACAGCGATCTCATCTTTGATATCGCCCCGGGCATCGACATCACCTTCGGGAAGAATGCGCAGTTGCAGGGCTCGCTGACGCTCGTTGATACGTTCTCGAATTATTCCGATAACAGCAACCTCAACACCAATTTGTTTTCCGGGGCGTTTCGGTCGAAGTACGACGACGGCAAGCTCAAGCTGGGCTTTAATGCGTCGTATACCGAACTGAACCAAAACTCGGTCGATATCCGCGGGCTGACCCGCCGCGATGTCTTCAACGTCGGTGGCAATACCGAGGTCGAGGTTTCGCAGATCACCAAGATTGGAGCCGGTGTCACCTTCAACCACGAGAACTACAAGCGGAAGAACTACACAGACTCCGACAGTCTGACGGTCCCGATCGACTTCTTCTACAAGTGGACGGACAAGACCGACCTGAGCATCGGTTACCGCTATCGCGACTACCGCGTCGACATCGGTTCGGACTCGACCGACCACTTCTTCAATGTGGGCGCCCGGGGTGAATTTACGCCCAAGCTGAAGGGCCGTTTCGCCGTCGGTTTGAACACCCGCAAGCTCGATCGCGGTGGCGACGAAACCCAGCTGGGCATCGACTCGGCGCTGACCTATGAGTTTACGCCGAAGACCACCTTTGACTTTGGCGTCACCAACGACTTCGGCACCAGCCCGCAGGGCCAGCAGCAGAAGAATTTGACCATCAATGGCACCATCAACACCAAGTTCTCGGAAGAGTGGGGTGGCAGCGTGGGCCTGAGCTATCGGGCGACCGATTACGGCACCCGCACCGACGACTATGTCGAGGGAACGTTGACGGCGAGCTACACGGTCAGCTCCAACGTCAAAATTATTGGCGGCTACACCTACCGCGACTACACCTCCGACATCTCGGCCAGCGAGTTCAAGAACAACGTATTCAGCGTTGCGGCGAACTTCCGCTATTGAGAACTGCTGCGTTGTAACAGGTTAACTTTCCGACGGAAGAGGATCTTTATGGTCTTCTTCCGTCTTTTTTTTCTGATGAAAATTCATCTTTATCGCAGCGCATTTGCTTTGGGCCTGCTGGCGCTGGCTGTGTCGGCGAGCCTGGCTCCAGCGGCGGAACGTTCGCGGCGAACGGACTCGGCGGCGCGTCCGGCGGGCGCGTCCGGTGAATCGCGTGAAGACACGCCCTCCAGTTCCGATTACCTGCTTCAGCCCCAGGATATGCTGAAGATATTTGTCTTCCAGCACGATGACCTCAACAAGCAGACCGAGGCGGTCCGGATCTCGGAGGAATACACCATCAGCCTGCCGCTGGTGAATACGATCAATCTGCGGGGGAAGACTGCCCGCCAGGCCGAGGAGATGATCCGCGCGGCCTTCGACAAGGATTTTCTGGTCAACCCGCAGGTCAGCGTGATTGTTGTCAAGTACGCGGATCGGAGCGCGAATGTCATCGGGCAGGTGAACAATGCTGGTCGGGTGCTCTTTCCCCAGGAAAAAGGGCTCACGATCATAGAAGCAATTGCGCTGGCGGGCGGGCAGACGCGATTGGCGGATCTCAAAAAGGTGAAGCTGACGCGCAAACAACCGAATGGCGACACGGTGGTCGAGGAAATCGACGTCGACGAGTTGATGAAGCGGGGCGGACGCGAGGCTTTCCAACTCCAGAAGGATGATGTGGTCTTCATCCCGGAGAGAATTTTTTAATACAACCACACATGTCTACGGAACCAGGAGCTAAACAGCCGCCGGAAGGTGGCGGCTATGGCTACAATTACGGTGGAAACTACGCCGGCTATTCGGCCATCGGGTACGGCGAGGGCGGGGAGGGTGGCGGGCACGTGCAGCGCACGTTCCAGGATTACCTGCTGATTCTACGGGAGCGCATTTGGTACATCGTGGTGGTGTTCCTCGTGATCTTTTCCAGTTCGCTCGTTTACACCCTCAGCGACACCAAGATTTACCAGTCCGCCGCGACCGTGCAAATCCTGCGCCGCGACCTGACGCCCATGCCGGGCGTGCAACAGGTGGCGGATAACGACATCCGGTCGGCAGAAGATCTCAACACCCAGATCAAGGTCATCGAGAGTTCGACCATCATCATGCGGGTGGTGGAGCGCCTCAAGGGCGACGACCTACGCGCCTTCCTCGCGCCCTACGAGAAGACCAGCGCCGACGTGGCTTTTATCGCGGACAAGATCGCCAAGAACCGCAAAGTGATCCCGCAACGGCTCACGCTGGTCGTGACCATTGCCTATCTGCATCCGGACCGCTTTGTCGCGGCCAAGGTCGCAAATCTGTTTGTCGAGGAGTATCTCAACAACAACCAGCGGCAGCGGAATTCGGACCTCACCAAGGCAGTGGAGGATCTGCAGGTGACGGTGGACGACCAGCGCAAGAAGGTCGATCAGCTCGCCCAGAAACTACAGACCTACAAGGAAAAGAACAATTCTGTCTCCCTCGATCAACGCAAAGACATCGTGAGTGAGTCGCTGAAGGTTGCCAACCTGGAAGCCCAAAAGGCGGGCGTCGTCCTGCAGTCGGCGGAAGGGCGGCTCAATCAAATCAAGGAATACCGGGCGAAAGGGGCGAATTTGACCGGGCTCGCCTTTATCTCGGGGCAAAAGATGATCGAGGACCTGAGCCAGCAATTGGCGACGCGCACGATCGAAGTCGCGAAGTTGCGCGAGCGGTACCGCGACCGACACCCCGACATGATCGCCGCCAAGAGCTCCTACGACCAGACGAAGGTGGAGTTGGAACGTGCAATAAATTCGATCTGTGATCAGGTGGAATCGGAGTACAAGACCGCCCTCATAAATTTCCAGGCGCGGCAGAAGGAACTGGAGAAAAACAAAGCCGAGTCGCTCGAGTTGGATCGGGCGGGAGTGGAATACGGTCAGATCGAGCGGGAGTATCTAACCCAGAATCAGATCCTGCAGAACATCGTGGCGCGGTCCCGCGAGACCACCATGACGAGCGGCTTTGCGACCCAGAATGCGCGTATTGTGGATCAGGCTGCTCCTTCGCCGGAGAACAAACCCATCTCACCCAATGTGCCGCTCAACCTTGGCCTGGGGGTGGTCGGAGGCCTGGGCCTCGGGCTCGCGTTTGCCTTCTTCGTCGCGTTCATCGACGACCGGGTGAAGAGCTCCTACGACATCGAGGGCGTGGTCGGCCTGCCGTTGATCGGGATTATTCCGCAGATCAAGCGGATGGAGGCGGCGGACAAGGCTATGATTGTTGCGTCCAACGCCGACCGGCAGGTGGCGGAGGCCTTCCTCACCCTGCACTCGAGCCTGCGCCTCAAGGATGAGAGCAAGAACGCCAAGTGTATCTTGACGACCAGTACAATTCCTGGTGAAGGCAAGTCCTTCATCACCACCAACCTGGCGCTCACCTTTGCCTCTCATGGCGACCGGGTTGTCATCGTCGACTGCGATCTGCGCAAACCGAACATTCACAAGTCAATGCGACTGGAGAACCTGAAAGGGGTCATTGATATCGCGGCAGGCAAGGCGACGATCGACGAGGTGGTCCAGCGCAACGTGCATCCGAACCTCGACGTCATTCCGGCCGGTGGACGGGCCAAGAACCCGACCCAGATTCTCAACAGCAAGGGCTTCGAGTTGATGATCTCGGACCTGCGGAAGAAGTACGATCGGGTTTTTGTCGACACACCTCCGCTGGCGGCGGTCAGCGACGCGCTGATCATCCTGCCACTCGTCGACGGTTCGATCTTCACGATCTTCTTCAACAAGGTGCGGCGCAAGGCCGCCCAGTTCAGCGCCAAGAAACTGCTCGAGGCCAACGTCCCCAATTTTGGGGCGGTGTTGAATGGTCTTAATCTCGCGGTGTCGGGTTACTACTACGCCCAGTATTACGATAAATCCTACAAGGATTATTACGTGGTCATGGCGAAGAACGACGGCGAACAGGAAAAGTGATCCGCCTGGACACGCTCCCCGGGAAGCCGGGGTGGCGCCCGTTTGAGATCGGCATTGGGCTGGTTTGCGGAAAACCTGAGCCCACCAAGGGGTCGCCCGGAGGAGCGGTTCGGATCCCTCCCGAACGTTGCGATGGGTCAGGCAACGGAGCGAAGGCACGCTCGCAACGCAGCGCGAAACCTGAAGTGGAAGACGTCACCAAAGGGCACCTCGGAGTAAGCGAGCGGCCACATCAGGATGGACGCAGTCCTTACGATCCGCCGGCATGAACCGGCCGTGTCCCGGCACAAAAAAGGCCGGGAGAAAATCCGGCCTCGGCTGCATGGGATGAGAAGGCGGCGTTACAGCGCCAGCAGCATGTTTCGCGACTGCTTGATGGTGGTCGTGACCGCGCGCTGATGCTTGGCGGAAAGACCGGTATACTTGCGCGGCAGGATCTTGCCGGTGTCGGTGACATACCGGACCATCGCCTGCGGGTTGGTGTACGGAATCTCCGCGGGAGTGGGTGTCTGCTGCGTTTGCTCGGTGGTGCTCATGGCTCGATTGGAGTGCCAGACCGTGAGGCGCGACTCGGGCTTGTCAACCCGCTTTTTGTTTGACGGCAAAGGCCACTTTGACGGCGGCGCAGAGCCCCCAGTCTGCTGCCCGTCGCGTGTCGATCAAGATTCGGTCGAGGGGCATGACGCGCGCCCGGGTACGTCTACGGCGATGGGGCGATCGCCGGGCTTGCAGAGTGACCCTCGTTTTGACGCGATGGGTGCGCCGGGTTGCCGCTGCGGTTCCCGGCTGTCTTCGGCCGTCCCCGTAGCTCAACTGGATAGAGCAGCGGTTTCCTAAACCGTAGATCCCGGTTCAAGTCCGGGCGGGGACACCACGTTGATACCGTGCCGGGGACCGACCCCACCGGCCTGTCCGCCGCGGAATCGTCACAGTTCTCCCTGGCTGAACGATGACGGCTTGGGCAGGGCGAAGCAGTAGTACCGGTCACCTGTCTTGGCGCCGGCCTTGTCACCCCCGCCGGCGGCAACCACGACGTACTGGTGGCCGCCGACCTCGTAGGTCGAAGGGGTGGCGTAGTTCCGTGGTAGATCTGCCACTCGCGCAGGCTCGCCTTGGGATCGCCCGCCGCGGCGGCGCAGGCAGGCAGGAGGAGGCACCAGCGCAGCAGGGGCGAGGCGGGGATCAGCGGGGGGATGCCCGGGGGCGGCGCCCAGGCGCAACGGTGCAGGAAGGGTGCCCGGCGCGACTACCGCTGCAGGAGGAAACACGCCGACATGATGGCGGTGGGGGCGAGGGCCGCGAGGGCCAGCTTGGCCGGGGCGACTCCCTCCGGGAAGTAGCGGGAGAGGATGGCCTGGCCGGCGGGGTTGGGAGCGTTGGCGATGACAGTGAGCCCGCCTCCGGTTACGGCACCGGCGACGACGGCATACTTCAGCTGGTCGGTGAACCCCGGGACCAACGAGGCGAGGTAGGTGATGGCGGCATTGTCGTTGAACGCCGTCAGGATGGTCGCGCTGAAGAAGAGTGGGACCTCGCCGAGGCGGGTGAGGACCGGCTCGATCCACCAGGACTGCAGGCCGCCGTGAATGACGAGCCCGGCGAGGAAGAAGCCGACGAGGATCGGAGGCTTGAGATCGATCGGCGTCTGGTGGTGCGCCGTCGCCTGGGCAAACGCCAGGAAGAAGAGGAAGGCGCCGATGAACATCACCGGGTAATGCGCGTTCCACACCGTGAAGGCCAGGAACGCGAGATGGACGAAGGTGATCCAGGCGGGGACAGCCGGCAGGGCCGGCGCGGCTGCCGGGTCGGGCGCGGCCGGGCGCAGGCTGAGCAGCTCACGACGAAAAATCACATAGTAGAGTAGCGTGGCCGCCACGACCCCGACCACGGCGCGAATCCCGAAGGTGGAGAGCATGTGCCACAGGGTCCACTTCCACGGTCCGGCCACCATGATGACGGGCGGGGCGGCAAAATGGGTCAGCGTGCCGCCCACGGACACGTTGACGAAGAGCAGGCCGAGGGTGCCGTAGGCGAGCCGCGGGCTGGGTTTCAGGTTGTAGAACTTGCGGGCCAGGAGCAGCGCCCCGATGGTCATGGCCGCGGGTTCGGTGATGAAGGAGCCGAGGATCGGCGCGACGATGAGAATGGAAAGCCACCAGGCGGCTGGCGTGCGGCGCCCGAGACTGGCCACGGCGCTCAGGCAGCGCTCGGCCAGTTCGAGGACCGGCCGGGTGGCGGACAGGGCCATCACGACCACGACGAACATCGGCTCGATGTAGCTTACCCGACCACTTACATAGCCGATGACCTCGGGCCAGCCCTTGAACCAGGTGATGGCGGCGGCAAGCACAATGACCCAGAGGCCAAAGACCGCCTCGATTTCGCCGAAGAAATGCAGCACTTGGCCACCGAAGCTCACCTCGTCCGGTTCGCCGTCGGTATTGCGGTCGGTGGCTTCGCGGCGGAGGGTCAGTTGGGCGGCGTGCCGTTCCTCGACGACGTGGGCCCAGTGGCGAATCCGGGCGGTGAAGAAAGTGTGGATGATGGCGCTGGCAAAGATCGCCAGGGCCACGACATTGAAGGAATCGAATTGCGCCCGGTGTCCGAGCACCGCCCAGAGGCTGGCGCCGGCGGGATCGTGGTAGTGGGAAAGCGGTGTCGGCAGCGTGGATACGACGGTGGTGGCGGCCCGGGCAAAGCCAGTGGCGCCGAGCCAACCGATGAAAAGGGCAAAGGGTCGCAGCATAATGACCGTGAAAGAACGCCGATGACCGCATGCGTCAACGCCGCGCGGCGGGTTGCCCGGAAAATTTTGCCGGCCGGCGGCGGCGCCACCGGGCTCCGCTCAAGTCGGCCACGGCGAGTCGGGGCGCGAGCCGAAACGGGTGCCCGGCGGGAAATGGAGGCCAAAATATGTCGCGAGGACCTCGAGGAGTTCCGTGGGGGTGGCGAGGGTGCGTTTTTCGACCCGACCGTCGAGGTGGCGGATCGTGAATTCGCGATTGAACAGCGTGTGGCGGCGGTCGGCGAGGGTGAGCGAAGCCCGCAGGTGGTGCAGAAAAGGGGACTGGGGGTGCGAGCAGGTGAACCAATTGCTCACCTCGAAATCGATGCCCGGGGTCTCGTTGAGCGTGAAGACGTAGACATCGCTCCAGACACCGCTGAGTTGCGCCTGATGCGCGATGACTCCGTCGCAGCCCAGCGCCGTGGCCTCGGACGGCGGGCGTCGCACCAGGCGGCGCGGTTCGAGGCACCCGGCCTGCGCGTGATCGAATTCAAGCCGCAAGGGCTGATACAACGACATGCTCCCGAAGCCGACATCGGCGAGGTAGGTGCCCGCGTCGGGCGTTTCGACGCGGAGCAATTGGTGCACCGGTGGAGTAGTTAGAGTGGGCGGCAGTTGCCACCGGACGCGCCCGATCAGCGCCGTGACGATGAACCCGAGGGTCCGCAGGGCGGCACCGAGCAGGGCGTTTTGCTCAAAACAGTATCCCCCGCGACGTTCATGCACGATCTTCCGCTCGATCGCCGCAAGATCGATGGCGATCCGGCGGCCGAGCAGGATGTCGAGATTCTCGAAGGGAATGGTCTGCGCATGGTGGGAGTGAATGGCGGCCAGGGTCGCCAGCGAAGGCGTGCGTCCACCGTCGTATCCGATGCGGGCAAAGTAGGCGTCGAGATCGAGCGGACGGATCGATGCGGTCATGGGGCGGGACTGTGCCAAGACGCCGGGTCGTGTCCATGCCGTCGGGGACATGTCGAACCGCTTGCCGATCCCAACCAGTCAAACGTAGCGGCTTGCGTGTTGAACCTTGCCTGCAGCGTTGTGGCCCGCTTCGGTTTGGATCTTCCCGGGGAAGCAGTCGACTGGCATTGTACCCCGGCAAAACTGACGCTCGCCGGAGTCTCTGAGGTGGATGTGGAGGAATGTGCGGAACGAGCTCGTCGTCACTTCACGCTGCTTTGCGCGAGTGTGAGTTGAGGCCGGGGCATTTTTCCCGTCCCATCCGGGCCCCTTCGGAGTGGGGCCGATGATCGCGCTCGCCGTCATCGCCGCCGCCCGACATCAACTTTTTTGCGACTTACGGGCCGCACCTGTGTTCTGCGCATGAACGATGAACCTCCAGTGCACACCACCGAAGCCGGCGTAGGCCAGGCGACTGATTTCACGACCTTCATGCGCAATTACCAAGATATGGTTTTTTCGACGGCGGCGCGGCTCACCGGCAACGAGGCCCAGGCCGAGGATATTGCGCAGGAAGTGTTCCTGAAGGCCTACCAAAACTATGACCATCTCGGCACCAGTCCGACTGCCGGGGGATGGCTCAAGACGGTCGCGACCAACCTGTCGCTCAACCATCTTTCCCGCTACCGCAACCGCTGGCGTTTCTTCTCCGAGTTCAAACGCGATTCCGCGACCGACGACCGCGAGGCCCCGGAGGTCGAGTTTGCCGCCCCCGATACTTTCTTTGCCGGAATGGACTCGGCCGAACGGCGTGCCCTGGTGGAAGAAGCCCTGGAGCAGCTGCCAGAACATCAGCGGGTTCCCCTCGTCTTGTACCATTTTGAGGACCTGCCCTACGATGAAATCGCCCGGAAGCTCCGGGTCTCCCTGGCCAAGGTCAAAACGGATATCCTGCGCGCCCGCGCGGCCCTGGCCCGCATCCTGACGCGCCGTGGCACTGCGCACGAACCTTTCGACCCCACCACGTCATGACACCTTCGCCGGATCCCCGCTCCTCCCCGGAAAAACTCGAGGCCTTCGTCCAGCGCACCTTGCGCGACCTGCCACCGCGCCGCGCCCCCCGCTCCCTCGAACCGCGGGTGCTGGCCGAGTTGTCGCGCCGGGCGGCCCAGCCGTGGTGGCGCAAGAGTTTCGTCCACTGGCCGCTCCCGGCGCGGGCGACGTTTCTGGTGGCTTCCGCCGCCTGCGTTAAGTTGGTGCTGATGGCCGCGGTCTGGGTGATGGCGGGAGTGGACGCCGCCGGATGGCAGGAGGCGATGGCGCAACCGCTCACTTGGTGGGAAAGTGGTCGGGCGGTGTTTTCGGCCTGCACCGGCTTTGTCGACATCATGTTCCGCAACATTCCGGCCCTGTGGCTGTATGGTGGCCTGGCGTTCATCGCCACGATGTATGCCGCCATCCTCGGTCTCGGCGCCGCCGCCCTCAAGGCACTGCAAGCGCAACGCTAAACCAAGCCGCAAATCATTTCCGGCTCATCCTCGCGCCCCTCCCGTTGTCATGAAAACTTCCTTTCGCCACCTTCTCATCGGGGCCTCGGTTTCGTTGTTCTGCGCCCTGACCCTCGCCGTCTTCGCCCAGGATAACCCGCCCCCGGTACTTCCGCCGGCATCGGCTGCCGAATCCCCTTCCTCCGAAGGCGGAAAGGCGGCGGCGCCCGCGGACGAATCCCCCCCGGCGGTCGCGCCGGCCCCCGCCGCGGAGGTGGAAAAAACGGCCGAAACGGAAAAGCCGCTGCGTCGCCTCGACCGGTCGACGGGGGGCGGTGGGGCCAAGACGGAAAAAACCACGCCCGCGAAGCGCAGCCGCGAGGTGCGCGCTCGATCCGGCACCCACGAATTTCCGATGGGTGATCACCACGTGGCCAAGGGCGGCCGCGTGAACGAGGTGGTCTCGATCATGGGGGCGACGCGGGTCGAGGGTGAGGTGGTTTTCGACGCGGTGTCGGTGCTGGGGCTCACCACCATCGGACCCGAAGGCAAGGTCGGCGGCGATGCCGTCGCGGTGCTGGGAGCCCTGAAGTCGCAGGGCAGCATCGGGAAGGATGCGGTGGGGGTCCTGGGTGGCGTGGAGATCGACGGGCCGGTGCGGGGCGAGGTGGTTTCCGTGCTGGGCGATGTGCGGCTGGGGCCCAACGCCGTGGTGGAACGTGATCTGGTGCTCGTGGGCGGAAAGCTCACGAAGGATCCGGCGGCCATCGTGCGCGGCAATCAGGTGCATGTGCCGATCTTTGGCTCGATCGGCGACACGGGTTGGCTGGCCACCTGGGTGAAACGCTGCGTCTTGTTCGCCCGGCCGCTGGCCTTCGGTGAAAATCTGGGCTGGGCGTGGCTCGTGGCCCTTTCGTTCCTGGCCTTCTACGCGGCGCTGGCCCTGCTCTTTCGCCCCGGTATCGAAAAATGTGTGACAACGTTCGAGTCGCGCCCGGGTTGGTCGGTCCTGGCCGCAGTGCTGACGGTGCTGCTCTCGCCCGTCGTTTTGGTGCTGCTCGTGGCCACCGTGGTGGGGTTGTTGATCGTGCCGTTCGTCGGCGTGGGGCTGATGTTGGTCGCCCTGTTCGGCAAGGCGGTCATGCTCGCCTGGCTGGGTCGCCGGATCACGAGGTTCTTCGGCGAAGGCCCCTGGAGTCATCCGGCCTTCGCGGTCCTGGTCGGCGGCGCGGTCGTGTTGCTCCTCTACACGGTGCCGGTATTCGGCTTCGTGCTCTTCAAGGTGCTGAGCTGGCTCGGCGTCGGCGTGGTGGTCTACACGATCGTGCTGGGGATGAAGTGGGAGAGACCGCCGGTGGTGGTCGGACCCGCCCCCGCGACCCCGTCGGCTGCGTCGGCTGCGTCGGTCGCGAGCGCGGCGGCAGTTACCGCGGCGCCGGTCGTTCCGCCGGTGGGGGCGCCGTCGGCGGTCAGCCCCGGCTTCACCGGAACTCCAGGTGGTTCCGGGGCGCGGCTGGCCGAACCGGCGGCCTTCGGGGGCTTGGCGGCGGGTTCCGGGGAATCAGCTCCGGGGGTGTCGTCCCCTCCGCTGCCGCTGCCGGCTCCCGCCGTGGCAGGTGCGGCGCCGATCATTTCCGCGAGCACGCTCCCGCGGGCGGGATTCTGGATTCGTCTGGCGGCTCTGGCGCTGGACGGCATCCTGTTGGGGATGCTGGTCGGCTTCACTTCGAGCCTGTTGCCGCGCTTCCTGCAGTTTGACCACGGCCCCGGCGGAGTCCTCGTGGCCCTGGCGGCCTATGGGGCCGTGATGTGGAAACACCGGGGCACGACCATCGGCGGCATCGTCTGCGGTCTGAAGGTCGTGCGGCTTGATCATCGCGAGCTTGATTGGGCGACGGCATGCGTGCGGGCGTTGGGCTGTTTCCTTTCGCTGTTCGTCGCCGGCCTGGGTTTCATCTGGGTCGTGTTCGATGAGGAGAAACAGTCGTGGCACGACAAGATTGCAGGCACCACGGTCGTGCGCGTGCCGAAGGGCGTGTCTTTGCTGTAGGGAATGCTGCGGGGCGGCGGTTCTCCAACCGCCCGGGCGGTGCCGCAAGACCTGATTTGCACCCGCGGGCGGGAGTGAGCCGTGCGGATGGTTGACTCGCGCTTTTTTGTCGCCCGTTATCGCTCCCCATTATGGCGGAAACCGCAGCACCTCGGGTCGGAATCATCATGGGCAGCACGTCGGATTGGGAGACGATGCAGCATTGCGCCCAGACGCTTGATGCGCTCGGCATCCCTTACGACAAGAAGGCGATCAGCGCGCATCGCACGCCGGACCTCGTGATCGACTATTGCCGCGGTGCCGCCGGGCGCGGGATCAAGGTGATTATCGCAGCGGCAGGTGGGGCGGCCCATCTGGCGGGCGTTGCGGCGGCCCTGACGCCATTGCCGGTGCTGGGCGTGCCGATGGAAAGCGCCTCGCTCAAGGGGCTCGATTCGCTCCTCTCGATGGTGCAGATGCCGGGCGGCATCCCCGTCGCGACGCTGGCCATCGGCAAGCCCGGCGCGATCAACGCCGCGCTCTTTGCCGCGGCCATCCTCGCCTTGGGCGACGCCGACATCAAGCGGGCCCTTGACGACTATCGCGCGGCGCAGTCGAAAAGAGTCGCCGAAGCGAAACTGCCCTAGAATTTTGCCGCCGCGGCAAAATCCGCGGGGGTGTCGAGATCGGTGGCAAGCGCGGGCAAGTCGACGCTGGCGACCCGGGAAGGATCGTCGTTGAGCAGGGCGCGGGCGCCCTCCTCGCCGGTGAGATGAGCGAGGGTCGGAAAATGCTCGTGGAGGAACAAGGCGGGAGCGCCGTTGCGGCCGGCGTAGCGCGCGGCCACGATACTGCGACCCGTGGTGCGCTGCGTCGCGATGAGTTGCGCGATAACCTCGGCGGAAAAGGCCGGTTGATCGCAAAGGGCGACCACCGCGGCGTCGAGCCCGCGGGAAAATTGTTGCAGCATCGTGATCCCTTCGCGGATCGACGCGGCCATGCCCTCAGTCCACGCGGGATTTTCGGTCACCAGCACGGGCAGGCGGGCGAGGACGGGCCTGATTTTTTCGGCGTGCGCTCCGAGGACCACGACCACCGGCCAGGTGGGGGACGCCAGGGCGGCCTCAACGGCCCGCACGAGCAGCGGCTGGCCGTTCAACTCGAGCAATTGCTTCGGGGTGCCCATCCGCGTTGAAGATCCCGCCGCCAAGATAACCACCCCGCAGCGGAGGGCATCGCCCCCAGAAAGCCCGGACTGTCGGAAAGGTTCAGTCATCGAAGCCATGGTCGGGATCCTGCCTGGGTTTTTTCCGAAGTTAAGGTTCTTGCGGAGCAAGAACCTCCTCATGGATGGGGCGGGTCCGGTCGCGTAGCGGGCGGGCGTCGCGGCCGGAGAGTATGGCGAGCATTTCCGCCATCATCGCGAGCGCGACCTCGTCGGGCGCATCCGCCCCCAGGTCGAGCCCGATGGGTGCGTGGAGTCGCTGGCGCTGCGCCTCTGCCACCGGCGTGCCCGCGGCCTCGAGATCGGCGATAATTCTCTCCGCGCGCTTTTTCGGGCCCAGCAACCCCAGATAGCGAAGGGGGCGGGCCATCAGGTCCCGCAGGAGCGGGACATCATGTACATAATGGTGCGTCATGACCACCGCGAGCGCATCCGCGCCGGGCGCCACCAGGCCGACCAATTGGTCCGCCGGGGCGACCACGCACGCGTCGGCCCGGGGAAATCGGAAGGTTGTCGCAAACGAAGGCCGGGGATCGGCCACGGTTACATGCCAGCCCAAGTCCTTGGCCAGTCGCACCAGTGGGACGGCGTCGTCGCCGGCCCCGAATATCACCAAGGCAGGCGGCGCGGCGATCGTCTGGCAGAAAACGTCGTCGGAAGATTCCGTCTCGGTTTCAGCCGCCAACCGGGTTCCCCACCGTGAACGATCGAGGCCGGCGTGGCGCACGGTCAGTCGCGTGGGCCAGCGCTCAAGTGCGTTGCGGGCGAGTTGCCCGGCCCACTCCGGTTGGTGGGGCAGGACTTCCAGCAATACCCGCACGACGCCGTGGCAACCGAGGCCGACCCCCCACACGAGGTCGTTTTCCGACGTTGTGTCGTAGACGACCGTCTCCGGCACTCCCGTCTCGCGCACGCGCAATGCCTGGGCGATGACGTCCTGCTCCAGGCAACCTCCGCTGATGGAGCCGAGCCGATTCCCGCCGGCTGTGACCAGCAGCCGGGCTCCCGGTCGCCGATACGAGGAGCCCTGCACGCTTACCAGCGTGGCGAGCACCGACGGTCCGGTCGAAGGCGCCAGCAACGCGGCGACGATGGCTTCCAGTTCTTTCATCGCGCTCCCAGCACGCCAGCGTCGGGGCCAAACGCAAGCCCGGCAGCCCGTCGGGCGGGATGTTTTGCGTTGGGGAACGGCTCGCAGCCGGATTCCATGCCTCCTCCTGGAGCGAGCCCCGGGGCAGCCGCGGGCCGACAGGATGATGCCCAAGCCCCGAGTTTGACCCCTTTGAACGAGGGTCATATGAAGGCGCATGGCATCGGCAACGACCAAGTCGAGAGGAGAAGTCTATGGAGTAAGATGCAAACAATGGGCATCTAACGCAAAAAACGCTTCACCGCATTTGTCTTGCGCGTTTGTCGCACTTTCCTGTTCGTTCGTCGCAAGCAAATGCGGTGCAAACCCGCGTGGGCTGACTACACAACCACACAACCAACGATAATACTAATGAACATCCGAACGCGGAAGTTATCGGCTGCGCCTGCCCTTTTGGGTTTGGCGTTTGCCTTCCTCACCGGAACGAATGCCTGGGCTCAGGCCTCGACCGATTCGTCCGTCCAGAAACTGGACAAATTCGTCGTGACGGGCTCCTATATTCCCACGACGGAAACCGCCTTCTCGGCCGGCATCTCGCCCGTCGTAAGGATCGACCAAAAAATCATTGACGAGTCGGGCCTTACCTCGACCGCCGAGCTCCTGCAGCGCATCACCGTTTCAAACGGTACTGCGGTGCCGATTTCAAACAACGCGACGGGGTTCACCCCGGCGGCGTCGTCCATTTCGCTGCGCGGCCTGGGTGCGGAAGCCACCTTGGTCCTCATCAACGGTCGCCGCGTCGCCACCTACCCGGTGGGCAATGGCGGTACGACGGCCTTCGTCGATCTTAACTCGATCCCGCTCGCGGCGGTCGATTCGATCGAAGTCCTGAAGGACGGCGCCTCGGCCATTTACGGTGCCGATGCGGTCGCTGGCGTGGTCAACATCAAGATGAAGCGCGGCCTCGACGGCACGCAGATGATGGTGAACTACGGCAATACCACCGACAAGGACTCGTCGGAGTTCACGGCCTCGATCATCACCGGCGCCCAGACCGACAAGGCGAGCGTGATGATCGGTTTCAACTACTACAAGAAGAACGCCATCTTCAACAAGGACCGCTCCTACTCCGAGATTCCGCCGTTCCTGAGCTCCAATGCGAGTCCGCTGAATCTCAACATCACCCGTGCGGTCGCCCTGGCTGCCGGGGTACCGGCCAGTGCTCTGCCCGCGGCCACCGTAACCAGCATGTACGCCGCCAGCCCGGCCGCTTCGAGCAACAACGGTGCCACGCCGGCCAGCGGTTACCGTTATGGCACGGGCCGTCCGTCCAGCTTCAATTTCAACGAATACTCCATGTCGTATCCGCGTCGCGACAACCGCGGCATCTTCGCTTATGCGGACCGCAAGATTCTCGGTACGGACAACATCCGGGGTTACGTCGATCTGAACTACCAGAACGCCGCCACGGAAAACCAGCTGGCGCCCGCCGCGACCGGCAACTTCTCGGGCTCGGGCACCGAGCTCGTGATTCCGGCGCGCACGACCAACCCGTTGGTGGGACCCGATGGCCGCACCCGGGTCGCCGCCGCCGGCGCCTATAACCCGTTCAATCCCTTCAATCAGGATATCACCGGTGGCGCGCGGGCCCGTCTCGCCGAGTTCGGCAACCGCATTTTTCGCAATCAGACGGACGCTCTGCTGATCACCGCGGGCATCAAGGGTGAAAACATCGCCGGCAAGTGGAACTTCGATGCGGGTTACACCCACTCGTCGATCCGCGACACGTCGCGCAACACGCTGGTGTCCTCGAGCCGGTTCAATCGCCTGATGAACGCCAACGACTCGTTCTTCCAGCCGGGCAGCGCCGACTACCTCGGCACGACCACGCCCTACAATCCGTTCGGCTATTACCAGGTCTCCATCCCGAGCAACGCCGCCATTGTTGACGCCGCGAAGATCAACACGAAGGACCTCAACGAGTCCAAGCTGAACCAGGTCAATGCGGTCATTTCGACCGGCAGCCTGATGGATCTCCCGGCCGGCCCGGTGGGCTTTGCCTTTGGCGCTGATTTCCGGCAGGAACAGCTGGCGCAATATCCCGATCCCTATGGCGCCACCGGCGACTTGATCGGCAGCTCCCCCAACGCGATCACCCAGGGTCACCGCAAGGCCTGGGGTGCGTTTGCCGAATGGAACATTCCCGTCGTGCGCAACATCCCCGGCGCGCACGATCTCAGCACCACCCTGGCGATCCGCCATGAGAACTTCATGACCGAGAGCGAGACCACCACGGTGCCGAAGTTTGGTGTGCGCTGGCAGCCGGTGGACGAGACCCTCACGATCCGTGGCAGCTGGTCCAAGGGCTTCCGTCAGCCGTCCCTCTACGAGCTCTATTCGACGCCGACCTCCGGTCTGACGCCCGTCGTGAACCCGAAGACCGGCGTCAACGAGCCGGAGCAGGACGTCACGGTCGCGGGCAACCGCCGCCTGGCGCCCGAAAAGACCAAGTACCTCAACCTGGGTTTTGTCTGGTCGCCTGACATCAAGGCGATCAAGGGCCTGACCCTCGGGGTGGACTACTGGGATATCGAGCGCAAGGGAACGGTCACCAATAACTATCAGGACACGGCCGATCGCGCTTTCGGCAAGTCTCCCGGCGGACTGCTCCCCGGTGAAAGCGTCGTCTTGTTCAACAACGGCGATATCCGCACGGTCAACTCGGTCTTCTTCAACCTCGGTGTGACCAAGGCGGCGGGCTTCGACTATTCGGCCAGTTACTCGATGCGCACGGACAATGCCGGCCGTTTCGAATTCTCCACCGTTTGGAGCATCTACTCCCACTACCGCATCAGCAGCGCGGCAGGCGGCGCCGCTACCGAAGTGGTCAACCAACCCACGCCGGAAGGCACGGGTTCGGACAACGGTTACCTCCGCAAGAAGGGCCGCGCCCAGATCGAGTGGGCCTACAAGGGCTTCACCACGTTGCTCGGCGGCAACTACACCGACGGCTTCTGGGATCTCGACCTCAACGACAAGGACTTCTTCGTGAGCCCGACGTGGATGTACGACCTGCAGGTTTCGTACAACTTCCAGAACCGTTTCGCGCCGTTCCTGAACGACACGAAGGTGTCCATCGGCGCCCGCAACCTGTTCGACAAGGCTCCGCCTTACGCCGCGGGCAACGGTGGCAACTCCACCGGTTACCCGGGCTTCCTCTACAGCTCAGAAGGTCGCTTCGTCTACATCTCGCTCACCCGCAAGTTCTGAGCCTGATCGAGATCAAGTTGATTCAACTTCACGCCCGCCGCTTCACCGCGGCGGGCGTTTTGTTTTGCGGCCTTCCAGTGGTTACGGCGGACGGGTGCCGCCTTGACAGGCGGGACGTGTTTGACAGCCTGTCAGACATGAAAATTTCCACGCGAGCCCTGATGCGCGAATTTCCCAAGGCCAAGGCGGCCGCCCGCAAGGGGCAGGCGGTGGAAATCGTGGATGGCCGGACCGGAGAGCGATTCCTGCTGACGGCCAAGCCCACTCGAACCTTCGGCGAACTCGCGGCCCGCGCCAAGGGCGTCTATGCCGGCCCGCCCGATCTATCCACCCGGGAGGGTTTTGATGGCTGAGTACATCACGGACACGGGGCCACTGGTGGGCTGGATCAACAGTCGCGACCAATGGCACACCTGGAGCGTGGGCGTCTTGGAAGCATTGGAGCCGCCGTTGATCGCCTGTGAAGCGGTGGTGGCGGAGGCGGCTTGGCAATTGGGTCGCTCCCGGGAGGCGATTGACCGGTTGTATGGTCTGGTTGAGGCGGGTGCCCTGCGGGTGGCGGATCTCCTGCCCGAGCACATGCCCCATTTGCGGGCCCTTTCGGCCAAGTATCCCACCATGGATTTTTGCGACGCCGCCGTGGTGCGGTTGTCGGAAATGTTCCCTCGGGCCAAGGTGATCACGACGGACTATGGGCACTTTTCGATCTATCGTAGGTTTCGCGACAAGCCCATTCCATTGATTCATCCCGGCCGTTAGCGTTTTGTTTCGCGCATGAAAACCACCGTTCGGATCGCCTGCTATTGCGGTGTCATCTGCCTTGGTGTCGCGCAAGGGGCGGGTCCGGTCGCCGCCCCGACCAAGCCGTTTTCGCAGACGCTGAACCCCGAGCAAAAGCAGCGCCTGGGCCTCGCCCGCCTGTCGCCGGACCAATGGGCTGAGCTTGATGCCGCCGTGGGGGGCTATACGCGGGGCGAGGCGACGGTGGCGGTCCAGCAGGCGGTTAAACAGGTGGAGCGCAAGACCGAGGCGAAAGTTCAGGAGGCGGAGCAAAAGGCCCGGCTGGCCGAAAAGAAAGTGGAGGTCGTGGCCGAGTCCGCCGTTTCCGAATACCGGAAGAAACAGGAGCCGGGCATGATCGCGCGCGCGCTGGAGGCGTTTAAGGAAAAGCAGGAGGAGGGTCTGCCCGGGCGCTTCACGGCCCGCGTGGTCGGCCCTTTCCGCGGCTGGAGTGGCGGCACGTATTTCCCTTTGGCCAACGGTCAGGTCTGGCGGCAGGTGGGCAGCGAATCCAATGAGCAGCCGTTGGTGCAGGACGCCGAGGTCGAGATCTACCAGTCCAAGAATGGCTACTGGCGGCTGCGCTACGGGGGTGCGTGGATCACGGTGAAGCGGCTGCAGTAGGGTCGATCCGCGCCTCACTTCGCGGGCAAATCGATCACCCGCTCCTGGCCAATCTTCACGTGGCCCTCCGGGGCGAGGTTCCGCCCGAGGAAGTCCCCGAGTTGCCCGTAGAAGCCCAGCGAGGCTTTTTCGTCCCTGAAACCGTGCCCCTGTTTGCGCTGCTCGACCGACTCGTAGGTCTTGCCGTATTTCTTCAATAGGACCTCGAGCCGCTCCCAGTGGTCGATTTTGACGCGGGGATCCTTTTCCCCGTAAGCGTGCAGGGAGGGAACGCGAATGCGATCGATGAGGTTGAGCGGCGACGTCGCCCCGCGGTACTCGGAGGTCGGGCCCACCCACTCCTGCTGGTAGCTGAAATCATCGCCCCGCACATAGGCGTCCTCCCCCCGTTGTTTGAAGGTGATTTCGAGGTCCGCCGCGCCGACGTAGTTGACCCCGCAACAGTAGAGCTCGGGCGTGAGGGTGAGCCCGGCGAGCGTCGCATAGCCACCGTAACTCGCTCCGTAGATCGCCACCCGCGCGGGGTCCGCGATGCCCTGGGCGATCGCCCATTTCACCCCATCCGTCAGATCGTCCTGCATGCGGCGACCCCATTGCTGCCGGCCCTGGTTGATGAATTCGCGGCCGTAGCCGCCGGACCCGCGATAGTTGGGCTGCAGCACGGCGTAGCCGCGCGAGGCGAGGAACTGGGCGTCACCGTCAAACCCCCAGGAGTCGCGCACCCCAAACGGCCCGCCGTGGGGGTGCATGATGAGCGGCACGCGCCGCCCGGCCGCCCCCGGCGGCAGGGTGAGGTAGCCGTGAATCGTGAGCCCGTCGCGGGCCGCATAGCTGATGGGCTGGCGGGGCTGGAGTTGAGCCGGCTCGACGTTGCGCGAACGCTTGAAGAGGGCGAGCGACCCCGCCCGCTGGTCGAAAACGAAATAGGTGCCCGGCTCCCGGTCGTGCGCGACCCAGATCAATTTCACGTTCTGGTCGTCCGACTCGCTGGTGATGCGCACGTCGGAACCGGCAAAGGTGTTTTCGAGTTTCGCCTGCAGGGCTCCGCGCTCGGCGTCGAACCAGTGGAAGTGCCGGCGTTCGGTCTCGTAGACGATGCCGAGCAGCTGCTTCCGGCCGGGGGTGGTGATGAGTTCGTCATCCAGTTCCCCTGCGGCGGGCACGAAGAGTGGGTCGCCGAGCTGACCGGTGCGGGTGTTGTAGGCGTGCAGGGCCCCGCGATCATGCTGCTGGCGGGAAATCATCCAGAGGGTCACGTTGTCCGCGGCGAAGGCCAGCGGCTGCCAGTCCTCCTGGTAGCCATGGTACGGGTGCCGCGCCATTTCCTTGAACGTGCTGCCATCGTTGCGGCGGTGCTCCCAGATCAACTCCTTGCCGACCAGACGGCCGCGCACGCGGAGTTCGCCGGCGTTGTCCGCGAGCAGCCGCACCGTGCGGTCGCTTTCCTTGAATTCGAGGATGGGCGAGCGGGCGCGGTTGATCACGTTGAGCCGGGCCACCACAGCGGCGCCGCCGAGAAACGTGGCGTTTTCGACGTTTTCGGTGAAGTAGCCCGCGACCACGATCCGGGTCGGATCGCCGTGCAACTCGTCCACGATGTTGGCGAAGGTTCCGACCAGGTTGTCCTCGAGGCGCTGGGATTCGGCCAGGCGAAGTAACTTCTTTCCGGTCAGATCGGTTGAACCGATGAAGAACGATTCATTGCCGGCGACGTCGGCGAGGAAGACCAGGCGGTCGTTGCCCTTCCAAAAGAAGGAAAAGATGCTTTCGTCCTCGCCCCGGAGGATCATCTGGGAGGCATTCGTCGTCCGGTCGAAGACGCCCAGGGCCATCTTCTTCTCGTGGGGGAAAAGGAAGGCTATTTTCCCGCCGTCGGGCGAGAGCCGCGGCTGGCGGACATTGGGCAGGCCGAAGAGCTGTTCGATCGTCGGGGGGGCGGCGGTCGGGGCCGGCTCCGTCGCGGCTTGGACGGGGGGAAGGGGCGCCAGGGCCAGGACGGCGGCCGCGCCCGCCCAGCCGCGGCGGAGTGACCAGGGGAGGGAAATCTTCATGGGAATGGGCCGGAAGATGACGGCCGGCGCCGGGGGCGCAAGTGTGAGGCTGATTTCAGCGCCCCCGGGGCCGCGGCGGCCGTTTACTCATTGCCAAGGCAGGGAAACCTCCCTGTGTCATAAGCCGTCCCAACACAACCTCGGGCGGCCTCGTGCCGGCTGGGGGTACAACCAACACCAACGAACACCCTATGAACACACCGCTGCTGTCAGCCGCGTACGCCGCTGCACGTTTCGGTCTTCTTGCGTCAATTGGCGCCGGCGCTCTCTTTGCGCAGGCCCCGAACTCGACCTCGAGCACCGAACCCAACAAGGACACGCCCCAGACCCTCGAGAAATTCGAAGTCACGGGCTCCCGCATCAAGCGCCTGGACTACGAATCACCCGCGCCGCTCGAGGTCTTCACGGTGCAGGACATCGAGGCCAAGGGCTACACCAACATCGGCGACTACATGCAGAGCCTGCCGTTCAACTCCGGGACCGAGAATTCCATTTTCCAGACGGCCAGCTTTCAGCGCGGCGCCGCCACCACCAACCTTCGCGGGCTCGGTGCCCAGCGGTTCCTTACGCTCGTGAACGGCCGCCGCACGGCTCCGTATGCGCTGGTCAGCGTCAACTCGGGCACGCGCCAGGTCTTCGACTTCAACAGCCTGCCCGCGGCCGCCATCGAAACCGTGGAGTTCCTCAAGGACGGCGCCTCCGCGCTCTACGGGTCCGACGCCATTACGGGGGTGTTGAACGTAAAGCTGAAGAAGAATTTCAGCGGGCTCGCCACCAGCCTCTACTACGGCAACACCCTCAAGAACAGCGGCGGCGACACCGGCGTGCTGCAGGCGAGCCTGGTCGCCGGGGCCGGTACGGGGAAGACCCGGATCTTGACGGCGATCGATATGAAGACCGCCAATTCCAACTTCATCCACGACTACGGCACGACCACCACCGACTTTTCAAATCTCGGTACGAACAAGGGAGCGAACCTGAACTCGACCGCGAACTTTCCGGCGAGTCTCACGCTCACGCGGACGCAGGCCACCGCGATCGGCGTGCCGTTCCCGACGGTGACCGGCAGCAGTTGGACGTACATCGTTCCCGGTGGGGCGCAGATCGGGAGTCCCACGTTGAAGAATTTCGTCCCGGCGCCGGCCAATCCGGCCAATGCCAACGCCGTGCTGCTCGGCAACGAGAACCGCTACAACTTCGCGGAGACCTATCAGCTTTATCCCGCCTACGACTACGTGAGCAACTTCACGTCGTTTGAACATGAGTTCTCCGACAGCCTCAAGGCGTTCGGGGAAATCATGTATTCGAAGAATTCCACGTACTATGCGTTCACCCCGGTGCCGATTACCTTCTCCACGGAAGGCCTCGTCCTCCCCGCGAACAACCCGTACAATCCGTTCGGCGTCAACCTGACCACCCTCAGCACGCGGGCCACGTTTGTTCCGGTGCGCAAGTTCGACACCCAGTCCACGTCCGCGAACTTCCTCTTCGGGCTCAAGGGCACGGTGCTGGGCCGGTGGGATTGGGAATCAGGGGTGAGCTACGGCTTCAGCGATGTCTCGACCGTTTCGCGCAATGCGATCCGCGCCACCACCCTGCAGGCGGCGCTCAACGGCACGACCCGGGCCACGGCCTTCAACCCGTTTGGCCCGTCGGAACCCGCGGTGATTGCCGGACTCACGACCGTATCGCCGACATCCAGCCGGGCGGATGCCCTGGGATTCGACGCCAGCGTTTCAGGCCGGCTCTTTGATCTGCCCGCCGGTGGCGTGGGCGTGGCGGCCGGCGTCGAAGCCCGCAACGAGAAGCTGCAGGTCAATCCGGACACCGCGGCGTACCTTGGTTCCGGTGGCGGCAGCCCGCTGGCCGGCAAGCGTTCGGTCACCTCGCAGTACATCGAGTTGACGGCGCCCCTCTACAAGTCGGCCGAACTCGGCTCCGCCGAGATCCAGCTCGCCGGCCGCCATGAGCACTATAGCGACTTCGGCAACACCACCAAGCCCAAGGTCGGCGTCAAGTTCCGCCTGCCCGACACGCGGTTCGTCAACCTCCTCGTGCGCGCGTCCTACTCCGAGTCCTTCCAGGCCCCCCCGCTCGGACTGCTCTACGCCTCCCAGACCGTTTCGTTCACGTCGACGGTGCTGCAGGATCCCCTGCGTCCGCAGGATCCGCCGACGCAGTTGCGCAATGTGAGCGGCGGCAATCCCAACCTGCTGCCGGAGACCGGCAAGGTGAAATATGTCGGCGGCGTGATCGAATTCCCGAAGTTCCGCAACCTGTCGTTGAGCGTCGACTTCTTCGATATCCGCCTGAACCAGTTCATCGTGTCCCCTTCCACCACCTACCTGCTGACAGAAAACGGCCGCGCGCAATTCCCCAATGCGATTGTGCGCGACAACTCGCTCGGCAATCCGGGCCCGATCCTGCGCCTCGAAACCGTGCCGTCGAACAACCCGGCCGCGTATCAGATTTACCGCGGCCTGGACTACGGCTTCCGGTATTCGCTGCGCAACACGCGGGTGGGCAGCTTCAACGTGAGCGGCACCGCGACGCAGATTCTTAAGCGGGGCACGGACTCCGGACTCGGCAGCGGTTTCTTCAACAACGCGGGTTACTATTTCGATCCGCGCTGGAAGGGCAGCATGACCACGGCCTGGAATTACAAGGACTACGGTGCGTCGCTCACGGCGGACTACACCCACCACTGGTTCGACGACAACTACACCGCCGACGGCTGGGGGGAGAATCCGCTCACGATCATCGGCGCCCAGATCCGCTACAGCGGGTTCTGGCACAGCACGATCACGCTGGGCGCCTCCAACCTTCTCAATACCCGGCCGCCGCTGAATGGTCGCGAGACCTCCGGCACCAGTACGAACATCTCGGGCCCGGCGACGCTCGGACGCTTCGTCTACATGCGCGTGCGGAAGGAATTCTAAGCCCGACGGCCGACCTTTCGCTTTATCCCCAGCGTGCCCCGATCTCGGGGCACGCTTTTTTTGTAGGGTGAGGGCCCGGCTCTCGTTCCGATGAAACCGCATCCGCTGTGTCTCTTGGCAATTTTGGCCGCGTTGGGCGCGCCCGCCGCCGCCGCTGCACCCGCGCCGGGGGGCGCCGCACCGCCGCCCGAGCTTCCGGTGGCGGCGTTCTTTCAGGCGCCGGCGTATGCCTCACTCACATTTTCGCCCAACGGCAAATTCATTGCCTGCCTCGTCCCGTACGAACGGCGGATGAACCTTCTCGTCATCGATCTGGAAAAGGGCACGAAGAACCTCCTGACGAATTTCAAGGACCGGCAGGCTACGCAGCCCTCGTGGGCCAACGATGACCGCCTCCTCTTTCGCGTCGACGACGAGGGCCGGGAATCCTTCGCCCTCTATGCCGTCAACCGCGACGGCTCCAACCCCGTGATCCTCGCTTCCGGCTACTCCAAGGCTGACACGACGAGCGCCGTGAATGTGCGTTTTCGGAGCGTGCTCGGGCGCATCAAGGGCGACCCGAAGCACATGCTGGTGCTGGCCAATCTCACCTACCGCGACTGGTCCGATGTGGCGACGATGAACCTCGCCACCGGGGAGTTGACGACGGTGGTGCCGGCCCCGGGTAAGGTGGATTATTACCTCCGCGATCACGACGGGCAGGTGCGGATCGCCGTGGTCGAGGCGGCGCAGATCCGGCGCGTGTTGGCGCGGGATCCGAAGACCCGGAACTGGGTCACGCTGGGCGAACATCAGCTGGACCAACCCGGCTGGGAGCCGATCGCGTTTGAGGGCGACAACCGCACGCTCTTCATCTGGTCGGATGTGGGCCGCCAGACGAAGGCGATTTATCGTTACGACGTGGGGGAGCACCGGCAGCTCGATCTGGTTTTCGCGGATGACACCTACGATGCGATCGAGGCCAACGCCGCGGCGGCGACGAGCTTTACGCCCTCGACAATTTTCGACCCGGCCAAGCATCGCATCGTCGGGCTGGCCTATTCCGCCGACCGCACGCGGTTCCACTGGCTGGACGATGACATGAAGGCGCTCGCCGCGAAGCTGGACGCCTCGCTGCCGGACACCGTGCATCGCCCCCGGCAGTTTGCGGAGGATGGCTCGATGATCATTTTTCTCTCCCAGAGTGACCGCGATCCGGGTGTCTATTACATCTACGATCGGAAGCGCCAGAAACTGAGCGAGCTCGCCGTCTTGAAGCCCGCGATCGAACCGGCGAAGATGGCGGTGATGAAGGCGGTCGAGTTCAAGGCGCGCGACGGTCTCGCATTGCACGGCTATCTCACCCTGCCGCCCGGCCGGACGGCGCGGGCCCTGCCGCTTATCCTTCATCCCCACGGTGGGCCGTATGCGATCCGCGACGAATGGGGCTACAGTGACGAAGTGCAGTTTTATGCCAATCGGGGTTACGCCGTGCTGCAGGTGAACTATCGTGGTTCGGGCGGTTATGGTCGGGCCCACGAACAGGCGGGCTTCAGGCGGCAGGGGCGGGAGATGCAGGATGACCTCTCTGATGGCGTGCAGTGGGCCATCGCCCAGGGCCTCGCCGATCCGGGGCGGGTCGTGATCAGCGGCGCCAGTTACGGGGGGTATGCCACCATGGCCGGCCTCGCCTTTTCACCTGAGCTCTATTGCGCCGGCATCAATTATGTCGGCGTCACCGATTACGAACTGCGCATCCCGAAGGAGGCCCCGCCGGATCGGATGTATTGGTGGAACACGCGCATCGGCGACCTGGGCAAAGCCACCGACCGCAAGCGCATCCATGACATCTCCCCGGTCCATTTCGCCGATCGCATTGTGGCCCCGGTTCTCATGGCGTACGGGAAGAACGATGTGCGGGTCCACATCGACCACGGCTACGACATGGAGCGGGCGCTGAAGAAGGCGGGCAGGACCTATGAGATGATCATCGAGGAGGCGGAGGGCCACGGTTTCCGGCTGGAGGAAAAACGCCTCGCATTTTTCACCGCGGTGGACGCCTTCCTGAAGAAATACGTGCCGCCTCCGGGTGGTCGCGTGCAGGTGGGCCCCGCCAAGGTATTGGAGATGCCGGCGCCGGGGAAATAGGCTGGCAGCGCGGCCTGGGTGGCCGTCCCGGCCATCAGGATTTCTGCAGGAAATCCTGCACCCAGGCGATCCCGCCCACCTCGTCGTTAAAGGCCCCGTCAAGTTGCGCTTCGAATGCGGCGTCGATGATGGGCTTGAATTTCGGTCCCGGTTTCAGGCCCAGCCCCACCAGGTGACGGCCGAGCACGATGGGCTGCGGGGCGAGACGTTCCAGTTCGAGCGCGCGAGCCTTCCGCACCAATTCGTCGATGCGTTGATGCACCTCCGGTGACTGGAGCGGAGGCCGGCCGTTGGCGTCGGCCCGCATGACGGAGGCGAGTTCCTCCACGGTCGCCGGGTGCAACCGGCGGGCGAGCCGCCGCACCGCCGAGTCGGAGAATTTCGTCTGGCCGCCATGGTGGGCGAGGTGGTGGACGACGAGGGCGCGCACGGGTGCGTCCAGGCGCAGCGGCGCACCGATGCGGCGCAGAAAACTCTCCGCCAAGGGACCGCCGGCGGCCTCGTGGCGCGGGCTGACCCAGCGCAGGGCGCCGTGTTTTTCCGCCTGGGTGGTGGTGGCCGGTTTGCCGAAGTCGTGCGCGAGCACGGCCAGCAGGAGCACCTGCCGCCGGGGCGGCTCGCTCGGCGGCCAGTCGGGCAGCGCGACGAGCGCGTCGAGGCAGTGCTGGGTGTGCACGAACACGTCGCCCTCGGGGTGCCAGGCCGGCTCTTGCGGCGTGCCGCGCAGGGCGGCGATTTCCGGGAAATGCCGGAGCCAATCCGTGGCCTCCAGGACAGCGAGGCCGCGGGAGGGACGCACGGATTTCACCGCCCACTTCTCCCACTCGCCCCACACCCGTTCGAGCGGCAATTCGCCAAACGTATCCGAAATCTGCCGGCACAGGGCCGCGGTTTCCGGGGCGAGAGAGAAATCGAACCGCGCCGCCAGTTGAAACGCGCGCAGCACGCGGAGCGGGTCTTCGGCAAAGGCGGCGCTGGTGTGCCGCAGCACGCGCGCCGCCAGGTCCGCCCGGCCGCCGTGGGGATCGATGAGGGCTCCCGTGAACGGGTCGACCGCGATGGCGTTGATCGTGAAGTCGCGACGGGCCGCTGCCTCCGCGTCGCTCAGGGCCGGATCGGGCGCAACGGCAAATCCCCGATGCCCGGCCCCCGTCTTCGATTCGCGCCGGGGGAGGGAGAAGTCGTACTCGGCGCCGGAGGTACGGCTGCGCACTTTGATCACGCCGAAGCTGCGACCGACGACGTCGGTGGCTCCAAAGGGGGCGAGCGTGCGATGCAGCGTCTCGAAATCGATCCCGCCGACCTCCAGGTCCCAATCCTTCGGCGCGAGCCCAAGCAGCCAATCGCGCACGCCGCCGCCGACCACGCGCGGCCGGCCGAGGCGTCGTACGGCCTCAAGCATCGCGCGGAGATCCGCGGGAATAACCAGTTCGCCGGGCATGTGCCGCCTTTCAGTCCTCGCGGGCGAACGCCGCCGCCATGACCAAGGCCCAGCCCAGCATCAGGGCGATTCCTCCCAGGGGGGTGATGGGCCCCAGCCAGCGTGGTCCGCCGCTGGCGAGCCAGTACAGTGAACCGGAAAACAACACGATCCCGCTGCTCCAGCAGCGCACCGCCCACGCGAGCCGCCGGGGACCGGCCCCGGGGGCGGCCCCGGCCGACGTCCGCAGCCACAGGGCGACCACCAGCAGGGCCAGGGCGTGGATGAGGTGATACTTGGCCGCGGTCTCCCACGCGTGGGCCATGCCGCGTTCGGCGAGGGGGGCGGCCAGCGCATGGGCGCCGAGGGCTCCCAGGGCGACGCCGGAGAGGCCAAAAAAGCCGGCGGCAAGGAGAGGAGCGCGGGTGCCCGCCTTCACGAAGTTCATCCGGCGAGGCTGGCAGAAGGGGTCGCGCGCGGGCAAGCGTCGTCGGACCCGCCCGGCCTGGAATCGCCTGGGTGGGGCGCCCTTGGCCCCGGCGAAACGGGGCGCGCGCGGGGGCGCATCTCCGGGTTGACGATGGCTTGAGCCCGGTCCTCCCCATAGCGCCAGTCTTCGACTGACGCCCGCCGGTCAGAGACGCGGCGCTACGCCCAAAGGCATCGCCGCCAGACGACCGTTACAACTCGCGCGCGGCGATTGCCAAAACAGGGGTTGACACGCCCCTCCCGGACCTTAGCTGTTGAACCCTTTTCGCATGAAAACGTTCCTCGCCAAGAAGGAGACGGTGCAACCCAAGTGGCATCTCATCGATGCCGCGGGGGTTCCGCTCGGTCGCCTCGCCGTTAAGGCCGCCAACATCATCCGTGGCCGCCACCAGCCCTCGTACACGCCCAGCGTCGATACCGGCGACTTCGTCGTCGTCATTAACGCGGAGAAGGTCGCGCTCACTGGCCGGAAAGAGGTCCAGAACGAGTACATGTTTTTCTCGGGGTTCGTCGGCGGCGAAAGCTATCGGAAGGTCTCCCTGATGCGCGAGCGGCATCCTGAGTTCATCATCGAGCACGCCGTCAAGGGCATGCTGCCGAAGAACAAGCTGGCCGCGAAGATGCTGAAGAAGCTCCGCGTGTTTGCCGGCCCGACCCATACCCACGAGGCGAACTCGCCACAGAAAATCTCCGTCTGATTACCGTACCTGATCGAACATGAGCGCTGTCACACCCGTCACCGTCTTCCTGGCCACCGGCCGCCGCAAAACCTCGACCGCGCGTGTGCGCATCACCGAGGGCACGGGCAAACTCTCCGTCAACGGTCGCGAGTTTGAGGACTATTTCTCCCACGAGAATTTCGCCAAGCAGGCGTACGCGCCGCTCACGACGGTCGAGTTGCGCGAGAAGATCGACGTGACGGCCAATGTGGCCGGCGGCGGGGTTGCCGGGCAGGCCGGGGCGGTCGCCCATGGCATCGCCCGGGCACTGCAAAAATTGAATGCCGAACTTCGGCCCAAGCTGAAGAAGGCCGGGCACATGAAGCGCGATCCGCGCGAGAAAGAGCGCAAGAAGGCCGGCCAGCCCGGCGCCCGCAAGCGCTTCCAGTTCTCGAAACGCTAGGTTTTCGCGGCGCGAGAACCTTAATCGGATTAGCCCGTTCGGGGGCGTCCGGGGTGCATCGCGTACCATGAGGGCGGCAGTGGACCCAATCTGCTGTTTTTTTTGTTGGCCACCGGGAACGGGACCTGCTTGGACTGTGGCACCATGAAACAGCCTGCCCGCCGCTCCCTGTTGGTATTCGCCGTGTATTCCGCCGCCGCCGCCTTGGCGCAGGCGCATCCGGGCCATCCGGGCCACGAGGGCGGCGATTTTACCTGGGACTTCAACCACCTGGCTTCGCACCCGCTCGCGACGGTGGGATTCGCTGCGCTGGCGGCCGTCACGGTCTGGGTCGCGTGGAGCCAACTGCGGAATCGCCGCAGCCTCCAGGCTCACAGCTTGCGCAATTCCGCGGACAGTCGCGGAAAGTAATCCGCGAGCAGCGTGCGGGCGGCGTGTACGCCTTCCCGCAGTCGGATGGAGTCGGGAGCGACAAATCGGAGGCTCCAGCCGCCGCCCCGCAGGGCGCTTTCTCCGACCCAGAGTCCGTCGTGATGGAGTGCCGACAGCGCGGTGCGCCACGGTGGCGGCTCCGCGTTTGAACCCGGGGCGATCAACACCGCGTTGGCAAAACACGCCGCCGCCCCCGAGCCGGAAAACGCGGCGAGTTCCCGTAGCTCGGGCCCGGTGTGATCCAGCCGCTCACGCAGAATGAGTTCTCCGCCCAGGCGCAGGGTGACTTCGAGGCGCAGGCTGGCCCAGCCCCAGGCCTCGCCGTGGCCGACCCGTCCGGGCATGAGTTGATCGACGTAGAAGAGCGATCCCCCGGGCTCCACTTCGATCGTCGTGGTCTGCCGGAAACGCGAACCCCGGTGCGGCACCAGCGGCTCGGGCATCACTTCCAGCCAGCCGCCAGCCGCCACCGCAAAGTGCTGGTGGCTCACCGCCTCCCCTTCGCTCATCCGAAACACCCGGCTGGCGCTCGGCGTCGTGACGAGCAAGGCGGCTCCCGGCGCCACGGCAATATGGGATTCGAGTCGATCGCCGGCGAGAATCCCGGCGGTGGGATTCACCACCTGCACCAAGAGCACGCCGGATTCGGGGCTCCAATAGGGTTTGCTGAGATGGTAGGGGGCGCGAAAGGACTGGGCCGCCAGCACGGTGCGTCCGTCGGCGCGCGGCGCGGCGCGGAGCGAAAGATGACCGGAAAATTCCGCCATGAGGTGGGTCGCCTTCCGCCGCTAGGCTTGCGCGGCCGGGCCAGCGGCGAACAGCACGTGGTGTTCGATCCAGGCGAGAACGGCGGCGAGGTTGTGTTCGCGCTTGAGATCGCAAAACAGAAACGGCCGCGCCCCGCGCTGCACCTTCGCATCGCGGTCCATCACGTTGAGATCGGCGCCCACGAGGGGGGCGAGGTCGATTTTGTTGATGATGAGCAAATCACTGAACCGGATCGCCGGCCCGCCCTTGCGCGGAATCTTGTCCCCCTCCGCGACATCGATCACGTAGATGAACGCGTCCACGAGCTCGGGCGAAAACGTCGCGGTGAGATTGTCGCCCCCGCTTTCGACGAGCAGGAGTTGGAGGTCGGGGAACTTCGCCTCGAGGGCGCGGCACGCCTGCTCGTTCATCGTCGTGTCGTCGCGAATGGCGGTATGGGGGCAGCCGCCTGTCTCAACGCCGACAATACGCCCGGCCGGCAGGGCGCTGTGGCTGATGAGGTGCCGGGCGTCCTCCGAGCAGTAGATGTCATTCGTGACCACGGCCATCGACACGCGCTGGCGCAGATGTTGGCAGAGCTTGAGGCAGAGCATCGTCTTGCCGGAGCCAACCGGGCCGCCGATGCCGATACGAGGAGGACGGGTCATGATGGTGATGGACCACAGAGACACTGAGGGCACAGAGAAAACAGAGGTTTCTTCGCGGTGAACTCTGTGCCGCTGTGGTGAAGATAGAGTTTCACGAAATGAACATGCGCGCATCGGCGAATTCGTGCCGGGCCGCGGCGATGTCGAGCCACGGGTTGAACCAGCCCATCTCGTCGCGCGGGACCGATGGGGCGTGGGCGATGATGGCGGGGGCGGCGGACAGCATTTCCGTGAGCAGGGATTGGGCGCCGTTCTGCCCGATCCGGAGCAGCTTCATCGCGGCCGACAGCAGCGAGGCCACGTTGCTGTAGAAGACCCCGGCCAGGACCGCGCCCAACGGGGCACCGAGGACACGGCCCTCGAGGGCGGCCGCGACCGCCGTCGAGCCCGGCCAGGTGCCCTTCGCGGCGCGGCGGAGAAACTCCACGGCGAGCGGGGCGGCGTGCAGGTTCGCCACCAAGCCGGCCCGCTGGCGTCCGATATTTTCAGCGGCCAGCCGGGTCTCCCGCGGCGCCTTCAAGGCGGACGACAGCACACACAGCTCCCCGATGGCTGGCCAATCGGGCACGCCGAAAGCGCGCCACGCGTCGGCGGCCAGCGGCAACTCCGCCTGGCGCAGGGCGGGCAGGACGGAGAGCAGCAGAAATTGACGCAGCGAGTCCCGATCGCGCACCACGCCAGCCTGCACCAAACCCTCCAGCCCAAACGAATGCGCATAGCTGCCGGTCGGGTAGAAGGAGTCGATCGTCTGCAGGAAGGCGCCCACCCACGCGGTGCCGGCCGGGTCCACGGGCGCCGCGGAGGCCGTGCTCGCGGGCGTCCCTTTGCGGCGCGCCTTTCCGGCCCTAGTGCTGGTGGCCGGGACCGAGGTCATGGGTGGGCAGCGGGCCGCGGCTGAAGCGGCCGGGGCGAAAGATCGCGGTGGTGGGTTGATAGGGCACCTTGAGCCGGTCGAGCAATTGGCGGATGGCCGGCTCGTCGGCTGCGAGTAGGCGGGTTGGCTCGGCGGAGAGCGCGACGTGAAGGTTGCCAATCGCCCAGCCGACTCCCGCGGCCGCCGACGGTGGGAAATCGAGGGGAATCTCGACCACCGGTTCCTCGGACTGCCGGATGACGTAGCGGCCCGTCGGGGTTTGAAACACCGTGTCGCCGTGTCGCAGCGGTCCGTTCAGCTCAAAGCCAAACTCGGTGCCGTCCTCGGCGCGGCCGCGCCACAGCCGCTTGGCGAGCGTGAACCGGTCGGCCCGCACCGCGATTTCAGGCAGGTTGGGATCGGGCGAGGTAACAGTCGTTTGGATCAAGGCCAGCATTGGCGTGAGTGAAGATCAGGGATTCGTGTGAGAGGGCAATCCCAACGCCAGATCACGGGTTCCGGCACATCTCCTTGCCAGTGGAACGCGGGCCTGCTCTGGTTCGGCCATGCTCGCTGACTACATCGCTTGTGCCGTGGAAAAGGCAGAATATGAGCGCACCGAGAAAGGCCGCTATTTCGCCACGATTCCGGGTTATCAAGGACTTTGGGCCGAGGGCAGTACGGTCGAATCGGCGAGACGGGAGCTCATCAGCACTTTGGAAGACTGGCTACTGCTTGCTATACGCTGCGGGGATCAGGTTCCGGTGTTCGGAGGCATCGATCTGAACCGGATAGGGCGCCATGCCAAAGCCCGTCAGTCGGCGTGAATTCATCCGCCGGTTCCGAGAACTGGGCTGGGAGGGCCCTTTCTCCGGTGGACGTCATGCGCTGATGCGTCATCCGCTTACCGGGGCAAAGATACCGATTCCCAATCCCCACCGTGGCGACATTGATTGGTCGCTGACAAAACGGATTCTCGGGCAGGCGGGAATTGCGCACGGCGAATGGGATGAAACAGGAAAGTAGGCCGTGTGGACGCCGAGGGAGCATGCCAGATCCAAGTCATGAGTGAAGAAGTGGTATCAACTCGGATTGTCGTTCCAGGTTCGGAATCTTTGGAAATCGGACTCAGCGAGTGCACACGGAGGAGAAGACCTAAACCTGAGGTAGCGAACCTTAGACATCGCTAGTTATTCGAGAGTTGGATTCGTGCCGTGCAAGTCGGCAGAAATCTTTCGCTGTCAAAACAAGAAGTAGCGCTGGGCCATGGGCAGCACCCGGGCGGGTTCGCAGGTGAGGATGCGGCCGTCGGCCTTGACGGTGTAGGTCTCGGGGTCGACCTCGATCCGCGGCAGGGCGTCGTTCAGCACCATGTCGCGTTTGCCGATTCGGCGGCAGCGCTGCACCGCTTCCAGCCGGCGCGCGAGGCCGAGGTCGGCAAGTTGACCCTTTTGCAACGAGGCGGCGCTGACAAACGTGACGTTGGTCGAGGCCAGGGCGCGGCCGGCGGCGCCGAATTGCGGGCGGTAGAACGTGGGCTGGGGCGTGGGGATCGACGCGTTGGGATCACCCATGTTGGCCCAGGCGATGAAGCCGCCCTTGAGTACGGTCTCCGGCTTCACGCCGAAGAGGGCGGGCTTGAAGATGACGAGGTCGGCGAGTTTCCCGACCTCGAGCGAGCCGACGACGTGGCTGATGCCGTGCGCAATGGCGGGGTTGATGGTGTACTTCGCCAGGTAGCGGAGGGCGCGGAAATTGTCGGCGGCGGGGTGCGTCCGATCGGTGAGGGGCCCGAACTGCGTCTTCATCTTGTGGGCCGTCTGCCAGGTGCGGATGATGACCTCGCCGATCCGGCCCATGGCCTGCGAATCGGAGGACATCATCGAGATGGCGCCGAGATCATGCAGGCAATCCTCGGCGGCAATGGTCTCGGGCCGGATGCGCGACTCGGCGAACGCGACGTCCTCGGGGATCTTCGAGTCGAGGTGGTGGCACACCATGAGCATGTCGAGGTGCTCGTCGATGGTGTTGACGGTGAAGGGGCGGGTGGGGTTGGTGGACGACGGCAGGACGTTGGGCTCGCCGCAAACCCGGATGATGTCGGGGGCGTGCCCGCCGCCGGCGCCCTCGGAATGAAACGTGTGGATGGTGCGCCCCTGGAAGGCGCGGATAGTGTCGTCGACGTAGCCGGATTCGTTGAGGGTGTCGGTGTGGATCGCGACCTGGACGTCGAACTCGTCGGCGACGCCGAGGCAGACGTCGATCGCGGCGGGGGTCGTGCCCCAGTCCTCGTGGAGCTTGAGGCCAATGGCGCCGGCGAGGACCTGTTCACGCAACGGGGCGGCGGTGCCGCAATTGCCCTTGCCGAGAAAGCCGAGGTTCATCGGATAGGCTTCGGCGGCCTCGAGCATGCGGTGGAGATTCCATCGGCCGGGCGTGCAGGTGGTGGCAAAGGTGCCGTGGGCGGGTCCGGTGCCGCCGCCCAGCATGGTCGTGATGCCGGAGCTGATCGCCTCGTCGATCTGCTGCGGGCAGATGAAGTGAATGTGGGAGTCGATGCCTCCGGCCGTGATGATGCAGCCCTCGCCCGCGATGACCTCGGTGGCGGCTCCGACGATCATCGGGTTCTTCTTCTTGGTGCGCGGATCGACATAGGCCGAGCCCAGGCCGGATTGGATGCCGGGATTGCCGGCATGGCCGACTCCGACGATGAGGCCGTGCTTGATGCCGAGGTCGGCCTTGATGACGCCGAGGATGGGATCGAGGATCAGCGCGTTGGTGATGACGAGGTCGAGCGCGTCGGCGTCGAGGGCGGTCGGCGACTGGCCCATGCCGTCACGGATGACCTTGCCGCCGCCGAACTTGATTTCGTTGCCGTAGCCGCCGCCCTCGGCGATCAGGTCGCGCTCGACCTGGACAAAGAGCTCGGTGTCGGCGAGCCGCACCCGGTCACCGACGGTGGGGCCGAACATCTCGGCGTATTGGCGGCGGGAGAGTTTGAGGCTCATTTTCGATCGGCGATTTTTGATTTCCGATTAGCGGCGGGCCTGGGTTTCGCCTCCAGCCGTCCGTTGATCTTCGCGTTGAGGCCGTAGACCTCGCGGGCGCCGGCGAGGGCGACGAGTTCGACGCGTTTGGTGTCGCCGGCCTCGAAGCGCACCGCGGTGCCGGCGGGAATGTTCAGGCGGAAACCGCGCGCGGCGGCGCGGTTGAAGTGCAGGGCCGGGTTGGTCTCAAAGAAGTGGTAGTGCGATCCGACCTGGATGGGCCGATCGCCCGTGTTGACGACCTCGATCGAGACGGTGGCGAGGTTCAGGTTGGCCGCGAGCGCCGGGGCCGCGGCGGCGGGAATGATTTCTCCGGGAATCATCGGATCGGGTTGTGCACGGTGACGAGTTTGGTGCCGTCGGGAAAGGTGGCCTCGACCTGCACCTCGTGAATCATGTCGGCGACACCCTCCATGACGTCGGCGACCTTGAGGATCGTCGTGCCGTAGCTCATGAGTTCGGCGACGGCACGACCGTCGCGGGCGCCCTCGATGATCTCGTAGGAGATGATCGCGATGGCTTCGGGGTAATTGAGCTTCACCCCGCGGGCCTGGCGGCGGCGCGCGAGATCCGCCGCGACGACGATCAGGAGTTTTTCACGTTCGCGCGGGGTCAGATGCATCGCAGAAGGCGGGATGGATTCGAGAATCGGATCATGGGGAAGAGGCGCTCAGCCGCTTTGTCTTTGCCGGCGCCGCGCCGAAGATTCAAACCTGCAAATGCTCCCGGACAACTTCGTCGGTGAGGGAGGCGATGGGTCCGGAGATGACGACGACCCCGCGGTCCATGGCATAATAGCGGTCGGCGCAGTCGCGGCAGAAGTCGACGAATTGTTCGACGAGGAGGATGGCGAGCCGGCCCTCGGCCTTCAGCGCCTTGATCGCGTGCTGAATCTCCTCCGAGTAATTATTGGCGAAGCCCTCGGTCTTCAGTTTCTTCAACGTGTCGCCGATGTGCTCGATGATGGAAGGCTGGATGCCCTCGGTGGGTTCATCGAGGATCAGGAGCTTCGGGTTGGTGAGCAACGCGCGGCCGATGGCGAGTTGCTGCTGCTGGCCGCCGGAGAGCACTCCGCCCTTGCGGGAGAGCATTTCCTTGAGCACGGGGAAGAGGGCGAAGACCCGGTCGAGGGCCGCGCGGGCGGCGGCGCCCTTGCGGCCGTGGACCACGAGCCCGATTTGCAGGTTCTCCCCGACCGTGAGGTGGGGAAAGATGTCGCGACCCTGCGGCACGTAGCCGATGCCCGCGCGGGCACGAACATCGGGGGGAAGTTTTTCAATCGCCCGGCCTTCGAGCCGGATGGCGCCGGAGCGGACGGGGAGGACGCCGGTGATGGAGCGGAGCGTCGTGGTCTTGCCGACCCCGTTGCGGCCCATCAAGGCGACGACCTCGCCGGGTTGGACCTCGAGGTCGACGCCGCGCAGGATGCGGGAGCCGCCGATGTAGGTTTCGACCGACTGAAGTTCGAGGAGGGCGCTCATCGGTTCCCGTGTTTGCCGCGACCGAGGTAGACCTCGCGGACCTTGGGGTCGGCCTGGACCTCGTCGAATTTACCTTCGCAGAGGACGGAGCCCTGGTGGAGGACGGTCACCTGGCCGTGGCGGGCGATTTGCTTCACAAACGTCATGTCGTGTTCGACCACGACGAGGCTGTGCCGGCCGGCGAGGGAAAGCAGCAGTTCGCCGGTGCGGTGGGTCTCCTCGTCCGTCATGCCGGCGGCCGGTTCGTCGACGAGCAGCACCTTGGGGTCCTGGGCGAGCAGCATGCCGATTTCCAGCCATTGTTTCTCGCCGTGGGCGAGGAGCGCCGCCTTGTCGTCGCGCCGGGCGGAGAGCCGGATGAGCGTGAGGATTTCGTCGAGGCGATCGCGGTCGGTCGAGGAGAGCCGATGAAAAAGGGAGGCGAAAACGCCGCGCGGGCCGCGCAGGGAAAGGACCAAGTTGTCCCACACGGTGTGTTCGGTGTAGACGCTCGGGGTTTGGAATTTCCGACCGATGCCCAGCCGGTTGATCTCGTACTCGTTGAGGGCGGTGAGGTCGTGGCTGGCGGCGGAGCTCTCGCCGAATTCAATCTTGCCGCGATCCGGCTTGGCGCGGCCGGAGATGAGGTCGAAGAAAGTCGACTTGCCGGCGCCGTTGGGCCCGATGACGGTGCGGAGTTCGCCCGTGAACAGGTAGAACGTAAGGTTGGTGATGGCCTTGAAGCCATCGTAGGTTTTCGAGACGTCCTCGACGGTGATCAGGGGATGGGGCATGGCTCAGGACCTCGTGGCCGGCGTGGCTTCGGCGGCCGGGGCGGGCGCCTTCGCGCCGGTGAATTTTCGCCAGAGCGGCGCCAGGCGCTTGGGGATGCTCACCAGGCCGCCGGGCAGGAAGAGCACGACGAGGATGAAGAGTCCGCCGAGGATGATGAGCCAGAGATCCGGATACGCGCGGGTGGCCCAGCTCTTCAGGGCGTTGATGCTGACCGCGCCGAGGATGGGGCCGAGCAGCGAGCCGCGGCCACCCACGGCCACCCAGACGACCGCCTCGAGGGACTTGTCGGCCTGCATCTCGCCGGGATTGATGATGCCGACCTGCGGCGTGTACAACGCGCCGCCGACGGCGGCGATGAGAGCGGCGACGACAAACACGAAGAGCTTGAAGCTGGCGGTCGCGTAGCCGCTGAAGAGGACGCGGTTCTCGCCGTCGCGGATGGCCTGCTGGACGAGGCCGAATTTGGTGCGGCTCAGCCAGCGGCAGAAGAGGTAGGCCAGCAGCACGGTGACGGCGGTGGCGAGGTAGAGGGCGCGGGAGGTGGCGGGTTCGGCGAGGCTGTAACCGAGGATGAACTTGAAGTCGGTGAAGCCGTTGTTGCCCCCCAGGAGGAGATTGTTGCGGAAAAACATGATCGAACCCGCGTAGGTCAGCGCCTGGGTGAGGATCGAGAAATAGACGCCCTTGATGCGCGAGCGGAAGGCCAGGAAGCCGAAGACGAGGGCAACGAAGCCGGGCAGCAGGAAAACCATCATCAACGCGAAGGGAAAGCTGGCGAAGGGCTCCCAGAAAGCGGGCAGCTTTTCCCAGCCGAGAAAGACGAGGAAGTCGGGGATCGGCTTCTTATATTGGCCGAGGTCGCCGATCATGCGCATGAGGTACATGCCGTGCATGTAGCCCCCGAGGGTGAAGAACAGGGCCTGGCCGAGGGACAGGAGCCCCGTGTATCCCCAAAGCAGATCGACCGAGATCGCCAGCAGCGCGTAACACAGATACTTGCCCCAGAGGCCGAGGGTGAAGTTGCTCACGACGCCCCGGGCGTTGAGCAGGGGAACCACGACGATGAGGAGCAGCGCCACGAGGGCGACTCCGGCGATTTCAAGACGGCGGACCTGGGGGGCGCTCATCGGGTCAGTCCTCCAGACTGCGGCTGCGGGTGACAAAGAGGCCGGCGGGCCGCCATTGCAGAAACAGGATGATGCCGGCGAGGACGAGAATCTTGCCGAAGACCGCGGCGTCCTGGGCGAGGTTTTGCAGGAAGCCGCCGACGCCCGGCACCCAGGTGAGACCCGGCGCCACGTAGGGCAGGTATTGCTGCAGCACCTGGTCGATCCCGCCGATGCTGAACGCGCTGAGAATCGTGCCGCCAATGCTGCCGACCCCACCCACGACCACGACCATGAAGGAGTCGATGATGTACCCCTGGCCGAGCGAGGGACCGACGTTGCCGATCTGGCTGAGGAAGGCGCCCGCAAGTCCCGCGAGTCCGCTGCCGAGGCCGAAGGTGAGCATGTTGACCCGCTCGGTGCGCACGCCCATGCACGCGGCCATCGTGCGGTTTTGCATCGAGGCGCGGATGAGCAGCCCGAGCGGCGTTCGGGACAGTACGAGCCACATGCCGGCCACGATCAGGATGGCGAAACCGATCACAAAGACCCGGTTCCAGCCGAGGATCACGTCGTTCACGAGCCAGTTGCCGCTGAGATAGGTCGGGCTTGAGACCTGGACATTGTTGGCGCCAAACATCAGCCGGAAGACCTGCTGCAGGACCAGGGAAACGCCCCAGGTGGCGAGCAGACTCTCCAGCGGACGACGATAGAGGAATTGAATCACACTCCGCTCGAGCGCGATGCCCACGATCGCGGCAGTGATGAAACTGAGGGGGATCGCCGCAAGGAAGTAGGCCTGGTAGGCTCCGCCGCTGAGGTTCATGCCGGGAAGGCCGAGGCTGAGCCCGAAGAAAGGCAGAGTGATACCGCTGCCAAAGACGTTCTGCACGACGTAGGTCGTGTAGGCGCCGACGGCGATCATCTCGCCATGCGCCATGTTGATGACGCGCATCAGCCCAAAGGTGATCGCGAGGCCGAGCGCGGCGACGAGCAGGATGCTGCCGAGGCTCACCCCGCGGAAGAGGGTGCCGAAGAAGTCGACGAAGGAACGATGGCTCTCGACGGCGCGCAGGGCCGCCCGGGTGGCGGCGACTACGGCGGGGTTGGGTACCGCCATGGCCTCCTTCAGCGTGCGATTGAGGAAGTCGGCGCTCGCGAGCGGATGAAGTTCCCGCAATTCGGCCAGGGCCGCGAGCTTCACCGCGTCCGTCGGATCCTGAAGTTGGATGAGGGCAATCGCCTCGCGCAGCGCCTGCCGGGCAGTGGGGTCGGTCTCAAGGGGGACCCGGAGTTGCAGCGCGGGCAGCTTCTCCACCTGCTGCTGAAGGCCGATGGTCTGGATGGCCTTCAGGCGCTTCCCCAGATCCGGCGCGGCGAGATCCGCGAGGTCGAGGACCGCCTTCATCGCCTTCCGCAGTGAGGTCGTGTGTTCAACCGCGATCAGGTCCAGGCCGACGAGGCGCATGGCCTGGCCGCTGGCGTCGAGCAGGGGGGCCCCGGTGTCGATTCGGAGGGCGGCCTGGGCGCCGGAATCGTCCTTGGTGCCGACGAGTTGGACGGGAGTCCGGGTGCCGTCGGGCGCCGTGAAGAGGAAGAGCGCATCTTTGCGCCAGGCCTCGAGGAGGGTGGCGATGGCGTCGTCGCCCTGCCCCATGAGGGAGTTGATGAGCTCGCGTTGTTTCCCCGCGTCCCCGGTCAGCGTGGCGCGGGTGATCACCTGGCGGGCGGCCTCCGCCGCGTTCGTCGCGGAGGCGGCGAGCGGCAGGAGGAGGGCGATCCGGATCAAACGGGCGAAAAAAATCATGCTGAAGGGGTTCCGCCTGAATGCTAGACTTGTGCCAAAAAGAAGGGCGGGCGCCGATTGGCGCCCGCCCGGTGATAACTTGCGAAGATAGGGAAGGTCGGCGTGGAGCGCAGCGGCCGCGCTCCCGATCCGATCAGTCCGCCTGGGCGCTCTTGAACTTGCCCTTCAACCAGGGCTCCCCGTAGACGTCGTTGAACGTGCTCAGGATCTTGAACTGACCGTCGGCTCGGGTCTCACCGATGAAGACGTTCTTGGTGAGGTGCATGTTCTTCTGCGTGGTGACCTTGCCCCCCGGACCGTCGAACGACAGTCCGCTCTGCCAGGCCGTGCGCACCGCGTCGACATCGAACGATCCCGCCTTCTCGACCGCGGCTTTCCAAAGATAAACGCCGACGTAGCTCAGCACCATGGGCGAGCAGGTCACGCGGCCTTCCTTGACGACTCCGGGGACCGTGCTGCCTTTCAGCCAGGACTGGAAGGCGCCCACGAATTTCTTGTTGGCTGGCGAATTGATCGACTGGAAGTAGGTCCAGCAGCCGAGTTGACCGACGAGCTTGTCGGCGGGCAGGCCGCGAAACTCATCCTCCGAGATCGAGAAGGAAACCACCGGGCAGGTCTCGGCGGAAAGGCCGGACGCGGCGTATTCCTTGAAGAACGGCACGTTGGTGTCGCCGTTGAGGGTGGAGATGACGCAGGCGTCGCCCGAGGCGGCGAATTGTTTGATTTCAGCGACGATCTGCTGGTAGTCGGTGTGGCCGAAGGGCGTGTACTTGCCGGCCGAGATGATCTTGCCGGAGCCGTCCTTGCGGAAGCCCCCGCCGATGTTCGCCAGCGGCACGCCCTTGCTGAGGAGATATTCCAGGAGGACGAGGTTGGTGGTCTGCGGGTAGACGTAGTCGGACCCGAGGAGATAAAACTTCTTCTTGCCCTCCTTCAGGTAGTAGTCGACGGCCGGCGTGGCCTGCTGGTTCACCGCCTCGGCGGTGTAGCAGACATTCTTGGACTCCTCTTCGCCCTCGTACTGGACGGGATAGAAGAGCAGGCCGTTGTTCTTCTCGTAGACCGGCAGCACGGACTTGCGCGAAACGGAGGTCCAGCAGCCGAAGGTCACCGCGACCTTGTCCTGCTCCAGCAACTGCTTGGCCTTCTCGGCGAAGAGCGGCCAGTTGGAGGCGCCGTCGACCACCACGGGCTCGATCATTTTGCCCATGACGCCGCCCTGGGCGTTAATCTCGTCAAACGTGAAGAGCAGTACGTCGCGCAGCGAGGTCTCGCTGATGGCCATCGTGCCGGAGAGGGAGTGAAGGACGCCGACTTTGACAGTTTCGGCCGCGTGGGCGGAGCCGAACGAGGCGGCGAGCGCGAGGGCGCCGGCGCCGAAGAGGGAGGATAATTTCTTGATCATGGTGGTGGAGCTGGGAACAGGACGGGATGGGTGGGTGGGCAAGGCAGGGGCCGGGCCACCCGTCAAGGGACGGGTGAAGCCGGGGCTGCGGTCCGACGCCCGGGGGGGCGGGGCGGCGGATCGGTTTCCGTCATCCCCGGAGGGACGACCGGCCGGGAAGAGTTAGAATTTGAATACCGATTGGATGCCGAAGAACGTCGCGCTGTCGGTGCCGAACTTCGTGTAGTCCTGGTAGGAGAATTCCGCGCGGACGAAGAAGTGGTCGTTCACCTTGTAGCTCGGGCAGATGGTGTACTTGGTGAAGCCGGGCCCGCCGCTCTTGAGTTTCTCACCACTGAGGCGGAAGGCCGACGACCAGTTGGCGTCGAAATTGTGGCCATAGAACAGGAGCCAGTTGTAGCCTTCATCGCCCGTGCCGCCGTCCTTCACGCAGTACTCGGCGCCGACGCTGGCGTCCTTCGAGACGGCGTAGGAGAGCCAGAAGTCGTAGATCGTGATGGAATCGTTCTTGTGGACGATATTGCCCTTGGTGTCGTGCGCGATGCCGAACCAGAGGGTGACATCCTTGACGCCCTTGTAGCTGTAGAAGGCCTCGAAGCCGGCGTTGTGTTTCAATTCGCCGTCGCCCTTGAGGTAGTTGGCGCCGGAGTAGACGGAATCGAGCAACGCGATGCCGGCGGCATTATCCTTGTCGCCGTAGTCAAGCCGCACGCCCGTATGATAGCCGGGAATCGGGGCCAGGAAGTCGCCGTTGGCGTAGCTGATCTGGGTCATGTTCGGAATGTCGAACGCCTCATAGCCCATGTAGCTGAGGAATTTTCCGGCCGTGACGCTGGCGCCCCCGCCCACATCGACGGTGGCATAGGCGTCGAGGACGGTGACGTCGCTCGGGGCCCCCGGAGAATAATAGAGACTGACGACACCGGTGACCGGCTTGAAGGAGCCCGTGAAGAGTGCCTTTGCCGCGTCCAGGTCGAATTTGTCGGTTGAAGTGCCCGGATCCGGGGACGTGGTGCGATACGATCCGACGGCATAGCCGCCGACGGAAAGGCTGTCGTTTACTTTGACGTCCGCGAAGGCGGTCAGGGAGGCGGCGAACGCGAGTCCGGCGGCGAGTGGGTGACGAATGTTCATTTTGCGGTTGATGATAAGGTTCAGTGTAGTCCAGGCCGGGCGGTTGCCTTGGCCGCCTACCCTTTAGCAGCATCCTTGCCAACAGATCAGGTTCGGCTTCCGAAATTGAAGTTTCCGAAATCATTGCAGGGGAACGCGGTTTTGACGCGGGTCAGTTGGCCCGACTCCTGCTAATCGACTATTGATCCTGTTCATGCGAACGACATCCCTCAGCAATCCTCCAACTATGAAAATCAAACTCCTCCTTGCCGGTGCCGCCCTGGCGGCAATGGCCACTTCCAGTGCGATGGCGCAGACCTCGCCGGCGCCGGCCGTCGCGTTCACCGCGACCGCGTCGGTGGTTTCCCAATACATGTTCCGCGGCCAGCAGCTCAATGGCGCGGGCTTTCAGCCGGCCGTCGAGATGGCCGCCGGCAATTTCACGGCGGGCGTCTGGAGCAATCTGGTGCTGGATAAAAAGGTGGCGGACAGCTCCGATCCCGAGTTCGACCTCTATGGTTCTTACACCTTCGCCCTGGGCAAGGACGTGACGCTCGTGCCGGGAGCGACGGCGTATTTCTATCCGAGTGCGCCGACGGCGGCGGGCTTTTACCGCTCGACCTTCGAGCCGAGCCTCGCGCTCAACTACACGGTCGAGGGAGTGAGGTTCACGCCGAAGTTCTATTATGACACGGTGCTCGACGGGGCGACCTACGAGCTGACTGTGGCGTACGCGGTGCCGCTGAAGGAGATCGGGTCCGAACTCGATTTCACCGCCACGGCCGGCACGTTCCTGCTCGAGGATGTCGCCAACGACACGACGCCGAAGGTGAAGTCGTGGGGCGACTACTGGCTGGTGGGCGTGGCGATGCCCTTCCAGGTGAGCAAGGAGGCCAAACTTTCCGTGGGTTTTGCCTACACGGAGGGCCGGAACGCCTTCACCAAACAGGGCGGCCTGGCCAAAGCGACCAACAGCCTCGCGGTGGGCCGCGGGGTGGTGACGCTTTCCTACGCGTGGTCGTTCTGATCGTGGGCCGGGCATTGCGCCCCTTTCGGTGCGGATAAGACGGACGGGGGCGCCCACGCCGAAGGCGCGCGGGTCCCTTTCCGATGGCGCACCGCGCCGGGCAACCGGACGGAGCGACTGTTACGGCTGGAACGGAAGATCGATCTGGATTCTCCCGGCCGCGTACCCGAGTCTGATCCGCGATGAAAGTAGGCATTATCGGCGCGTCGGGCTACTCCGGCGAAGTTTTGGTCAGACTGCTGCTGCGGCACCCGCGGGTGACGTTGGCGGCCGTTACTTCCCGGAGCCAGGCAGGCCGGCGCCTCTCGGCCGTGATTCCGGCGGTGCGGGGCGCCGATCACGGGCTCACTTTTACGGATTCGGATGCGACGGCGCTGGCCGCTGGTGACATCGACCTGTTTTTCCTGGCCCTGCCCCATGGCACGGCGGCGACGTATGCCCGGACCCTCGTCGCCGCGGGCAAACGCGTGATTGACCTGAGTGCGGACTTTCGCATCGCCGATCTCGCCACCTACGAACGCTACTACGGCACGCACCATGCACCGGAGTTGCTCGCCGCCGCCCGCTTTGTGCTCCCGGAGCTGACGGATCCCGCGTGGCGATCAGAGGTCAAGCTGGTTGCCGCTCCCGGATGTTATCCAACCAGCATTCTCGTCCCGCTGGTGCCGCTGCTGCGGGCGGGGGTGGTTTCGCGGGAGCACATCGTCGTGAACGCGTACAGCGGGGTGAGCGGGGCCGGCAAGAAGGCGGAGGAAGCCTACCTTTACGTGGAACGCGCCGAGAGCATCAAAGCCTACGGGTTGGTCAAGCACCGCCACCTCGCGGAGATCGAGGAGCAACTGGCGTTGCACACGGGCGGGGCGACGCTGATCCAGTTTAATCCCCACCTCGCGCCCATGCGCCGGGGCATCGCGACCACGATCACGGTGCCGGCGGCGCGCGCGGCGACGATCGCCAGCCTTTACGCGGCGTGGAACGCCGCCTATGCCGGCCGGCCGTTCGTCCAAATCCTGGCCAGCGGCGAGACCCCGGACACCGCTCATGTGGTGGGTACGAACCGCCTCGACATGTCCGCCGTCCACGATCCCCGCACGGGCAATTTTGTGATCACCGCGGCCGAGGACAACCTCGTGAAAGGGGCCAGCGGCCAGGCCGTGCAGATCATGAACCTCTGGTGTGGCTTCGCGGAAACCGACGGCCTGCTTTGACCGGGCGGGCTCCGGCGCGGGCCCCCGACTGAAAACACTTGTCACGCCAAGCGCGGCTCGCGCAATCTGCGCGCTTACGTCGGCGTCGACCGACCGCCGGGCGAGTGCCCGCGGTCACCCCGTCCTTCCAACCGAAATCCCATCATGATTGAATTCAATAAACGCATCCTTTTCGTGGGCTATGGCGCCGTCGCGGAGTGCACCCTCCCGATTCTCTTCAAGCACATCAAGGTGCCCGCAAAAAATGTCACCGTGATGGATTTCGAGGACCGCGCGGCCAAGCTGAAGCGGTGGACCTCGAAGGGAGTGATTTTTCTGCGCGATCGCGTGACCGAGGAAAACATGGGTGCGTTGCTCGCGAAGCACGTGGGTGCCGGCGACCTGCTGATCGACCTGGCGTGGAACATTGACGCCGGTGAGATCCTGCAGTGGTGTCACGACCACGGCGTGCTTTACATCAACACCTCGACGGAGCTGTGGGATCCGTATGCCGGCGGGAAGAAGCAGCACCCGACGGAGAAGACGCTGTACTGGCGGCACATGAATTTGCGGCGGATGCTCGCTCAGTGGAAAACCAAGGGATCGACCGCGGTGATCGAGCACGGCGCCAACCCGGGGCTCATCTCCCATTTCGTCAAGCAGGGCCTCATCGACATCGGGAACAACCTGATCGCCGACAAGAAACTCAAGGCGCGGGCGGCGGAAAACGTCGCCGAACTGATCCGCACGCGGCAGTTCAACCACCTCTCCCGCGCCATCGGCGTGAAGGTCATCCATTGTTCCGAGCGCGACACTCAGATCACCGACCAGCCGAAGCAGGTCGACGAGTTCGTCAACACCTGGAGCATCGAGGGCTTCCGCGAGGAAGGCACGACGACCGCCGAGATGGGCTGGGGCACCCACGAGAAGGAACTGCCGCCGCATGCGTTCCGCCACAAGCAGGGCCCGCAGAACCAGATTTGTCTCGCCCGCATGGGCATCAACACCTGGGTGCGCTCCTGGGTGCCCGACTACAACATCCTCGGCATGGTCGTCCGCCATGGCGAGGCCTTCACCATCTCCGACAAGCTCACCGTGTGGGAGGGGAAGCAGGCGGTCTATCGCCCGACGATGCACTACGCCTACTGCCCGTGCGACGAGGCCATCGCCTCGCTCAACGAGATGCGGGGCTACAATTACCGGCTCGTCACCAACCAGCGCATCATGAACGACGAGATCACCAGCGGCTCGGACATCCTGGGCGCGCTGCTCATGGGTCACCCCTACAAATCGTGGTGGGTCGGCTCCGATCTCAGCATCGAGGAGTCCCGGCGGCTCGTCCCGCACCAGAACGCCACCACGATGCAGGTCGCCATCTCCGTCGTGGCCGCGTCGATGTGGATGATGGAAAATCCCGCCGAAGGCGTGCGGGTGGCCGATGAACTCCCGCACGACTACATCCTCGGCATCGCGATGCCGTATATGGGTCGCTGGATTTCCAAGGCTTCGGACTGGACGCCGCTGCAGGAGCGCGACCAGACCTTCGCCACCTCCAACAAGCCCGATCTTGATTTGCGGGATCCGTGGCAGTTCAAGAACTTCCTCGTCACCGACGCCGGTTGACGCGCGCCACCCCATGATCCCGCAGTCGCGGCTCAAGCAGCTGGCCCAGGAACACGGCACGCCGTTGTTCATCATCGATCACGATGCGCTGCGAAAAGCGTATCGTGAGTTCCGCCGGCACCTGCCGCGGGTGCAGGTCTATTACGCGGTGAAGGCCAATCCGGACCCGCTGATCGTCCGCACGCTGTTCGAGGAAGGCGCCAGCTTCGACGTCGCCTCGATGCCGGAGTTCATGATCGTCTATGACAATATCCGGAAGCTGCCGCCGAAGCAGCGGCAGGACTGGATCTGGGACAAGATCATCTACGCCAACCCGACGAAGCCGACTTCGACGCTCGAGGAGCTCAACCAGTACAAGCCGCTCGTCACCTTCGACAACCGCGAGGAGATTCACAAAATCAAGCGGCACGCGCCGAACGCCGGCCTGGCGCTCCGCCTGCGGGTGCCCAACACGGGCGCGATGGTGGAGCTCTCGTCGAAGTTTGGCGCTTCACCCGGCGAGGCGGTCGACCTGATCCTGGAGGCCGACCGGGTCGGCCTCACCGTCGAGGGCATCAGTTTCCACGTGGGCAGCCAGACGACCAACTTCGACAATTACGTGCAGGCGCTGAACCTCACGGCCAACGTCTTCCACGAGGCGCAGGACCGCGGCTACAAGAAGATGAACCTGCTCGACATCGGGGGCGGTTTTCCGGCGCCGTACGATGCCACGGTCCGCCCCTTCCGGGAACTCGCCAAGGTCATCAATTCTGAAATCAACCGGCTGTTCCCGCCCGAAATCCAGGTCCTCGCCGAACCCGGGCGCTTCCTGGCGGCGGTCTGCGGCACGTCGGTGGCCGAGGTCATTGGCAAGGCCGTGCGCGACGGCAAGTCCTGTTATTACATCAACGACGGCGTCTATCACACCTACTCCGGCGTGATCTTTGACCACTGCAAGTATCCGGTAAAGGCGTTCAAGAAGGGACCGACGAGCATCTGCTCGGTCTTCGGCCCCACCTGCGATGCGCTGGATGTCGTCTCAATGGCGGAAAACCTGCCTGATCTCGCACGCGGTGATCTGGTCTACAGCACCAATATCGGCGCCTACAGTCATGCGAGCGCCACCTACTTCAACGGCTTCCCGCCGGCGCAGGTGGTGCATGTGAACCGGTAGGTTTTCGCCCCGCGAAAACCCTGGTGGAGCGCGTGGCGCGCTCAACTCCGGTAGTCGGCGTTCTCGCTCACGTATTCGTGGGTGAGGTCGCCCCCGAGCACCATGGCGGATGCCGCGCCGTTGCCGATGTCGATCTCAAGTTCGACGGCGCGCTCATGCGGGGGAAAATCAATCGGCGCGGAAAACGTGCCGTCGGCGGCCGCGCGGCTCACGTAGAGTTCGGCGCGCTGCAGATGCGCGACGAGCGCGCTTTCCTTCCCGGGATCGAGCCGGAACACCCCGCCGGAAAAAATCTCAATGCCACCCATGCGCGCGCTGAGCATCGACAAATCCGTGCCCGGGGCGTGCGCACCGACGTGCTTGCCGATGGCCTGGATCAACCGGCCCACATTGGGATCGTTCCCGGCCACCGCGCACTTGAAGAGCGGCCCGTTCACCACCGCCTTGCCCAGCTCCCGCGCCAGGCCGAGGCTGGCCGCGTTGGTCACGGTGACGCGAATCACGTGCCGCACCCCCTCGCCGTTGCGCACGATGTCCTCCGCCAGATCGCGGCACACCTGATGGAGCCCGCGCTCAAACGCGCCCCAGTCGCGGCAGGGCACGCGGCCCGAGGACAGGGCGACGACGGTGTCCGACGTGCTGGTGTCGCTGTCGATGCTGATGGCGTTGAAGCTGGCGTCGACCGCCCGGGCGAGCATGGTCCGCAATTCGGTCCGCGGCACCGCGATGTCGGTGAGAATATAGACCAGCATCGTGGCCAGGTTGGGCTCGATCATGCCGGCGCCTTTGGCGATGCCGACAATACTGCCACCCTCGACGGTGACGCGGCGCACCTTGGGATAGAGGTCGGTGGTGACGATGCCCTCGGCCGCCGGGAGGATGGAGTTGCCGGCCAGCGCGGCGACGGCGGCGGGGACCGCGGCCACCATGGCATCGACCGGCAGCGTCCAGCCGATCACTCCGGTCGAACTGGGCAGGACTTGCGCGGGCGAGAGTCCCAATTGCTGCGCGACGGCGGCACAGATGCCCTCCGAGGCCTCGACCCCGCCGGGAGCGCACACATTCGAGATTTTGTTGTTGATGATCACGGCGCCCAGGGTCGCTTCGGTCAGGCGCTGCCGCCCGATCGTGACGGGCGCGCCGGGAAAGGCGTTCCGGGTGAACATTGCGGCAAACGCGCTGGTTGGTTCGTCGAGCGCGATCAGCGTGAGGGTCATCCGGGCGGGCTTGGGCGCTTCCCGGGGAATGAACTCGAAGCGGGCGCAGCCGGTGCGGAAACCGGCGGGCAGCGCCGCCTGCGTGGCGAGCCACGCCCGGTGGGCGTCACGGTGATCGAAGGTGAGATTCGTGCTGGGCACGCGAGAGCAGTGAAGTCGGCAGGCCGCGGAGGGAAGAAGATTTTGCGGCCGCCGGACGCGGAAACGCGGGCCAGTGGGAGGGGCCGCGAAGTTTTTGGTGGAAAAGCGTGCGGCCTGTGCCTTATTCGCCTCTTCTTTCAAATTAGTGATCGCTCCTTTTGCTCCGTCCCAACCTGCCGCGCGCCGTGCCTGCCGATGAACGTCGCTGAACTCACCCTCAAGGCCAAGGTGCTCCTCGAAGCCCTGCCTTACATCCAGTCGTTTCGGGGGTCCATCTTCGTCGTCAAGTACGGCGGCAGCTTCATGGATGATCCGAATCCCGAGGTGCGCGTGCGGGTCGCCTACGACATCGCCTTCCTCGCAGCCTGCGGCATCAATGTGGTGGTGGTCCATGGGGGTGGCAAGGCGATCACCCGCGCGATGGCCAACTCGGGCCTGACGGCCAACTTCGTGAACGGCCTCCGCGTGACGGATGCGGCGACCATCGCGGTGGTGAAGAAAACCCTCGACGAGGTGGTCAACCGCGATGTGTGCGACGCCATCGCGATGGCGAAGGCCCGGCCGAAGGGCATGCCGGGCGACAGCGTGCTGGTTTGCCAGAAGCTGTCCACCGACGATGACGGCAATCCCGTCGATCTCGGCTACGTGGGCGACGTGAACGAGGTGAAGGTGAAGTTGATCAAGAAGGAGATGGCCGAGGGTTTCATCCCCGTGATTTCACCGGTGGCCGAGGGGTACGATGGCAAACCCTACAATGTGAACGCGGATCTCGCGGCGGGGCGGGTGGCGAGCGCCCTCCGGGCGCGCCGGCTGGTTTTCATGAGCGACGTGCCCGGGTTGCTGGCGAATCCCGCCGACCCCGCTTCCCTCATCTCCACGCTGAAGATCGGCCAGGTCGACGAGTGGAAGAAGAAGGGCGTGATCGACAAGGGCATGCGGCCGAAGGTGCAGAGCGCCGTGCGGGCCCTCCAGGAAGGCGTGCAGCGGGTGCATTTCATCGACGGGAGGCTGCCGCATTCCCTGCTGCTCGAGATCTTCACCGACAAGGGTATCGGCACCGAGATTGTGCACGGCTGAAATTGCCGCCGCTGATTTTTGTTTCGCGATTTTCGGTTGGCTCCGTCCCAAGCCGAAAATCCAAAATTGAAAATCCAAAATCAAAAATGACGCAGCCCGCCCTTGTCCGCACCAGCACCGCTGAGCTCTACGACGCCCATATCCTGAAGAATTATGGCCGCCCGGCGCTCACGCTCGTGCGTGGCCGGGGCGCCCGGGTTTGGGACGATGCAGGCACGGGTTACCTGGATTTCACCTCGGGCATCGCCGTGAGCGCGGTTGGCCATTGTCACCCGCATTGGGTCGCGGCCGTGCAGCGCCAGGCCGCGGAACTCGTCCACGTCAGCAATCTCTTTCGGAATCCGCCGCAGGGTGAGCTCGCCCGGCGGTTGGTGCAGTATGCCGGTCCGGGACGGGTGTTCTTCTGCAACAGCGGGGCGGAGGCCAACGAGGTGCTGATCAAGCTCGCGCGCCTGCACGGCCAGCAGAAGGCGGGGGGCGAGGAGGGCCGGTGTTACAAGATCATCTGCGCCCAGAATGCGTTTCACGGCCGGACCTTCGGCGGCATGAGTGCCACGCCCCAGGAAAAGATTCAGCGCGGCTTCCGGCCGCTGGTGGCCGGGTTTTCCTTTGGCGAACTCAACGATCTCGCCAGCTTTGCCCGGCTCATCGAGGCCGAAACGGCGGCCATCTTTGTCGAGACCATCCAGGGGGAAAGCGGCGTCAACGCCTGCACTCCGGAGTTCCTGCGGGGCCTGCGGCAATTGTGCGACCAACACAACCTGCTGCTCCTGCTGGACGAGGTGCAGTGCGGGGTGGGCCGCACCGGGCGGTTTTTCGCCTTTGAACACGCCGGGGTCTCACCCGATGCGATCGGGATGGCCAAGGGCCTGGGCGGCGGTTTTCCCATTGGGGCGATGTGGGTGCGGGATCGGCACGCAGATCTCTTTCATCCCGGCAACCATGGCACCACCTTTGGCGGCACTCCGCTCGCCTGTGCGGCCGCCCATGCCGTCCTGGATATCATCGAACGCGAGGGTTTGCTGGAAAAGGTGCGCATGCAAAGCGCGCCGTGGCACGCGGCGTTGCGGCAATTGGCGGCCGACTTCCCCGGCCAGGTACTCGGGGTGCGGGGCGCCGGCTATCTGGTCGGAGTGCAGCTTTCCGGCGATCCCGCTCCCTGCCTGACCGCGCTGCGCGAGCACGGCCTGTTGGCGGTGGGCGCGGGAGCCAACGTGGTGCGTTTGCTGCCTCCCCTCACCGCCACCGCGGCGGAACTCGCGCAGTCGGTCGATATCTTCCGGACGGTCCTCGCGGCCCGGACCTGAGGACCTGAGCGCCGCGCGATTTTTCACTCGTGGCCCGGGATACCGTGGCCCATAGCTAACCGTTTTCATGCAGCATTTCCTCAAGGAAACCGACTTCTCACCGTCCGATTTGGGGCGGTTGTTCGCCTTCGCCCAGGAGTGCAAAGCGCAGCGTGGCCGGCACGCCACCCCCCTGGCCGGCCAGACGTGGGCCATGATTTTTTCGAAGTCCTCGACCCGGACCCGTGTTTCCTTCGAGGTCGGCATCCACGAACTCGGGGGCAATCCACTGTTTCTGAATCGCAACGACATCCAACTCGGGCGCGGCGAGACTATTGCCGACACCGCCCGCGTGTTGTCGCGGTTTGTCCACGGGCTGGTCGTGCGGACGTTCGATCATGCCGAGGTCGAGCAACTCGCGGCCATCGGCAGCATCCCGGTGATCAACGCGCTCACGGACCTGCTGCATCCCTGTCAGATCTACGCCGATGCGTTTACCCTGGCGGAGCGCTGGGGCCGCGGGGGCGACCTCGTCGCGTCGCTGCGGGGGCGCAAGATCGCCTTTGTCGGCGACCGGGGCTGCAACGTGGCCAATTCCTGGATTCTCGGGGCCAACGTCTTCGGGATGAAGATCGCGCTGGCCGGCCCGCCGGGTTTCGACGCCGCGCCCGAATTCGACGCCTTGCTGAAGCGGGAAGGTTTCGCCGGCGGTTATGAGTTTACGACGGATGCTTACGCGGCGGTGCGGGACGCGGACGTGGTGTACACCGATGTGTGGGTGAGCATGGGCAAGGAGGAGGAGACGGAGGATCGCATCCGGGTCATGAGCCCGTTTGCGGTGACGCCGCAGCTCATGGCGGCGGCGAAGCCGGACGCGCTGTTCATGCATTGCCTGCCGGCGCACGCCGGGCAGGAGGTGACCCAGGAGGTCCTGGACAGCCCGCGTTCGATTATTTTCGACCAGGCGGAAAATCGCCTGCACATGCAGAAGGCGATCCTGGCGGCCCTGGCGTCGGCCCCGCGCTGAGCCGTCGCTGGGGGCCCCGCCGGGTCACCTTCCGGCGAATCGGCCGCGGCCGTTCCCGCGGGTCTTTACGGCTCCAGAATGTAGGTGAAGCGGCCGCTGAATTTCTGAAACAAACCGGTCGTAAGATTGCCATCGTCGATCACGGCATCGACGGCCGCCATTTGTTCGTCGCTCACGGTGACATTGGTGGTCGAGATCCCGGCGGAAACTCCGTTGATGTTGCGGTCCCAGTTCCAGCGGCCGCCGACGGAGTTGCGGCCCTTCCAATTCGATTCGTTGAAGTCGTTCGACATGCCGGAGGGAACCGCCCCGCTACCGGCGTTATTGGGCCAGGCCCCGTTCACGGTGGCATAGGTCTCGAAGGCCTGGGTGAAGGTGCGCAGATCGGAAACGAAACGGCTGTTCTGGGCGGCCTGGCGCACGCGGCCGAAGGCGGGAATGGCCATGGCGGCGAGCAGTCCGATGATCACGACTACGATCATGATTTCCACCAGGGTGAATCCTTTGGACCGAGGAGAGGGGGCGCGCCGGGGAGTTGGATTCATGGGAGGGTGGGAGAAGGAGAAACCGGAAACAACCCGGCGTCGGAACCACGTTGGGAAAGACGGGCATTGAAGACAATCCTCGGGAAGTAAACCGAACGTGAATCGGGCCCTGCGTAGTGATACGACTTGCCGTGCGCAGTTCTGCGTAGCCGCGGTCCCCGCGTTTTTCTTTTGCGCGCACCGGCCCGGCGGCTCCACAGTGGCGGTTCACCATGAAAATCGTCCTCGCTTACTCGGGCGGACTCGACACGTCCGTGATCGTCAAGTGGCTCCGCGAAACCTACGACGCGGAAATCGTCACTTTTGCCGCCGACATCGGCCAGGAGGAGGAGCTGAAGGGCCTGTCGCAGAAGGCGCGGGCGACCGGCGCCTCGAAACACTACACCCTCAATCTCGTCGAGGAGTTCGCCCGCGACTTCATTTACCCGATGATCCGCGCGAACGCGGTCTACGAAGGCCAATATTACCTAGGCACCTCGATCGCCCGTCCGCTGATTGCCAAGGCTCAGGTCGACATTGCGCGGAAGGAAAAGGCGGACACCGTCGCCCACGGCGCCACGGGCAAGGGCAACGACCAGTGCCGTTTTGAGAT
>JBBRWR010000052.1:0-53289 GCA_038249085.1 Opitutales bacterium
AGGGCCGAGGTAGCCGGGGAAGTGCTGGTAGATGGCGTCGCGCTTGAGCGCAGCGCCAGTGTCGCGGAACAACGGCACGAGGCTCTCGCCGTCGAGCGGGTAGTTCGCAGGTGGCTTCGCGCCGGCAATTTCGAGGAAAGTCGGATACAGATCGACGTGGATCGTCGGCACGGCGCAGGTCGCGCCAGCCTTGGTCGCGCCGGGCCAGCGCACGATGAAGGGATCGCGCGTGCCGCCTTCGTAGAGGCTGCCCTTGCCGGCGCGCAACGGCGCGTTGTCGGTGATCTTTTCGGTACCGCCGTTGTCACTCGTGAAGATGAGCACGGTGTTACCGGCGAGCTTGAGTTCATCGAGCAGCGCCATCACGCGGCCCACGCTTTCATCCACGCTCGCAATCATCGCCGCGTAAGTCGGATCACGATGTCCGCCGGAGCGCGGTTTCGGCTGGAAGTGCTCGATGAGGCCCGTCTTCGCCTGAAACGGATCGTGCACGCCGAAGTGCGGCAGGTAGAGGAAGAAGGGCCCGTCCTTGTGCCGCCGGATGAAGTCCTCCGCTTTGTCGGTGAGGAAATCTGCGAGGTAAGTGCCCTTCGGATAGGTCGCCTTCGGGGTCGTGACAAAGTCGAAGTGCTTGCCCATCGTCACCAGCGCCTCGTCGAAGCCACGTTTGCCGGGATGATGGTCGCCGTTGTTGCCCAGGTGCCACTTGCCGAACAGCGCGGTCGCGTAGCCCGCCGCCTTGAGCTGCTGCGCAATAGTGATCTTTTCCAGCGGCAGTTCTTCAACATTATCCACCGGCCGCAGGGGCCGGCTCTCCCACTCGAAGCGCCCGATGCCGCCGACGGTATAAACGCCGGTGCGCGGCGCATATTGTCCGCTCATCAACGCGGCGCGCGTGGGGGCGCAGTTCTGGCAGTGGTGATGGTTCATCAGCCGCGTGCCCTGCGCGGCGAGGCGGTCGATGTTCGGCGTCTCGTAATACTTCGAGCCCTGCACCGCGAGGTCGGTCCAGCCGAGGTCGTCGGCGAGGATGAAGATGATGTTCGGGGGCTGCGGGCGATCAGCGGCCAGAGCCGACGAGGCGAGCGCGACGAGAACGCAGCGTGCCGGGAGATATGATTTCATAGGGAAATGGTCCACTTCACCGCCGCTGGATACCTGACGACAGCGAAGAAGATCTTAATCTTCGTGATGATGATTCGTGGCAGTTCCGGATTATTCCACCGTCACAAATACCAACGCCAAAGGCTTGATCCGGATCGGCAATCGCATCGCGTTGTCGGCCAGATTGGCCGGCGCTTGTGCCACCACTTCGCCATTGTGCCGGACCGTGATCCTGACCGGGGAAGATTTGCAATATTATCTTTCGCATCGGTGAGTGTGAGCGTGTATAGCGGACAAACCGGACTCTGCGCGGCGACAAAATTCCGCCCACTGGCTTGGTCCACGATGGCAGCGATGGCGCCCTTGACTTGGGGATCCAAGCGGATCGTCAGCGCGGCATTGCTGATTCCACTTGGCCCTCAAGATGAGACGATCGCCGCGCTGCATTTCTGATTTCGTAGGGGCGCGCCTCGTGCGCGCCCGCGGGCTACATCGATCGGCTCAACTTGAAAGCAACTTGGAATGAGTTCGACGGGCCCGGCGGCGGCCCGCAGGCCTGCGGCCAGGAACATCGAGATCGTCACGGACAGAGTGGTTTTCATGGTGTGCGATTGCAGTGGTTTTTTGGGGATTTGCTTTTGGCCCTCTGAGCGGAGATGAGCGGATTCGGCCGGCTCAGCAGTACTGCAGGGTGGGGACCCGGAACTTCGCCGGATAGTCGCCGGCGAAGGAGCAGGATCCCAATTTCACGGCCGTTCGAGATCGAGCAACCGGCAGCCGCCCGCTGGCACGGTCAACTCCAGAGGCGCAGAAAGAACGCCAAGTGCGGCGTGCGTGAGGCGGTCGCGAACCTGCCAGGTGCCGGGCAGGCGCGTGCTCAGGCGCACAACCTTATCGGCGGGATCGACCCAGCCCGGATCCACGAGAGCGACGACGATGCGATCCGCCGATTGCTCAATCACTTGGTGGAAGACCTGTCCCGTGACCGAAAACGGGGCTTTGGCGGCACCGGCCGCAAGGTCCTCCATCATCAAACGGCGGGCTTCGACCAACGGGTAGGTTTTCCCATCCTTCGAAAGCGTGTCGCCATCGGTGGTCCAGACGGTAGACCAAGGGCCGTCGCGACGCGGAGCGTCGCCCGGCAGCATCGCGACGAAGCCGTGCGGTGCCGTGACGGGGATGTGATCGGCCGCCCGGCGCGTGCGCCCCCAGAGATAAGTTGAAACGTCGGTCGGCGCTAGCGGGGCCATTCCCCAGTAGCAGTCCAAGCGATCGAACGCCCATGGCTGCCCGTCGGAACCATCGATGTTCCACTGATGGTTGCCATGGCCATTGGCACCGTGGCGCTGGAAGCGCGGGGTGGGCTCGCGCAGCGCGAGTGCGACCGGCGACAGGGAGCGCATCTGTTCGCGAGTGGGCGGCGTGATGACACCCCGGCCCAAGAGATGCAGAAACGGCGTTGCGCCTTCGGTGCCGACGCGCGACCAGCGTAGCTCGTGTTGCGCGAGCTCGCCGTTCAGCAGCATGAAAACCCGCGCACCAAGGAGCGCCTGCGAGAGGTAGTGACGGAATTGCGGGTGACCGGTCATCACGCTCTCCCATTCCCAGGAACGGTTGAAGCTGAACCAGTCGGCGCAGGAGCGGGAGGCCCAGTCGTCCACCTCGCCGTTGAGCCAGAGGCCCACGCGGGCGGCGAGTTGGACGTCGGCGGTGCGGGTGTTGCTGTCTTCCGCGGAGGGCAGCAACACGCCGCGATAGCGGCCGTTGAAGATGAGTTTGCGCATCACGGGGTCGGCCGGCCAGCGGGCCCACCAGACGTTTTTGTTGCGCTCGATGAAATGCTTCCCACGCGGGAGGCAGAGTTCGAGAATTGGCCGGATGAAATGCTCGAAATAGTAGGTCATTTCCTTTTCCTGCTCATCCTCGGCGCTGACGAAGCCGAGGCAGGTGACGGGCGCGGCTTCGAGGAGGGCCGCGATGGTGCCGAGCGAAAGGTGCGGCGAGCAACCGTGCCCGACCTGCACCCAGAAATGGCAGCCCGCTTTTTCGAGAGCGGCGCCCATGCCGACGATCTGGGCGTGGGTGAGATGGTGGCCGAGGCGCTTGTCGTGTGGCCACGGGGCACCATCGGGGCGGGCGATCGGAAGTTTTTCTCCGGGCCAAAAATTGGTTGAGAAACGCAGGCGCGGATACGGGAAAGCCTTTTGGTAGAAACGGACCTCTTCGATCCAGCCGGTGACGGTGGAGGGCGAAGTTTTGGGGCCCATCATGTGCTGGGTGGCGACGACGTCGTAGGGGCCGTCGGTTCCCCGCATGGGCGGGCCTGCCCAGCGGGCGGCGGCGGCGGTGAAGCGCTCGTTCTCCGCGCTGACGGCGGCGAGGCGGCCGCGGCGGGGCAGCGACGCGAGTTGCTGCTGCCAGTTGGCATCAAAGGTAATCCGATACAGGTTGTCGTCACCGCCGGTGCCGGAGCCGAGGACGACCGTGCCCTGTGGGGTGCCCGGCAGATAGACGGCGGCGGTGAAACCGAGCGGGCCGTGCGCGGCGGCAAGGAGGCGGCCATCGGCAGCGCAGAGCTGTACGTCGGGGCCGTCGACGGTGACGATTTCCTTGCCGGGCCGGGCCGTGAGATTGCCGACGGCGACGTTGCGCATCCGGTAGTGGTGATCGTAGCCGAGCTGGGCCGGTTCCTGTGGCAGCGTGGCGACCGAGCGCAACTTGGCTCCGGTGAGGGAGGAGACGGTTTCGGCGAGCAGCAACTCGCTCGTGCCGTCGCCATTGATGTCGGCCACGGTGCCGTTGGGCGCGCGGAGGCCGTCGCTGGGAATCGTGGCGGACAGTTTTTTCAACTCAGGTCCGGCCAGCAGGCTGACGTCGAGGCCGCGCAGGCGGATGGGTTGCACGGCGACTTCGTCGCGACCATCGCCATCGAAGTCGCCTGCGCGCAGCACGCGCACGGCGCCGTCGGCCACTTCCTGGGTGCGGAGGCATGCGCCGGTCGGCGAGAGCACGGCGATGGTGCGCGAGATGCCGCCGGCGAGGACGACAGGGAATTTTCCGTCGAGGCGTGCGACCGTGACCTGGAGCACGGGGGCGGGCAGCGTGTGGCGCCATAGTTGCCGTCCGGATACGCTGAAACAGGTGATGGAGCCGTCGGCGCCCGCAGTGAGAATCTCGTCGGTGCCGTCGCCGTCGAGATCAGCGCAGCAGAGGTCGAAGACGAAGCCGGGCAGCGTCGCCTCCCAGCGCCGCTGACCGCGTTCATCCCACACGCACACCCGGTCGTCGGTGGTCGAGCCGACGATCAGCGATTGCTTCCCCTCCGCGGTACTGCGGGCGGCGGCGAGCCGGTAAACGGTGCGGCCGTCGGTCGGGATCGTCTCGACGCCTGCGCGCAGGAGCGATGTGTGCAGCAGGAGGGCACCGATAAAGTAGATCGTTTTCAAAAGCTGAAGGTGTTGGTCAGGTACCAGCGTTTTTCGGGAGCGAGGCGAACCGTCGCGGCTTCGCCCCAAGGCTGGACCGTAATCGGGATGGTGCCGGTTTGGCCGATGAGATTGCGGACGTTGAGCTGGGCCTTCCATCCGATGCGATCACGCCAGATTTTGCGTGTATAGCCGACGAAGGCATCCACATTGGTCTCGGGTTTCGAGTAATACGGGTGCGCGATGTCAATTATCACGCTGCCGTCGGCGTTGTAGCTCGCGGGATAACCGAGGCCGATCTTATCCTGCCAGCGCACGCCGGCTCCGATGTTCCATCCCGCGAGGCGGCTCTCCTTGGAAAAAGCGTGGTTTGCGACCAGATTCGCCCGCCACTTCCGCTGCTCGGGTGAGGCCACCCCCTCGGTGGCGAGGAGCGTGGCGACGCGCACGAACGGCCCCTGCGCGCCATTGAGCCATTGTCGGAGGGTCTGGGCGGTTGCGGGCAACGGGTTGCCCAGCACATAGCCGCTCGGATAATTGGCGCGCGGCCGGTCGTAGAGTTTTTCCCACGCGGGCATCATCCGCGCGATGAATTCGCGGGTGTGCGGTGCGATGTTCGTTTGGATAGTTTCCTGATTGGCGACGTTAAGCAGAAGTCGCCACTGCCGGTTCGGACTGAAGGTGATTTCGATCTCGGTGCCCTTGGCCTTGGAGTCGGACGTGTCGGCGATGCCCGCCGGGGGCTCATAGGTGGCGGCGAGGTTTTGCTGCGCGGCGGTTCCGGTGACCTTGAATTGGTAAACCGCGCGGATATTCGCCGGCAGCGTGCTGAACATGGTCTCGATGTCGGCGGAGCGGTCGATGCCGGGGTTGGTATTCCTCTCCTGCGCCCAGAGGCTGGCCGTTTGGAAAACGCCGTTGTTGTAGGCGGGGTTGTAGCCGTCAGGGACGCCGATGTTCTGGTCGGTGGCCATCGTCTCGAAGCGGTTGACCCGGATAAAGAGGCGTTCGTGCAGGAGTGAAACATTGCAGCCCCACTCGCGCGTTTTGCCCTGCTGCTGTTTGAGCGGTTCATTGTAAGCGTTCACACTATGGCCGGAAGGGGCAAAATTCTGCGACGAATTTACGAATACGCTGATATCCGTCCCCGGGGGGAGCCGCACCATCTTCTGCGGCCAGCGCAGCACCGCACTGTAGCTCAGTGTTTCCAAGGCGGCGATTTCAGGCGGAAGGTCCGGCAGCACATAATCCTTAAAGCCGTAGGTCGACTTGTCCGGGTTGTCGGTATAGCCGAAGGTCTGCGTAAAACGATACTCGGCGTCGCGGCGCCAGCCCAGCGTCGTGACCAGATGCTCGGAAAACCAGTAGCTCTGAAGCACGGCGGCCTTCGCCTTGTTGATGCCGCGCGCGGCGGGGCTGGTCTGGGCGATTTCACGCAGCTCCGTCGGCGCGGTCACAAAGTCACCCTGGGCGGTGCTGCCGGCGGCCGCCTTGAAATAGGAGGTCTGGGTGACCAGGCCTTGGCGAATAATCGGGATTTGAACGGGTTGAAAAGCGAGTGGCTTCCCGTTCAGAACCGAATCGCCGATATAGACAAAAACTCCGGGCCGTCGACTGGTGGCGTCGGCGGTGATGGCATTGGAGGGCTCGCCAAAGGTCGCGAGCATGAGGTTGTTGGTAATGGCATCGGTCCTGGTGATTTCGCGGAGGCCGGTAACGATGTGGCGGCCGAACCATTGGCCGAGGGTCGGGCTGAGCTCCTTGAAATCGTAGCGGAGAAACGCGGTGGCGCGCACGGCCTCCCGCTCCGTGAACCGGTTGCTCCAGTTGCCAGCGCCATATTGGAGATACGGGCGACCGACGTTCGGGTTGGGCTGGCCGTTAGGCAGCATGACGGAGGCGTCGATGCGGATGTGGTTCGCAGTGGCAGCCTGCATGAAGGAATTGCGGCTGCGGGAGTCGTAGCGCTCGCGGTTATAGGCGACTTCGACACCCAGGCGATCCTTCCATGCGAGTTGTTCGAGGGTGAGGTTGAAGGTGTGAAACGCATCCATCTGCCGCGATGTTTCGTCGAGCATGTGGTTCTTGTAGTCGAAGGTGCTGAAATCGGTGAAACCCTGGTACTTCTGGCCGGCGGGAATCACCCCGCCGGGAAACGCCCCGGCCTGCTGTTCGCCGACATTCAGCGTGATGACCATCGTGATGTTGTCGTTCGCCAGGTCGCGGTTCACCAGCGGATGATACAGATTGTTGCGCACGGCATTCGCGGCGGTGCCGCCCGTACTGAGCAGTTGGCCGCGGAACGAGTTGTCTGGGCTGCTGGCGTTCGGACGGGAGTAGATCAACGCGATCTGATCGAAGAGTTGCCGCTGGCCCAGGAAAAACCCGAAGAAGTTGGATCCGGCACTCTGGGTGGCGGCGGCGGGATTGCGCGCCGGATCGTCATAGAACGACCAGTCGTAAACCGGCTTTCCGGCCGTGTACCACTGGGACGAGATGCTGTTGAACGGCAGCACGCTGAACGGGCGATTGGCGCTCGTGCCGCCGGCCTCGAAGCTGCCCCGGAAGGTGGTGGAGCGAAATGGCCTGGCCATGACTGCGCCATAGATGCGCTCCTTGTGTTCGAAGGACGGGCGCTGGTTGTTTTCTTCGTTGTCCTTTAACCCGGCGACGCGGATCGCAAGCTTGCCCGGGATGAGCACGCGATTGAAATCGAGGGAACTGCGGGTGCTGTCGTGGCTGCCGTAGCGAAACTCCACCCGATTCGAATTGCGGCGCAAGTCGGCCGAAACCAGCGAAGTGTCCACGACGCCTCCGGCGCTGCCGGTGCCAAACAGCGTGGCATTGGGGCCGCGAATGTTGGTGACGGCCCCCGTGTTAAACGAATCGACGGGAATACTGGTGAGGAAATAACCGCGGGTGAAACTGGGAGAGGCGAGGCCGCGCGTACGGGCCTTCTGCGGACTGCTGCGGAGACCGTCGCCGGTGACCTGGGCGGAGTTAATTTCTCTGGTGGCGCTGGAATAGTTACCCTGCGTGCCGGCGGCCTCCATGCCGGTGGCATAAATCAGGAGATCGTTGGCGTTGGTGGCACCGAGGTCATCGAGAAAATCCTTGGTGTAGATCGAAATGGAGGCGCCGATGTCCTTGACGGAGGTATTGAGCCGGGTGCCGGCCAGCGTCTGGGTGGCCTGGTAGCCTTTTTCCGTGCTGGCATCGACGACGAAAGGAGAAAGCTCGACGATGTCGTTGATATCAGGCCTTGGGCTTTTTGCCGGGCGGTCGTTCGTCACGACGAGCGCCGCCCGCTGGGCGTTTGGGCCCGAGGTCCTGCTCACAGCAAACGTACCGCTCTTTTCGTCAAACACTGCTTCAAGGCCGGTATTTGCCAACAGGGTAGCCAGTGCCTCGGGGAGCGTGAGCTCTCCCTTGATCGCGGGGGTCCTCACTCCTCTTAGCTCCTGAGCGGGAAAAACGACCTGCTGGCCCGCTTGCTGCGCGAGTTGCTTCAACGTGCTCGCAGCGTCACCGGCGGGCACATCGAAGACCTTTCTGCCTTCTGCTCCCCAGGCGACCGCAGCAATAGTGAACCAAAGGACGAAAGCACGGATGGCACGGGCACCGGTCGATACGAATGGGGCGCTGGGCTGCGCGGGGTGGGGTGACGGATGAGGCATACGGTGGAGTAGCTTTGTCTCAAGACGGGATTCCCGTCGAAACCCCGTAGAGGAATCTTGAAGAACTTACCGCACGTGCTGCAGGACGATGACTCCATCGGAGCGGCGCTCCGCCTTCACTCCAAAACTGGACTCCAGCAGGCGCACAAAGCCATCGACATTGTCCGAGCGCAGCGAGGCGCCGACCGGCAACAAGGCGAGTGCTGGATCGTCCACGGCCATTTTGATGGAATTGCTGGCGTTGAATTCCGCCACCACCTGGGCGAGCGGCGTATCGTTGAATTCCAGCTGCCGCGGCTTCCACGCGATGAGGCGGGCGATCTCATGGGCAGGAACATTCTCGATCGTTGGCGCGGTGGGTTCGACCAGTGAAACCATCGCCCGTTGCCCTGCTTCCAGGATCGGAATTGCGACCGCCAGGCTCGTCGAGGAATTCGCTTTCGCTCCGTCGTGACCAGGGGCGCTCACCTGGACCTGGCCCTCGGTAACCAGCACTTCGACTCCCTTGGCGCGGAGATTTACGTTGAAGGCGGTGCCGACGGCACGGACCTCGACTCCATTCACGTTAACGGTGAAGGGTCGGATCGGATTCTTTGCGACCGTGAAGTTAGCTTCACCGCGAACCAGGCGAACCCTGCGCCGCCCTGCCGAATAATCGACTTTCACCTCGGCTCCCCGATTCAGGTCTATGGTGGACCCATCCTCCATGATCTTCCGGACGATGGGCGACACGACTGCGAATCGCTCCGACGGTGTGACCACCGTTGGCCGCTGCAGCCAGAACAACGCCGCAATCCCGGCGGCGGCGGCAAGTCCGACCGGTATCAGCCAGCGCATAACGCGTTGGGCCGGGTAGCGGGTTGGTGCGCGCGGTGCCGCCAGTAAGTCCGGATTCGGCCGCGCACTGTGCTCCGGCTTCCACTGGGCCAATTGTTTGAGGCCCGTGACGGTCTGCTGGTGCCGGCCGAGCCATTCCCCGTGGCGGGGGTCGTTCGCCAACCACTGAAAAAACTCGTCCTGCTCGGCGGCGGTCAGCCCGCGGTCCCGCCGGGCAACCCAGACCGCAGCTTCATGCTCGATCTCAGCCGCGCGCGGGGAAGGTGTTGGCTCGTCGGTCATGCTTTAATCGCAGCGAAATTTTGCCATGAGCCTGGTGCAGCGTTTAATGCCGGTTGTCAGCTGCGCCTCAACCGTGCGGACCGAAATGCCCAGCTGTTCGGCGATTTCTTTGTGGGAGAGCCCGTAGACATTGCGCAGGGTCATCACCTGCCTGCAGCGATCGGGAAGCGACTGAATGGCTTGGGTCATGAGTTCGATTTCTTGGTTGCGGGCAACCGTCTCCGAGACGTCCGCCGCATCATCCAAGACGCCCAAGTCGTCGAAACCACCTAGAGAATTCGATTCGGTTAACGATAATTTTCGGAAGTGGTCGTAGGCGAGATTGCGGGCCGTCGCAAAAAAGAAGGCCTTGGGCGAATGGACCTCGCGTTTCGTCCGGACCGCCAGGACCCGGGCATAAGATTCTTGGATGATGTCATCGAGGTCACCAATTTGCGGAAACCGACTGTGCAACCACGCCCGCAGCATTGCCTCATGGGGTTGGAGGTGATCGGCGAACCAGCGGGCAGTCTCGAGGTCTTGGGGGGGCACGGGCGGCGGTAGTGTGACTTTGCGATTAGACCTCGCCTCAGGGGAAAACAAGCCCCGGTTGCTTGCCATCTCTTTGGGCGCTCTGGGCCAGCCCCCGGTATTCCATTTGTTCCCGACCCCATCCCTTTTTGAAACGAGGCAGTTTTGTGATACCTTGATCAAGGACTTGCGTGCCCATATATGCCCATGTATGCCCATGTATGCGTGCCGTCACTACGATTTCCACCGTGCCCAAATATCGGTGGATTTAGCAACAGCGGACGCCAATTCGGCGCAGCTCCACGTGAACCCCTTGCCGCCTGCTCAGCAATCCCCTAACTGAAACACGCAGCGGCATGAGAACTCCGATTGGCTCATTGACTGAGAGGTGGCCGGAGGTCTGACTCCAATTATGGCTTCCCCGAAATTGAATCCACCGCAATCCCTTCAAAGCTTGGGACCTGAACGCTCCGTCAGAGGGTCGTCCTACCTCAACCGCACTGCCGAGACAACCGCCCCGTGGAAACTCTGCGCAGAGCTCGAATATGGCGGCGATCGCACCTTCGCTTCGACCGTGGAACAGGAGGTGGTCCAGACGCCCCCCCCGGAGTGGGCGAAAGTTGAAGCGAAAATCCTCGCCACGCTCGCGCTGCCCGGCTGCACGGAGGCCGGCCGGGCGTTTCTCTGCAAGACGCTGGCCCTGGTGGGCTCGGCCAGGAGCGTACCCGCGCTCGCCGCCCTGGTGCGAGAGACGAAGACGGCGGATGCCGCGCGCACGGCGCTCGAAATAATTCCGGGCCCGGAAGCCAGTGCGGCGCTGCGTGACGCGCTCGCGTCCCTTGGTGGCAAGGCCAAAGCTGGTCTCATCGGCAGCATCGCGGCCCGTCGTGATTCGGCGGCCCGCCCGGCTCTCGCCGCATTAAAGGATAACCCTGCCGAACCAGCGGTCGTCCGCGAAACCGCCGCCCGCGCGCTCCAATGCCTTGCCACCTCCTGAAGCGTACCGAAAGCCAGACCGCTCCATGATAAACCAAAGCCCAGGATCGGAGATCACCATGCCCTCCACGCCCTCAGCTCTCACCCGCCGCAAATTTCTCCAACGTTCGTCCATTGCGACGGCCGCTCTCGCCGCCCCGAATGTGCTGCCGTCGCGTCTCTTTGGGCAAAGCGCCCCAAGCAACCGAATCACCATGGGGTTAATCGGGGCCGGCAACATCGGCACCGCTCACCTCGATACTTTGCTCGGCTACAAGGACACCGTGCGCATCCTCGGCGTTTGCGATGTGGATCGCGAGCGGCGCGAGACCGCGGCCGAACGGATCAACCGCGAGTACGGCAGCAACGATTGCCGGCCCTACGCCGATTTTCGGGAGCTCAACCGCCGCTCCGATATCGATGCAATCCTCATTTGCACCCCCGATCACTGGCATGCGCTGAACGCCATCGATGCGATCCGCAATCGAAAAGACATCTATATCGAAAAGCCGCTGACGCTGACAATCGCCGAGGGCCGGGCGCTGGTCCGCGAAGCACGGAAATATGATCGCGTGGTGCAACACGGCACCTGGCAGCGTTCCATGAAGCGATTTCACGATCTCGTTGAGTTCGTGCGCAGCGGTGGTCTCGGCAAGCTCGAGTATATCGAGTGCGCCATCGGGGCGAACAACCGCCACGTCGGCGCCACCTGGCAGCCCGAGCCCGTGCCTGAGGGCCTCGATTGGGACATGTGGCTCGGTCCTTCGCCCTGGCGTCCCTACACGTTCTTTGGCTGCCATTATAATTTTCGCTTCATCGCCGCGAACGCGTCCGGCCAGATGACGAACCTGGGCGCGCACTGTCTCGATATGGGGCAATGGGCGCTCGCCATGGACAACAGCGGGCCCGTCGAAGTCGAGGGGCATGGGGATTTCCCCACTTCCGGCTTGTTCACCACGCCGACGAGAATTGATGTCACCTTCCGGTATGCCAACGGCGTTCCGATGTACTGCCGCACCGACTTGAACGTGAGCGGCAACAACACCTCCCGGTTCTACGGCGAACGTGGCTGGCTCGATATCGGGTACTCAAAAATGAGTGCCTCCGACCCAAAACTGCTGCGCGAAATGCAGGCGCCGAACAAGCAGGTGAAGGTTCCCTCCAGCAAGAATCATTACGACAATTTCTTCGAGGCGATCCGTACGCGGACCCGTCCGATTGCCGATGTCGAAACCGCGCACCGCACCACCACGGTATGCAACATCGGTCAAATCGCGATGGCGTTGGGGCGCAAGCTGCGCTGGGATCCCGTCAAGGAGGAGTTCGTCGGCGACGAGATGGCGAACCGGCTTCGTTCCCGCCCGATGCGCGCGCCGTGGGCGTTGGTATAGGAACCTCCGTCAGAAGACGAGGGACACGCCCGTGGTCACCGAAAGGCCGGCGCCGGGAGGGCCTTTCACCGTGGCATACCGCTCGTCGAGCAGGTTGTCGGCGCCCAAATAGGCTCTGCCGCGCCGGGCTTTGCCGAACCAATGGTTGCGCGCCGCCGTTCCTCGAGGTTCGCAAACACGTGGTCGGGTTTCGGCTCCGTGTTAACCAAGCGTGACGGATGCGCGGCGACCCCACGTGTTCACGTGGGTTGTTCCCGGGATTTCGAACTGCTATAGTCCTGCGTCGGCGTCCTTCGCTCCGCGGACGACATCAGTTCCCAGGCTTTGGGCTTCCGCGGGCCCAAACCCACCACCACCTGCCCCCAGTAATCCTCATGATACCTCACTCATCTCCCCACCAGGCAGCACGCTGGCTCGAACGAGCCATCGCTTCGGTTCTCGTGTTCAGCGGTCTCCCGCCTTCGTTTGCGCAATCGGTCGCGGCGCCCGCGGCGACACCGAAAGGCGACGTAGAGATCATCATGTCTCCCTTCGAGGTTGTGGGAGAGGATGACGGCAGCTACCAGGCTAGGCAGACACTGGCGGGTACTCGCTTCAAAAGCGAATTAAAGGATGTGCCGGCATCGCTGTCGGTGATGACGGCGGATTTTCTGCAGGACATCGGTGCGTTGAATGTGAACGAGGCGATCGAATACACGATGAACGCCGAGCCGGATAGGGAAGACGGCACCGGCAACGGCCGGCAGAGTAGCGACCTCACCCTGCGCATGCGGGGCTTTCGGGATTCCACGCTTTCCCGTAATTTCTTCGTGTCGGGCAACGCAGCCGACAACTACAATACGGAGCGCATCACGATCAATCGCGGTCCAAATGCAGTGATTTTCGGCAATGGCGGTGCCGGTGGCATCGTCGATACCACGACGAAGCGGGCCGGGCAGCGGCCCATCACGGATTTTACGGCCCGCGTCGCGCCGTACGACGACTATCGATTCGAGTTCGATATCAACCGCCCGCTTACCAAGGTCCTCTCCGCCCGGATCAACCTGCTCCACCAATCCCGCCAGGCCTGGCGCGATGTCGACTTCATGAAGCGGACCAGCGGGGCGCTCGCCATGACTTGGCGGCCCTTCGCCAGAACTACGCTGCGACTCGACAGCGAGCTCGGCAAAGTTGACCAGGTAAAGGCGCAGCCCTGGCCGGCCTTCGATGCCGTGACCCCTTGGATCAGCGCCGGGCGGCCCATCTCTCAAACTTTCGGCACGCAGGTCGCGGGCACCGGCTCGGTGACGACGGCGCAACGCTACTACATCGAAAACTCCCGGGAGGCGCTGATGCTCCAGCGCAGCCGGAGCGGATCAACGGCGCCGGCGCCGAGCGGAGCGGCCGCCAACGCCATCACGATGCTGATGGACGAAAGCATCGTACCATTTCGGAACTATCTTGGCGGACCCGGCATGACCACCAATAACGATTTTGGCAATGTGGGCGTGTTCGTCGAACAGCAGTTGCTCACCGGATTATTCTTCGAGGCGGCGGCGAACACCCAAAGCCGGCACCTTCAATATAACCAGCACTTGTCATGGAATCACATTACACTCAGTGTCGATCCCAATGCCCAGCGTCCCGACGGCTCGCCCAATCCGTACGTGGGCCAGTACTACATCGAGAACGGCAACAAGGAGGCACGGCGTACGCTCCGGAACAATCGCGACGATGACTATCGGGCGTCGGTCTCCTATTCGTTCGAGTTGGGCCGCCTGGGTTCGCATCAGGTGGCCGCGATGGTTTCACGACGCGAATCTTTCAATCGCACCACCACGCGCGCGGAAGCGTGGATCAACAATCCCGCGCGCGCGCTCTACACCAACGCCGACAACCGGATTCACCACCGCACCTATGTCTCGTTCTTCGGGCCGAATCCCCTTGACCTGCCGCCGTACCAGCTTGCCTTGGACGATGCCGGCATTAACAGCAACGGCGTACGCAGCGGTTGGTTCGACTTTGGACGCACCGACAACCGATCACTGCTCGATGGTCGCGTGGCGGTCGCCCAGAGTCGCTGGTTCAAGAATCGGTTCGTCACGACTCTCGGGCTGCGCCGCGACGAACTCACCAACTGGGGCAGCATCGAGACCCATGACCCGGTGACCAATGCCGTCACCGGCGTCGCTCGCAATCCGACGCCGGCTAGCCGGGACGGCGGCACGACCCGCACGCTGGGCGCCGTCTTCCATGTCCTGCCCTGGTTATCACTCGCGGCCAATTCCTCCAACAACGCGACGCCGCAAACCGGAGTTGTGTTTCAGCTCGACGGCTTGGCGAAGAACCAGGCCGTGGGCAACCGCAAGGGCGAGGGCATGGATTTCGCGCTGCGGTTGAGCCTCTTCGATCGCCGCGTCCAAGGATCAATCGCCTACTACGAAACGTCGGAAAACAATAATGTGACCGCATACGCCGGCAGTTGGAACACATGGCTGGCGGACGCTTACGTCATTCTCGGCAAGCTTCCGCGCGGCGCTTTCACCATCGATGGCAGCGACACGGTCGATGTCGTTGGGCGCGGTTGGGAGTCCGAATGGGTCGCCAACGTGAACAAAAACCTGAAGTTCGTCGCGAGTGGCAACATCACCACCACGATGGGCGGCAACCAATTTCCTCGCATCGAGGCGATTGCCGCTCCCACCCTGAAAGAGCTGCGCGCGTTGCCACCAGACACTCCGGTTCCGGGAGCAGTTGGGCTATTTGGCACCGCGGGACTTCTGGCTGATCAGATCGAAGCCCAACTCGACAACAACCTCCGGACCGAGGGCCTCGCGGTCAAGAATAGCCGCAAGCTCGGCGGAAGCCTCTTCGCCAACTATCAGTTCACCGAAGGCCGGATCAAGGGCTTCGGTCTCGGACTGGGGCTCAACGTCAAAGGCCGGTTGCTCACCGGCTACAACACCGTCACCAATGCGCCAATCTTCGGCAAGGGCACGACGTATGTGAACGCCCAGCTTATGTATCGCCGCAATCTCAAGATCGGCAGCAAGAAAGTCGGTTGGGACGTAAGGCTCGGTGGCACCAATATCCTTGGCCATCGCGGCGCCTTCTACCCGACCTCTTCCGACCAAAACGGTTTCTACCGAATCGCTTTTGAAACAGTGCCGGCCTACTCGCTGACGAACAAGTTCAGCTTCTGACCTTGGCGCATCGCGTTCACCATGCCCCTCCCCTCCTTCAGACTATCTTTAACCAAAAGAAACAAATGCTCATGAAAGCTTCCCGTTCCTTAAAATTTATTACTGTTCTGACCCTTTTCAGTTCTATCATTAATGCCACTTCAGTAAGCTCAGGGGGAAAGCCTGATCTTCCAAAGAGTCCGTATTCCCTAATGAAAGAGGTCAACTTGGCAGACGTGAAATGGACAAAAGGACTTTGGGCCGATAAATTTACACTTATACACAAAGTGGGCATACCTAACATGTGGGATTTATTAAATAATCCCTCCATTATGCATGCTACACAGAATTTTCGCATTGCTGCCGGTCTTGAAGATGGAGCGTATGTCGGGACAAAATGGATTGATGGCGATACATATAAATGGCTGGAAGCTGTAGCATATGTTTATGCTGTGACCAAAGATGAAAAGTTAAGTCTATTGATGGATGAGGTAATCGAAAAAATTAGTAGCGCGCAAAAACCAGACGGGTATATTGACACTTACATGACAATTCCCAGAAAGGAACGTTTTCAAAATACATCCGATCATGAATTATATAATATGGGGCATTTAATGACGGCCGCATGCATTCATTATCGCGCCACCGATAAAAAAAGCTTACTTGCTATCGCGTTAAAAGCAGCCGATTGCTTATATACGAAGTTCACGGAACCTTCTGCGCATTACCTTGGATATTCAAGTATTATGGGCCTGGTTGAGCTTTATCGGACAACCGGTGAGAAAAGGTATCTTGTCCTGGCAGACCGGTTTGTCAGCATGCAGGGCACCGGTGATGCGGCTTATAGAAGAACCCAATTTACTGATGGCCGCGGTACCGATGTTAAACAGGATCGTACTCCTCTACGCAAAGAAATTCAAGCCGTTGGTCATGCTGTGTATGGTAATTATCTGTATTGCGGAGCAACGGACGTTTACTCTGAAACAGGAGATAAAGAACTCTTAAGTGCTATGGAAAGGATCTGGCAGAATGTCAGATATCATAAAATGTACATCACGGGAGCATCTACGTCGGTACATAATGGCCTCTCGCCTGCCGGTGATAAAGTAGGTGAAGCGTTTGGCAAAGAATATGAATTATCAAACCCGCATGGTTATAACGAAACATGTTCAAATATAGGAAGTGCCATGTGGAATTGGCGGATGTTGACCGTCACCGGAGAAGCCCGGTTTGCAGACATGGCGGAATTGATACTTTATAATAGCGCATTATCCAGTATTGGCATAGACGGTAAACATTTTTTCTATGCGAACCGACTCCAAAGAGTTGAGGGTATTATTCCGCCCCTGAAAAGAGATGAACCTACCCGCTGGACCCATCAACAAGGTTTTTGCTGCCCACCGAATATTGTTCGTACAATTGCCAAACTGAACACCTGGGCTTACAGTGTTTCTGAAAATTGTGTATGGGTAAACTTCTATGGAGGTAACAAACTTGAGACAGAGCTTCCTGGTGGCGAAAAAATTCAACTCACCCAGGAGACTGATTATCCATGGGACGGAAAAGTCAAAATCGCCATTCTGGGACCGGCCAGGAAAGAATATGCGCTTATGCTTCGGATTCCTGAATGGGTGGAGAATCCAAGCTGCAAAGTAAATGGCAGAAAAATTGCAGCGAAATTAGAACCGGGAAAATACTTCAAGCTAAATCGGGCATGGGAATCGGGTGATGTAGTAGAACTTGATTTACCCATGACTGCTCAATTAATTGAAGCTAACTTTTTTGTCGAACAAGACCGCAATCAGGTAGCCGTTAAACGCGGCCCGCTCGTGTACTGCATGGAGTCGTCTGATTTGCCGGATAGAGTGAAGGTATCAAATGTAATGATCCCTGAGAATATCAAGCTGAGGCCAGTTTATAAAGAAGGAGTCTTAGGAGGAGTTACGGTATTGCAGGGAAATGCTTATTATAAACCTGAGGTCGCCTGGCAGAAACAACTATACAGACCGGTTCAACAGGCTCACCTGAAATCCATTAAAATTACATTGATACCCTATTTTGCCTGGAGCAATCGTGGAGTATCAGAAATGACGGTGTGGATGCCGGTTGTACGGCAGTGAAAAAAAAACCATGCGCTGTACCGGAATTTCTCCTGAGTTGTGGCAAGTCGCGATTTTAGAACCTAATTTTATGACAAGAAAATGACAATGAAGCTTAAAGACCTATCACTCATTCTTGGGGCAATACTATGTACCGTACAATTCGGCCTTGCGCGTGAAGTGGTGCGGGGTGATATATCTCCTAATATATATTCTAAAATTGCTGAAAAAAATAGACTCACTACTGACGTTGTTACGAAAATGGCACCGAATATTTATCCCGCGTATAAGAATACGGGGCCTGTTGCCTGCGGGAATGAATTTGAGATTCCACATGAGCTTGGGAACAGGCGGTTGGCGGAACTTGGGTATGTCGATGTGACCGCAGCGCCGTTCAAGGCAGACCCGACAGGGAAATCCGACAGCACCAAAGCATTGCAGAATGCGGTAAATTTCGCCCGAGACAATCAGCTTGCCGTGTATTTTCCGCTTGGCACTTATGCGATTTCAGATACATTAGAATGTATACAATATAATATGCTCCGAGCAAGTTATAGTCTTCAATCCGCATTTGATTTCCCCTGCGCACTCATCGGCTCATCGCAAACGCCAGGGGAAAGACCAACGATATATTTATTGCCGAATTCACCCGGATTTGGCGATTCTGATAACCGGAAGATTATTGTTCACCTACCTAAAGCGTCGAAAGATAAGGGATTTGGGAACCATGACGCTGGTGAAAATTATAACCAGACATTTCGTAATATCAACATCACGATCGGCCAGGGAAACTCCGGTGCAATCGGGATTCGAATGCAAGCCGCGGAAGGATCGAGCATACAAGATGTGACGATAGATGCCACCCATGGTCATACGGGAATGCAGGGACTCGCCGGGAGCGGCGGATCGCATCACAACATCACGATTATTGGCGGGCGCGTCGGGATCGACACGCGCGGATTCCCGCCCGAGTTTAAAACTGACGGCTACGGCACGCAACCGTCACCGACGCTTTCACAGGTCACATTAATTGGACAAACAGAGGCGGCACTTATTCATATTTCACGCGGGCCGCTGACCATTGTGGGAATGAAAGTAATCGCCTCAAACGAAGGCCCCGTCTTGGTCAATTATGCGAACAAGAATCCATCGTTCGGCTTTATCGATAGTTCTCTATGCGTTATCGACTCGGTAATTGAGTTTTCTACGCCCTCACCTAGAAATACAATCATCTCCGCTGAGCGAAGCTTCTATTTTGAAAATCTGTTCGTAAAAAATGCGGTGAATATTGATGGACATCATCCAGTCGGAAAAACAGCCTCCGGGTGGATTCGTTATGTTCAGTGCGCCATTAATAACTATCCGATTACCGGCGGCCTGCAAATCGATGAAAATCCCAACATTAATGGGAAGAAAGACTCACGTGAATATGTCCGCTCATCAGAAGATGGGGCCTATGAAGGTTTTGTTTCCCGGCATCGTTATGGGATTGCTCCATCTTGGGAGAACAAAGGCGCCTGTGTGGTTAAAGCTGCGCCCTATAATGCAGTCGGAGACGGAGTTGCTGATGACACGGAAGCGCTGCAGAAAGCAATTGATGAAAATGAAACAGTATTTCTTCCCAAGGGCTATTATCGCGTAACGGACACGATTCGCCTGAGACCAAACACGAAACTTATCGGAGTTACGCATCAACTGTCGGTTATTTTAGCAAAGGATCCGTTTGGCCATTTGGCGGATAAAAATAATCCGAAGCCGATCGTACAAACCGCTGATGACCAGAATGCCAGAACCTACGTGGCATTCATCGGGATATTTACCTCGATGCATGCCCGATCGAATTCCCAAAAAAGCGATACAGTTGACTACTATGCGCTGAATTGGCGCTGCGGTGCGAACTCAGTGCTGCGCTCTCCAGGGATCCGCCGGGTCAATATGTTTAACAAAATGCCGAAAGATTTTGTTGAGCTCACTTATAGCAATCCGCTGGTGCAGATCACTGGTCATGGCGGCGGTAAAATATATAACTTTTACTGTCATAATTCATTTAAGGAGCTCGATAGTTATCGTCACATATTGGTCTTGAACACAACCGAGCCGCTTTTCTTCTACCAACTGCATTTGCAGCATTCGAAATCCCCCAGTATGTTGCTGGCAATCAAAGCGTCGTCGTTCACCACCTATGGAATGAAGTCGGAGAATAATACGAAGTTTATCATCGCAAGAGACTGTGGCATCGTTCACCTGCATGGGCACGGAGGAATTGCAACACCGCCGGAAGGATCCGCGGAATATGATTTTGAAAATGTGGATGATCTTCTTTTTTCAAATATGGCCGATCAATTGAATCTGAAAGCATCAACAAAAGTCGCCAAGGGACATCTTCGCAATAATGCGAGAACCTACTCGGAATTATTCGATATCTATGACGGGAAGAAATTCGGCCTTGAGCCGCTTGAGCGCCCGATTCTGTATCACCGCATCGTCGCACACAAATAATTGTCGCATGCGTCCGGCTATGGGATAGCAATGGAGAAGTCTGCCCTGAACGATGGCGTTATTATTTTGCGCATGAAAAGCCAACCCATCTGTCTCATACTTCTGGTCGGCGCGACGCTGGCCGCCGCTCCGGCTCCGGCGCCGCAGGCGGGCATCACCGCTACGCGGGAGAGCCCGTATGCGAAGCTGAAGCGCGTCGGCATGCGCGAGGTCCGCTGGACTCGCGGTTTCTGGGCCGAGCGGTTCGAACTGACCTATCGAACGACCGTTCCGGCGATCTGGGACGCCATGAACACGCCCGGAAACGGCTCGTACTTCCCGAACTTGCGGGTGGCCGCTGGTCTGGATAAGGGCGAGTACCGGGGCATGGTCTACAGCGATGGTGACGTTTACAAGTGGATCGAGACGGCCGCTCAGGTATTTAACCTCACCCGCGACACGGATCTCGACCGCCGCATGGACGAGGCGATCGCAATCATCGCGAAAGCCCAGGCACCGGACGGCTACATCTCGACGTGCATCCAGCTCACCGACAAGAAGCGCTGGGAGCAGCCGGCAAATCACGAATTCTACAATATCGGCCATCTACTCACGGCCGCCGTGATCCACCACCGCGCCACCGGCAAGACGAACTTCCTCGTGTTGGCACGCAAGGCGGCCGACAACCTCTTCACCGAGTTTCACCGTCCGCCCGACTGGCTGTTGAACGCCGGCTATAACCCCTCGCAGATCATGGGGCTGGTCGAACTGTACCGGGAGACGGGCGACCGGCGTTATCTGGACCTGGCGGGAGTCTTCGTGGACTCCCGCGGAGCGGCTCCGGGCGGAACCGAACACAACCAGTCGCGCACGCTGCTGCGGAAGGAAACGGAGGCGGTCGGCCACGCCGTGCTCGGCACTTACTTGTACTGCGGCGCCGCCGATATCTTCGCGGAGACCGGGGAGAAGGGATTGTGGGATGCTCTCGAGCGGCTGTGGCGGAATGTGACGACTCAGAAGCTGAGCATCATCGGCGGCGCGGGGGGCCTGTTCCATGGGATGACGACACGGCGCGACCCTACACATGAGGCGTTCGGAGCGAACTACCAGTTGCCAAACCGGACGGGAAAGCACGAGACATGTGCCACCGTTGCCAACGCGATGTGGAACTGGCGCCTGCTGTCGGCCACTGGCGAGGCGCGGTTCGCCGACGTGATGGAACAGGCGCTTTACAACGGCATGCTTTCCGCCGTCAGTCTCGATGGCCGCCGCTTCTTCTACGCCAATCCGCTGCGGCGGTACGGCGCTGAGTTTCCGCTCTCCAACGGTGCGAGCGTGGAGCGATGGCCGAACAATGCTGCTCCGGGCGCGGCTGGCGGATTCTGTTGCCCCGCCAATCTGGCTCGCACCATTGCCAGCGTCCACACCCTTGCCTACAGCCGCTCGCCCAGCGCGGTTTGGGTCAACCTGTACGGCGCCAACACGCTCGATAATGATGCCCTGGAGCTGATCCAGGAGACCGACTACCCATGGGAGGGCAAGGTCAGGTTCAAAATCGACCGCGCCCCGCAGGGTGAGTTTGCGCTGATGCTGCGGGTGCCGGGGTGGGCGGAAGGAGCGAGCATCCGCGTGAACAGAATGCCGGGCCCGCCCGCGACGGCAGGCACCTACGCCGAGGTCCGGCGACAATGGGCGGCCGGAGACATCGTCGAACTAGACCTGCCGATGGACGCACGGCTCGTCGAAGCGAATCCGCTGGTGGAAGAAAACCGCAACCAGGCAGCCGTCTTGCGCGGACCCATGGTTTACTGTCTGGAGTCCCCCGACCTGCCTGCGGGCGTCCATATCAACGACGTGGCGATTCCGGCTGGGGTGAAGCTCATGCCACGGCACGACGCGAAATTGCTCAAAGGCGTCACAGTCCTCGAGGGCCAGGCGCAGCTCGTGTGCAGCGGCGAGTGGTCGGGTCTGCTGTATCGAACGCTTCGGCCGCAGAAGAACGAGACGGTGAACCTCCGGCTGATTCCGTACTATGCCTGAGCCAATCGGGGCGTGTCGGAAATGACGGTCTGGATGCCAGTGGTTCGATGAAAAACATGAACGGCAGGAAGAACGGAAAATACAAACGAGCGGAACCACTATATTATAAACCAGCCACACCGAAAGCCGATACTTCGCTCCCCATGAACGCTAAGCCCAGTCACACGCGTTGCTGCTGCACCACCTGGCTCACGCGCTCCTTCCTCGCCGCTTGTTTTGCTCTGTTGGCTCCGTGCCTTTCCGCGGTCGATGTCCGCTCCTGTGGTGCGGTGGGCGATGGCCAGACCGACGATACCGCTGCCATCCAGAAAGCTGTCAACACCGGCGGGGGCGTCCATTTCTCCGGCGGAGTCTATCGCCTCACCCGCACGGTAACCATCGAGTTGGAGCAAACCGGTTTCATCGCCCTGACCGTCGACGGCACGGCGCGCGTGGTGATGGCCGGGCCGGGACCAGCGTTTCGATTTATTGGCACGCACGCGGGGACCGCCGCGCCAGAGAGCTTCAAGGATAACGTCTGGGAACGTCAGCGCACGCCAATGGTGGACGGGCTCGAGATCGTGGGCGCGCATCTCGAGGCCAGCGGCGTCGAGGCCCAGGGGACGATGCAGTTGACGCTCACCAGGCTTACGGTGCGGCGCGCGCTCCACGGCGTCCATCTCGTCGGCCGCAACCGCAACGTCATCGTCGCCAACAGCCACCTCTACGACAATCACGGTGTCGGTTTGTTTCTCGATGATGTGGACCTCCATCAAATCAACGTCGCCAGCTGTCATATCAGCTACAATGCGCAGGGCGGCATCGTCAGCCGCAAAGGCAACGTGCGCAACCTGCACATCAGCGGTTGCGACATCGAATCCAACATGAGTCCTGACACGCCCGCCACGGCCAACGTGCTGATTGATTGCACTGGCAGCCCGAACGGCGCAGGGGAAATCGCCATCACCGGCTGCACCCTCCAGCACAACAGCAAATCGCCCGGCTCCGCCAACATCCGCATCGTTGGCCGCAGCAACTCCAGCCCCGGTCAACCGCTCGTTCGCGAGGGCAACGTGACCCTCACCGGCAACGTGCTCAGCGACGTGCGCGTCAATGTCCACCTCAAAGACTGCCGCGGCGTGACACTCAACGGCAACACGTTCTGGATGGGTTACGATCACCACCTGCTGGTGGAGAACAGCGCCAGCATCGTGATCGGCCCGAACAATCTCGACCGCAATCCGCGCTATGCCTATGGAAACGCGGCGCAAGCCTGCAACGCGGTGGTCATCCGCAACAGTGAGGATTGCACCCTGACCGGTTTGCACCTCACCGGTGTGCATGCCGACCCGGCAGCGGTGCTCATCGAAAATTGCCGGCGCTTCAACCTCGCTGGCTGCACCATCCTCGACAGCGACGGCCCCGGTCTATTGCTCCGCAACGTCAGCAACAGTCTCGTCACCGGCTGTCTAATCCGAGACGACCGCCCGGAGCGCCAGCCCGCGCCGTCACTCCGCGTGGAAGGCGGGCTCGACAACGTGATTGCCAACAACCTGCTTGCCCACGGAAGTGAAACCGCGTCAGCCTCCGCAACGCCAGCCGCCGACAAGGCTCCGGCGAAGCGATCCCGCTTTGTGAAGTAGTTTGGGGCCGGTCGGACAGGGTCAAGTCCGCTGATTGCAATGTCGGATGTCCAAGCAGTCGGCATTCGTGATCACGTGAGACGGACGCAAAGCGACGCTGATCGCTTTGGTTGAACGGCTAATTGCATCTTCATTTTCAAGAATCTATCCGCCGCTACCCAGCGGCTTGCTTTGCTATCGCGTGAAATCTCCGGCTCTTTTGAAAAGGTGCCTGTTCAAAGTGCCCTTACGGCAAAAGTAAGCTCAGTGTACATTTTTCAAATCTCTACGCCCGATGGCGTCATTATTTCGCTCGCTTTTTTCTGCTACTTTTTGTTGTCGCGCTGGTTTTCCCGAATAGATCATTTGTGTCGGCAATATATTGTTTCAAAATTGCGCGCTTTTCATCAATTATAAATGAGATTGATTGATCGCCAGCAAGATTCTTCATTTCATAGGGGTCATTTCTTAAGTCAAAAAACTGTTCTTGCCCGCCGGGTTCAAAAACAATATACTTATAATCATAACTTCTCACCATACGCGCGTCAACGGTTTCTCCGATGACATATTCCCGCCACGGAATGTCTTTTCCTTCGATTAATGGACGCACACTCTTCCCCCGCATAAACACCTTTGTCTCTATGCCCGCGTAGTCACACATGGTTGGAAGAACATCGAGTCCGCTTACCATATGTGTTTTATCAACCTTTCCGGCGTATTCTCCGCTTGGCAAACACACGATAAAAGGAACATCGAGTGCTTCGCGATATAAAAGCGATTTGCCTACCAATCCGCCGTGTGAACCAAGCATTTCTCCATGATCAGCAGTAAAAATTATAATCGTATTATTCGCATACCCTGCCTGTTCCAATGCTTCGATCACCGTGCCTACATACGCGTCAACATGTTCGACGAGTCGATAATAAATTCCGCGATATTGTTTCCAATCATCTTCCTTCCATTCATCCGTTCCCTCTACACCGCGTCTATTCTTAAGTTTTGACGGCTCGTCGGCACTGATGCCGGTATTTGGAAGCTCCGCCGGAAGCGGTTTCCCTTTTTGCATTGCATTATACGTTTCTCTATTTCTTTTTAATATCCCCGGGCAGATATCATGCGGATTAAGAAGTGAATCAACGAGCACAAACGGTTTCTCGTGTTTTTGCGTTAGGAATTTTACCGCTGCATCATTTGTTGGTCCATCGGTGAAATATCCGATAAACCTGTCGGCTGAACTTTTTAGTGGTGTTTGCTTTAAAACAGTAAATCCTGGGATTTTTTTCTTATCCTCATCACGGGCATAGCAAGGATAGTCCATCGCAAGATGCCATTTCCCTGCATAGGCAGTTTCATATCCAGATTTTTCAAATATTGTTCCCATCGTGTCCACATTATCTGGAAGCGGCTCACCATCGCCGTTTTTAGTGATACCGACCTCATGCGGCATGCGCGAGGTAAAGAGACTGGCCCGGGACGGCGTGCACAATGGATAGGTACAAAATGATTTTTCAAATCGAATTCCCCGTGCAGCCAGTTTATCCATGTTCGGTGTCTTCACATCGGGATTACCCGCACAGCTCATTGCATCCGCCATCTGTTGATCGGTAACGATGAAAAGGAAGTTTGGTTTTGCACCTGACGCCGCGTGAAGCGTGTGGGTAATGCCAGTCGCCGCAGTTAATGCCAATGCGCCCGCTGCCATTGCTGTTTTTAGAGATCCGCGTCGATGCATAGGGTTGTTTGTTTTCATGATGATGATCTCCTATTATTCTTGCTGACCATTTAAGGTAATAAGTGCAATGCGGTGGTCGGGTGAATGAAGCTGTTTTTGTAGGAAACTATCGGTGCGGCTGAACTTCTTCTTCCCAACGGGCGAGGAGTTTTCGTAGCTTTGCGGCGTCGTCCGGATGAAATGGGAGGAGATCGCGGGTTTCACCGCGGTCAGAACTCAGATCAAAGAGGCCCTCCACCGTGGTTTTGCCATTCTCGGTACGCTGTACATATTTCAGCGAGCCATCCCGGACGGCTTTCCAACTGTTATTGCCGCGGCGGCCGCGCCAGAAGAGGGTGCGTTGAATTTCCGATTGCCGCGATTTTAGGAGGGAGAGGATGTCAATTCCGTCGAACGCATGGTCGGCCGCGGGTTTCGCGCCCGCGATCCGCGCAATCGACGCGGTGAAATCCATCGTAATCGCGGCCTGCGCGGTAGTTGTCTGCTCGGGCAGAACGTTGGGCCAACGGACGATGCAGGGCACTCGAATGCCGCCTTCGTAGGCGGTACTTTTGATGCCGCGCAAGCCGTTGGGACGCGCGCTCAACGTACCACCGTTGTCGCTTTGGAAAATGACGATCGTGCGGTTGGCGATGCCGTGAGATTCCAGGCTGGCAAGAATCCGACCAATGGCGGAATCCATGCGCTCGATCATCGCAGCGTAGACGGTCGATGGCCCATTGTTTTGCTTCCACAGCGGGGAGTCCGCGGCGAGCGGCTCAGGCTGCCGGTCATCAGGGCCCTGGTACGGAGCGTGCGGCGCAGTGAAGGGAACGTAGAGAAAGAAAGGCTGAGCCTTGTGCTCAGAGATGAACTGAACGGCCTCGTCAGCGATGAGATCGGTAAAGTAACCATCCCGGCGGATTGGCTTACCGTTCAGCTCAAGCACCGGCGTGTACACCGGCGGCTCTTCGAGGTGGTAAAAGTACTCCATCCCACCACCAAGCGAGATGAACGAGTGATCGAATCCGTGCCGCTGCGGACCAAATTTCGGCTCGTAGCCGAGATGCCATTTACCGGTGATGCAAGTCGCATAGCCGACGTCCTTCAGCAAACGCGCGATCGACATCTCCTCGGCAGGAAGACCGAGGTCGTGCGTCTCTCGGAGTCGGATCGCGTCGTCGTATCGGCCAACGTTGCCATTACCGATCGCACACTCGAGACCACCCACGCGTTGCTGGTAACGGCCGGTGAGGAGCGCGGTGCGCGTCGGCGAACATTCGGTGCCGTTCGCGTAGAAGTTAGTGAATCGTACGCCCTTGCTTGCCAACCGGTCGAGCACCGGCGTGCGGATATCGCTCGCGCCATAGCAACCGATGTCACCGTATCCAAGATCGTCGGCCAGGAGAAGAACGATATTGGGTTTCTGGGGTGCGGCAAACGTGATGGAGGACACGGCTACCAAGGCGGCCAAAATGAGAAGGATCGTATGCATAAACGTGAAGAGGTCGGAATGAAGGTGGTAAGTATTTCGCTGTAGGGCGGTTCTCGCCAACTGAGTGGAGAGGCGAAAACGATGCTGGCTAGCGGGTGCGGGCCTGCAGTAAGTCACTGAGTTTCAAAACAACAAGGGAGTGCGTCCGTTGGCCCGTAACGAAGACATGGCCGGCCTGGTAGACGAGATCGTGTCCGTCGTCGGAGCCACCGGGAAATACCTCGGCAGAGCTGAAGGTAGCTACTTCGCGAGGATTGGCCGGGTCACTCACGTCGACGACCTGCACGGCCTTGCCGCCGGCGGCGAAGACGAGCGAACCGGCGACATCAAGACCGTTGGGGCCGCGATGATCCGGAAAGCGAACAACGCCCCGCAGTTGGGGATTCTTCGGATCCGTCAGGTCAATCACTGCGACCGTACCCGAACGCCCCTCGCTACGTTCCGCCTTGTCGGTGAGGGACGAACCGACATAGGCAAATTTGCCGCGGGTCATCACCCGATTCGCCCCGGCCAGGCGCAGATGTTCAAACTTGCTGACGAGTGTCCATTGGTCCGGAAGCAGCATGCGTCCCGTGGCCGCCCGGTAGCCCGTCGTTTCGAAGCCCGTGGCTTGATTGGCGACGCGGTAGACGGCGAGCGCACCCCGCCGGTTGGGATCGCCGCCGAAGCCTTCCGGTGACACCACCACGAGGAAATCGCCCAGCGCGGCGACGTCATGGGGCGAACTGATTCCATCGCGCTCGTGCACATTGCGAGAACCGAGCAGTTTCACCTGATCCGGAATTGAGACATCCACCGCAAAAACGTGCCCGAATTTGTTCGCTCCATAGACCGTATGACTGAGTCGGGCAAATCCGTTGATCGTATCGATCACTGGACGCTGACTCAGTCGGTTGATGAGCCGCGGGGCACTGGGCCGGGAAACGTCGAAGAGGAGCACGTCGCGAGTGCCGACGAGGAGCCGTTCGTTTTCGAGTGAAAGTACGGTCTCCGAATCCTCGAAGCCGATGCTGTCGCGTCGCGACCAGAGGAGCTTGGGGGCTCCAGGCTGCCGCACGTCGACAATTGCAATGGAACCGCCCTTGCCGGCGAGATAAGCGATTCCGTTACGGATTTCAATGTCGTGCGCGCCGGCGAGCCCCTCCGAATCGGTGAGCATAGCGGCAAGCGTGAGGCCGGCGGGAGGGAGGTCGGCCCGACTCTCCTGCGCGGCGAAAAGGGCTGGAAGTGCAAGGACGAGTAGAAAAAGCGCAGTGAATTTCATGTTTGGGAAAAGATGGGAGTTTCCGGCGATCGCAGTCTGTCCACAGAAAAGGCAATGGATGCCAGCCGGCTTACGACGTTCCAAACCGTTAGGATAGGATGTCGGGGGGGCAACTGATGCATGGTGTCGGGGTTGTTAAAGGGATTCGGGAACCAAATAGGGCGGGCGCTGGGTGTCCTTGAGGAGGAAGCGGGCGTATTCGAGCGCCGACCGATCCTGCCCGGAGCCAGTAAGCGCAATGATACCGGCGCTGGCGGCGTCGAGATTGAGCCACGGTCCCAGCGTGAGCGGAGTACGCGCAAGGTCCACTTGGTGGACCGCGAGCAGCCGCTGGATCTGCGCAAGCTGCGCCTGCGCCACGGGATAATTTTCGAGGACCTTGCCGATCTCTCCTGGACTGGCTGGCCGCCCGGTCCGGTACGAGATATTGCCGAAGTGGCAGCAGGCGGATGAAGTGAAACCGCCCGCCAGCGGCGCCGCGAGATCGCCCGCCTGGCGGCTGCGGACCACCGCGAGGAAATTGGCCATGTGCCCGCCGCCACCGTCACCTTTGACCGAAGTGAGGCGCTTGCCATCGTTGTCGTAAAGACCGCCACCGTAAAAGCCCGCAAAGTAGCCGTGCTCGCATTGCACGATCGTGCCCTCGCGGATGCCTCGAATCTGGCTCATGATTTTCGTGCCGGGCGTTTCGGGCAATCCACGGGTTTCGAAGTAAACCGGGAATTCAGGGAAGTCGTAAACCGCGAGCTGGATGTTTGGGGTTTCACCCGCATCGTGCACCACAAAGCGTCCGCCAAAAGACAGAGCCCGGCGTGGCAGGGGCGGATTGCCGGCGAACCAGCGGGCAATGTCGAGCTGATGCACCCCAATGTTGGCGAGATCCCCGCCCCCGGTGCACCACTGCCAGTGCCAGTCGTAGTGCAGTTGTCCGCGCACGAGCGGGGTGCTTGGGGTCGGGCCGCAAAAACGATCGTAGTCCAGCCAGTCCGGATACCACGGGAGCCGGCGGCCGATACTTTCACGCAGGCGGTAGCACAGCGCATGAATCCATTGGATTTTGCCCAGCCGGCCCGACTGGATGGCCGACACGGCCTCCGCGATCCCGGGATCGGAGCGCGCTTGGGTGCCGGTCTGCACGATGCGGCCGTATTTGGCCGCGGCCGCCAGCATCCTCTGCCCTTCCCAGATCGTACGGCAGACCGGTTTTTCTATATAAACATCCTTGCCCGCCTGTAGCGCCCAGATCGTGTGCAGGGCGTGCCACTGGTCGGAAGAGGCGATGACGACGGCGTCGAGCTCGGCCCGGTCCATCAGGGCGCGGGCGTCGGTCGTGGCGAACACGGAGATTTGCCGGGCTTTGAGGATCTCGACCTCGCGCGCCAGAATCCGCGGATCCACGTCACAGAGCGCGACGACGCGCACCCCGGGGCGTTCCGCCAACTGGCGCACATGCAAGGCCCCCTTTTGATTGAGGCCGATGACGGCGACGCGGATGTCGCCGTTGGCACCGGACGGCTGCGCCCAGACGGAGCGCACGAAGCGGGTCGCCAGGGTCGAGCCGGCGGCGGTTTTCAAGAACGCGCGGCGGGAAGTGCATCTCATGGAGTGGGCGGGGTTCAGGGTTTCGGGCGCAGTGACGGTCCGGGCGAGGAGGCGGCCGGATTGCCAGCAATGGATGGAGTGAAGGTGGATTGGTTGGCGCGCGACTCGTCGCGCGGCGTGGCGCCGGGCGGAGGGTCGGGCCAGAATTCCACATCATCGATCCACTGGCTGACCGGGCCGGTCGCCAGCCATTCGGGACTCTGGTAGAGCTTGAAGGGCGAGTAGAATTCCACCGGCAGCGGATTGGTCGGCTGCTGGGCGTTGCCGCGATGAAGCGCGACTTGCCGGCCGTCGATGGCCAGCCAGACCATGCCATCCGGCGCGGGCTTGTGCCGGAAGAACACCTCGACCTGAAACCAGCGACCGATGGGAACGGCCACCTCGTCGTTGAAAACATCCCAGTCGACGACGCGCACCGGCTGCGGCGATTCACCCCGCACATGCCAGTACAATTTCCCGTCGGTCTTTCGCCGGATGTAGAAGGAGATGCGGTAATTGTTCGTCCCCGTCTGGCGGTTGTCCGCGCCCGCGACACGCGACACTTTGGAGTCGGGCTCCTTGATCTCATAAAACATCCGCCAGGACTGGGCGTCGCCCTTGGGGCAGACCTTAAGATAGTTGTCCTGTAGCTTTATCCAGTGGCGCGTGTAGACTTGGTCGTAGCCAGGATGGAAAAGCAAAAATTCGTTGCGGTTGGGAACGCCCCGCTCGCGAAAGTCGGGCGTGAGTTTCGTCACCTCCATGTAGAGCGCGCGGGTCGCCGCTCCGGTGCGGCCGGTCGTATTCCGGAGTTCGGTACGAATATCACCGCTGGCCGGAGCACCCTTCACGATATAAACAAATTTCGAGGTCTTTGCCGGCAGATCGGAAGACCAATCAAACCCGGTCGTCTTGTCCCGTCCGACCAAGGCGTCGAGCAGGCGCGCCGGATCGTCAGGGCGCAGCTCCACGCCGGCTTCAAATCCCGATTTGAACAAGGGTTTGACGGGCGCGGGGGTGATCGGGGCGGGCGCAGCGCGGTTCAGCGCGGAGATTCTGATGTCTGACCACCAGACTCGCGATTGCCAGGTACGCAGAGCGAAGTGGCCGCCGGGCAACGGCTGCGGATCGCGGGCGTCGTGGACCAGGCGGTCGTTCAGCCAGTAGCGGATTCGCCCGCCCGAGATCATCGCGCGAATGCGATAGGTTTCGCCCGGCTCGGAGCGCGTGGATTTCTCCTCGCTCAGAATGGCAAAGCCGGGATCGCGCCGCACGCGCGACCAGCCCGGCTGGAAGCCGCCGGTGAGGGTGATGATGTAGTTCGGAATCTTGTGATAGTCGCCGTAGGCGGAAGATCGGCCAAATTGATACAGGCGACCGTCGAGTTCGCGCGCGTGGAAAAACAGGTTGAGGTTCGCAGCGTTGCCCGCGGCGGGAAGACTGGCGCCGGCGGTCATCTCGATGAGAATATCGGCGGGCAGCGGTTCGCGCCACCATAGCGTCGCGCACTTTAGGGAATCCGGCCGATCGCTCGTGACGACCTCCAGGCGCCCGTCGCGCGCGGCGCAGGCGGCGTCGCCCTCCACCACCCAGCGGTCGCGCCAGGTGGCGTCGGCGAAGGTTTCGTGGGCGATTGCCGTGGCACTCCAGGTTTCCCCGTCCAACTCGATAGGCCGGCTGGCGGAGGCAGGAACCGCGGCCGAGGCGGCGGAGACCAGCGCAATCAGGACAGAGCCGAGCATGCCGGATCGACGGGCGCAGGAATTAGCCACGAAAATTGAGTCTGAGGGGTGGGGGGTTGAGGTTCATGTATTGGAATCCCCGGTGCATAGGAATGGTTCCGTGAGCGGTCGCAGGTGGTTGTAACTGTATTGATCGTGGGTGATGCCAAGGCTCTTGGCGCGGGCTCGTTCGAGCTGGGCGATCACCTGAGCCGTGCGGCTCCAGGCATTGGGTTCGGAGAGCTTCAAATGAGAAATCTCGGCGCGGACCCTGGCCTCGCGTGCGATGACACAGACCTCCTCGATCGCCTCGAAAATGCGCGCGTTTTCGTAGCGTATGTGACTCGCATAGGTTCCGCCGTGCGCCGCCGCGATCTTGGCCAGCGCGACGATCTCCTCGCTCTTCGCGTAGGTGCCAGGCACATAGACGAGGCCGGTGCTCAAGCCGACCGCGCCATGGGCCATGCCGCGCTCGACGAACCCGCACATCTTCTCAAGCTCAGCCGTTGTGGGTGGACGCAGGAAGGCCCCGCCCATCGACTGACCGCGAAGGGTGTTGTGACCGATCAGGATCGCGACGTTCAGGGTGACATGTTTCTCGACCAATTCGCGGAAGAATTCCGCTACATCGAGGCGGGACCCTCTGCAATTCCCGTTTACGATCGTGGTCACCCCCATGCGCACGAAGTTCTCGGCGGCGGGCAAATCGAGAATCTTCTCGGAATGCGTGTGCACCTCGATGAAGCCGGGCACAACAATCCGGCCTGCGGCCCCGATCTCGGTGCGGCCGGAGCCCGAAAATTGCCCAACGGCCGCAATGCAACCGTTTCGCACAGCGACGTCGCCTGAAAAGGCCGGCCTACCGGAACCATCGACGATCTGGCCGCGGCGAATCACGAGGTCGTAGTCTTGGGCGGATGCGCGCACGGCACATACAACCGACAAGGCCAAAACCGATAAAAGGCGGGAGGAAGTAATCATAGGTGAGCGGGATTCAAATGCGCGGCGTAAAGGGACCGCCGCGCTACGCGATTTCCCATCCCTTGCGGTAGCTGCCACGGATGAGCGGTTCGGCCTCGGGGAAACCCCGCGCCTCCATCTTGGCCGCATCCCAATCGATGCGGCGACGTGTGCGCAAAGCCAGGAGACCGAGCAAAGCGATCTCGGTCAGGTGGGCTCCGTAAGCAAAGTTGCTGCCGGCGGGCGATCCTCCCTTGCACGCGTCGAGCCAGTCGCGGAAGTGCCCCTTGGAACGGGGCAAGGTGGGTGCCGGCCTGGTGGAACTCGCACGCAGCGTGTCGGGAAACAAACGCGGCGCGCCACCCGAACCATCGCACTCGATGGCACCCTTCTCGCCGAGGAACAGAATTCCCCGGGGCGGCAACGGAAAGCGGCCCAAGACTTCGTGGTAGGGCGGCTTGAGGCCGCCGTCGCGGAACGTGAGCTTGATCGCGGGATGCCGCCCGTGGGCGGGAAAGTCGTAGAAAATGGTGCACCCGTGCGGTGCAATCTCGTCGTTCATCAGCCCTGCGCCGTAAGCCTCGATGCGGGTCGGAGCCGGCAGATCGAATGCCCACGTGGCTGCGTCGAAGTCGTGACACCCGAAGTCGCCGATGCCCGTTCCGCCGAAGGCCCAGAAGTCGCGCCATGCAACGGGAAAATAGGCCGGATGAAACGGGCGCGGTTCGCGCGGGCCGAGCCAAAGATCCCAGTTCAAACCAGCAGGCACCGGCGCTGGCGCGACGGGGCGGCCCGTAAGCAGTGGGTTCCAACGCTTCGCCGGATTCCACACTTGAATCTCGCGAACCGCACCGATCGCGCCGGCTTGTAAATACTCGACCGTTTCCCGAATGCCGACGGTCGAATGGCCTTGATTACCCATTTGGGTGGCGAGCCCGGTTTCGCGAGCGACACGGGCGACTGCACGGGCCTCCCAGATGTTGTGGGTGAGTGGTTTTTCGCAATAGATATGCTTCCCGGCGCGCATCGCCCGGAGTGAGACATACGCGTGCAAATGATCGGGAGTTGAGCAAACGACCGCGTCGATCGAATTCTCCTTTTCGAGCATGAGCCGAAAATCCTCATAGTCCGTGCAGCGATAGTTTGGTGTTTTTTGCGAGTAGTGCGCCTCGACGAGCGCGCGGGCCGGAACCCGCCCTCCTTTGCCTTTATAGTAAAAATTCTCCAAGCCGAACTGGGCGGCTGGATCGGCGAGTGCGACGATTTGAGCATCGGGCTCTTCGAGCAGACGTTGGAGATTCTGCGTGCCTTTGCCGCCCACACCGACCAAGGCGACATTCACTTTTTCGCTTGGCGGCACAAAACCCGGGCCGCCCAACACATGTCGCGGGACGATGTTGAATGCGGTGACGGCGGTCGCTGCAGTTTGGAGGAAACGGCGGCGCGTGGTGAGCGGAGTGATTTTCATATGACAGATGGTGCAGCGGTGGACGCGACGGGATAATGCCAGACCTTCGTCGTTTTCTCAATCCACGTGAACACGGGGGGCAGCACAGACGAGGAACACAAGGCATGGAACTGGGCTCTCGCGCGGAAGGTGCCGGGTTAGTACGCGACCGTCTGGGGCACTCAGCTTTTTAGAATCGCATCGAGCATTGGTTCGACGCCGAAGCGCACGGCGTCCGGGCACGGGAGACTGGTGAGCATAGCCGCAGCGTCGATTTCGGTGCGTGCTTCAGCGTCGCCCATGCCCCAGGAGTTCATGGGCTATCCCGACGACCGGAACCCGGGCGAAGGCGCCGGCCGCGGCAGCAACCTTCTCGTAGAGATCGACCACTGCATCGAGCGGCGGCACCGGCACGTGGGGAAATTCGCGCAGGTGGCTCATCCCGGCGCGATGCACAAGCACGAGATGCGTCGGTTGCGAGCCGCGGATCAGCGGCAGAGTGGCGGTCGACGCCGGATTGAGGAGAGAACCCTGCCCCTCCACCCAGAGGAAGTCGTGCGACGGTCCATGTTTGAACATCTGATCCTCAATGGCACCGCTGGCAAAATCGACCCGGATGGCGTCGAGGCACACGCCGTCGCCGGCAATCATCATGCCCGCCTGACCGGTGGCGATGAACTTGGATCGGAGTTTTCTCGACCGGGCCGCGCGGTCGAATTCGAGCGCGGCCGTCATTTTTCCGATGGCCATGTCGGTACCGACGAAGAGGACGCGCTTGCAGGCAAGTTGGGCGGCACGACCGCTGCCGTTGGACAACTCCGGCGGTTCCTGGCGCATATCCCAAACATAAACGTCCGGGCGCAACGACGCTGCGATCTGTGGATCGGGCGCGGGGGGAGTGTGCAAGCCGTTCCAAGTCGAAACGCCGCCACCGACGGCGATGCGCAACTCCCTCAAGTAATCGTCAGGAATTTGGCCGCCCGTGACGGCAATGCCGATCGCGATCGCCTGAGGGCTGAAGCGCAGGGCCTCCCCCACATTGGCGACGATCGGAATATCGTGCGCCGGGGGCAGCTGGGTAATCCCGCGCAGGGACCTCGCCGCCGCCACCGGCACGATCAGCGGCTTCGGCAGCGACGAACGTCCCAACGCCATGACCCTCTTCAACCCCGCCTGCACGCTTGCTCCCATCGAGGGCTGGCAACCGCTAGAGGACGCTGATCCCAGCATCGAACGGTTGGGCGTGGAGCGGCAGGTGATCTCGCCGGCGCATCACATCGGCCTACACACGCCGCCGACCCTGATCCTTCATGGCAAGGCGGACACCACGGTTCCCTACGCTTCCGTCGTCGCGTTCGAGAGCGTGATGAAGAAGGCCGATAGGAAGTGCAAACTGGTCGGCTACGAAGGTGAGGAGCACCGCTTTTTCCATAAAGGCGAAGGTTTCACCAAGAGCCTCGCCGAAGCCGACAGTTTCCTCGTCGAACTCGGCTGGCTCAAAAAGTGAAATCCCACATCAAGAACACAAGATACACGATGAATACCAAGCTAACAGCTCATTGCGATGTAGGTTTTCAGTTTGCTTCCAGTGGACGCATGCCCGAGCCGACTGAAAAACGATCTCTCGTCCGTGTGTCCCGCTGGTTGGCGCTGCCGTTCCTCGTGGCGGTTGTTCTTTGCGCCGGGATCGCGTCGTCGCACGCGCAGGCGACCGGGAAAGCCAAGAAAGGCAAAGAGCGCGAGCCGGAGGGGGTCAGCGCTGCGATGCTCGCACTGTATGAGGCCCGCGAGTTCGAGGGGGTGAAATATCGGCTGCTCAAGCCGATCGATCTGCCGGAAAATCCCGGCAAGAAGTATCCGATGATCCTCTCGCTGCACGGCGCGGCCGGAATCGGCAATGACAATGTGCGGAACCTGAGGGAACAGAACATCGTGCTGGCGGAAGAAGAGTTGCGGCGCAAGCACCCCTGTTTCGTGGTGGTCCCGCAAACGTTCGGGTTTTGGCGGACACCGGCCCATGACGTCCATTATACGCGTGAGAACATCGCGAAAATGTCCAAGGACTGGCGAGATACCATCTCGAGACATCGGAGCGCCTTGCAGGATCCCGAAGGCGCCAACCTTGACCGCGTGTTCCTGTTGCTCGATGCGTTGGCGAAGGAGTTTTCGATCGACACGGATCGCGTTTACGTTCTGGGCCACTCGGGGGGGGATTCGGCACATGGACGGCGGTGGCCGAGCAGCCGAACCGTTTCGCCGCCGCGATCGCCTCGGCTGGCTGGCTGGTGCCGTGGTTAGACGCAAGCGCGATAAAGGAACTGCCGATCTGGGCGTTTCAACAAGGCGCCAGGGACAAGACATCACAGGTCGGCTTAGCCCTGCCCTTTGCCCTTAAGAGAAAGCGGACCATGGTCGCATTTTGATATAGCGACGTTGGGGATGACCTCCACCCTCCCGATCAAACAACGCCTGGCTCAGGCCGACAATATTGCTCTGGTGCACCACTTGCTCGGGGCTCAGCCGACCCCGACGCGCACCCAGCTGGCCCAACATCTCTGCCAACGCCTCGAGTTGCGCGACCCGAAAGGCGACTGGCAGATTGGCACCATGGCCAAGGCCCTGCGGGATCTCGAAGCCGAAGGGCATTGGACGCTGCCGCCCTCGCGGATCCCAGGCCCGCGGTCGTGGACCAACGCGCCGGCTCGTTTGCCCAAGCGCGTTCCACCCGCCCGCGGCGTGCCTACGCAACTCGCGCAGTTCACCCAGTTGGAACTGCTCGAGGTCGTCACGCCTGAACAGCTGCTCATTTGGAACGAACTGATGATTCGGGAACACCCCTTGCACGACGCCCGGCTGGTCGGCCGTCAATTCCGCTACCTGATCCGTTCCGAGCACGGCTGGCTCGGCGGCCTCGGCTTCGGCAGCGCGGCGTTGTATTTGGAGCGTCGCGATACGTGGCTGGGCTGGAGCCCGACGCAACGCACCACCCACTTGCCGCGCGTCATCAATATGACCCGTTTTCTCCTCCGGCCCGGCCGGCGCTGTCCCCATCTGGCGTCGCATGTGCTGGGCCGGTGCGCCCGCCGGGTGGCCGCCGATTTCGAGCGCCGCTACGGGTTACGCCCCTGGCTGATGGAGAGCTTTGTGGACGCCTCCGCCTATGCCGGCACCTGCTACCAGGCGGCCAACTGGATCAAGGTCGGCCAGACCAAGGGCCGCGGCCGCAACGGCGGGCACGACGCCGGCAAGAGCCGCAAGGACGTCTATCTCTATCCCTTGGTCGCCGATCTCGAAACGCGACTCGGCGTGGAACGTTTTCCCTGGACGGCGCTGGCGGCGCACCAGGGCCTGGAGGGCGAGAGCTGGGCCGAACAGGAGTTCGGGGCCTGCGAACTTGGCGACGAACGCCTCACCCGCCGGCTGGTCACGATGGTCACTGCGGAGGCCGCCCAACCCGGCGCCTCCCACACCGCGGCGGCCGGGGGCGACGCCCACCAAGCCAAGGCCTGTTACCGGTTTCACCGCAATCAGAACCCGGAGATGAACGTCGCCAACCTGCTCCAAACCCACCGCACGCAGACGCTGCGCCGCGGCAAAGCGTACCCGACGGTGCTCGTCATCCAGGACACCTGTGCATTGAACTACTCCAGCCGTCCCCGCTGCCAGGGTCTGGGCGAGACCAAGGCCAACCAGACCACGGCCACGACCCGCAGCCTCAACCTGCACAGCTCGCTGGTGCTCGACGCCGAGGGCGGATTGCCCCTGGGCGTGGTGCGGCTGCACGGCTATGCGCCCGCGCCGGCCCAAGGCCGGGATCCCCAACGCCCCATCGAGCAGAAGGAGTCCTTTCGCTGGATCGAGGCGTATCAGGATGCCAATAACATCGCGACCCTGCTGCCCGGCTCCCGCGTCATCAACGTCACCGATCGCGAAGGCGACTTCTTCGAACTGTTCGACTGGCGCCGGCGCCAGCGCGGCCGCGCCCAGGCCCACCTGTTGGTGCGGGCCCAGCACGATCGCAAACTGGCGGGCACCGAGGCGAAGCTCTTCGCCGAACTGGCGGCCGCGCCCCTGGCCGCCACCGTGAAGATCGCGGTGCCCCGCCAGCGCGAACACCTCGGCAAACCCTCCGCGCCGGGCCGCCCCGGCCTACCCGCCCGCGAGGCCGAGGTAGCGCTGCGCTATCAAGAGGTGGCGTTGCTCGCCCCGGAGACGCCGGCGTTGCGCGGCCGGCCACCCCTGCGGGTCTGGGCGATTGATCTGCAGGAGAAAAATCCTCCGCCAGAGGCCACCGCGGTGCACTGGGTTTTGCTGACCACCGTGCAGGTAGCCTCCCGCCAGCAGGCCCTCAAGTGCCTGCGCTGGTATTGCCGGCGCTGGCGCATCGAGGAGTGGCACCGCGTGCTCAAGAGCGGCTGTAAGATTCTGGAACATCAACACCACGACGCGGCCACGCTGCTGCGCGTCATCGCCCTCGACGCGGTGATCGCCTGGCGGATTATGCTGCTCGGCTTGTTGGGCCGGGAAGTCCCCGGCCTGCCGGCGGCGCTGGTCTTCGACCCGTGCGAATGCGAGGTGCTCGCCCTGCTCGCCGGATCAAAAAAATCTCGTTGGGTGAAGCCGTGACCAGCATTGCCCGACTCGGCGGCTATCTGAAACGCAAAGGCGACGGGCCGCCGGGCTTCGAGTGCCTGTGGCGGGGATATATCAAGTTCGAGGCCATGGTCTCTACCATCCGGCTCCAACGCGCCGCGGCGGCAGGATCGATTTGATGCAATCTGCTATCGCCGATTTGTGGGCAAAGTGCAGGGCTAGGCCGTTGCTTTGATTTCAACCACCGCGATCTTGTTGTCGCCGGACCGGCCGAAGGGACGCGGCAAGGGCTGCGCGATACCGTTGGCGTCGACCGTGCGGCAACGTAGCTCGTATGGGCCGGGCGTCGCCGCTCTGGCCAGGGCGGCCCAATGGACGATGGTGTTCGGGATGGGCCAGGTGAAGGGTTGGCCGGTCTCGGGATTCACCTGCATGACGGGTGGCAGTTTCCCGTCGGGCAAATCGCTGCCCCATTTCTCCGGCGGCGGCAGAATGGCAGCCTCCTGCCATTTGCCGTTGGAAAGATAGGGATCGTATTTCGGCAGCGGCTGGCCGGCGGGATGCAACCAGTATTGGACTTTCTTCAGCCCCGATGCGCCCACTTGCGCCAAACCGGTGATGGGGAACGGCTGGCCAGCCTTGACTGTTTCCGGCGGGTTGATGAAGCGCGCGCATGTCTTCATGGGACTTTCGACATCGTTGTTGGCTTTCGCATAGGTGTCGTTGGCCTGATGGCTGTTCGTCACCAGGATGCGCTGCAGCCATTTGATCGATTTGTTGCCGTAGAAACCGGGCACGACCATCCGCACGGGCCCGCCGCCGGCCGGTGAAAGCAACTGCCCGTTCATTTTGTAGCAAAGAATGACCGGTAGTTCGCCGGGGGCCTCTTCCAGCACCCGGCCGATCGGCAACGAGCTTTGGAAGCATTGCCCGGGGTCGTCGTTGTGATATCCGTAATAATAAATACGGCGGATGTTTTGCTTCGGCTCGACCATCCAGAAGACCTCGCGCAGCGGCACGCCTTCCCACAGGCCCATGCCATAGGGCTGCGAAATGTTGGTGCAGGTGAGGACATGCAAGAACCGCACCGCGTGTTTCTCCGCCAGTTTCATGAGGGCCGGAAAATCCAACGCGTTGCCTTTTTCTTTCGTGAGGGGATTGCCCATTTCCGCGGTGCTCTCGGGGTCGGGCACAATCTCCAGCTTCCAGGTTTCGCGGGTGAGACCGATCGACGGCAGCTTCTCCGGGGGGATTTCGTAGATGCGCGGCTTGCCCCGTCCGCCCAGCTTGAACTTGCTGAGCGGGGTCAGGTATTCCAGCTTGCTGGCGGCTTCGGCCAGGACCGGATCCGACAGGATTCCGTCCGCAACCTGTTTGGCCCAAAGCTTGGGCCCGCCGAGAGCGGCAAGGCCCGCCGGGCCGAGTTGGAGAAAGTAACGCCGCGTCAGGGCGGCGTGGTGGGATGCGAAGTCCTCAGGTGTTTTCATATGCCGAGTGCCGCCTTTCATCGACGTCATGCGGTGATTCCGTCGGAGTAAGAGTCACGCAATCGTCTGTTGCCGGATGGTGCGAGTCCGCTCCCTCAACGCGAGGGCGAACTACTTGGTGAGGTCTTGCGGTCTGGCCGATCCCCGAGAACAGCTAATGCCGAGCGCCGAGGGTGCGTTGTCGGATCAACCACACCTCGAAAAAGTGGCGTCCACAAATCCAACCTCATCGGCACAGCAGGTGAAGTTGACGCCGATTGCGCCGCCCGGCACTGCGTTTTTGGCGTTCCCGTGACAGCGGGTGTTGCCACTGGCAATTTGGTCCACGGTGGTGGGTGTCGTTACCTCCGTTTTGTGGCTCACTTTCTTCATCGCAGCATCCACGGCGGCGCCGGTTGGCCTCCCCCAGCCCAGGCGGGGGATGAGGGCGCGAACGCAACGCCGGCGGCGAAGGTCGCCGACGCTGGGGCGCCCGCGCGGTGGGGGAATGGACCATGGGGCGGAGGGGAAGGGTGGGGGAAGTCCTGCCCACGGCTTCGAGTGGCAGGAAGTTCGCCGTGCTCAAGCGCGCTCTTCGGCTGCGACGGGAAAGCGGGCGGCACTTCGCGGCGCGACCGGTAGCGTCTTTTGCCAGACCGCATGGCAGCGAACCGGCCGGATCGACTCTGCAGTTGGCAACCGGAGGGCATTATCCAAGCTACCGGCAAAGATGCGAATCCTCGTAATCGAAGATGAACCCCGCCTCGCCGGTCACATAGTGAGGGCCTTGGTTCGGCATGGCCACACCCTGGCGGCGTGCGCCGATGGTGCGGAGGGCCTGCAGGCGGCGCTCGCCGATGCGCCTGACCTGATTGTGCTCGACCTGGGTCTGCCCACGCTCGACGGACTTGAGGTGCTCGCCCGGCTGCGCAAGGCCAATTGCCCTTCCCGGATCCTGATTCTCACCGCGCGGGGCGAAGTCAATGAGCGGGTGAAGGGGCTTCAGGCCGGGGCCGATGACTACCTCGCGAAGCCGTTTTCGATGGATGAACTGGCCGCCCGGATCGACGCGCTCGGCCGCCGCGGCGGTACGGCCAAGCCGGATGATATCCTGAAAGTCGGGAACCTGCTGATGGATGTGCGGCGGCGCCGCGTTACCCGCGGTGGTGAAAAGATCGAATTGTCGCCGCGGGAGTTCGATTTGTTGCAAGTGCTCATGCAGGAGCCCGGCCGAACCTTTTCCCGCACTGAACTCTGCGAACGCGTCTGGCAGCGGGATCATGAATACGATACGCGCACGGTGGAAATCTTCATCACGCGGCTGCGCAAGAAAATAGACTCGGGTTCGCTGGCGCCGCTTATTTGCACCGTGCGCAGCGTTGGCTACGCCATCCATCCCCCGATTTGAGCCGTTCCGCGGTAGCCGCCCCCACGAAACCGATGAGCCTTTGTCGCCCGCTGATCTGCACCCTGCTGTTTGCCGCGATCTCCCGGCTGGCATCCGCCCCGGCGGCCATCGAGGGTCGCGTGAGCCTGCCGAAGGCGCGAACCGCGCCGGTCGTGAACCAGCGTTACGAAATCATTACCAAGGGTGGAGTGATTGCGACCAACCCGCCCCTCGCGGTGGTGTATCTCGAGGGTTCGTTCCCCCCGCCGCCCGTACCGCCCCTCGCACAGATCGCGCAGAAGGGCCTGACCTTCATCCCGACGCTGCTGCCGGTGCAGGTGGGCACGCGGGTGGAGTTCCCCAACTTTGACGACGCTTTCCACAACATCTTCTCCTTTTCCCCGGCGAAACGTTTTGATCTCGGCCGTTATCGCGCCTCCGAGAAGCCCGTGCCGTCGGTCGTCTTCGACGAGCCCGGGCTCGTCACGCTGCGCTGCGACATTCATGAGCACATGCGGGCCGTCATTCTCGTGCTGCCCACGCCACATTTCGTCGTCACTGAAGCCGACGGTCGCTACCGGCTCGAAGGATTGCCGCCCGGCCGGTATGCGATCAGGGCGTGGCTCGACAGCAGGACGACTTCGCCCGCGCGGCCGGTCGAGTTGCATGAGGGTGCGACCGTTCACCTGGATTTCCCGTGACTGCGCGACGCGCCTTGGCCCCCACCCGCGTCGCCGGTTTCCGGACGAAGCTCCTCGTCGCCATCATGCTCGTGGTGTCGCCCATCACCGCGCTCGGGCTCTATTTCGCCGAGCGGGATCTCGCCGCGGGCGTCGAGCAGGAGTTGCAGCGATCCTTTGAAGGCAAACTCGAAGCCCGGCACAACGCCGAGGCCGTCCGCCACGCCGCGCTCACCGAGCGGTGCCGTGCACTTGTCCGCAAACCGCGCATTCAGGGCGCGCTCGAGGAGTTCCAGGAGGCGCTCTACGACGTCGCTGACGACGAACTGCGCGATATCATGGAAGAGCCTGTGGCGCCGCGACCGGGGGACGAAGCGTCGGTCCTGTCCGCCAGGTTCTATCGTTTCCTCACCGCGCAGGGTGAGATTATCACGCCGCCGAGTGGCAGGCGATCGACGGTTGGCCTGCTGACAGGGGAAGAGGAGGCGCGGCTGGCGCTGCCGGCGGCGCCGGATCAGCCGCAAGTCGGATTCCTGTCGTACCAGTCCGCCGACCGCAGCGAATCCGTGGCCGAGGTGATCGCGACGCCCATCGTGTCGGGCCAGACGGGAGAGGTCATCGCGGCGCTCGTGCTCGGTTTCAAGCCGTTTGAATTCGCCACGGACCAAACCGCCGCCGGTATCGCCACCGGCCTCTGGTTCGAAGGTCGTCTGCACTTCGCCGGCGCCAACGCCGACGGGCTTACGGCGGACGTCGCGCGTGCCGTCGTGGCGCCGGATCGCGCCGGTTCGCCCCGCCGCATTCCGCTCAACGGCGAACCGCATCTGCTCTTCTGCAAGCTGCTGAATCCGGGTTCGCGGTTCCCTCCCGCCTACGAAGTCTGCGTCTATCCGCTGGCGGGATTGCGCAGGCAGCAGCGGCGGTTGCGCTGGCGGGTGCTCGGCCTGGGGGCGGGTCTGCTGCTCGGCGGATTGGTCGCGAGCCAGTTTCTGGCGCGGCGACTTTCTGTGCCCGTGGAGAAACTCGCCGTGGACTCGGAGCGGGCGGCACGATTCTCGGCCGACGCCTCACACCAACTCAAGACGCCGGTCACCGTCCTCCGCGCCGGCCTGGAAGAATGGCTGGCGCGCGAAAAGATCACCCCCGGTGAGGCCCAGGAAATCTCCGCGCTCATCCACCAGACTTACCGGCTCTCGAGCCTCATCGAGGATCTGCTCCTGCTTTCCCGGATGGACGCGGGCGCCCTGAAACTTGAATTGACCCGGGTGAACCTCACGGAGCTCATCGAAGCCGCGCTGGATGATTTTGGCGCGCGGCCCGACGACTTTGGGATCAAGGTTGAGACGGAGTTTCCCACTGCGCTCCACATCGCCGGCGAGAAACGCTACACGGCGATCATCCTGCAGAATCTCCTGGAGAACGCGCGCAAGTACAACCGCCCGCACGGTTGCGTCCGGCTCGCGGCGGGGGGCGACGGGGTCGCGGTCTGGCTGAGGATCGGCAATACCGGCCGCACCATCGCTCCGGCGGCGCAGACGTACATCTTCGAGCGTTTTCACCGCGGGACCGCCGGCGAGAACGTCCCGGGCTATGGGCTCGGGCTCAACCTGGCGCGCGAACTCGCCCGGTTGCACCAGGGTGACCTTCGGCTGCTGCGTTCCGAAAACGACTGGACGGAGTTCGAAGTCCGCTTTCGCCTGGCCCCGCCCTCATCCACCCTGACGCCGGTATGAGAATCATCCTCCTCATCGCCGCTGCCGGTGTGGCTGGTGCCGTGGCGCGCGGCGCGGACGACGTGCTGGACCGGGTGAGGGAGGCGCTGAGCCTGACCGCGTTTCAGGATCAATTGCGCGCGCAGCTCAGTGGCACTCTCGACCTGGAGCAGTATCACTTTCAGGGGCCTCCGCCCGGGGTGATCCGCGCCAAGGACGACGACCTGTTCACGCCGCGGCTCTCCGTCTTCCTGGATGCGCAGCTCGGCGGGCACCTTTACGTTTTCGCGCAGGCGCGCGCCGACCGCGGTTTCGATCCGACTGCCGGCGTCCCCGAGGTGCGGCTCGACGAATACGCGCTGCGTTTTACGCCCTGGAACGACGGACGCTTCAATCTCCAGGTCGGGAAATTTGCCACGGTGGTGGGCAATTGGACCGGGCGGCACGGGGCTTGGAACAATCCGTTCATCACCGCCCCGTTGCCCTATGAGCACCTCACCGGGGCCTGGGATTTCGATGCGGCGCGTTCCAGCACCCAACTGTTGCAATGGTCGCATGTGCGCTCCGGGCAACCGGACGCGGTGACCGCAACTGAGAAGGATCGCCGTCTGCCGATCCTCTGGGGTCCAAGCTACGCCAGCGGCGTGGCCGTCGCCGTGGCGCGCGGGCGTTTCGGTTTCGCGGCTGAGGTGAAACACGCGGCGCTCTCCTCGCGTCCGGAGGCGTGGGAACCGAGCCAGGTCTCCTGGGAACACCCGACCGCCAGCGCGCGGTTGCACTGGCGCCCGGACGCGCGTTGGAATCTGGGCGTGTCGGCGAGCCGCGGTTCCTATCTGGTCCCGTCCCCGCGGCTCCGCCTCGCTCCCGGCCACGGTCGCGGGGACTACCGTGAAACCGTATTGGGCCAGGACGTGACGTTCGAGTGGCACCACTGGCAGGTGTGGACGGAAATCTACGCCGCGCGTTTCGCGGTGCCGAGGGTGGGCAACGCCGACACTCTCGCCTACTTCGCCGAGGCCAGGTACCGGTTCACCCCGCAGCTCGCCGGCGCCGTGCGGTGGAATCAGCAACTTTTCGGAACTATTCCGGATCGCGGGGGAGCGACCCGTTGGGGAAAGAATGTGGAGCGCCTGGATTTCGCACCGGCGTGGCGCTTCACCCCTCACGTGCAGCTCAAGCTGCAGTACAGTCTGCAGCACGGCGACACCGGGCCGCTGCGTTTCGCTTCGCTGCTGGCCGCGCAACTTACGGTGCGCTTCTAGCCCGGCTCCGGGTGTAACGGCTCCGTTACGGTCCGCTTCTTTTCCCGCCGGACAAGTGGGTCAGTGTATCGTCATGCCCCGCACCGCAGCACTTCGTTTCCCACTTGCCGCCGTTGGCGGCTTGGCGCGCGGCCTCGCGCGCCGGTTTCCATCGCTCCCGGCGGCCGGCCGCGGTTTCCGGGGCGCGCGATCCTGAATGCACGGATAAATGCCATGAAATATTCGAATCCATTTTCGGGCGGAAGAGTTGGCCTCCTCGCCGGACTTTGGGCCGTGGCCGCGCTCGTTTCGAGCATTGTGGCGCAGCCGACGCCGGCGGTTGGGGCGGCTCCTGCTGTCGGACTCAATAATGGTGCGGTCTATGTCGGCGAAGCGGTGTGCATCGCCTGTCATGCCCCCCAGAACAAACAGTTCACGCACACCCAGCACGCGAACGTGTTTCGCTTGAATCCGCAGACCGAGGCGCAGCGGCGCAGTTGCGAGGCCTGCCACGGCCCGGGTTCCAACCACCTGAAGGACCCCGCGAATCCGGCCAACCACGGCTCACTCGTCGGTTTCACCCGCGAGTGGGGCACGCCCGTGGAGAAGCAGAACAGCATGTGTCTGAGCTGCCACCAGGGTGGACCGGCGATGTTCTGGGCCGGCTCGCCGCACGCCACCAACCAGCTCGGCTGCAGCGACTGCCACAACCCGATGGCGAGGTTCTCGGCCACCGGCCTGCTGAAGAAACCCAGCATCAACGAGACCTGCTATACGTGCCACCAGCAGCAGCGGGCCGAATTCGCCAAGCGTTCTCACATGCCACTGCCGGAAGGAAAGATCACCTGCGCCGACTGCCACAACCCGCACGGCTCGACCGCAAAGTCGCTCATGAAGGCTGATTCGGTGAACGAGCTCTGCTACCAGTGCCACACCGAAAAACGCGGCCCGTTCCTCTGGGAACACGCGCCGGTGCGCGACAATTGCCTGACCTGTCACAATGTGCACGGCTCCAATCACGACAAATTGCTGAACGTGGCGCGGCCCTTCGCCTGCCAGGAATGCCACGGCAACCCGGGCCACCAGACTTCCCTCTACAACGCGGGGCAGTTGGTCGGCGGTGGCGCCGCAGTGAGTTCCCGCGTGCTGGGGCGCTCCTGCCAAAACTGCCACTCCCAGATTCACGGCAGCAACCATCCCGCGGGCGCCCGCTTTCAACGATGAACCGCCAACCTTCCGGAGTCTTTTCCCCGCGTGGATTAATGGCCGGTCAACCGGGCGACAGGCTGAACATGAAATCAAACGTCCGAACTTCCCTGTGCGCGTTCGCCTTCTGCCTTGGCGCCGTGCTCGCCCCGACTGGCCTCGGCGCACCCCTCGCCGACTCCGCCGTGGGGGTGGGCACGGTGCTCGGCAATGCCCTGAACCCCGCCCCTGACCGCACGCGGCCCCTGGACACCGAGTGGGCGGTCGCCAAGCACACGCCGTCGGGCCAGCTCTTCAGGCTGCCCTTCGCCGCGCCGGATTCCCGGCAGACCGCGGGCGGCTGGGAGTTTTCCGGCCAGCTGGAGTTCGGTTACATCGGCGGCGACGCCGATGAACAGAACGCCCGGTATCAGATGTATCAGGACATCGACCACGGAGCCTACTTGAACAATTTCAACCTGCAGCTGCGGCGGCCCAAGGGCGGATATACCATCGAGCTGATGGGAGGGGGCGCGGGGCGGCACGACCAGTATTATGGCCTGCAGTTCGGCCGCGCCAACAGTTGGAAAGTGAAACTATTCTTCAGCGAGATTCCCCACGTCTTCACCGACCGGTATCGGACCCTTTGGAGCGGCGTCGGGACCGGCAATCTGATCCTGCTACCCGGGCTCACGCCGGGGGGGGCGGCCTCCAACGCCACCAACAACGCCGAGGTTGCCGCCACCGCCGCCCAGGAACGCATGACCCTGGGTCTGACCCGCAAGAAAAGCGGAGTGCGCGTCGATCTGGACCTGACGAGGAGCTGGAAGGGCTACCTCAGCTATTCCCTGGAGAAGCGAAAGGGCGCCCGACCCTTCGGCGTGGTATGGGGCAACAGCGGGGGCACGGCCCCGATGGAAATTCCCGAGCCCATCGACTACGACACCGAAGACCTGCTCGCCGGCGTGCTACATGTGGGCGGCTTGAACGCCTTCAATCTGCGGCTGTCGGCCTCGCGGTTCGTCAACAAGATCGACACACTCACGCTGCAGGAACCCTACCGGATTGCCCCCCCGGGAGGGGTCACCACCGTGCCGGCCGCCGGCGCCTTCACCCAGGGCCGAATCGATCTCACACCCAGCAACGACGCCTATAATATCCGGGCGGAGTACACCCGCTCGATGCCCGAGTTTTTCCGGGGCTACTTCACCGCGGTCGTTTCCGCCGGCTCGTGGAGGCAGGATGACAATCTGATTCCTTACACGACGATTCCCAATCTGACGCTCGCCAATGTCACGCTCCTGCCCGGAGGCGGTTGGGACACCCTTGGCGCACTCAGCCGCCGGTCGACCCATGCCGCCATCGACACCCGGTTGGTCGATCTGACCTTGTCGCTCAATCCGACTTCGGCCCTCAACGTGAAAGGCAAGGCGCGCTTTTACGAAACCGACAACAAGACCGATCCGTTTCTGGTCGTGAACCCGAACGCCGTCTACCTCGATGCCGACTCCGGCACGCCCGGCAATCAGTCGCGCGGCCTGACCCTCGATGGCGTGACAGGCGTGTGGGGCCGCCTCATCAACGACGGCAGCGGGCAGAACATCCTGATGGGATCAAACAGCAATCCGGCGGGCAACCTGCCGGTCAAGAGCACGCCGTATTCCGGCAAACAGCAGGACTTCGGAGCGACGGCTGACTACCGCCTGAACAAGGTGTCGTCGCTGAATGCCGCCGTGGGCCGCGAGATCAACCACCGCGAGCATCGGGAACGGGACCAGACCTGGGAGGACAAGTTCAAGCTCGGTTATGCCAACCGCGGTCTCGGTGATTCGACGGTGCGGGTGTCGTACGAATTCGACCGCCGCCGCGGCGACGCCTATCTCACCTCCTCGTACAATGAATATTTCAGCTCCGCGCTGGTGCCGATGCCGATCACGCCGGGCGCCAACGTCACCAGCTGGGCGGTGCGGACGAACAGCGGTTTCCGGGCGATCGATCTGGCGGATCGCGACCAGCAGGTGATCAACGCCCGGATCAACACGATGTTGCGCCCGAATCTGGACGCCGGGATTTCGGGCCAGCTGCGGAAGTCCGATTTCCCGGACTCCGCCGATGGACGCACCGGGCAGAAGCAGCGTTCCGCCAACGTCGATCTAAATTATCAGCCGTCGCCGCGCCAGACGATCTACGGTTACTATTCGTATCAATTCGGCCGGACCTCCCAGGCTTCCATCGTGGGCGGGGGCAACCTCTCCATCGGCCAGGTAACCGCCCTCGGGGTGGTTACGCCCGCCAACGCCGCCGACATCGCCACCGCGCCCGGGGGGCCGATCTTCCCGTTGGCCAGCGCGTGGACCGCCAACAGCACCGATCGCAACCACGTGATGGGAGTGGGACTGAAGCAGGAAATCGGCCGGGCCAGCCTCAACCTCGACTACTCCTACTCCACCGGCCGTACCCGCATCGGTTACACCTACACGGTGGGTGGCGCCCTCAGCGCCAACAACGCCGCGTTTGCCGGCAGCCGATTCCCGGACATGGCCACCGACTTCAACTACCTTGACGCCAGTCTCCGCTACCCCCTGGCCGAGCGGCTATCCGCCCGCCTCGTTTATCGTTTTCAGCGGGAGACAATCCGCGACTGGCACTACCAGAACCTGGACGGATCCCCCGTCGTGCTGGCCGGTGGCGGGGCCAACGCCGCCCCGACCGCTGTCATGCTGGACGGCGGCCCCCACAGCTATCAGGTCAACTGGTACGGCATCATGTTTCAACTCAAGCTCTAGCCATGAAGTTCAAATTCAGCACCACTCTCCTCCTCGCAGTCGCCAGTATTCCCCCGGGGCCGCGGCTGAGTGCTGCCGAGCCCGCGGGCACGCCACGCGTCGTTCGGATTCGTGCGGGGGTCGAGAACGCGATGAAGTTTGACGTCGCCACGATCGCGGCTGCGCCCGGCGAGCCGATCAAGGTTGTCCTGACCAACGCCTCGTCGCTGCCCAAGGAGGTGATGGGCCACAACTGGATCCTGCTCACCGCCGGCTCCGATGTGATCGCGTTTGCCACGGCCGCCGCGCCGGAGGCGGCGTCGGGCTATGTTCCCGCCAAACTGAAGGAGAAGATCATCGCCCACATCAACCTGCTGGGGCCGGGTGAGTCCGGTGAGGTCACTTTCAACGCTCCGAACGCGCCGGGTGAATATCCTTTTCTCTGCAGCTTTCCGGCCCACTGCATCGTGGGCATGAAAGGATTATTGGTGGTGAAGTAGTCGTCCGAGGACGCCGGCGGGAGACGTTCAGATCCTGGGCCCCGCCCGCGCCCGGTGGCTCTGCAAGAGGGCCCCGCCCACCGCCACCGCGTGATGGCCGTCCTTCGCCGTGGCAAGGACCCGTGGAGACCAGTCTCGATGCAACTGCTCTCGATTGCTCAGACAATCTCCGCCCGCGATTTGCCGGCGTTCAACCCAACCTCGCTTGCAGCGTCCGTCGAAGGTGACGCCCGGTTTTCATCCTGGCGCGGCATTTCGGACGTTCCCGGGAGAGTGAGTATTGGCACATGTAGTTGGTGCCGATTTCCCCCTTTGGGGTCAAAGGGGGGGGGCGAATCTGAGCCTTTTCACCCTTCGCCGATACCACCCGGCCCGACCACTGAAGATCCGGTTTTCTTGGCGCCAATAACGCGGGCGCCGCGTCGTTCGCCCCTGCCGGTGAGTGGCGGCGGATTTCAGCCGCGATCGCCTGCACCCGGACAGCATCGCGGGATCAATGGGGTGATCGAACGAGGTCATCACGGCCGAATCGCGAGTGGGCTGACGGTCGTTACCCGCTTATCCCAGTCCCCGCCGCGCCACGCCAAACAAAATAAAACGCCCGGCGCCCTTGGGCGTCGGGCGCGTCGCATCCTCCCGCGCTCAGCGTCGCGCGATCGTCGCGACGATCGGCGCGGCGCAAAATTCGAGGGTCCCTTTCGCCACGGAGGCGAAGCCCGCCGCGCGGCCCGGGGTCGCCGGGGTCAGCGCCGCGACCGTCGTGATGGTGCCGCTCAGGGTCCGCAGGTCGTTCACCTCGAGCAACGCCACCCCCGTGCCGGTCGCCGCGGCCGTGACAATGGCCGTGTAATTGCCCGGGGGCAGGACCACGACGAGCGCCGATTCCACGGCGTTGCGGGGCACCCCGGGCAGGCTCGCCAACTCGGAGCCGGCCGCGACCGTGCCGACATCGTCGTTGCTGGCAATTTGCCGTCCGGCGGAATCGTAGAGCTCGAGCTTCGGGTTCGCCAGCACGCCGGTGACCCCAAATGCGGTCAGCGACGGGCCCTTCGCCGTGATCAGGGTGCGAACGGGTTCGGTGCCGTTGACCACGATTCCGGAGATCAGGGCCTGTTCCCCCGTGCCCACAAAGCCGCGGACCGAAAGATTGATGTAGCGCGAACTCGGAACCTCGCTCGCCGCGTACACCTGGCCGCGTACCTCGCCGCCCGAAAAGGTGGTGCTGTGGTAGTTCAGATACGCGCCGCCGGTCAGGAGTTTCACCGGATCGCCCAGGTAGGCGCCGTCGAATGAACCCTGGATCGCTCCGCTCGTATTCGAATAGATGCCGGTATTGGCATTGTTGCCGAGATTGTGCACCACCCCGCCACTCACCCCGACCGCTCCCTCGTGAAAGTGCGAATTGCTGAGCGTATTGGCGAAATTGTAGACGGAGGATCGCAGGCTCAGGCGGTTGCTGGCCGGATCGTAGACCATCACGGCCGCGCCAAAGTCGTTCAGTCCGCCGAGATTCACGGCGGGAAACGCGGCTTGTTCCTGCGCGACCGTCAGGTTGGCGTAGAGCCGCACCGGCCGGGCAATGAGCTGACCCCGCACTTCCCCGCCGGGAAATTGCGCCGAGTGAAGGTTGAAGTAGACGCCGCCCTGGAGCAGCTTCAGCTTGTCGCCCCCATGCGTGATATTCCGGAACGTCGCGCGCAGGGAGGAGCCGGTGCGCACGTAAACCGACTCTCCGCCGAGACCGGTCACGACCGCCCCGTTGGCGCCTGCCGCCGCTTCGTGCAGGTGCGAGGCCGTGGCGGGGTTCGCCATCCCGTCGATCGACACCACGAGGTCAAAAGTGTTCGCGCCCACATCGTACAGCATGATGGCGCTGCCGGAGGCGGCCGAGCCCGTGGGAGGATTTTCCTGCGCCTGATTGATGGTGGCGCGTAATTCGACGATCTGGGCGTGGGCGACGAGGGCGGGAACGCACACGGCACCCGTGAGAAGCAAGGCACGAAACGAGGATGTCATCATGGTGAGGTCCGGAGCAAAGGCCACCAACGCGTCGGCGGCACGTCGGGAAACGTAACAACCCGTTAGGATTTCAGGTTCACGCGCCGCCAGGGAGCGGGTGCGATTTAAACTTTGCCGCCAACCCGTCGGGGCCACGCCCACGATGTGGAACCGGTGCAGATTCGCGCTGCCAGCGTCGCGTTTGCCCGAAATTGGGGGAACGAGGGTGAGGGTGAGGCCTGAGGTGTTCTGCTTGGGAGCTCTGCGACCGACCGCGAACTACCATGTAACCCATTGGGTTACTTTGGCCGGGGTTCTATCGGGAATCGGGCGAGTCGCGGGGCCGGGTATGGCGAGCCGGCAGGTTTCGCGGCGGGAGCCCGGCACGTCGCGAACCGGTCGAGCCGGCTTACGCGAGCAGTTCCTTGATCACCGCGCCGCCGAATTGGCTGAGCTGCTTGAAGCGTCCGCCGTGGAAATAGGTGAGCCGGTTGTCCTCGAGGCCCAGCAATTGCAGCAGCGTCACGTGCAGGTCGCGCACGTGATGCACGCAATCGACGGCCTCGGCGCCGGTCTCATCCGTGGCCCCGATGGTGTGCCCGGCGTTTACGCCGCCGCCGGCCATCCAGATGGTCATCGCCTTCGGGTTGTGATCGCGACCGTAGGCGGTGCCGCCGCGCACGCCGTTGTCGGGGGAGCGCCCGAATTCCCCGCACCACACGACCAGAGTCTCCTCGAGCAGGCCGCGCTGCTTGAGGTCGGCAATGAGGGCGGCGATGGGTTGGTCGACCGCGCGGACGAGATTGCCGTGGGCGCGCTCGATGTAGTCGTGGGAATCCCAGGTGCCGGCGTAGAGCTGGACGAAACGCACGCCCTTTTCCACCAGGCGGCGGGCAAGGAGGCATTTACGGCCAAAGGCGTCGGTGTGATCCTGGCCGAGTCCGTAGCTGGCCTTGGTGCGGGCGTCCTCCTGGTCGAGTTCGAGGATGCCCGGGACCTGCAGCTGCATGCGGAACGCGAGTTCGTAGGCGGCGGTGCGGGCGGCGAGTTCCTCGTGCTGGGCGTGCGCCGCATGGTGCGAGGCGTTGAGCTGCGCGAGCAGGTCGAGGTTGGCGCGCTGGTGCTCCCGGGTGATACCGGCGGGCGGGTTGAGATCGAGGATGGGCGAACCCTTGGGGCGAAGCGGGGTGCCCTGGAAATACGCGGGCAGGAAACCGTTGCCCCAATTGGCCGATCCACCCTGCGGATACGAGACCTCCGGCAGCACGATGAAGCCCGGCAGGTTCTGGTTGAGGGTGCCGAGGCCGTAATTGACCCACGCGCCGAGCGCCGGATCACCGCCGAAGCGGTTGCCGGTGTTCATCTGGTACATCGCCGTCGGGTGGTTGACGGAGTCGACCTGGCAGCCGCGGTAGAAACAGAGATCGTCGACCACGCCCGCGAGGTGTTCCCAATTGGTGGCGATATCCGCCCCGCTCTGGCCGGCTTTCCGAAACGCGAACGGGCTTTGCACGTAGTAGCGTTTGCCACTCTCCATGGCGGACTTCATTTTGCCCTCGCGGGTGAATTCCTGCAGGTGGAGCTGCTTCAATCGCGGCTTGGGATCGAACGTGTCGATGTGCGAGGGCCCGCCTTCCATCATGAGAAAGATGCAGTTTTTCGCCTTGGCCGGGTGATGGGGGGGCTTGGCGGCGAGCGGACCGGCGGCCGCGGATTCGGCCGCCGTTGCAGCGGTGCGGGCCTCGCCGGCGAGCAGCGAAGTGAGGGCGATGCTGCCGATGCTGGCCCCGAGACCGTAGATGAACTCGCGCCGCGTCGGAGCGTAGAGGGCGCGGTGTCCGGCGCAGGGAAAAGGAGTGTGCATGGGCGGGCGGAGCATCGGGAAAACTGAAAATCAGAAATCTGGGATTTCGGAATTTTGCCGGCAGGATGTGGGCGGGGGGGGCGCACCCCCCCGGGGGGGGGTGAGAACACGGACCGGCACCGCCCCCCCCCCCCCCCCC
>JBBRWR010000053.1:0-52690 GCA_038249085.1 Opitutales bacterium
GATGGCCACGGCGCTCCATCTCGGAGAGCCCAGGGCCGCGAGTCGCAACCTGACCGCGTTTTTCCGCCCCGCCTCGGAGCGGAATCAGTGGGGGCGAAGGCTGAAATCACTTTCCGAAACCTGACCCTTTCCGACTGGCGCTGACCCTTTCCGACTGGCGCCCTGCCCTGCGCCCCGGCGTGGTGGCCCTCCTGTACTTCCTGCGCTGGAAAATCGAGAAGATCTTCGACGTCACCAAGAACAAGCTCCATCAGCAAAAGGCCTGGGCCAACGGCACCGTTGCCGCGCAAATCCAGGCGCACGGCATCGCCCTGACCCACAATCTGCTCACGGTCTGGCTCGCCAGCCTCGAGGCGGCCGGGATCCGCGAAGTTAAAGTCGAGCGCAAGCAGGCGGCGCGAGTGCAGGCACGCCCGGCCGAAAAACGCGTGCCGGCCCAGGAAATTGTCCGCCACGCCGCTCAGCTCACTTGTCAGTTCATTCGGCTGTTGCGCCATTGTCTGGTCCACAAAACCCCGTGGCGTGCGGCCCTCCCGCTCTTCCAGCTACGGCTGGAAGCGTACCTGTAACGGCATTACCGGACACCCATGGCTCCCGCCCCGGGCCGCGGGTGGGCGCGACGGGCCCGGGGGGCCGGCCGGTACATGACGGGAAACGTGAAGTGAAAGCGTAACGGCCAATCCACTACGCGCCGCGAAAATGGCCGTTCGTCAATCGGGCCGGTTTTGGACGCGGCGCCATGCTGCAGAACGGACGCGCGCGGTTCACCGTCGCGTCGCGACTGGACCGGATTCCAGCCGTCGCGCGGTCACCTCCGGCGCCTGCAGCGCGTGGAGGAGCGCAGTCGGATCAAGGATCGGACCGAACGGCACAGTTCGGCCCTCCTGCTGCCGGTCGATTGTGCGGCCGGTCGCGAGTGCGATTCGCCAGAACTCGTCGGGGGTGATGGCCGGTTTCACCTGCGCGGCGAGGGCGTACGCGCCGGCAATGTACGGGATCGACCAACTCCAGCCCCCTTGCCGATAGAACACATAGGACGACTTTCGGTTGGGCCCGGCGGCGGTGCGCGAGTCCATCGGCACCAGGAGCCGGTCCTTGATCTCCGTGGGATCCCTGGCGAAACGCGCCTCCCACATCTGTCCGGGCTGGTACGACGCAAACACGTCCGGATCGGCGAGCGGCGCCCGGCCGAGCCCATGAAACTTGAAGCCGTGCACCGCTGAAACGCTGGAGCAGATCACCAGCAGGCCGGCGGCCCGGGCTTCAGCGGTGGCGGCAGTAATGTCGTCAAAGCCCCGCTGCTGTGGATGCCAGCCGATGGCCATCGCCAGGACGCGGATTTTGCGGTCGGGCGGCAGTTGAGAGTTAATACGGAGGACACGACGCACGCAGCGGGCGAGGACATGAAAATCGGTGGGCGGGATCTTGGATCGGACAACGAACTTCTGCCACAGCGCGCGCAGCGACACGCGGCCAAGCTGGGTGGCGATAAAGTAGAGGTCCGCCTCGGGAGCGACCCCTATGGTCCGGCCGACGGCGAACGAGGAGATGGCGGTACCGTGCATCTTGGCGCCGTTGAACGGCCAGAAGATGTCGTCCGCCTCTTCGTAGAGCCGCAGGCGGCCGGCGTATTCGGGATGCTCGGTGGGCAGGACTTGGTCGATGATCGCGATGCCCACGCCGCGGCCGGTGATTCCCTGGTCATGAAGCGCGCGCAGGCCGAGACCTGGATTGCGACCGAAGGCCATGATGCGTGCCGGATCAAAGTCGGCGGTGGCCGGCATCTGCCCGGCGGCGGGCCAGCGTGTGGCGTCGTCGAAGGTGGCCCACGCAAGATCCGGCTGGTTGCGCTGCAGATTCATGGCGGACAGGTCCTGCGCGCACAGATCCACCTGACACGAATTGGTTGATTTCGGATCGAAGCGGGGCAGTGCCCTCAGCGCTTTCGGTTGCTGCTGCCGGGGTTCGGGCCGGCGGTCAATCTTGGGAAAGGTGATTGTCGCATAGTTGTCCCGCCAGTGCCGGTATCCGGACCAGGCGAGGCAGACGATCAGACAAGCGCCGGCAGCGACGGCGAGGGAACGGAGGCGGCGGGAGATCTTCACTGGGAGGTGCGACGGGCGACCGCGTTCAAGGGTGTTTGCGAACACGCACGGGGAAAGTCTCGAAGTTGCCCCGGAGCCGCCGCGCTCGAGCCCGCGGCGCACGACCCTTCCGCCGCGTTCGTCTCACTCTTCGCCGCAGGTGGCTTCGCGGGGATGGGACCATCTTCATAGCGATACCCGGGCTCAAAGGGAACGGGGTTGGGAAACAGAGTCTTGAACTCGACGGTGCGCGGGCCCTTGGCGATCTCATCGTAAAGATCCAGCGTGAGCGGATGGTCGAAGTCGCGCTGGTAATAGAGATGCACCTTTCCGCCGGTGAGGTCGAAGATGGCGGACTCCACACTGCCGACTTCGTCGCCTTGGTGGCGACCGCGGATGCTGATCTCCTTTAGGACGGACACCAGGTTGTCCACGGAGGCCTCTTTCACTGCGGCGAGCATCCGTTGCCCGCGGTGCAAGCGCGAATTTGGTCCCTCGGTGGCGCTCGGTTTGCAGATCAGGGAATTCGTCATGATCTGCGTGGCACCAGAACGCCGAACCACTTTGACCTCGCCGTCGGCCCATTCGACGATCGCCGTGTCGCCCGTGGCGTCGGCCAGCATGAGATGGATGTGACCGAAGTGCGGAGCGGGAGGCAGCGAGTAGGCGCGCAGTACGGCGATGGCCTGCTTGACCGTGGCGCATTCGGCCGCGATCTTCTCGAGGAAGTTGTGCTGCAGCTCGGGTTTGTCGGGATCGTAGGGCGTATCGGTTTCGGGAACGTTGGCATGCGTGATGGCCAGCCCTTTTTCGTTCACGCACTTCATGGCCGTGGGCACCCAGCCGGGGACGTTTTCCAAGCTGATGCAAATGCGGCCGAAGCAGCCGTCACGGTGAGGGATGACGCGCAGCAGCATATTGAGCGCGAGAGAATTGTCGTTGTGGTTTCCCAGCAGAACTTTGCCGTCCATCACGATGGCGACGGAACTGCAGGCGGGGAGCAGGGTGGGCGTCAGCAGCGGGATGAGAGTCAGCAGCGCCGCAAAGGAGGGGATCCGAATATTCATGGGCAAAGTAGAGGGGATCGGTCACAAGGAAAGGACGTACGCCGCCAGATCGTCCACTTGGTCCGGGCGAAGGTGCGCGGTGCGGCCGTGCCGATCCTTGCGATTGTGATCCGCGAGCACGTCGCGCACCGTGAGCGCCGAACCGTCGTGGAGATAGGGGGCGGTGCGCCACACTTCAACCAGCGTCGGCGTATCGAAACGCAGCCCCGGCCGCTCCTGCCAGCTATGGGAGCTGACGTCGTAGCGCTGCAAATCGGTGAACAGATCCCCGGCATGGCATCGCGCGCAGCCCACCGTGGGATCGGCAAAGAGCCGCTGGCCACGCTGGGCGGCGGCGGATAGGCGGCCCTCCTCGAGGATCGGGCTTCGCACTGGTTCAAGGGTTTGCAGGTACGCGTCGATCGAACGTGCCACCTCCTCCGGTTGCGCGCTGAAGAGAATGAAACGAAGGCCGGCCCGCACCGCGACCTCCGCGCTGGCGCGCACTCCCAGGCTCATCGCCGGTGGCGTGCGATGCGCATGCAACAGGCTTCGGGAGTTCTTGGGATTGCCCCGACCGTCGTTGAGAAGATCCCAGTTCAACGCGTCGGAGCGGGCGTCGAAGCTGTGACAACCCGCGCAGCTCTGCCACTGTTGGAAGCAGAGCGTGGCGTCGTTGAAGAGCCTCTCCCCCCGACGCGCTGGCGACATTCTCGCGGTCGCACCGAGGTTCACCGATGCGGTCCCGCCCCGCGGCGCGGCGAGATTGACCACATCGATTGAGTCGGAAAAGTAGTTTGCCACCCAGGCCTTGCCGCCGGCCATGGCGAGCGAACGCGGGCCATTACCGCGCAGTTTGATGCGTTCCCGGATTCCGTGCAGGAAGCCGAGGTCGGCAGGCACGTCGGCAGCGCAGCGCGCCCGCAGGGTGCCATCCGATCGCTCGCCGGCCACCGGTTGCAGCGGGAGGCGCTCCAGGCGCGCGAGCAAGGCGGGAAAATCAATCAGGCTGAGTTCGTGGGCCCCGGCGTGGGTGATCAACAGGCGGCTGCCGTCTGGCGTCCATCCCACCGCCCAGGGGGTGGCGGCACCGCTTTCCTCCTCGTCCACCAGCACGCTGTTGATCACCCGCAAGTGGGCCAGCGAAACCAGGCTGACCGCTGAGGTGTTCATGAAACCGCGCTGCACCCGGTAGGTGGGCAACTGGAAGGTGGCGATATTGTGCGTGACCGCCGCGTGGCGACCATCGGGCGAGACGGCGATTCCCAGCAACAATCCGCTGCCGTTGGGCAGGGCCAGGGAGGCCTCGACCCGGCGCTGCGTCGTGTCGATCACACTGACCATGGCGGTGATAACCTCCTGGTCGGCTCGGCCATGTGGCAGGTGGTTGGCGACGAGCAATCGTTCGCCCTTCGGAGTCAGCGCCGCGGCCACCGGTTCGCGCACGACGGGCACTTGGGCCAGACGTGTGCCCGTCCGTGCGTCCCAGATCGAAACGGCATGGTTGAAGCGCTCGCAAACGTACAGCGTCGCGCCATCAGGGCTGAACAAAGGTGCCATCGCCGTGTGCCCGGCTGACCACTGGGCGCGAATCGACAGCGAAGCGGCATCCACGAGACAAACGACACTGGCGGGCGCCGCACAGGTGACTGCCAGCGTCCGACCATCGGAGGAAAGCGCCAAACCCGAAGGTGCACCTGGAACCGCGAGGCGACATTGGATCGCACCGTGCGCATTGAGGACCAGAACCGTCCGGCCCGCGGCTGCCGCCACGAAAAATCGCTGGCCATCAGCGGTCGCGACGATCGCGCTGGGTGCAACCGGCGACTCGTCCGCGGCCTGACGGCCGAATCGAAAAACCAGAATGGCGAACACGAGACCGATCGCTACAGTGCTCCCGAGCCACCGAAATAAAAGAGGGAAGGCCCAGCGCACTCGTACGCCTTGGTCGGTGAACGATAATCGAATCATTGGCTTGTGCACATCTTAACCTCCGCCCACATCGGAATCGCACATGTCGTGTGCCGATTCTCTTAAAAAACCGCAAGTTCATCCCGTCCCGTCCAAAATCTCGATGTACGCAAGCGGCGGCTCGGTAGGGGTAGTTGAGCCTACCGCCCAGCCGCTCCGGCCGACGCACCTTGCTTTGTGACGAGCCCGACTGCTGCACCGTGAAAATGAGGAGCAGTCGGACGGGGCCGTTGCGCGTTGCAGCGGCGGGTGGCGGAAGCAGGCCGAACGAGGCACTGAAGTTCGAGGGAAAGTCCCGAACGAGGGAAGGAAAGTCCCGAACGGGTCAGGTTTCGGAAAGTGATATTTCAAGCCGGATGTAGCCCATAATTTGGGGTCATGGCGGTATCGCATCGGGGGGTGGGCCGAGAGGGGAGTACCCGTTATGGCCCGCAAGCTACGTCTCGAATCGCAGGCGGGGCCATTCCCCGTGGCTTGCCACGTTCGATCCTGCGATTCCGCGAGCCCGGCCCGGGCCGCGCTGCGGTCGCCTGGCCATGATGCCCCGGTGCCCTGGTTGCCTTTTGCGCCGCGTCCGGTGCGTAAACTTGCCTCGGGGTGGCCAGGCGAAGGGCGAGTGTTCACTTCCCCGGCGCGACTTACCACGTCATTAACCGGGGAAACTACCGGTCCTGGATTTTCCAGCACGCCACGCCCCGGGCAGCCTTTCAGCAGACGCTTTTCCAAGCGTGCGAACGTGGTTCATGGCGCCTGCCCGCGTTCGTCATCATGAGCAATCATTTCCACCTCGCGCTGGAAACCCCCTTGGGCCGCCGACTGGAAAGTCGCCGTCGCCGCGGGGTTGAAGCTTCAGACCGACACCCGCAACCGTGGGATGGCCACGGCGCTCCATCGCGGAGAGCCCAAGGCCGCGAGTCGCAACCTGACCGCGTTTTTCCGTCACGCCCCGGAGCGGAATCAGTGGGGGCGAAGGCTGAAATCACTTTCCGAAACCTGACCCTTTCCAACTGTCCTCCGCCGGGTTGGGAGGAGACTGCCGTCAATCCTCCTTGTCGGCAGTCTTGAGGTAATCCTTCGGCAGCGTCGCGACCCATGCTCCGACTTGCGCGGAGAGCTTCTGCACGATTTCTTTGTGCTGCGCGGCCAGGTTCTTCGTTTCGGCCGGATCGGCCTCGAGATCGTAAAGCTCCAGATTTCCGCCGTTCTTGCGCACGGGGTAAAAGAGTTTCCACTGGGCATCGCGAATCACGGCGGTGCTCCCGACGGAACTGGTTTTCCAGAGCAGAGGCTTGGTGCGCTGGTGTGCGCCCTTGCCCAACCAGGCCGCGGAGGCGTCTTCGCCGTCGAATTCCGCCGCGTTGATTTTCGTGCCGGTGATCGCGCACAGCGTCGGCAACAGGTCCGCGCCGGAGATGACCGATGCTTCGTCCGTGCGGCCGGCGGGCACCTGTCCGGGCCAGCGCACGATCCACGGCACCCGCAGCCCTCCCTCAAAGTTCGTGTGCTTGCCGCCGCGATACGGGCCATTGCAGCCCATCATGTTGAAGCGCAGTCCCCCGTTGCCGACCTTGCCCATGTCCGCGCCCTGGTCGCTGTTGAAAACGACGATGGTGTTTTCGCGCAGGCCGAGTTCGTCGAGCCGCTTGAGCAAGCGGCCCACGCCGTCGTCGAGCGATTCGACATCGGCGAGGTAGCGCCGCATGCCATCGTCGACATCGCCGCCGGCTCGGCGTGAGTCGCCGAATTTCGCGAGCATTTGCGTGGGAAAGTCGCGGTCCTTGACCTCGAGCGCGCGCCAGCGTTTCACCAGCCCGTCCGTCGGATTGATGGGATTGTGCGAGATGTGCCCCCACACGTTCACGTAAAATGGTCCGTCCTTGTTCTTCTCGATAAAACGGATCGCGTCGTCGTAAATATGCGCGTCGCGACCCCGATCATCGGCCTGCTTCTTCCTGCCCCCCGGCGGTTCATCGTCACCACCGATCGAATCAATCCCGTAAGTGCCCGGCTTCTGCACCGGGCCGATGTGCCATTTGCCAAAATGTCCGGCTTTGTAGCCTTGTTGCTTCAACAGTTCGGTGATCGTGACATGTTTCGCGAAACCCCCGTTCGCCGGATAGGTCGGAAACGTGGCGGGAAATTTGGAGGTCATCAATCCGGTTCGTGCGGGACAGCAGGTGCAGCCCGTGGCGTAGAACTGCGTGAAGCGCGTGCCGTCGCGCGCCAGCGAATCAATGTTCGGCGTGCGCGCATAGGGATGACCGTAGCAATGCAGGTCGCCGCCACCGAGATCGTCGGCCAAGAGAAAAACGATATTGGGCTTTGAGGCGGCTCCGGCGGTCAGGGCACTGTGGAGGCTCAGAAGGGCAAGAAAACGGCGGATCAACTTCATTCCAGGGACGAGAGCTTGGCCTTGGCGGCGGTCAAGGAGATCCTTCGGGACGTGGTGGTTTTGAAAAATCGGTGAGAGAACCCATCGCGCGCGGCGCGTGATGCGATCCGCCGCCTTTGCCCGGTCTGCAAATGGAACGACCGCGGCACAACCAGCCCGAGCGAGATTGCCGCGAGGCCCCGGGCCCGGCGATTAAACTAGAGCGACACGTCGAGTCGGAGCCAGAGGAAGCGGCCGGGTTCGTTGACGCGGGTGGTCTGGGTGAAGCCCGGGATCAGGCTGCCGGCACGGCTGATGTGTTCGGCGTAGGTCCGGTCGAGGACGTTGTCGACCCCGGCGGAGAGGCGCGCACGGGTGGTGGCGCGCCAGCTGGCATGGACGGCCAGGACGCCAAAGCCGGGGGTCCGACCGAGGTCCTGGCCGACGATGTTGCCCTGGTTGGGAGCAATGCGATTTTGCGCGGCGACGAGACGGAAGAGCGCACCGACGGACCAGGAACGCTGCGTGTAGGCCAGCCCGAGCCGCGACTCGAGTGGCGGGAGTTGGGCCAGCGGCAAGGCGTCCGTGTCGTTCCGGCCGCGCACATAGGCCAGGCTGGCGTCGAGCTTCCACGGTTCGGCGAAACGCCAGGCCAGATCGGCCTCGCCTCCCCAGGTGGTGGCGTCGACGTTGCGGGTGATCGTGGCGGAGCGCGACGTCATCGCGGGCATGCCGCCCATGCCGGGCAGGGCGGAGGCGGAAGCGATCTTCGTGACGTTATTCTGGACGAGGTTGAAGTCGTCGAGACGGGAGGCGAAGGCCGAGACCGAGAGCTGCACGGCCCCGCGGCGGTAGATCGCGCCCGCATCGAATTGCGTGGTGGTCTCCGGCCGGGTGCCAAAGGCGCTGACGCTGGTGGCGCTCTCGTTCTTGATCAGTTCCCAGTAGTCGGGGAAACGCTGCACACGACCGAGGCCGGCAAAGAGCGTGGTTTTGTCACCGGCGAGATCATGTTCGTACCGGGCGAAGCCGCTGGCGAGATCGCTCGTGCGGGTGTGGCCGGCCCCGGGATTGGCTGCGGTGCTCAGCATGGAAATCGCCACGGCCCGACGTGAGTCGGTGGCGCGCCACTGATCGGAGCGGGCGCCGGCAAAGAGCCGCTGGCGAGGAGCCAGCGTGTAGGCGGCTTCGGCAAAGGCTCCAATCTGGCGAAATTCGGCATCGCGGGCGCGGACCTTGGCCCCGAAAGGATCGGCGGACTCGTTGGCCGTGGAACGGACCGAATGGGTGTTGCGTTGCGTGTCGAGGCCGACGGTGACGCGCAGGGGAGAGGCGGGCGTGAGCACGACTTGCGCGAGACCGCCGGTGGTGAGCCGGTCGGGGTTCGAGACCGAGCGGCCCGACATCATCGCGGAGGGGACGAAGGTGCGCAGGCTGTAATTGTCCATGACATGGTCGACGTAGTTGCGAAACCAGCGCGCCTCGATCTGGGCGAGGAGCGGAGTGACCGCGGTGCGTTCGACGCGCAGGCCGTAGTTCTCCCGATCAAACTTAACGCCATCCATGGCGCGGTCGGCATAGGCGGCTTCGCCATCGCTGCGGGCGGTGGAAAACTCGACCGTGGTCTGAGCATCGGGGGTCCAGGCGGCCGAGGCGTTGGCGCTCCAGCGGTGATACGCGGAGTTGAAGTCACGGCCATCGCCGTCGACATAGTTGTCAGCGCGGGTCGAGGTGGCCGAGAGGCGGACTTGCGCGAGCGGATCAGCGGCCCGGGCGTCAAGGGCGGCATCGAAGCGGCCAAAGCCACCGGCGGTGGCAGAGGCGAAGAGGGAAGCGTCGCGGCTGGCCGGGCGGCGGGTGTCGTGCTCGAAGAGCACCACGCCCGCGGAATTACCCGGGCCGTGCCGCACGGATTGCGGACCCTTGACCACGGTGATGCGATCATAGGCGGCCGGAAAGACATACGCGGTGGGCGGGTCCATGCGGTTGCCGCAGCCGCCGTAAATGCATTCACCGTCGATTTGGATGCCAAGACGCGAACCCGCCAGTCCCCGCAAAACCGGATCGCCGTCCGTGCCCCCTTTGCGGATCACGGAGAAACCCGGGATGCTCTTCAGCACATCGGCGCCGTCGTGAGCGGGCGCCGGTTGGGCCGGAGCCTTGGGATCGACGGAAATGAGCAAGGGCGCATCGCCCCGGCCGACGGTCGTGATCACGGGATTAAGTTGGATGGGTTCTTCGCGGCCGGCGGCGGTGCCTTGGGCGGCGGCAGCGCCGACGGCCAGCGCCAGGCAGCCGCCAGCAACAAGGAGCCGGGGCAAGACGAGGTGGGAGTTTCGGGAAATGGGCATGGGAGCAGGCGTTGAGTGGAGACGGGGAGAGGGGAGCGTCATGGAGATTACGGGAGAGATTTTCAGGCGAGCAGTTCAGCCAGGAAGGCGCGGGAGCGCGTACGCGGGTGCGCGAACCGGGTTCGCCCGGGGGGGCGAACAATGGCGGGAAGGCCGCGGGCGCAGGAAATCAGCGCGACGCGGACACGGCGGTGCGGGAGCGCGTTAAACGCGCGGTGGCGGCACCGGCACGGCTTCGGTTCTGCTTGGGGCCAGGCTCGCGCGCACGGCCGGCCAGTCGCCGGGATCGTTCGCCAGCACGACGGGCGCCGGCGAGTGAAGCGCCAGCAAAATTTTTTCCGCGGCGGGTTCGACGGTCTGGGGCAGTTGCTGCTGCGCCGACTCCCTGACCGCCGCGATGCTCCGACACATCTCGCATCGCTTCGCCGGATTGAAGGTCTCCTGCAGCGCGGCGACGGGGTTCATCGAGCCGGCATTGCCCGCGAACATCTTGCCCCAGGCGATCACCTGTACGGCGTCAAGCAAAGCGCCGTTGGCGCAAAGCCACGCAAAAAACAGGGCAAGACTGGCGATTTTCTTTCGCACGCGGATGGGAGGCCGGGAAAATGGGCTGGGCTCCGGGCGTCAGGCAAGCGTGATTCGCGGTGCTCTTGATCCGCCTCAAGGATCCAACTTTTCGTTTCGCAGGATCGGACGGGGCGGGCTTGGTGGTTGGCGTTCGGAAGTTCCGGGCTCGCCTGGGCCGGGACCTCGAGGGCCGGCTGCCACCAGTCTCAAAGCTCCGCGGCCCCCAGCGATCGCCCAGCGGACGGAGTCTCCAACAGCACGGCCTTGGTGCGTCCGCCGAGATCGATGGTCTCGATGCGGAGCACCGTGAGATTCGCGCCTTGGGAGGCGAGCAAGGTGCGGAGAGCGTCGAGGTCGTCGTGGACCTCGGTAACGACCTGGCCGAAGCGGGCGTAGGCGACACGGTAGGCGGTCTCGAGCCCTTCGAGACGGCGGAGGGCTTCGCGGGCGAGTGCGGCGGGGCCGGGGGTGGCGCCGACCGTGGGCGCGGAGCGGGGAGCCGGTTTGCGCTTGGGGCGGACGTCGGACGGGAGGGCGGGGCGCGTGAAGGGGTAGGGCTCGCCGAGGAGGGCGGCGGCGGCCTGCTCGATTTCGTGGACGCGCACAAACAGCTCCTCGCGTTGGAGGAGGAGGCCGTTGACCTGAATCTGTTGGGCGGGGCGCACTACGAGGGTGCGGAAAACGCTGCAGTCACCGGAGGCGGGTGCGTTCGGCGTCAGGCTTTCGCGGGGGACTCGTCCGGGTCGGCGTCGTCTTCGTCGCTGGCGGCCGAGGTGGCGCTGGTGGCTTTTTTCGCGGGCTTGGCCTCGAAGCCGGCGACCGGGAGCGGGGGCGCGGGGAACGGGTAGACGCCCGCTTCGCCGACGACCGTATTGATCTGCGTTTCGAGGGCCGAGATTTTTTCGTAGGCGGCCTGGCGCTCGGTGATGAGCGCGTCGATCTTGATGCGGGCGTCGAGCGCCGCGCGAATCACGTCGGCTTCGGCGCCGAGCACGATGTCGCGGAAGGTCAGAGCGGTGGGTTTTTTGGCCATGGGCGGGAGGTTGGAAAATTACTACCAGAAGAGGCGTTTGAGTTGGTTGAAAGTGTTGGCGAGCTGATCGGTGCGCGAGGGAGCGGAGGTGCGGGGTGGGGACGGGCGGGGGCGGGCGGGTGGCGCCGGCTGGGACGAAGGGGAAGGAGGGGACTGGGCGGAAAGGGGAGACCCGGAGATTTTGGGTTGCTGCGTCGAGCGGGTGGCGGCGCGGGCGGCTTGGGCGACGGTCGCGGCCAGAGCGATTTCAGGGACCGGGTCGGTGAGGAGTTGGGCGATGAGGTCGTCGGGCGCGCTGGGGTGACGCAGCGCGGCGCGGCGGACGGCGGGGGCGCGGTCGCGAGCGAAGTCGTAGAGATCGGCGCGGCGCCACGGGTGGCTGGCGACAGCGAGGGCGCGCACGCTCGGAAGCGCGTGGGCGAGGAGGTGGCGGGCGAGCGCGGCGTCGGTGATGGTCGCGGGTTTTTGCTGGATGGCCCAGTGGCGGAGGAAATCGGGACTGTGTTCGAGGAGGAACGGGATCAGCTCGGCGTAAAGATCGTCGCGATAGGCGAGCGCGGTGAGCACGGCGGGGAGGCGGGTGGCGGCGAGCGCCTGGACGTGGTCGGCCGCGAGCGCGGGATTGGTCGCGAGGGCGGCGCACACGGATTCCTCGGCGAGGGCGACGAAGTAGTCGGCAACCTCGGACGCCAGCGCGGTGTTGGCGGCGAGGGCGAGGCGGACGGGAGCTTCCTCGGATTGCGCGAGCTGGCGTTGGAGCGGGGCGGGGAGATGGGCGCGGGCGGCGACCCAGGTGCGTTCGTCGGGCTCGCCGTGAGTGATGAAGTGGAGGAGAGCGACGGGATCAGGTTCGAGGAGGTCGCGGGCGACGCGGCGGACGGTGGCGTGGGGCGAGAGGAGCAGCAGGGCGCGCGCCGGGGGAGGAAGATTTTTGCGGGAGGCGAGGGCGAGTTGGACCTCCTCTTCGTCGCTCGCGGCCCAGCCGAGGAGGAGATTGTCGTCGGCCGTCGTGGTCGCGATCGTGTGGGTGCGCACGACCGTGCTGGCGTCGGCGGCGAGGACGAGGGCGACTTGGGCGGGGAGGGCGGCCTGAGTGGCAAGACGGAGGCGGACGCCGGGATTGGCGTCGGTGGTGAGCGCGGCGTGGTGCGGGAGCCGGAGGGAGGGATTGGTGGCGACGGCGCGCCGGACGGCGACGTCGGGGTCTTGCGCGAGATGGAGGAGTTCGCGGGCGGCGAGCTGCGGATGCGTGGCGACGTGGACGCGGACCTCGGGATTTTCGTGGGCGGCGAAGGCGCTCAGGAGGTGCGGAGGGGTGCGGGGATTGGTCGCGAGGTAGGGGAAGACCGCGGGGTCTTGCGCGGTCTGCGCGAGGGTTTCGAGCAGGTGGCTGGGGGAGAGTGGGTAGGCGGCGACGAATTGTTGCGCGGCGGACGGCTCGGTGAGGGCGGCGAGTTCGGTGAGGAGGCGCGAGGAGACCGGGGGCTTGCGCAGGGCGGCCGCGGTCTGGCGCACGCCGTCGCGGCGGATGCGGTCGAGGAGATCGGCAGCGGTGAGTGCGTCGGTGGACATCAGGCGCGGTCGATCCGGAGGTCGCCGGGTTGGACGTAGATCTCGCGGGGGTTATGGCCGACCTGCGGGCCGATGTAGCGGCGTTGTTCCATTTCCTCCATGAGGCTGGCGGCGCGATTGTAGCCGATCTTCAGACGGCGCTGGAGGTAGCTCGTGCTGGCGCGACCGTTGGCGGAGATGGCTTCGAGGGCTTCTTTGATGAGCGGATCGGCGCCGGCATGGAGGGTGGGGTCGGCGTCGGCTCCCGCCCCGGGGGCGTCTTCGGCCCGGAGTTCGACGCGGTAGCGCGGCGCGAGTTGGGCTTGGAGGAAGCCGACGATTTTCTCGATTTCCCCGTCGTCGACGAAAGGGGCCTGGAGGCGTTGGAGGCGGCCGAGGCCCGGCGGGCTGAAGAGCATGTCGCCGCGGCCTTGGAGGGCTTCGGCCCCTTTGCCATCGATGACGGTGCGGGAGTCGATTTGCGAGGCGACCTGAAAGGCGATGCGCGTGGGATAGTTGGCCTTGATGATGCCGGTGATGACGTTGACGGACGGGCGCTGCGTCGCGAGGACGGTGTGGATGCCGACCGCGCGAGACATCTGCGCGAGGCGGGCGATGGGCGTCTCGACGTCCTGCGCGGCGGTCATCATGAGATCGGCGAGTTCGTCGATCACGAGGACGATGTAGGGCAGCTTGGGGAAACCTTCGGCGACCGCCTTGGCGTTGTAGCCGGCGAGATGGCGGACGGATTTTTCGGCGAGGACGGCGTAGCGGCGCTCCATCTCGCGGACGAGCCACTTGAGGGCTTGGACGGCTTGCTTCGGCTCGGTGACGACGGGGTGAATGAGGTGCGGGAGGTCGCGGTAGATGGCGAACTCGACGATCTTCGGGTCGATGAGGACGAGTTCGAGTTCGTCGGGGCGGAAGCGGTAGATCAGCGAGAGGATGAGATTGCTGATGCACACGGACTTGCCGGAGCCGGTGGCGCCGGCGATGAGAGCGTGGGGCGCGCGGGCGAGGTCGAGGATGACGTGACGGCCGGCGATATCGACGCCCAGGATGAGCGGGAGTTCGCCGGTGCTGGTGCGCCAGGCGTCGGATTCGAAACTCGCGCGGAGGGCGAGCGGGGCGGAGTGGCGGTTGGGAATCTCGACGCCGACGTAGCTCTCGCCGGGGATGGGGGCCTGAATGCGGACGGCGTTGGCCGAGAGGGCGAGGGCGAGGTTTTTCTCGAGGGCGACGATGGATTCGACGCGGACGCCGAAGCCGGGTTTAACGCGAAATTGAGTGACGCGGGGGCCGACGATCGCGTCGTGCACGAAGGCATCGATGGCGAAGCTGTCGAGGGAGTCCTGGAGGATGCGTTTGTTGGTCGCGAGTTCCCCGGGGCTGCTGAAGTTTTTCTCGGCGGCGCTGGCGGGGCGGAGGAAGTCGAGGGACGGGCGTTGGTAGTCCGACAACTCGGTCGGTGAAAACGGTGTCGGAGGCGGCGGGGCGGGGAGGGGCGCGGGAACCGGAGCGGTTTCCCTGGCCGCCGCAGCAAGGGAATCGGAGAGGAGGTCGGCGGTGCGGTCGCGGACGGTCTGGCGCACGCCTTCGAGGTGGTCGAGGGCGTCTTCGAGTTGATCGCGGTGGCGGGCTTGGTGGGCGAGACGTTCTTCGAGGCGGGCCTCGAGTTCGTCGCGCCAGCGGGCGAGCAGGTGGTGGTCCTCTTCGAGGCGGGCCGGGGCGGCGGGGTCGATTCCGCGGGCCTCGGCCGTCACCGCGGGAGCGGGGGAGGCGGAGCGTGGGGCGGAAGTGGGTGGAGGCATGCGTGCAGCGGAAGAGGGCGGGTTATGAGCCGCGATTTTCACGCTGCAAGCGTGCAGGCGGAAAATATTTTTTGGGGCGAGCCGCCAGGCGGGCCGCCCGGGAAGGATTCGTGGTTTTGCCGAAGAGGGGAGACGCCGCCGGGGCCGCTTGCGCCAATTCAGCCCCCGCATTGACCCACCGCGCTTTTGTGCTACCTCTGCCCCTCCATGCCCGTCAAAACCGCCCGCCGCCCAGCTGCCGTGCGCCATCCCCTGGTGCTGGCGGGCACCGTGTATATCACCCGGCAGGTGCACTTCAACGCGGCCCACCGGCTGCACAACCCGGCGAAGAGCCTGGCGTGGAACCGGCGGCAATACGGGCTGTGCACCAACCCGCACTGGCATGGGCACAATTACGTGCTCGAGGTCACGGTGCGGGGCCGGCCCGACCCGGAAACCGGTTACATCGTTGATCTCGGCGAGTTGAAGCGGATCCTGCACCGCGCGGTGATCGAGAAATGCGATCACCGCAATCTCAACACCGAGGTGGATTTCCTCCGCGGCACGATTCCCTCGAGCGAGAATCTGGTCATGGCCTTCTGGCGGGAGATCGCGCCCCATCTGCCGGCGGCGGCGACGCTGCACCGGGTGCGCCTGTACGAGACTCCCCGCAATTTTGCCGACTTCCTCGGCCCCGACGCCCCATGAAGCCGATGTATCTGCACAACTCGAATGCCGGCCATCCGGCGAAGATTCGGCGGGGCTACGATCGGAAGTTCCGATCCACCCCGGCGCACCGGACGTCGCTGCCCGACATGATGCACGCGGCACACGACCCCATCACGGGGGTCAACGTGCCGATCCAGCAGGTGGGCATCCACAATTTCCGCCTGCCGCTGAAGATTCGCACCAAGGCGGGCAAGATCCTCACGCTCCAGGCGAGTGTGACCGGCACCGTCTCGCTCGAGGCCGAGTTGAAGGGCATCAACATGAGCCGGATCATGCGATCGTTTTACGACCACAAGGACGGGGTCGTGACCGGCGAGTGGATGGGCAGGATCCTCAGGGCCTACCTGCGCAAGGTGGACACCAAGGACGCCAGGTTGAAGGTGAAGTTCGCCTATCCGATGCTGCGCCCAAGCCTGCGCAGCGATCTGGCGGGCTGGCAGTATTACGAGGTGGCGTTCGAGGGTGTGATGACGCACGCCGGGCGCTACCGGCGTTTCATCCATTTCGATTTCGTCTATTCCTCGGCCTGCCCGTGCAGCGCGGAACTGGCGGAGCACGCGCGCGACACGCGTGGCGTGTACAGTGTGCCGCACTCCCAGCGCAGCAAGGCCCGCATCACCCTCGAGGAGACCGAGGGGAAGAAAATCTGGATCGAGGATGTGCACGCCCACTGTGTCGCCGCGCTGCAGACCGAGACGCAGGTGATGGTCAAGCGGGAGGACGAACAGGCGTTTGCCGAACTGAACGGCGCCCACCTGAAGTTCGTCGAGGATGCCGCGCGGCTGCTTTACAAGGAATTCGACGCGGACAAACGCATCGGGGATTTCCGCATCGCCTGCTCGCACCTCGAGTCGCTGCACTCACATGACGCCGTGAGCGTGATCTGCAAGGGCGTGAAGGGGGGCTTCGTCGCCGACTTCATGGATTTCGGCTCGCTGTTGTGTTGAGGTAGGTGAGCGGTTCGAGGTAGTCGCCGTAACCCACGCCGTTGTCGCGGAAGGTGTGGCAGAAAGACCAGACCTTGGAGGATGATGCTGTCGGTGGTTATGGGGCGGACGGAGGAGCGAGCAGTCTAAGCCGGAGTCCGTGCTCTTCGTAGGTTTGGAAGTCGCGATCCAGCGTCACGAATTCCAAGTCGCCCGAGATGGCGAAGGCGGCGAGGTAGGCGTCCATCCAGACCTTGGGCGAGGCGGTGTCGCGGGCGGCCAGCCGCTGCCAGAGCGCGACGGTGCCGGGCGGCTCGCCTTGCAGGGTTATGCTGCGTTTTGACCGTAGCAGATCGAATGTCGTCCAAGCGGAACGATTGGTCATGGCTTCCGCGGCGTAGGCGCGGAGGAGCTGCGGGGTGGTGATCAGACGCAGAAAGCTCTGCTGGGTGGCGCGGCAAAACACCGCCGGAGTGCGCGGCGTGGCGACCGCCAGTTCCTGCTGCGCCTGGGTATGGTGCGGGTGCTGCGGAAAGACCGCCGCCACCCAGACCGAAGAATCAAGCAGTGATCCCGGCACGTTGCAGATCCTCTTCGAGTTGGGATGCCTGCTCCAGCGCCAGCAGTTCTTCGACAGTCATTTTGCTGGCGGGGGAATTGAGGACGCACCGAAAGACAGGGAAACCGCGTTCGTTGATTTCAAGCCCAGGGGGAAGGGGTTCCGCCCCCGCCGAGGCCGTCGCAGGGGGCGATTCCAAGCCCTTGACGAGCAAGTCGGCGACGAAGCGCTTGAGGGGCTTTCGCTCCTGCACGGCGCGGATTTTGATTTGCTGCACCAAGTCGTCGGGCAAATCCAAGGTGGTTTTCATAAAGCCAGCAAACCAGCAAACCAGCTTGCCGTCAAGCTGGCTGTTTACACTGAAATTACTCCGGCTTATCGAATGGAACTGCTCACCCGCGCCATCCAATCGCTGCCGCCGCGCTGCCGCCAAATCATCACGTTGCGCACAGATCTATGGAAACGAGGACAACCTCGGCGCCGGCCTGGCGCTGGCCCCGGAAAACGATCCGGCTTCCGGCCTTCGCACCCGGTACGCCCGGCTCAACGGCACCTATAACGACAACGAACTCACCTACGGGGCCTACAAGTACACGGCCAACGTCTACGCCAACCACACCCTCACCGACGGGGCCCTGCGCGGGCTCGGGCTCGGCGGCGGCGTGCAAATGCGCGGCCGGCGTCTGGTCGGCAACGCGCCCACCAGCCCGTTCGACTACCTGTATGCGGATTCCTACTACCTGGTCACCGGCGCGCTCAGCTACCGGCTCAAGGTCTGGAACCAGCCGCTGCGCCTGCAGCTCAACGTTTCCAACCTGCTCGACGACGAGCTCGTCCAGCCCACGCGGTACGGCAGCTACACCGTCAACGGCGTGACGCGCTTCGTGCCCGACCGCTACTACATCCAGCCGCCGCGCCGCTACACCCTCACCGCGACCTACAGTTTCTGACGACCCGCCGCCGGGGGCGCGCGTCCGGCCGCTTTCGATTGGCCCGTAGACTAACATCGGACGAGTTGTTGAATTTCTGTCGGGGAAACTTCGTTAACCGGCTTTTCGCGTCGCTGGCCGATCAGGCGGGCTTGAAGCTTGGGGGACTACAGGGGGCCGATGCTGTTTCCACCCGGCACCCTCCCCTTAAACCCCTCCCGGATCCGATCCCCCTGAAAATCCAGTTTCCTATCGGTATCGGTGGCTCAGGGCGAGCGGTGGTCGGAGAGCTGTTGCCTGGCAAGCAAAGTGATGGTCGACCGCTCTGACCCCGTCGGCTCCGCGCAACGAATGGCCGGAGCGGGTGCGATGCTTGCGTCCCGCATCGGGCCCGCGCGCTTCGGAAAACACGCCGTCGCTGCTTTTCCTCCGTGTGTTCCGTAAGTTCCACGGGCACAACGAAGGCATGACCAAACCTGTTATTCTCATCACCGGGGCATCGCAGGGCATCGGCGCGGCGATCGCCACCGTCTTTGCGCGTGAGGTGCCGGGCGTGCGGCTGGCACTTGTGGCGCGCAACGCGAAGAACCTCGACGCCGTCGCGCAGCGCTGCACCCGGGCCGGGGCTCGCGTCGACGAGTTTCCCTGCGATGTGAGCGACGAGGCGGCGGTCGACGCCATGGCGGCGGCGGTGCGCCAGCAGAGCCGCGGGGTGGACGTGTTGATCAACAATGCGGGCGCCTTCGTGCAGGCGCCGTTTGCAACCACGACGGCGGCCGACTTCGACCGCATGGTGGCGGCGAACCTGCGTAGTGCGTTCCTGGTGACGCGGGCCTTCCTGCCGGGCATGCTGCGACGCAAACGGGGCGACGTCTTCTTCATGAGTTCCATCGCGGGGCTCGCGGCGTATCCCAACGGGGCGGCCTATTGTGCCGCGAAGTTCGGTGTCACCGGGCTCGCGCGGGTCCTGCGCGCGGAGACGAAGGGCCAGGGCCTCCGCGTCTGCTGCGTGTTTCCGGGAGCCACGTGGTCGCCGTCGTGGAGTGCGAGCGGGGTCAAGCGGGAGCGCATCATGCCGGCGGAGGATGTGGCGCGGGCGTTCCTGGACGTGTACCGGCTTTCGCGGCGGACCGTGGTCGAGGAGATCGTGTTGCGGCCGGAGCAGGGCGACCTGTAGCTCCGGGGACCCGTTGGCCGCGCGGGCGCGGATCCGGCGGGAGCCAGACGGCAGCAGGCCGGTTGGACGGGGGCGGTGATGCCGACTCTGTTCTGCTCCGCCGGGAATGGCATCCGCATTTCTACGCCCTGCCAGGTGGGACTAACGCGCTTGTAGCGAGGAGGCTGGAACCGCTACCTTGGGGTGGTGACAGACCCCACCAACGATGCCCCCACCCAGCGGATGCGGACCGACCTTGCGCCGGTCCGCGGGGCCTTCGTTTCCGGCCAGAAGGTTTTTTCACGGTACACGCTGGAAGCGCAGGTTGGCCGCGGCGGGATGGGGGTGGTCTGGCGCGCCCGCGATGAAAAACTCGATCGACCCGTCGCCCTGAAGTTTCTTCCGGCGGAAATCGCCGCCGACGCCGAGGCGGTGCGGGACTTGAAGCTCGAGACCCGGCGCTGCCTCGACCTGACGCATGCCAACATCGTGCGCGTCTACGATTTCGTCGAGGAGGGGGCGGACGCTGCCATCGCGATGGAGTATGTCGAGGGCGAGAGCCTCGCGAAGCTGAAGGCCACGGCTCCCGGCGGATGCCTCGCCGCCGCCGATCTGACTTCCTTCGTGGCGCAGCTCTGCGCCGCGCTGCGTTATGCGCACAAAGTGGCCAAGGTGGCCCACCACGACCTCAAGCCGGCCAACGTGCTGGTGACCCGCGAGGGCGTCCTCAAGATCACCGACTTCGGCATCGCACGCAGCCTCACGGAGGCTCATACGCGCAGGACCGGCGTCGGCACCACCAGCGGTACGGTGTCCTACATGAGTCCGCAGCAGATCGGGGGTGAAAAACCCACGGTCGCCGACGACCTCTATGCGCTCGGGGCCACCCTCTACGACTTGCTGACTGGCAAGCCGCCGTTTTTCCGGGGGGATGCCGTCAGCCTGCGAAACCAGGTGATCGAAGAAAATCCGGCGCCACTGGAGGCGCACCGGCGTGACGTGGGTTGCACGGGAGCGGACATCCCGCCGCAGTGGTCGGAAACCATTCTGGCGTGCCTGGCGAAGCAACCCGGGGACCGGCCGGCCACGGCGGATGACGTCGCCGCCCGCCTCGGGGTCGCGTTGGAACCGATGGTGTCGACGGCGCGATTGTCAGGGTCGGACACGACCAGCCGCGCGAACGGCTCCGCGCCGGAACGGCGTTCGCTGGTGCCCTGGCTGATCAGTGTCGGCGGGGTGCTCGTCGTGCTCGCGGCGGCGGCGATCTATTTTGGAATATATCTTCCCGAACAAAGACAGGTGGCGGCTGAGCAGGTGCGACTCGCGGTCGAACGGGAGCGGACGCACCAGACGGAGCTCGCGCGTCAAGCCGAGCGCGCCCGGCAGGCGGAGGAGCAACAGCGCCTGACCGAGGAAAAGAGCCAGGCGGCCGAACGACAGGCCGTCGAGGTGCGCCGGAAGGAGGCGGAGGCCCGGGGGCAGATGACTCGCGACCAACAGGCCTATGCCGCGGTGATGGCGCAGATTGCCGCGCTGAGCGACAACGCGCTTTCCCGCCAGAGCAACGACATGCAGCGCACCGTGCGCAATTATCTGCGCATCGCGCCCGAATCCTATCGCGACCAGGTGGAAAAAGCCTGGAACGACCGCCAGGCGGCGTGGCGGGCGCAGGCGGCCGCCAGCCGTCCCGGATCGCTGAGGGTCGAGACCGAACCGGTGGGCGCGAGCGTCGTGCTGTATCCGCGCAACGAACACAAAACCAGCCCGGCGCTCTTTGAGGAGGTGAAGCCGGGCGACATCAGCCTGCGCATCGAGCAGGAAGGATTCGAGGCGAAGGACGTGCCGTTCGTGGTCAAACCTGGCGTCAACCACACGCTGGACCCGGTGAAGCTGGTGGCGATCTATGGCACCATCGCGATCACCAGCGATCCGTCGGACGTGTATGTGCTGGTGGAAGGCAATGGCCGGCGGATCGAGGGCCGCACGCCGTTTAGGCCCGCGCCGCTGCCCCCGGGCGGATACAAGGTCACCTATCAGAAACGGGGCTGGCGACCGTTGGTCAAATCCGTGACGGTCGGGCGCGGGAAAGAGGCTGGACTGTCGGCCGACTTGCGCGGTTTCTCCCTCCTCTTGCGCAGTACCCCGCCGGGGGCACAGGTGGCCGTCGACAACGAGCTGCAAGGCGTGCTCATCAAGCCGATCCAGGTGGGGAGTGTGGAGCCGCGCGATTACCGCATTACGGCCACGCTCGCCGGCTACGAGGACTACAGCAAAACCATCTCCGTCACGCGCAACGAAACCGTGGTGATTGCGCTCACGGAAAAACCCCTGCCGCGCGCGCTCCGTCGGCTGGCCGGGGTCCGCTGGCGCCACGATTCGTTCGCCACGACCGCGGAATTGGCGTTCAACGTACAGGGCCGGATTACGGGCAGTCACCACGCCGTCCTCGGCGGAACGGTGCGCGATGCCGGCACCGCTGAGGCGTACAACGCGGCGACCGGCACGATCACCGCGCATTTCACCGCGAATCAAAGCAAGTCGTTCTATACCGGTGCCGTCCAAATCAAGATCGTCGACGACCAGCATCTCGAAGTGAGCTGGAAGGTCGGCGGTACCACGGAGAAGTTGGGGTTCGAGCGGGAAAAGGGGAAAAAATAGTGGCAACCGGCGTCACCCCGCAGGCGCAGCTGCTGTCGTCCACCAAGCTGCGGATTACCGCTTGGCTGGTGCGCGGCCGCCCGGAGCCGGAGGCCGTGATTCTCCGGGCGGTCGCGGGGGACCGCCGGCTGGTGGTGACACCGGCGCAAGCCGACCTGCTCACCGGGGAATTTGCGGAACTTCGCTCCGTGCCGGAGGTGCTGATACGGACGATCGCCGAGGGTCGTTGCCCGCCGTTGCGCGAGTTTTATGAACTCGTGGTGCAAGCTCATGCAGCCGGCATCCTGGTGGCCGAGCCGCCGAAAGGTGATCCGCCGCGCGCGCTCCGCTGGTGGTTGCGACTGCCCGTGTCACCCACGGGCGGGCTGGCGGGCTTGCTCGCTCTGGCGGGTCTGGCCGCGATCGCGCTCTCCCTCCCGCAGTGGCGCGGCCCCGGGGACTGGCTCGATGTGATCCTCGGCTGGCTGATCGCCTGCGCCTTGCTCAGTGCGGGAGAAGCGCTCGGCGCCGGCGTGATCGCCTCCTGCGGGGACGTCCGGAACGCGCGGCTGCACTGGCGGACCCGGTTCCCGCATTTCCGCATCGATGCGTTTGAAGCCATCATGGGAGGACGGGCGTGCGAGAGAGCCGTGGCCGCCTTGCGGGCCGCCCCGCTGCTCGTCGGCACGGCGATCGTGGGGTGGAAGCATCCCGGCTGGTTTCCCGCCCTGTGCGGGGCCGCGCTCTTTGTGCTGTCGCCGTTTGGCCCCTCCGCCGCCCGGCAGTGGCTGGCTTCGCGCCGGCAAGCGCCGCAATATTCCGTCCGGGTCGACTTCATGTTCGAACCGGTCCGGGGAGATCATTGGGTGCGATGGTCCGCGCGTTGGCGCGCCTCGGTGGCGGAGTTTGGCTGGCTGGGGGTGGAATGGACGGTGGTTTGGGCGGCGTGGTTGGTCGTGGCGTTCGTGCGTTGCCTGCCGAACACCGCGGCGACGGTGGGCGCCTGGGTGCGCGGTGCGCCGCGCCCGGTACACCTCGGGGCGGAGTTGCTGCTGGTGTTCGCCCTCGGCCTGGGGCTGATCGTTTGGGCCTGGGCGGCGATCCGGCACTGGCGTCTGGTGCGGGCGTGGTCCCGACCGATGCGCGGCGTCGACGCCCGTGATCCCAATCGACCGGGGCTCACCGGCGAGCGCGCGGACTTGTTGGCGCAGGTGCCGCTGTTTCAAGGGCTGGATCGCGACAGCCGGGTCGCGCTGGGGGAGGCGATGACGCTGGTGGAGTGTGGCCGGCACGAGGAGGTGACGCGCGAGGACGAGCCGGGAGATGATTTCTTCGTCGTCGTGGACGGCGAACTGGCCGTGCAGAAACGACTGCCCGGCAAACGCCGTTCCGCCACGATCGGCTGGCTTGGGCCGGGGGATTGCCTGGGCGAGATCGCATTGCTCGAGCACACGGCGCGGACCGCCACGACCGTCGCCACCCGCCGCGCCCGATTGCTGCGACTAAAGCGCGCCGACTTCGAGCGGCTGGTGGTCGGTCGCCTCGGCGCCGCCTCCATTCAGGAACTGCTGCAAAACGCGCGCTTTCTCGGTCGCCTGACTTTCACCGCGGGTTGGCCGTTCGCGGAATTGGTGAAATTTGCCCGACGTTGCCGCACCCTCCGCTTCGACGCCGACGTCGCACCGATCGTGCAGGGCACCCCGAACCAGTGGTTCTATCTGATCTTCGACGGCGCGTTCGAGGCCCGCGACGGTCGCCGGGTGCTGCGGCGCATGGGGCCCGGCGACTACTTCGGCGAAATCAGCCTGCTCGAGGGCTGGCCAGCGACGGCAACGGTCGTCGCGCTCGAGGAGAGTCGCTGCCTCGCCCTGGCTCGCCGCGACTTCCTCGAATTGTTTGCGCGCGACTTCCGGATCGCGCTGCGGATGGAGGCGGTCGCCGAGCAGCGGCTGGGTTCCAAGGTCTTCGTCGCGCGCTGAGGGGGCGTCGCAACCTCCCTCGTCCGCGGAAAATCGGAAGACGCGGTGGCAGCAACGCCGCTCTCCGGCGTCCAGGAAACTCCGGTTTTCGGACCGGCGTTAACCACTCGCCAACCGGAACAGCGGTTGCTCGCCCGGAAATCCGTCCAGCACGTGTGCGCCCATCGGCTCGCACCGGCAGTCCGCCGGCAGCGCGCCCGCGGCCGCCGCGCTGACGATGGAGTCGGTGCCCAGCTTGGAACAGACCTTTTCCATCCGGAACGCGAAGATCGCATCCGTCCCGGAGACGTTGTCGGCACCTCCGGCGCCGCCGAGGATCGTCGCGAACCCGTGGTGCAGCACGAGGCGGAAATCGGGATCGCGCTCCTGTTGCAACTTCACGAGTTCGCGGGCCGTGTTCGCCACGGCCGCCGCGCTGTCATCGTGGTGCACCCAATAGGCGAAAATCGCGTCGCCAAGAAATTTGTCGACGACGCCACCCCCGCCTTCGATGGCGTCGCGGCACTGGCGCAACCACGTCCCGACCTTTTGCGCCAGCACGTCCGTTTCAAGCTGCAGGGCCAGTGCCGTGTAGCGTTTGATGTCCACCATCAAAAACCAGCAGCGGTGGCTTGACCGCACCGGTATGGTGGGCGGGACCTCGGTGTCGGCCGCCGAGACGAACGGGTTGAACTTCATCCGGAAAATGAACTCCTCTTCGCCAACGCGGATGCCGTCGCCGCTTTTCAGCCGCATGGGGATGGTCACGCGCTTGCCGTTGAGCAACGTGCCGTTGGTGCTGCCCAGATCGGCGAGCCAGTATTCGACCTGGCCGTCCGCCTGCTGGGCGTGGATGTGCGCGTGGCGGCGGGACGCCCCGGGGGAGGTCAGACGCACCTGATTCGAGGGGATCCGCCCAAACTGGCAGTTCGCCTCGACCGCGATGCAGGTGCCGTCGGGAGCTTCAAGCCAGGCATTCATCGGGCGGCATCTTGCTTGCCGCTGCCGACAAAACGAGCACGGAACGCCATGTGGGTGCTGCGATCGAAGATTTGGGACCGCACTTGCCCTCCGCGGCGGGGGAGATTCGGTCTGCAACTGGAGCGACTATACGCCATCCGCGGGGCTCTCACGGGTGAAACTTCACGGTCTTTTCCTTCTGCTTCGGCAGGAAGACGAGGGTGACCTTGCGGCCGTCGGCATCCTGCACGCGCACGGAATTGATCTGATTGGAGAATTGTTCGAAGAGCGCGCCATGGCGGAGGCGGGCGCCCTCGATCCCGCCGGGCAACGGCACTTCAAAATAATACCAGAGCTCGTTCGCGGCGTCCTTCAATTCCCGGCCGACCCAATGGTAGGCGCCCGCCGGACGGCCGTCCGGCGCGCGGACGGTGAACGTCTCCGCCAGGTAGGCATGGGCGAGCGCGTCGAATTCGGGCACCGGCGTTTTTTCCAGTGAGACGCGATGCTTGGCCCGCACGCTCAAGACTGTCTCGAAGTCGTCGATGAACACCCGCAGCGCCACTTCGAGCTGCTGCGTCTTGCCGTTGTAGTCGGCTTCGGCGAGGGAGGTGTGGATGGGATGGGCGTGGAGGCAGGAGGTGGCGAACCACGCGAGGAAGACAGGTAATACCAATCGCCCTCGAAACTTGGACTTGTGGTAGGGCGCGGACTCCGCTCCGCGCCGGAGCGCCGGCGGCGAAGGGACTCGCCGCCCTACCCATTCGTCGCCGATGGAAAGTCCAAATGACAGGGGATGTTGGAATAAACCACGAAACACACCAAAGACACGAAAGCCGGCAGGGTAATAAAGGCGGGCGGTTTGTCGCGAGGGAGGCATCATGGGACACTCAGCAAGGCGGGTGGCCCACGGAAGACACGGAACACGCGGAAACGGAGCTGGTGTCGGAGGATTCAGGGCGATGCGCGAATTAACCGGTTCTGGCGTGGGTTGAGGGTATTTCGGGGTGACTCCTATGGCTCGGGCTTGGCGCCGGGCTTGGGCTTGGTCAACTCCCGCATCGGGTTCTTGCCGGCCTCTTCCTGGAAGAGCTGGAACCGGGTCTTCACCAGGCGGCGTGGCCAGAAGTTGTTTTCGAGATCGCAATCAGCCAATTCGTCGCGCGGGTCGAGGGTGACGGCCTTGAGCTCCTTCGTGGTCATCAGGAGTTTCGCGCAATGGCCGGTGTCGTACCGCCACAATTCGGCGCCGAGCATCATCTCCTCCGTGGTGCCGTCGGCGTAGTCCAGGCGCAGCGGCAGGGGCATCACGATGCCGCCGACATTGGCGAAATCGATCAGGTAGAAATTGCGGGCGGTCGTGAGCAGCGCGGGATCGAGCTTTGCGGTGGTCAGCTCCTTGAGCAGACTCTGATAGCGTTTCTTTTCGCTGGGCAGCACGGTGGCCTCGTCGAAGTCGTCGTAGAAGTCCTTGAGCTCGGGGAAGCGGTCGACCCGCTTGGGCAGCGCGGCGTTCAAGGCGCGGGTGGTGGTCGCCGGGCGCGCCGCCTTCTCCGCCTCGGCCCTGGGCTTTTCGACCGATGGATCCTTCGAATCGAGCTGCAGCCAGCGGACCTGATCGATCGCGAGATCGACATGATCGGTGCTGTAGAACCAGCCGCGCCAGAACCAGTCGAGGTCGAGGCCGCTGGCGTCCTCCATGGTGCGGAAGAAGTCCGCCGGCGTGGGCCGCTTGAACCTCCACCGCTGCGCGTAGGTCTGGAACGCGTGGTCGAACAAGGCGCGGCCCATCACGACATCCCGCAGGATATTCAGCGCCACGGCGGGCTGCGCGTAGCTGTTGTTGCCCTTTTCGTAGATGGACTCCGAGTTGGTCATCACGGGTACGCGGTCCGAGCGCAGCATGTAAGCCTTGATCGCGCGGGCGTCGCGCCCCTGGGGCCAGTCTTTTTCCCATTCCTCCTGCGCCAGCATCTGCAGGAAGGAGTTGAGGCCCTCGTCCATCCACGTCCATTGCCGTTCGTCGGAATTCACGACCATCGGGAAGTAATTGTGCCCGACCTCGTGGATCACCACGCCGATCAGCCCGTACTTGGTGCGCTGGGCGTAGGTGCCGTCGTCTTCCGGGCGGGGGCGGTTGAAACAGATCATCGGATACTCCATGCCGCCGCCGACCGGGCCGTTGACGGAGATCGCGACCGGGTAGGGGTAGGGAAACGAGTACCGCGAATACACGTCGAGCGTGTGCACGATGGCGTGGGTCGAGTATTTGTCCCACAGCGGCAGGCCCTCCCGGGGGTAGAACGACATGGCCAGGACGGGCCGTCCCTGATGGACGTGGCCCGCGGCGCCCATCGCGTCCCAGATGAATTTGCGCGAGGACGCAAAGGCGAAGTCGCGGACATTCTCGGCGCGGAAATGCCAGGTCTTGGTGGTGGCGGGCCGGTGGGCCTCGTTGGCGCGGGCCTCGTCGGGCGTGATGATGAAGACGGGGGCGGACGCGGTCCCGGCCCGGGTGAGGCGTTCGCGTTGCGCGGGCGTGAGGATGTCGCGGGCGTTCTGCAGGGTGCCGGTGGCGGCCACGACATGGTCGTCGGGCACGGTGAGGCGCACGTCGTAGTCGCCGAACTCGAGGGTGAATTCGCCGGCGCCCAGGTACTGCTTGTGCTGCCAGCCGGTGTAGTCGGTGTAGGCCGCGAGGCGCGGGTACCATTGCGCGATGACGTAGAGGGCGTTGCCGTCGGCTTCGAAGATCTCGTAGGCGGTGCGGGAGGAGGAGCCTTTTGCCGGGTTGAGGTTGTAGTGCCACGCGAGCGAGAAGGTGAACTGCCCGCCGGGCGCCAGAGGGGCGGGCAGGTCGACGCGCATCATCGTCTTCACGATGGTGTGCGGCAGGGCGCGGCCGCTGGCGTCGTTGACCTCGCTGACGATCAGGTCGCTCGAGTAGGACTCGGCGGTGAGCATTTCCTGCAGGGTCTTGTAGGGAAACTTGGCCAAATCCGCCGGTGGCCGGGCGAGGGTGCGGGAGTCCGCGTGATGCGAGAAGAAGTTCGGATCGAGCTGGAGCCAGAGGTACGTGAGCGGGTCGGGCGAGGCGTTGTGGTAGGTGAGGGTGCCCCGGCCGGTGAGTTGGTGGGTCTTCTCGTCGAGGGTGGCCTCGAGGCGGTAGTCGGCGCGATTCTGCCAGTAGGCGGGGCCGGGCGCGCCGGCGGCGTTGCGCTGGGCGTTGGGGCTGGGGAGGAGGGTTTCGAGCTGCTGGAACTTTTCGACCGGGGCGCCGGCGGCGGCGGCGGCGCCGGGCGAAACGGTCAGGAAAAGCGGCAGCAGCAGCAGCGCCGTTCGGTGGATTCTGGGAGGTAGGGGGGGCACGGAGGGAAAGCAAGCGGCCCGGACGGCGGACCGCCAGATTATCTTGGGGAAGGGAAAGAGGGCGGCACCCGGTGGCACCGCAGGAAGGTCGACGGTGTCGCCAAACCGGCCAAATTACCTTCAGGCCGCGTCGGTGCGGCCGGCAGCGGAGGGGTGGAACCTGGAGGGCTCGGAGGACCCGGGCGCGCCCCGGCAAATGTCGTTTGCAAGGACTACAGCAGCGAGCCCTGTTCGCTCCCGAGCGCCTTCAGGCCGATCGCGGCATAGCCCTTCGCCGTCAGCACCCGGCCCTGGGGCGTGCGCTGGAGGTAGCCTTCCTGGATCAAAAACGGCTCGTGCACCTCCTCGAGCGTCTCGGCCTCTTCGCTCACCGCCACGGCGATGGTGCTCATGCCGACCGGGCCGCCCCGGTAGTTCTCGGCCATGATGCGGAGCATGCGTTTGTCCATCTCGTCGAGGCCGGCGGCGTCGATTTCGAGGAGTTCGAGGGCGCGCGCGGCCACGGGCTGGGTGATCCGGCCATCGGCGCGTTCCTGCGCGAAGTCGCGCACGAAGTTGATCAGGTTGTTCGCGATGCGGGGCGTGCCCCGGGAGCGCTGGGCGATTTCGCGGCTGCCGGCGGGGTCGGTCTCGATCTGGAGCAGGCCGCAGCTGCGCTGCACGATCGTGTCGAGGGTGGCGTGGTCGTAATAGTCGAGCCGGGTTTGCAACGTGAAACGCGAGCGGAGGGGCGCGGTGAGCAGGCCGCTCCGGGTGGTGGCGCCGATGAGGGTGAAGCGCGGAATGGTGAGGCGCACGCTGCGGGCGTTGGGCCCCTGGTCGATCATGATGTCGAGGCGGAAGTCCTCCATCGCGGAGTAGAGGTATTCCTCGACGGTCTTGGGGATGCGGTGGATCTCGTCGATGAAGAGGATGTCGCCCTCCTCGAGATTGGTGAGCAGCCCGGCGAGATCACCGGCCTTTTCGATCACGGGGCCCGAGGTCACGCGGACGCTCTTGCCGAGTTCGTTGCCGAGGATGAAGGCGAGCGTGGTCTTGCCGAGGCCGGGCGGGCCCGAGAGCAGGATGTGGTTGAGCGGATCCCCGCGGCGCTTCGCGGCGCCGACCATCACCTGCAGGCGCTCGACGGTCTTCAACTGGCCGGTGAAGTCGGAAAACGACAGCGGACGGAGCGCCGCCTCGGCCGGCGTGACCGGAGCGGCCAGGGTGGAGGTGATATAGCCCAGCCCCGTGGGCGCGGCGGCGGCGGCCATTTTTGATTTTTGAATTTCGATTTTCGAGGGGGTCACAGCGAAACGAAGGAACGAGGGGGAGTCGGGGTGCGGGAGTTGAAAATCGCCATGCAAAAATCGCAAATTCTCAGTCCCGCCATTCCACGTCCGCGCCGAGGCTGCGCAGGTTCTCGACGAAATTCGGGTGCGCGCGCTTGATGGTGTCGGCGTTCTTGACGATCGAGCGCCCGGGGATGCTGGCGGCGATCATATAGAGGGCGACGGCGGCGCGGATGATGTAGGGGGCGTCGACCGTGGTGGGGCGCAGCGGCCGATCGCCGAACACGATGACGCGGTGCGGATCGCTGACGACGACATGGGCGCCAAACTTGGAGAGCTCGGGGATCCAGGTGAAGCCGCCCTCGTAGACCTTGTTCCAGAACTGGATCGCCCCCTGGGCGCGCACGGCCAGCGCGATCATGCACGGGAGCAGATCAACGGGAAAGTACGGCCACGGCGCGGCCTCGATCTTCGGCAGGAGATTGCGGGTGTAGGGCGCCTCGATCTGGAGCCGCTGGCGGGGCCGCACCAGGGCGGTCGTGCCCTGATGTTCGATGACGACGCCCAGCTTGGCAAAGGCGCGCGTCATCAGGTCGAAGTGGTGCGGGAGCGAATGCCGCACCTTGACCGCGCCACCGGTGATGGCGCCCAGCGCGAGAAACGTGACGACCTCGTGGTAGTCGGTGTTGATGGTGAACGTGCCGCCGTGGAGGCGGGCGACGCCCTGGACCGAGAGCTGGCTGGTGCCGATTCCGGAAATCCTGGCGCCCATGGCCGCGAGCACGGTGCAGAGGTCCTGCACGTGCGGCTCGCTGGCGGCGTTGAGGAGGGTCGACTTGCCCTTGGCGAGAGCGGCAGCCATCACGAAGTTCTCCGTGGCCGTCACCGACATGTAATCCGGCCAGTGCCGGGCGCCGCGGAAGCCCCGCGGGAGCCGGAGCGTGAGCTCGTCGCGAAACGTGATCTTGGTGCCGAGTTTCTCGAGGATTTCGAGGTGGGGATCGAGTTCACGGATGCCGAGGGAGCAGCCCTTGGCGTTGGTCGGCAGGGTGAGTTTCTTCATCCGCTGCAACAGCGGAGGGAAGAGCAGCACGGAGGAGCGCATGCCGGCGGGGAGCTCGCCCCGGAGGCGGCGTGGGTTGAACCAGGCATGGTCGATCGTCATCTTCCCGGCGGCCTGGTCCCAGGTGATGCGCGAGCCCTGCTGCTGGAAAAACGTGACGAGTTTCTCGACATCGGTGATCGCCGGCACGTTGAGCAGCGTCACTGGTTCGTCGGTGAGCAGCGAGGCGCACAGGATCGGCAGCACCGAGTTCTTGTTGCCCGAGGGCGTGATGGTACCGGAGAGCGGTTTGCCGCCGTTGACGATGAGATCGGCCATGAAAGGAGGGGGCGGATTCCGTCGTTGCCGGGGCAGCCGAAGGAAAGGCCTGGAAAAAAGGCGCCCGCAGCCTGCGGGCGCCTTTGAAATGCGCGTGGTGCGCGGTTCCCGGCAAGGATTATTGCGCGGGGATCGTCAAATCGCGCCGCCGCCCTGCTGGCCTTCCGGTCGGGGACCGCGGTCGCCGCCCTCGTCGCGGGAGCGACCCCGGCCGCCCCGGCGCCGGCGCCGGCCGCCCTGATCCCCTTCGCCACGGGAATCGCGACCATCCCCACGGGGCTGGCCCGACTGGCCCTCGGGGCGTGGCCCGCGATCATCGCGGTACCCACCCTGGCCGCCGCGGCCGCGGCCGCCGCGCTGGCGGCGCTGGCCCCGGTCGCCGTCGCGGCGCGAGTCACCGCCGTCCTCCCGGGGTGTGCCGGTCGGAGCAGACTCGGCCGGCTTGCCGCCGCCGAAGAGATTTTTCAACCAGCCGAGGAACCCGCCCGTTTTCGCGGGTTCGGCCTGGACCGGTCGATCCGGAGCCCGCGGCTGTTCGCGCGGCTCCATCCGGCCCTCTGACCGTCGGGGTTCGCGACCTTCGCGGGGACCGCGGGCATCGCGCGGATCGCGACCTTCGCGCGGATCGCGGGCCTCGCGCGGATCGCGGGGTTCCCGCCCCTCAACCGGGTTGCGGGCCTCGCGTCCCTCGCGCGGTTCGCGGCGTTCGCGGGAAGGCTGGAACGTCGGTCGGTCGCTCCGGCCGTTCTCCTCGGCGGCCGGAGCCGCGCCGGACGATTCCCAGCTTACTGCCGCGCGCCGGGTATTTTCCGGCGGCAGGATATTGAGTTCGGACTTTTCGGCCTCGGCGCCGGGAGGTTCCTCGGCGGGAGTCGGTGCCGGTCTTGGAGCCGGCGCCTGGGGGGCGGGTCGGGCCGCGACGGGAGCCGGCGCCGGGATCGGCGCCGGGGTGGGTGCCGGGGGAGGCACGGGTGCCGGGGGAGGCGCAGGCGGCGGGACGGGTTCGTTGGCGCGCGGAGTCGTGACCTCGGTTTCGCCGGTGAACGGGTTTTTGTATTCGCTCTTCGAGGTGATGACCTCGACGGAGCTGGGCTTGAAGCCCGCGGGGGGCGTGGCGGCCGTGGCTTGGCTGGCGGGCGTGGGGCGCTTGCCGCGCAACAGGCCGGAGCCCCGGTTGGCGCCAAACGATCCTGGCGGCGGGGCAGCCGGGCTGCTGGACGCCGCTGAGCTCGGAGCCGCGGCTGCTTCCGTCGGCGCAGGCGCCGGAACGGGCAAGTCGGCGGGGGCCGGAATCGGCGCGCCTGACTCTTCTTTTTCTGACATGTGGTATGTTTTTGGATGAAGCCGGCCCTGCGCGGTAACGCGGGAGGGTGGCCGTGGTTGTACTCGCACTCGGAGCGCGGGAGCGCTCGACGGGTGCATGGAGCGGCGACCATCGCGTCTTGCCCGGTGGGAGGCAAGTGGCAATTCCACCGGGGTCGAGCTGGGCGAGTAATGGCTTGAGCCAGGCCTGCGCGGCGGGCGTACCCGCGCCGTGCAGCGCTTCAGCGACCGCCCACAAGTGCTCCTTGGCGTGAAACAGTCGAGTCGTTGACGCGCTTGCGGGAAACGATCGTCCACCAGATTCCAAATCCATACCACGCCTGTAAAATCGCCGGTCAGAAAGTGGGATGCGCTCCGGCGAGAGAGGGAGGGAAGCCTGGTTTTCGAGTTCGCAATGCCCGGTATCCGGCGCAAACGTTTGCAGCTAACGTATGCAGCCTGCTCCGAACCTCGTCGAAGTCGCGCGCCGCGCGCGGGTTTCGACTTCCACCGTCTCCCGCACCATCAATCAGACGGGAAAGATCAGCCTGAAAACCCAGGAGCACGTGCGCCGCGTCATGCGGGAATTGGGTTACAAGCCGAACCGGGTCGCGCGCCGGTTGCGGGCCGGAGGCAAGTGCCACCTGATCGGTCTGATCATCCCCAATATCCAGAACCCGTTCTTCGCCGACCTGGCGCGCGGCGTCGAGGATGTCGCCTATCGCAACAACTTCGCCGTGCTGCTCTGCAACTACGACGAGGACGCGGCCAAGGAGCAGTTTTACCTCGATGTGATGGTGGCGGAGTCGGTCGACGGCATCATTCTGCCCCCGATTCACGAAAACGACGCGGCGGTGCTGCGCGTGGCGCAGAGTGGGGTGCCGGTCGTGTGCGTCGACCGGGCCCTCAAGCCAGCCTCCGGCATCGATCTGGTCGAGATCGACAACGAGCGCGGAGCATTTGAAGCCGTCGAACATCTGATCCAGCGGGGGCACCGTCGCATCGGCCTGATCGGCGGCCCCGCCGACTCCTCGACGGGCCAAGCCCGACTCCAAGGATACCTCGCGGCCCACACCAGGGCCGGTCTCACCGCGCCTGCCGAACTCGTCCGCTTCGGCGACTACAAGCCGGAGAGCGGTCGCATCCTCTCGGCCGAGCTGCTGGGCGTGACACCGCCGCCCACCGCGCTCTTCGTCTGCAACAACCTCATGATGATCGGCGCGCTGGAGACGATTATCTCCCGCGGACTTTCGATCCCCCGGCAGATCGCCATTCTCGGATTTGACGACCTGCCGCTCGCCGCCGTTTTCAGTCCTCCGCTCACGGTCGTAAGGCCACCCGCTTACGAAGCCGGCCGCGCTGCCGCTGAACTTCTTTTCAAGCGAATCGAGCAACCTGATCGCGCCGCCACGCATGCGAAGCTCCTGCCGGAACTAATTGTAAGAGGCTCATGTTAAATATTATACAACTATAGTAACAAGCGAGCAAACGTTTGCGTTGACAGAGCCTCAACCGGAAGGCGAACGTTTGCGCCAGCAGATAAAACCCCATCCGAGTTTAAGATGAATCTCTCCCCCCTCCGTTTGCGTCGCGTTCGCAGCGCGCTGCTTTTCCCCGGGATGTTCGCCGCCCTGCTGCAGGTGGGAACCGTTCGCGCCGCCATCACTCCCGTGCCCGAAAAAATCGCATGCGTGATTCCCGACCAACAGGAGTTCCAGATCCCGGATCGCGTGCAGTTGAGCGGCTGGCTGGGCGCGCGCATCGCGGCCAACGAAGCCAACCGGCTCGCCAAGATTGACACGAGTCGCCTGCTGGAGGGCTACCGCCAGCGGCCGGGCCGCCAGACCTGGGACGGCGAACACATCGGCAAATGGCTGCACGCCGCCACGCTCGCGTGGGTCAACACCGGCGATCCCGCCCTGCGGTCCAAGCTCGACGCCGCCGTCGCCGAACTCGCCCGGTGCCAGCTCGCCGACGGCTATCTCGGCACCTACCTGGAGAAGGACCGCTGGACCGCCTGGGATGTCTGGGCGCACAAATACAATCTCCTCGGGTTGCTTACCTACGTGCGCTACACCGGCAATCTTGCCCCGCTTCCGACCTGCCGGCGCATGGCGGATCTGCTCTGCCAGACCTTTGGTGACGGCCCCGGTCAGCGCGACCTTCTCACCGCCGGCGCCCAGCATATGGGCATGGCCTCGAGCAGCGTATTGGAGCCGATGGTCCTGCTTTACCGCCTGACCGGCGAGGCGCGCTATCTCGACTTCTGCCGCTACATCATCCGCGCCTGGGAACACCCGAACGGCCCGCACCTCATCTCTACGCTGACCCGCCTCAAGCGCGTGGACAAAGTCGGCAACGGGAAAGCCTACGAGATGCTGTCGTGCCTCAACGGCGCCCTCGAACTCTACCGCACCACCGGCGACCGGGTGCTGCTCGAAGTCTGCCTCAACGCGTGGCGCGATATCGTCGACCACCGCCTCTACCTGACCGGCGCGGCTAGTTACCGCGAAGTCTTCCACGACGACCACGACCTGCCCAACACCAACAATGTCGGCGAGACGTGCGTCACCGTCACCTGGCTCCAGTTCAATGCGCAACTCCTGCGTCTCACCGGCGAGGCCCGTTTCGCGGAACAGCTCGAGCACGTCGCGCTCAACCAACTGCTCGGCGCCCAGAAGCCCGACGGCACGGCGTGGGGCTACTACGTCCAGATGGAAGGCAGGAAACCGTACAGCGCCACGCTCGACGGGCACTGCTGCCTCTCCAGCGGTCCGCGCGGCATCGCCTTGCTGCCGACCTTCGCCGTCACCACGGATGCCGATGGCGCGGTCATCAACCTGTTCGACGCCGGCACCGCCCACCTCACGTTGCGCGACGGCACGCCGCTTACGTTGATGATCGCCACGCGTTATCCGGCCGACGGGCGCATCCGCATCACCGCAGAGCTGCGCGAGGCCCGGGAGTTTTCCCTCAAGCTGCGCCTCCCGGCGTGGTGTAAGGAAAGCTCCATTACACCTTTCGCCGCCGGCCAACCCGGCGCGGACGGCTACACCACCGTGCGCCGGACGTGGCAATCGGGTGACACCCTCGAGCTGAACCTCAAGCTCGGTCCCCGCGTCATCGCGGGCGATCACCTGAACCAGGGGAAAGCCGCCGTGTGCTACGGCCCCCTCGTGCTCGCGGCCGACGAAACGCTGCTGGCCGACATCCACCCGCCGTTCAAGTCGCTCGCCCTGGCCCGGGCCGACCTCGCCACGCTCGCGCTCACGTCCGTCCCCGCCCCGGCGGATTGGAAGACGTGGCCGGGAGCGCAACTCTTCCGCATCAACGCCACCACGCGGCGCGGCGGCGCACCGTTCACCACGCGGCTCGTGCCTTTCGCCGACGCCGGCCTCAGCGGCGCGAGCTACAAGGTCTGGCTGCCCCTCGCGGGCCAGCCGACGGCGAACGTCTTGTTCGATGGTCGCGAAACCCGCTCGCGACCGGGCAACCAGACCGGCTCGATCAACGACGACGATCCGCAAAGCGCCGTCGCGACCTTCGACGGCCGGCCGGCGGCGGAGGATTGGTTCGCCGTGACGCTCGCCGAGCCGGCGACGGCCCGGCGCGTGATCTTCACCCACGGCAAGATGTTTCACGACGGCGGCTGGTTCGACGCCCGCGGCGGCAAACCGCGCGTGCAGATCCAGCGCGCCGCCTCCGGTCCGTGGGAGACGATCGGCGAGTTGGCCGACTATCCCGCGACCACGGCCACCACGCCCAAGGGGCAGAAGTCGGGCTACGGGCAATTCGCCCTCAAGCTCGACACTCCCGTCACCTTTGTCGCGCTGCGCGTCATCGGCCGCCCGGCCTGCGGCGACAATCCGCGGCAGGCCTTTGTCACCTGTGCCGAGCTGCAGGCCTTCGCGCAATAGCAGCAGCTCGTTCCCTCAGCGCTCCTTGAAAACCCCGGTAAAAATCATGGTCCTCCCTCCGTCGCCCTCCGCTCGTCCGGTCGGCCCCCGAACGCGGCTTGCCTGTATTCGATTGCTGGCGACGCAGGTCGCGCTGGGACTGCTGCCCTTCACCCCCTGCGCCGCCAGCCAGGGCGGGGCGATCCCCCGGGTCGCCGATGCCATCGAACCGCTGGCCGTTGCGCCGGTGGGCGGTCTCCTGGGCGAGCGCCTCGGGCGCTGGCGGGAGCAGCGCCTCTGGCGGGTGGGCCACGACCCGTTTCTCCTGCAGGGCTTCGAAAAGCCGCCCGGCCAGCATACCTGGCAGGGGGAACACGTCGGGAAATGGCTCCACGCCGCCACCCTCGCGTGCCAGACCACCCATGATCCGAAGCTGGTGGCCTTGCTGCAGCAGACGGTGGCGAGACTGGTGGCCGCCCAAAGCCAGGATGGCTACCTCGGCACCTATCTGCCCGCGAACCGTTTCACCAATCCCCAGGACAGGAAGGCGAAGGCCTCATGGGATGTCTGGACGCATCGCTACGTGCTCTACGGCCTGCTCGTTTATGATCGTTACTTTCACGATCCCCAGGCGGTGGCTGCCTGCGTGAAGATCGGCGACCTGCTCCTGCAGACCTTTGGCCCTGGCGCCCGCTCCCTCAACGAAGTCGGCACCCGCTCCGGACTTTCCTCCGCCACCGTGCTCGAGTCACTCGTGATGCTTTATGAACGGACAGGCGAGGAGCGGTTCCTGCGGTTCGCCCAACAGGTGGCGGCGGGGGTGGAGAGCAACCCCGTGTTGCGTCCGACCGCCGCCATGCGCGCCGGTCTGGACGTGTCCGTCTGCGGCGATGGCAAAGCTTATCAACTGATGGCGGTGATGCTCGGTTATCTCGAGTTGTACCGGCACACCAGGCAGGGCGACTATCGGGAGACCGCGGTCAAAGTGTGGGAACAAATCCAGGCGCACCACCTTTACGAAACCGGCGGGCCGTGGAGTTTCGCGGCGGTGCCGGCGCAAAACATGGAGTGCTTCGCGCCGCCGCAGTTCTTTCATCCCACGAACTGCGTGGAAACGTGCTCCACGACGACCTGGGTGCAGTTTTCCCTGGGGTTGTGGCGGCTGACCGGCGAAGCCCGGTTTGCGGCCGAGGCGGAGCGGGCCATGTTCAATCATTTGATCGGCGCGCAGTCGCCCAACGGCGAAAAGTGGGCTTATCACACGATGCCCAACGCGCCCAGCCGGGGCTACGAGGACGAGATCACCTGTTGTGCTTCCAGCGGCCCGCGCGCGCTCGAGATGTATGCGCGGCATCTGGCGGGGGTCAGTTCAGAAGCGCTGGTGTTGAGCAGCTATTTACCGACGGCCATCCCGCTCGAACCGTTGCTCCGCTCGCCCGGCCGTCTGGTGATTGAAGGAACCTATCCCTACCAGGCGCAGGCCTCACTGCGGTGGGAAATTGCTCAACCGGCGGACGTGGCGGTGCAATTCCGCCTGCCGCTGGGCGCAGCTGCGGTGGAAGTGCTCGTGGCCGGCCAACCGCAACCGCTGCGGAAGACGCCCGCGGGTTACCTCGAACTCAAGCGCACCTGGCTTCCGGACGAGCGCGCCGTCGTGCGATTCGAGTTTCCCCTCCGGGCCCACTTCCACCCTGGGCGGGATGGACTGAGTTGGGTCGCCTTCACCTGGGGGCCGCTCACCTTGGCCCAGGACGTGGTCAGGCAGACAGACGAGCCGGAAGTCGTGCTCGCTTTGGATGAAACCAAGGCGGATGCACAATCCTGGCTTACACCCATGACGCCAGCCAAAGCGGACGGCTTGCCGCGGTGGCGCCTGACGGCGGCCGGGCATCGCAATGTGATTCTGCAACCCTACGCCTCCATCGGCGCTTCGGGTGGCTCGGTGCGCACGATGTTCCCCAACCGACGATAACCGCTGCCGAACCCGGGATTTCGAGTGGGCGACTTCTCGAACCGGCCCAGGCGGCACCTCAACCCCTCCCCTCAGCCTCGAGCTTCCTGTCGGTGGCCGCATGGCCCCGTCTTCCTCCCATGATCTTCTGCGATTGCCCCCCGGTTTCTCCTTGGTAATGTGCGACAGAAGTCTGCCCCGTTCCCGACTGCGTCGTCACGGTTGGACGCACCCTGCGCGCCGTGTCGCGATGTTGAGCGTTGGCGCATGCTTCTTCGTCACCGTAGCTGTGTCGCCGCAGGCCCGCGCCCTGTCCGCCCCTAGCCCTGCCGCTCAGCCCGACGCCAAGAAGGAAGACGCCGTCTTGATGTCCGAATTCAAAGTTTACGACAAGAAGGCCGTGCCGTTCACCGATGCCAACATGGACATCCCGCGCGGCATTATCGACGTGCAGGCCTACTATATCATCGGCGCCGACGAGATCGAAAACTCCGGCAAAACCGACCTCGACGACGTCCTGCGCGACAGTCTCACGCAGAACTCCGTCATGGAAACCAATGCCCAAGTCGACCTCAGCGCCCTCACCGCGCAGATGGGCGCCTCCAGCTCCATCGATCTACGGGGCCTCGGTTCCTCGCAAACGCTCATCCTCATCAACGGCACGCGCACCGCCAATTTCGTCAACCGCCGCGCCACCTTCCAACCCGACGTCAACGGCATCCCGCTCGCCGCCATCGACCGCGTCGAGGTTCTTCCCGGCAGTGCCTCGGCCATCTACGGCGGCACCGCCGTCGGAGGTGTGGTCAACGTCATCCTCAAACGCAGCTACACCGGCGGCCAGGTCAGCACCTCCTACCAGAACACGTTCGATAAACCCCTCCCGGATCCGACCCCCTGAAGATTCAGTTTCCTATCGGTGAAACATTTTATTAAATCGATGCGTTTCGTGTTTACGGCGCATGCCGTGGTCGGTCTGTCGGTGCTCCTGGTTTTTTTGAATGCCCATGCGGCTCCGCTTAAACCGCGAATCGTTGTCCTTACTGATATAAGTCTCAGCGAACCGGATGACCATCAATCGTTGATTCGTCTATTCGTACACGCTGATCTGTACGAAATTGAAGGAATTGTACTTACAACCGGATGGTCTATACGCCATCCCCAAGATGATATGGATAAGGCGAAAGGGGCGATTGATGCGTATGAGAAAGATTTGCCCAACCTGATGAAGCGTTCAGGCCAGACTGGATTTGCACAGGAAAATGAGCGACAGGAAATAGGGTACTGGCCGAATGCACAGTATTTGAGAGATCGAACGATGTTTGGCAGCATGGTTATGGGAAAGGAGTTCATCGGAGCAGACAATCATTCACAAGGCAGTGAACTCATTATAAAACTGGCGGATGAAGACGATGACCGTCCTATTTGGGTGACCTTTTGGGGAGGCGGCAATACCCTTGCCCAGTCAATATGGCAGGTGCAGCAAACCAGAAGTGCATCGGAGCTCAAAGCGTTTTTGCATAAAGTCCGTGCGTATGCGATCGCGGATCAGGACCGATCAAACATTAAAGGCGGTGGCCGCCTGGCCGGCTTCGATTCCAGTTCTCACGCCTGGATGCGACGGAACTTCTCAGACAATCTCCTGTTTATTTGGGAGGACTGTGCTTGGTGGTATCAGGTTTCGGCAGCCAGAAGAGGCCACTGGCCTGAATATGAGGATCATATACAGCATCACGGAAACCTTGGCCGCCAGTATCCCAAATACCATTTTGGTGTAGAAGGGGATACCCCATCTTTTCTGCATATCATGCCGAACGGACTCAATAATTCGGACGTACCCACTCAGGCGGGTTGGGGCGGCTATTCTGAATGGGGATTGGGAGAAGACCAGAATGGCTATTCATACGTAAACAGAACGGGCGATGCCCATACCACTTGCGAGAAATATGCAAAATACTTCTATCCTGCCACGTTTAACAATTTTGCCGCCCGAATGGATTGGGCGAAAGAGGGTAAAGGCAACCGGAATCCCGTGGTGGTCATTGAGGGCGATGACAGCCTTGATATCCTGACGCTGAACCCCAAACAAGGAGCTGCAGTCAAACTTGATGCGTCGAAAACAACCGATCCCGATGGAGACGTATTGAGCTACAAATGGTGGGTTCAACCTGAAGCGGGTTCCTACACGGGTACGGTTGAGATTAAGAATAGCTTTTCTGATCAGGCAACGATTGAAATCCCGATAGATTCCGCCGGAAAGACCTTTCACTTGATCTGCGAGGTTACGGATGACGGTGTGCATGATCTCACCGCGTATCGCAGAATCATTTTTGCTCCCGTTCCGTGAGGTTTAATCGAGGGATGAAACCATGAAGATAAATGTTCCATTATTGCTCTGGCTGCACTCAGGGAAACCTCCTCGCAGACAACCGACGCAGCGGATGCCTGTCACGCCCCCACGCTTTCGCCTTCCGTCTCCATGATTGTCGCCCGACCTGCGCTCGGGCTGACCCCCCGCTTCCGATTTCTCTTCGCCGGAACGCCGAACGCTCCGGATCCGCTCCATAAGTCGGTCCCGCTTCATCGCCCCCAAAGAACATGCCCCCCCTAAGAACATGAAAACGACCCGCGTGTCCCCGTTTCGCCGTCACCTCCAGCTCGCCGTGCTCGGAGGTGGCCTGTCCCTGATTCCTCTCGTCGCGGCCGCCCAGACTGTCCCACCCGCGGCCAGTCCGAGTGGGGCGAAGCAAGACGACGTGAGCGTCATGTCCGAGTTCAAGGTCTTCGACAAGAAACCAGTTCCGTTCACCGATTCCAACATGGACATTCCGCGCGGAATCAACGATGTCCAAGCCTACTACATCATCGGCGCCGACGAGATCGAAAACTCCGGCAAGACCGACCTCGACGAGGTCCTGCGCGACAGTCTCACGCAGAACTCCGTCATGGAAACCAATGCCCAGGTCGACCCCAGCGCGCTCACCGAGCAGAGGGGCGCCTCCAGCTCCATCAATCTGCGGGGCCTCGGTTCCTCGCAGACGCTCATCCTCATTAACGGCATGCGGACCGCCAATTTCGCCAACCGGGGCGCCACCTTTCAACCCGACGTCAACGGCATCCCGCTCGCCGCCATCGAGCGCGTCGAGGTTCTCCCCGGCAGCGCCTCGGCCATCTACGGCGGCACCGCCGTCGGAGGTGTGGTCAACGTCATCCTCAAACGCAGCTACACCGGCGGCCAGGTCAGCACCTCCTACCAGAACACATTCGATACCGACGCCCCGATCCGCACCGTCAACGCCATCTACGGCTTCTCCCTTGGTGCCAAGACTCACGTCACACTCAGCGGCAGCTACAGCGATGGAAAGCCCCTCCGCATGAAGGACCGCCCATTCCTTATCGATTACTTTAATCGCGCCGTGGCCAACGCACCCGCCTCCTTCTACACCACCACCGCGACCTTCACCAGCGGAGCCACGCCCAACATCGTCCTCAATAACGCCGCCGTAAACGGCTTCGCCAACGCCCAGACTCAGACCCTCACGCTCAAGTCCACCGGCCAGACGCTCGGCTCGCGCATCTCTCACATACCCTCCGGCACCTCCGCCGCCACGCCCGTCGCCACGCGCGACGCCGGCCTGCTCGCCAACGCCGGCCGCTACAATCTCGACTTCGCTCCCAGCGTCTGGCGCGGCTACGAGAGCACGCTCACGCAGGTCCCGCGCAAGGAGGCGCTGATGGGCCGCGTCGACCACCAGCTCACGTCGAAGATCAGTCTCTTCGCCGATTTCGCGTTCAACCGCAGCACCACCCTCGAGGCGAAGTGGGTGCCGATCGGCAACGGCGCCTACCAGTTCGCCGTCCCCGGCAACGCGCCCACCAATCCGTTTCGCGAAAATATTTTCGTTTCCATCCCCATGTCGGTGGACGAGGCGTCGCACAACGACATCATTAACCAGTCCGCCGGCGGCGTCTTCGGCGCCCTCGTGAAGCTGCCAGGGGAGTGGCGGCTGGCCGGCGACGTGAATTACTCTGTCTCCAAACAGAAGGTGTCCTACGGCCTGGCAAATTTCGCCAACAACAACGCGTTCGGCGGCTACGCTCCGCTGCTCTGGACCGGCGTGGTCAATCCCTTCGTCGACACCATCGCCAACCCGATCAGTTGGGACCGCTATTACGGCGAGTGGACGGGCTACAACTACAACACGATGCTCAATTACAACCTCCGCGCATCGGGCCCGCTCTTCAAACTTCCCGGAGGCCGCCCCGTCCTCACCCTCGGCTCCGAAGTGTATACCGAACGGCTGCCGCAGGCTTACGTCGGCGGCGACTTCCCGCCCGTTCCGCCCGCGCAGGCCAACGCCACCAACCAGCACTCCTACTTCATCGGCCAGCGCATCTCCACCTACGCCGGCCACGCCGAGATCAGCGTGCCCATCATCTCCGGGCTGAACGAAAAGCCCTTCATCCGCGCCCTCGAGTTCCAGGCCGCCGTCCGTTCGGAATACTTCCACGTCTACACCAATCCCGACGGTCGTGTGAACATTTTCCCCGCTTCCCCGCCCTTCCCCCGCATCACGCGCAGCGCCACCGAAAGCCGGCAGGACATCACCAAGCTCAACGCCACCAAGCCCACCTTCGGTCTCAAATATCAGCCGCTCCGCGAACTCACCTTCCGCGCCTCCTACGCCGAGGCGTTTCTCCCGCCCACGTTCTCCCAGCTCACCCAGCGCATCAACACCGGCGGCCTCGCCGCCGCCGTTCCCACCGCCATCTTCTTCGACCCCGTCACGCAAACCAGCTACCCCTCGCTCAGCGTCGCCGGCAACAATCCCGCCCTCGGCCCCGAAACCTCCAAGAACTGGTCCTACGGCGTCATCTGGGAACCCGATGGTTTCCTGAAGGATTTCCGCTTCAACCTCGAATACTGGCGGATCGCGAAAATGGATCTCATCCGCAACGTGAACAACGTCCAGCAACTCGCCAACATGGGCGACCGCGCGCCTGACGGCAGCGTCACCCGCAATCCCACCACCAACCAGATCGAACTCTTCACCTTCGCCAACTACAATGTCGGCGACGGCCTGACCGACGGCTGGGATGCCTCGATCGATTACCGCAAGGGCACCCGCCTCGGCGTCTTCGCCGTTCGCGCGCGCACCACGATCACCGATCACCTCAAACTTCCCCCCGCGATCGGTTTCCCCGCCATCGAGTATGTCGAGTTTCCCAACTCCGGCGGCGTGAATCGCGCCAAGGCCAATGGCACCCTGAGCTGGTCCAGCGGCCGCCACTGGCGCGCCTCCTGGACGACCACCTATCAAAGCGGCTACAAGCAGCGCAATTCCCCCGGCGATCCCAACTACCTCGGTAATCCCAACGCCGCGATCAACACCCTCTACACCGGTCCGCAAGGCGGCAACACCGTCGCCGCGCAGCGCTACCACAACGCCACCATCGGCTACAATTTCGGCGCGAAGAACCAGCACGCGTATCTCAAAGGCCTGACGCTCCAGTTCACCGTGAACAACGTCTTCAACACCCTTCCCGCCTACGACACCGGCCGCATCCCGACGCCATTCTTCTACTCCCGCTACGGCAACGTCCGCCTCCGCGACTACATCATCCGCGTGAAAAAAGATTTCTAGGCCATCATGAAACTGCTCCTTCGTTTCCTCCTGCTCCTCGCGGTCAGCTGCGCCCTCACCCGGGTCCACGCGGCGCAACGTTTGCCCAACGTCGTCCTCTTCCTGGTGGACGATCTCGGCTGGCGCGATCTCGGCTGCTACGGCAGTTCCTTTTACGAGACGCCCAACCTCGACCGTTTCGCCCGCCAGAGCGTGCGCTTCACCGACGCGTATTCCGCCTGCCACGTCTGCTCCCCCACGCGCGCCAGCGTCATGACCGGAAAGTATCCCGCCCGGCTCAAGATGACCGACTGGCTCCCGGGCCGCCGCGATTATCCATTCCAGCGTTTCAAGAACGCCACGATCCACCAGCACCTGCCCTTCGCTGAAACGACCCTCGCCGAAGCCCTCAAGGAGCACGGCTACGCCACCGGCCACTTTGGCAAATGGCACCTCGGCGAGGACCCGTCCGGTCCCCTGCAGCACGGCTTCGATGTGCAGATTCCCCGCTGGAACAAAGGCTGGCCGAACGCCGGCTATCATGCCCCCTTCCGCCTCGACGCCCTCACTGACTCCCCCGGCGACTATCTCACCGACCGCCTCACGGACGAAGCCGTGAACTACATCGAGCAAAACAAAGACCGCCCCTTCTTCCTCTACCTCTCCCATTTCGCCGTCCACGACCCGATCCAGGGCCGCGCCGACCTCGTCGCCAAATATCAGGCCAAGCTGAAACGCAACGCCACCTCGGCGGCTCGAGCGCCATTTATTCTCGAAGGAAATCCCGACGCGAAAAACGCCCCGACGCGCCCGCAACTGGACGCCCTGATGAAAGAGGACGCCTATCGCGGTTACAAAGTGCTCCCGAACGACACCGTCAAAATCAAGCAGGAGCAGGACAACGTTCAGTTCGCCGCCATGGTCGAAAACATGGACGAGAGCTTCGGCCGCGTGATCGCCAAGCTTGAAGCCCTCGGCATCGCCGAAAACACCATCGTGATTTTCACCTCGGACAACGGCGGCATGTCCGCCGCGAATTTCGGTCGGCCCGATCGCATCGTCGCGCCCACCGCCCTCGACGCCGCCTTCGCCACCTCAAATCTCCCGCTGCGTGGCGGCAAAGGCTGGCTCTACGAAGGCGGCATCCGCGTGCCCTTGATGATCAAGGCCGCCGGTCGCACCGCACGCGGCACCGTCACCAGCGTGCCCGCCATCACCACCGATCTTTATCCCTCCATTCTCGATCTCATCGGCGTCCCCGCCCGTCCCGCGCAACACCAGGATGGCGTGAGTCTCGCCGGCCTCGTGCGCGGCGAAAAACCGCCCGCCCGCGAAGCGCTTTACTGGCACTTTCCGCACTACAGCAATCACGGCATGCAAAGCCCCGGCGGCGCGATCCGCCACGGTGACTTCAAGCTCCTCGAGTATTTCGAGAACAACACGGTCCAGCTCTTCAACCTCCGCGACGACATCGGTGAGCAGCGCGATTTGTCCGCCGAACAGCCGGCGCTCACGCAGAAGTTGACGACCATGCTGCACCAGTGGCGCCAGACTGTTTCCGCCGCCATGATGGACCCGAACCCGGACCACAAAGGCCAACAATAGGACTGCTGCGTTACGAATCCCGTAACTCCGCTTCGCCCACTCGCCCTTCCCGCCGTGCCCCTGTTTCACCACTTCCCTATGCGTCCCGCCATTCGTTCCCTCGCGCTCCTCGCCCTCGCGCCGCTCTTCGTCTCGACCGCCCGCGCGGCCGAATCGCGCCCACCCAATCTACTCTTCGCCATCGCCGACGATTGGGGCCTGCACGCCGGCGCTTATGGCACGAAATGGATCCGCACGCCGAACTTCGACCGCGTTGCCCGCGATGGCGTCCTCTTCAAGAACGCCTACACGCCCAACGCCAAGTGCGCCCCGTCGCGCGCGGCCATTCTCACCGGCCGCAATTCCTGGCAGCTCAAGGAAGCCGGCAACCACTTTTGCTTTTTCCCGATCGAGTTTAAGAGCTGGGCCGAGGCCCTCGCCGAACACGGCTGGACCGTCGGCCACACCGCGAAGGGTTGGAGTCCCGGCGTCGCGAACGATGCGGACGGGAACCCGCGTGCCATCACCGGCCAGGCCTTCAACAAACGCAAGGCGCCGCCTCCTGCCACTGGCATTGGCGCGAATGACTACGCGGCCAACTTCGATGACTTTCTCGCGGCCGCGCCCACCGGCCAGCCCTGGGCATTTTGGTATGGTGCCAACGAACCGCACCGTGCCTACGAGCTCGGCTCCGGGGTGAAAAAGGGCGGCCATCGCCTCGCCGAAATCGATCGCGTGCCCGCCTTCCTCCCGGACAACGAAACGGTCCGCAGCGACTTGCTCGACTACGCTTTCGAGGTGGAACATTTCGACCGGCACCTCGGCCGCATGCTCGCGTCACTCGAGCAGCGCGGCCTGCTCGCGAATACCCTCGTCATCGTCACTTCCGATCACGGCATGCCCTTTCCCCGGGTCAAAAGCGACGCCTACGAATATTCCAATCACGTCCCCCTCGCCGCGATGTGGCCCAATGGCATCTCCGGCCGCAGTCGCGTCGCTGACGACTACGTGAGTCTCATCGACTTCGCGCCCACTTTCATCGAACTCGCCGGCCTGCCGTGGGCGAAGACCGGCCTGGCCGTGTCACCCGGTCGCAGCCTGACGGATATTTTCCGCGCCAACCGCTCCGGCCAGATCAACCCCTCTCGTGACCACGTCCTCATCGGCAAGGAGCGCCACGACATCGGCCGCCCCGGCGACGTCGGCTATCCCATCCGCGGCATTGTCCAAGCCGGTCAGCTCTACTTGGAGAATTTCGAGCCCAGCCGCTGGCCCGCCGGCAACCCCGAGACCGGTTATCTCACCGTCGATGCCAGTCCCACCAAGTCTTTCATTCTCGATGAGCGCCGCGCCCACGGCACCGATCCTTATTGGACACTCTGCTTCGGCCGCCGACCAGCGGTTGAATTTTACGATCTGACCACCGACCCCGACGCCGTGAAGAACCTTGCGGCCACGCCCGCCGCCGCCGCGCGCCGCGCCGCGCTCAAGGCCCGGATGGAAGCCGAACTCAAAGCGCAGGGTGACCCGCGCATGTTCGGCCAAGGCGACGTCTTCGACCGTTATCCGTATTCGAATCCCGAAAACGCCCGCTTCTATGAACGCTATCTGAAGGGCGAGAAACTTTCCCCCCGGTGGGTCAAGCCGAGCGACTTTGAAAAAGCTCCGCTCGACTGAAATACCGCTCAAGCCCGGAAAAATGGCCTCCTCGCAATCGTTCTCCGTATCCCTCTCTACCGCCGGCTCCAACCCAAACGCACCGCTCGATCCCCCTTACCAAATCGTCCCGATGAGTCCTTTGCCACTCCGTCTCTGCTGCGCTCTCCTCGCCGCGGCCTCCGCGCACGCCGCCAATCTCACGCTGCGCCAGGACGCCGCGATGCACACGATCTCCGTCTATCGTGCCAACGTCCCGGAGCCCGTCCTCACGCAAAACGCGCGCCCCGATTTCCGACCCTATCTGCACCCCATCATCTCGCCCGATGGCAAGAGCGTCCTCACGGAATTCAGTCCCGAGCACCACCAACACCAGACCGTCCGCCACCAATTCGTCGTTTACTCCGGCAAGTTCGACGACGTCGCCCTCACCGATTCGTGGAAAGCCTACACCGGCGAAACGTCCGACGGCGTACTCTGGGGTCTCGCTAAAGCCGAGGGCAGGAAGGCGGTCTTCCTCACCGGCGAACAGGCCGCCGCGAAGATGACCGTGCCCGCCGGCTTCGAGGCCAAGCTCGCCGCCGCCGAGCCGATGATTACACAGCCGATGGCGTTTTGCTGGGATGATCGCGGCCGCTTGTGGGTCGCGGAGAATCGCGATTACGAAAACCGCAAGGCAGGTTTCGCCAACTCCGGCGACAGCCGCCTCGTCATCCTCGAAGACACGAACGGAGACGGCACCTTCGACCAGCGCACGGTCTTCCTCGAAGGCATCCCCTTCCCCGCCGCCATCGCGGTGGGATTTGACGGTCTCTGGCTCGGCGCGCCGACGAACTGCGCCGCCATGCCGGCCGTCCCTCGATCGATGGCGGTCAGCCCAGTTACGACCAGGCGGCGGCGTTATTCGCCGTGCGCGGCGCCGAGCCGGAATTTTGGCAGACCATTACCGGCGGTCGCGTGCTCGTTGATGCCGAAGGCCTGACCTCATGGCAACCGGACCCAACTGGCCGGCAAGCCTACGTGAAGCTCGCCGGCGATCCCGCACGGCTGGCCGCGGTGCTCGAAGCGTTAATGATCACCGCTCCGCAGAACTCAACCCAACGAGAGTCCAAATGAAACCGCGTATCCTCCTCCGCGCTTTAATCCTCGCCGCCCTCTGTGGCGTGGCGCCCGCCGCCCCGGTCAAACTGATCTTCGACACCGACATGGGCAACGACGTCGACGACGTCATGGCCCTCTGCATGATCCACAATCTCCAACAACGCGGGGCGGTGGAGTTGCTCGCCGTCACGATCACGAAGGACCATCCGCAGGCCGCGGCCTTCGTCGATGCCGTGAACACGTTTTACGGCTTCCCCGCTGTGCCCATCGGGGTCGTGCGCCACGGTGCCACGCCCGAGCCGGGCAAATTCAACCGCCTCGCGGATGAGAAGAACGCCGACGGCGCGTTGCGCTACCCCCATGATTTGCGCAGCGGGGCGGAGGCTCCGGAGGCGGTGGGGCTGATTCGAAAACTGCTGGCGGCGCAACCCGACGCCAGCGTCGCCCTCGTGCAGGTGGGCTTCTTCACCAATTTCGCGCGCCTGCTCGATTCGAAACCCGACGAGTATTCGCCCCTCGCCGGTCGCGATCTCATCGCGAAAAAGGTGAAGGTCTGTTCGATCATGGCCGGAGCCTTCCAGACCGTGAACTGGAACACGCGGCACCTCGAATACAACGTGATCAAGGACGTGCCGGCCGCGCAGGCCATCGCGCTGCGCTGGCCCTCGCCGGTGATCTGGAGCGGGTTCGAGATCGGCGTGGCCGCCGCGTATCCCCACCAGTCAATCGAGCAGGACTTTGGTTATGTGCCGCACCACCCGCTCAAGGAGGCCTACATCCTCTACAATCCACCCCCGCACGATCGCCCCACCTGGGATCCGACGGCGCTGCTCTATGCCGTCTTTCCGGATCGCGGCTACTTTGAGCTGTCGCCGCCGGGATCGGTGACCGTGGAAGACAATGGGGCAACGTGGTTCCGCCCCGGCCAGGGCGGCCAGGGCTCCCACCGCTTCCTGGTGATGAGCACCGCACAGACTGCTCGCGTGCGCGAGGCCATCGTCCAGCTTTGCGTCGAGCCGCCCGCGCGGGCGCAGCCCTGAATCGCCGCGATCCATCCGGGATTAACCACGAAACACCCGAAATACACCAAAGGATGAACCGCGGAAGGAATGTCCGGCCCGCCCCGGCCGGTGTAGGTCGGAGGCTTCTGGGGGCGAGGCATGACGTGAGAGATCGACCTCCTTGCCGTGACATTCATTTCGTGTCTTTCGTGTGTTTGGTGGTGACCTCTGATTGCCTGGGTCCCGCTCGGACACCTGCCCGCTTCGTCGCAGTGACCAGACTCCTCCAACTCCCATGAAACGCTCCGCCCCGTCGGTTCCTTCCCGCCGCCTCCTGGCCGGTCTCGTCGCCGCTGCTCTCCTTCTCGGCGGTTGCACCAAATCGGAGGCTCCCTCCGGCGCTGGCGCGTCCCCCGCCAAGCCGCGCGTCGCCCTCGTCATGAAGTCGCTCGCCAACGAGTTCTTCGGCACGATGGCCGAGGGCGCGAAGGCTCATCACGCGAAGAACGCCGCCGTCTACGATCTCGTCGTCAATGGCATCAAGAACGAGACGGATCTCGCCGAGCAGGTGTCGCTCGTCGAGCAAATGGTGGCGATGCAGGTCAACGCGATCGTCATCGCCCCCGCCGACTCCAAGGCGCTGGTGCCCGCGCTCAAGCGGGCCACCGCCGCCGGCATCGTGGTGGTCAACATCGACAACCGGCTCGACGCGGCTGCGATGCAGGATGCGGGACTGACGATTCCCTTCGTCGGTCCCGACAACCGCGCGGGCGCCGCCGCCGTGGGACGCGTCCTCGCCGCCCGCCTCGCCCCGGGGGATCCGGTCGCGATCATCGAGGGCATCCCGACGGCGGACAACGGCCGGCAGCGCCGGCTCGGCTTCGAGGACGCGGTGAAGGAAGCGGGGCTTACCCTCGTCTCGGTGCAGAGCGGCCAGTGGGAGATGGAGCGGGCCAACACCGTGGCGGCGGCTATGCTCAACTCCCATCCCAACCTGAAGGCCATTCTGTGCGGCAATGACAACATGGCGCTGGGGGCTGTCGCCGCGATCAGAGCTTCGGGCCGCGAGGGCAAGGTGCTGGTCGCGGGCTTCGACCACATCAGCGCGATCAAGCCACTGCTGGCCACTGGCGCCGTGGTCGCCACGGCCGACCAGCATGCCGACCGATTGGCCGTTTTCGGCATCGAGGCGGCGCTGGAAATGCTTCAAACGAAAACGACCGCCGATCGGGCGACCCCCGTCGACGTGGTGACGAAATAAACCCTCGACGCCCTCCCACTCCGCCTTCACGCCGGGCCCTGCGTCCTCCCCGCTTCCCTTCATGTCCCTCGCCCGTCTCACGGTTCGCTCGCTGGAGAAATCCTTCGGCGCGAATGTCGTCTTGCGCGGCCTCGATCTCGAGCTCGCGGCGGGAGAAATTCACGCGCTGATCGGCGGCAACGGCGCGGGCAAGTCGACGCTCTCCAAGATCATCGCCGGAATCGAGGTCGGCGACCGGGGGATCATGCGGCTCGAGGGCGCGGCGTACGCCCCTGCCAGCCGCCGCGCCGCCCAGGCCGCCGGAGTGGTCATGGTACTGCAGGAACTGAGCGTCCTGCCTACGTTGTCCGTGGCGGAAAACCTCTTTCTCCACGCGTTGCCGACGCGTTGCGGCGGTTGGATCGATCGCCCCCGGTTGCGCGCCGCGGCGCGGGTGGCGCTCGCCCGCGTGGGCCTCGCCGGGCTCGATCCCGACGCTGCGGCCGCGGGGCTGGGGGTGGGACATCAGCAATTGGTCGAGATCGCTGCGGGCCTCGCCCAGGAGTGCCGCGTGCTCATTCTCGACGAGCCGACCGCGGCCCTCACCGGCGCGGAAATCGACACGCTGTTTGCGCTGCTGCGCGCTTTGCGCGCGCGGGGCACGTCGATTCTGTATATCAGTCACCGGCTTGACGAGATTGGCGTTTTGGCCGATCGCGTGAGTGTACTGCGCGACGGCCAGTTGGTCGCTACGCTGCCGGTGCGCGAGGCCCCGCGCGAGCGCCTCATCACGCTCATGGCGGGCGCCGTCCCAGACGCGGCCGCCCCGATCGCACCGGCAACGCGCGGCGAGCGGGTGCTGCGTGTCCAGGATGTTCACGCCGGCGGCGTGCTGCGCGGCCTGTCGCTCGACGTACATGCCGGCGAGATTGTCGGCCTTGGCGGTCTGATTGGCGCCGGCCGCACCGAGTTGTTGCGGGCGATCTTCGGGGCGGAGCGCCCCGAGCGCGGCTCGCTGTGGCTCGGACCCGGCGCGGTTGCCTTCGCCCCGACGTCGACGCGGGAGGCGGTGGCGGCCGGTTTTGCGTTCGTGCCGGAAGATCGCAAACACCACGGCCTCTTCGCCCCGCTCAGCGTGCGCACCAATGCGAGTCTCGCCCGGCTTCCCCTCCGGCGTTTTCTCCCCGGCTGGATCGATGGTGACGCCGAGGCGCGCGAATCCGCGGATTTGCTCACACAGCTGCAGGTCCGATATGCTGACGCCAACCAGCCGATCGCGGAACTCAGCGGCGGCAACCAGCAAAAGGTGGTCATCGGCCGCTGGCTGCGGCGCGACGTGCGCGTGTGGCTGCTCGACGAGCCGACGCGGGGCGTCGACGTGGCGGCCCGCCATGGCATCTACACGCTCCTCCGGGCCCGGGCGGCGGCCGGGGCGGCGATGCTCGTGGCCTCCAGCGACTATGATGAACTCGCGACGCTGTGCCACCGCGTCATCGTGCTCTCGCGGGGAAAAGTGGCGGGTGAGTTCACCCCGGCGACCCTGACTCCGGCGGCCTTCATGGCGGCGGCGTTTCACGGCTTTGCCGCGCCCCTCCCCAATTGATTTCCCCATGTTTCGTCTCCGCGGCATCTCCGATTTCCTCTTCCTCACGTTGCTGCTGGCGGCGTTGATTGGGCTCTTCAGCGGGCTCAATGAGCACTTCTGGTCCCTCGCGACCCTGCAGACCGTCACGAACCGGATTCCGGCGCTGGCTCTCGCGGCGCTCGGGATGACCTTTGTCCTCGTGGCGGGGGGAATCGATCTTTCCGTGGGTTCGGTCTCCGCGGTGGCCGGGGCCGTTTTTGGCTGGGCGGTGGCGGATCAGGGCCTGCCCGTTGGCGTGGCGGCGGTCGCGGCGCTGGCGGCCGGCCTCGGTTGCGGCCTGGTCAACGGCGCACTGGTCAACGCGCTCCGCATGCCGTCCTTCATCGTCACGCTCGGCCTGCTCGAAGGAGCGCGCGGCCTCGCCTATCTCGTCACCAACTCGCAGACGAAATATTTGGGGGAAAGGTTGGGCCTGTTGCAGGCGACCCCGGTGGCCGGTCTCTCCGTGGCCTTCCTGCTGGCGCTGGCCTGCACCGGAATCGCGCACTTTGTCCTCACGCGGACGGTTTTAGGCCGGCACACGATCGCGGTCGGAACCAACGAGGAGGCGGCGCGGCTGGTGGGCGTATCGCCCGCGCGGATTCGCACGGTGGTCTTTGCGTTGTCGGGTCTCCTCGCGGGCGTGGCGGGGTTGTGTCATGTGGCGCGGCTCGGGGCCGCCGACCCCAACGCCGGATCCGGCCTCGAACTCTCCGCGATCGCGGCCGCCGTCATCGGTGGCACCAGCCTGATGGGGGGGCGCGGTTCGATGCTGGCGACCCTGGTGGGGGTGTTGATCATCGCCACGCTGGAGGCGGGTCTGGCCCATCTCGGCGTGTCCGAGCCGATGAAACGCGTCGTGACCGGCGTGGTGATCGTCGGTGCCGTCGCCGCCGAGGCGATGCGATCGCGTCTCGCGGCGCGGGGGATGCCACGCGCGGGAATGTGATCTCGCCGATGCTTTCTACGATTATGCCGCGGTTCCAAAGGGTGGGCGGGGTGGCCCCCCCCCCCCCGGGCGAGCGGGGGGGTGGGGGGGCACGCCGGGGGGGGGGGCCCCCCCCCCCAAGCCCAA
>JBBRWR010000054.1:0-52122 GCA_038249085.1 Opitutales bacterium
AGTTGCAAGTGGGTGTTGCCGAGGTCGAGATGGGTGAGGCGGACGGCGCCGCCATTGACGATTTCGGAGCAGACCACGGGGAAGCCGAGGCGGTCGCGCCAGGTCTTGAGGGCCTCTGCGGTGGAAGGGACGACGACGGCGAGATGGTCGAGGCCGCGGAAACCGAAAGGGGAATCTGGAATCGGAACTCGGGAATCTTGAAATCGGGCATCGGGCATCTGCGATCTGGAAATTTCAGATTTGGCGTTCGCACCTTTGGCCGTGAGCACGGACTTCCCCAGAATGCGACAGAGCTGTTCGCTCTCATCGATCACTTCCTTCATGTCCGCGGTTGGACGAAGTTTGGTGCGAACGACGAAACGCAACCAGCCGCGGGTTTCGCGAAGCTCTTTCAGGGCGATGCTGATCTTGTGGATAAAATCGTTCCGACTTTCGGCGGCACCACTTTCATCGTAGTTGGGAGCGGCGGAGGTGCCGGAACGGATCAGTTGGCCCGCGACATGGCGCCCCAAGCGGGTGTCAGGCAGGGTATCAACGATTCCGCCGACCTGGGCGGCAAAGGACCATAGGCGTTCCGAGAGTTCAGCTTGTTTCATAGATCCGAGATTCCAGATGCCCGATGAAAGATTTTAGATTTCCGATTCAAGATGAGATTTTCACCACTTGATTTGATTCCGCCGACCGGTAGCACGCCTCCACCAGCGCGACCGTTCTCAGGTAGTCTTCGCCGGTGCTCTCAAAAGGGGTGCCGGCACGCAGCGAGTCGACAAAGTGGCGTTGGACCGCGTAAACGCTGTCGCCGGCGAAACCCTCGCGGGTGTGCGGATAGTCGAGGCGCTGCGCCGGCTGGCCGAGGAGCTTGAGGGTGAGATTGCCCTCGAGGTCGAGTTCGAGATGGCCGCGGCTCCCGTCGAGGCGCATGGTCCCGAAGGTGTAGCGGGCATCGGCCGTATCCGCTTCATTGTAACGCGAGGCGTCGAGGATCGCAGTCGCGCCGCGGCCGAAGCCGCAGACGATTTGCCCCGCATCCTCGCCCCGGATGGCGGGATTGCGTTTTTGCAGCCGCGCGTAGACGGAGCTGATTTCGCCGCCGAGATAGCGGAAGGTGTCGAGGAAGTGCACGCCCGTCTCATAGACGAAGAGGCGCGGGTAGGTGCGGAAGAACGGCTGTCGCGCGAGGTAGGCATCGGCCGGCCAGCCGTCGCCCATGCGCATGCGCACGGCGACCGAGAAGAGTTCCCCGATCACCCCGGCGGCGAGTTGCCGCTTGATTTCCCGATACCAGGGCTGCCAGCGCCAGTTCTCGTGCACCATGAAAGGTACCCCGGCACGTTGCGCCGCCGCCACGACCGCGACCGACTCGTCCCAGGTGGGGGCGAGCGGCTTCTGGCAGATGATGGCGATGCCCCGGGCGGCCGCGAGTTCCACTGCCTCGAGGTGCGTTTCGGGCGGCGTGATGATGTCGATGAAGTCGGGTCGCTCGGTGTCCAGCATCGTCGCCAATTGCGTCCAGCCGTAGGCCCGGGGAATCTGATACGGCGCGGCGGTGGCCTGGGCCTTCGCGAGACTGCGGTTGGCCAGCGCGACGATCTTCACCTCGGGGAGGCGTTGCCAGGCCTCATATTGGAAGCGGCTGAAATAACCGGCGCCAAGGCAAACGCCCTTGAGCGGCAACGTCGGAGGAGTGAATGCGGGCATGGGAAGAAGAGGGGCGGGAAGGAGAGGAGAGGAGTGGTCTTACCCCGACGATTTCACCGTCAAGGACTCGGCGGTAGGAGCGGCTTCACGCCGCGAAGAACGGAAACGAGAGACCTTACGCCGTGGTCGCGGGATAAACCCGCTCCTACATGCTGCGCCTGGTCTTCCGGTGATCATGTGATTGACGAGTTACGATCCGGGTGCCGGAGCGGCGGTGGGGGTGATTTTGGCGGCTGGATCGGCGCCCAGCCAAAGGAAAATCGCCAGGACATTCAGGCCGGCGCCGAGATAGAAGAACGTGCCCGGGCCCCCGGTCCACGCGAGCAGGTAGGGGAACACGAGCGCGACCACCGCCGAGCCCAGGTTGCCGGCCATGTTCATCGTGCCCGAAACCTTGCCGGCGTGGCGTCCACCCAGATCGATGCAGAACGACCACGAGGGGCTGAGGGTCATGTACGCCCCGAAGATCGCGATCGAGAGCCAGAGCACCGCCCCCCAGACCTGCGCCTGGCCGACGCTCAGCACCAGTCCGGCGCCGGCCAGGGCGAAGCCGACGCAGGCCGGCAGCCGGCGGGAGAGGGTCGTCCGCCCGCCACGATAAAGCGCATCAACGAGCCAGCCGGAGAAGACGTTGCCGGCGGCCCCGGCGATCAGCGGGATCATCGTGTACCAACCCGCCTCCGTGAAACTGAGTCGGTAGGTCTTCTGCACATACGGAAACAGCCAGGTGAGGCAGAAGAAGAAGGTGAAGTTGCTGGCGAAGTACTGGCCCATCATGCGCCAGAGGTTGACCGAGGCGAACATCCGGCCGAGGGACAGGGGCTCGAGCGGCGCGTGGCGGTCGAGGTCGGCGTCCTGCCGGTTGGCCCGGATGAACGCCAATTCCTCGTCGCGGATGCCGCGATGGTCGGCGGGGTCGTCGCGGAACCACAGCCACCACACCGTGGCCCACCCGAAGCCCACGGCCATGAGCACGAGGAAGGCGCGGTGCCAGCCCAGGTGCGAAATCAGCAGGGGCAGCACCGGCATCGTGGCCGCGGCGCCGAGGCGCGAGGCGGAGAAGTTGATGCCCTTCACGAGCCCGCGCTCCCGCACGGGAATCCAGGAATAGACCGCCCGGGCCATGCCGGGAAACGCCCCGGCCTCGCCGGCGCCAAACAGGAAGCGTACCACCAACATCGAGCCGAAGCTCCAGGCCGCCGCCGTCAGGCCGGTGAAGATCGACCAGAACGTGACGACCCCGGCGAGGATGACGCGCGCCCCGTGGCGATCGGCCAGGGCGCCCGATGGGGTCTGAAACAGCGCGTAACCGAGCGCGAACGCCGACAAAACCCAGCCAAATTGGGCATCGGTCAGATGCAGTTCCGCCACGATCGGGCCCTTCGCCGTGGAGATGCAGACCCGGTCGACGTAGAGCAGGAAGGAGAGGAGGAACGTCGCGACGACGACGAGATGGCGGCGGGGCATAGGGGGAATTTCGGAAATCTAAAATCGAGAATCTGGAATTTGGAATCTGGGATTTAGGAATGGGGGTCTCAGCCGGAGTGAGGATTGGAAATCCAGGATTCCAGCTGACAGATTGTAGATTTCACGATTCCGAAGATTGAGGGGAGAGCCAGCCCTCGGCGGGGATGCCCTCGACGGCGAAGGCCCGCACCGGACAGCCGTCACCGCCGGCGAGTTTGAGGGGCAGCGCGCCAAAAAACACGCGGGGTTGAGTGAGTTGATCGAGGTGGGCCAGACCCTCGACGATCGTCACCCCGCCGCCGAGGAGCACCTGATGAATGCGGGTGACCTCGGCGAGGTCGTTGACGTCGGCAATCGACGGCGGTTCGACGCCGAGGATCTTCACGCGGTGGGCGACACACCAGGCGGCGAGTTCGTCGCCGATGCGCGGCAGGCCGTCCCGGTAAACCGCGGCGTCAGTGGCGTGCCGGTGCCAGTCGGTGCGCAGGAGGAGGCTTTCACCGGCGACAAACCGGGCGGCCACGTCGCCCAGGTGCGCGACCGTGAGGAGGGTGCGCGGGGCGGTGGGCACGAGGTGCACCAGCCAGGCCGGGCCGAGGCAGAGCGAGAGCGGCTTGGTATCGATGGTCTCCGGCCCGGCGGCAAAGTGGACCTGCGCGTCCATGTGCGTGCCGGCATGTGAATAGAGGTGCCAGGTCGCGGCATTCCAGCCCTCGCGTGCGACGGTGCACTTGGGCTCCATCGCGACGCCGCGCATCCCGGGAATCAGAGGCAGGGTGAGGTCGACGAGGCGGGGCATGCTAGGGAGGAAGGGAATCTTGAAATCGGTCATCGGGAATCTTGGAATTTCCGGCCAACGCGTTTGGAGATCGGGGTGGGCCGGAAAATTTTCAGTTTATCGTTGCCCGATTTCACGATTTTCCACCCGTCAGGTGAGCGCCTGGCAGACCAGGTTGCCCATTTGGTGGGTGCGGATGGAGCCGCCGAGGTCGGCAGTGCGGTGGGCCGGGTCGGCGAGCACGTGCTCCACGGCGTCGCGAATCAAGCGGGCGCCGCGCACTGTCTCGGCCTGGCCCAGCCAGTCGAGCATCATCGCGACCGAGAGGATGGTCGCGATCGGATTGGCGATGCCCTGGCCGGCGATGGTGGGGGCGGTGCCGTGCGACGGTTGGAAGACGCCGAACTCGTCCCCCAGGTCGGCGGAGGGGGCCATGCCCATGCCGCCGACAAGGCCGGCGGCGAGATCGGAGAGGATGTCGCCAAACATGTTTTCGGTGACCATCACGTCGAAGGTGTCGGGCCGTTGCACGAGGAAAAGGGCCATCGCATCCACGTAGACGCGGTCGGTCTTCACGTCGGGGAATTCCGCGGCGACCTCGTCGAAGACTTTGCGCAGGTAGGCCATCGAAGGCAGCACGTTGGCCTTGTCGACGAGGGTGCAATGCCGGCGGCGCTGCTGGGCGAGGCGAAACGCCGCGCGGCAGATGCGCTCGGCTCCCCGCCGCGTGATGCGCATCGTGTCGGTCTCAAAGTCGCGGCCAGGGGGACGCGGGGTGAGGCGTTCGGAAAAGAGGCCTTCGCAGCTCTCGCGCACGATGACGAAGTCGATCGTGCGGCTGGTGCCGGCGGCCCCGTAACCGCGCAGAGGGGAATGCGATTCGTGGAAGAGGCGGATGGGGCGCACGCCGTTGTACAGGTCCAACTGCTCGCGGATGTCGATCTGCGGGGTCATTTCGACCCCGTTGGGCCAGCGGACCTCCGGCAGGCCCATGGCGCCGAGGAGAATGGCGTCGGCCTCCTTCATCCGAGCGACGGTGGCGGCCGGCAGCGGATCGCCGCCGCGCAGGTATTCGGCGGCGCCGACGGCGTGCTCGGTGAGGCGAAAGTCGACCCCCGACATCAGGGCGGCGGTGGCGTGCAGAACCTTGATCCCTTCGTTGATGACCTCGGGGCCAATGCCGTCCCCCGGGAGGACGGCGATATGAAAAGTGGGCATAAGGGAGGAAGGTGGGGAGAAAAGAGGCGCGAGGATAGCAGCCGCCTCCGCCGATGCCTAGGTGCTAATCCTTTTTTTTTTGGAGATTTTGCGTCAACGGTCGAACTTTCCGTTCGCCCCCCCTGTCCGCTGACGGCAGGCTGTTGTCATGCCGGTCCCGCGGAAAGTCGCCCTCCTGATCGAGACCTCCAACACCTATGCGCGCGACGTGCTGCACGGCATCCGGGCCTGGCAGCGGGAGCACGGGGGCTGGACGATCCGGCTGTCGGAGCAGGGGCGGGGCGACGGGGTGCCGGACTGGCTGCGCGACTGGCGGGGCGACGGCGTGATTGCGCGGGTGGAGAACGAACGGATCGCCGCGGCCCTGCGCCGCAAACGCCTGCCGGTGGTCGACGTGAGTGCGGCGCTGCCCCGGGCGGTGTTTCCCCGCGTCGTGACGGACAGTGCGGCGGCGACGCAGCTGGCTTTTGAGCATCTGCGGGAACGCGGCTTCGAGCATTTCGGTTATTGCGGGGATGCGCGCTTTCACTGGGCGCGACAGCGCGGCGAGTATTTCCAGGCGCAGGTGGAGCGCGCCGGAAAGAAGATGCACAACTACGTGCCGCGGGGGGCGGCGGCGCAGCGGCTGGGAGGCGATCGGGAGATGCAGGCGCTGTCGCGTTGGCTGGCCGGGTTGCCGCGCCCCGCGGGGGTGCTGGCCTGCTACGACATTCGCGGGCAGCACGTGCTCGAGGCGTGCCAGCAGGCCGGCCTGAACGTGCCGGATGAGATCGCGGTGATCGGCATCCACAACGATGAGCTGGTGTGCGACCTCTGCCACCCGCCGCTGACCAGTGTGATCCCCGATGCCCGCCGGGCGGGTTACGAGGCGGCGGCCCTGCTGGAGCGCATGATGAGCGGCGAAACCGTGCCCGCGCGCATCACCCGGGTGCCGCCGCTGGGCATTGCCTGCCGCCAGTCGACGGACGTCGTCGCGGTAAGCGATCCCCGGGTGGCGGCCGCGGTGCGGTACATGCGCGAGCGGGCTCACACCGGCATCGACATTTCGGACGTCCTGCGCGCCGTGCCCATGGCACGCACGCTGCTTGAGCGCCGGTTCAAGACGCTCCTGGGCCGCACGCCACACGAACACCTGCGGACCGTGCGGCTCGACCGGGTGCGATCGCTGCTGGCGACGACGGACCTGAGCATGGGGGCGATCGCCGAGAAGACGGGGTTCGCCTACCAGGAGTACCTCTCCGTGATGTTTCGACGTGAAACCGGCATGACCCCCAAGGCGTATCGCCGCCAACACCGGACGGCGGGCGGCTGAAGGGCGTCGGGAAACCCGGTTCCGCCCCCTTCCTCTCCTCCGCCCGGGCCTCACTCGCCCCGCCGCCGCTCCTCGCCCCAATAAAATCCCCTCCTCCGCAGCGACAGTTTTTTGTCACACCTGTGACAAAAAACTGTCAGACGGCGGGGCCTGGGGGGAGGGGGGCGGGGTACGGGGGCCGGGGGCGGGAAGAGGAGGGAGGCGGCTGCGAGGGGTTCAGGGCGCGCCGAGAATCTGTCGCTTCACGCGGATGCGATCGGTCAACTCCTCCAGTTCGTGGAGCTGCACCCGGGTGGCCGGTTGGCGGAAGTACTTGTGGATAACGAGGAACAGGCGGCCGTCGAAGGCGGTGAAGACCGTCCCGTGGCCGACATCGTCCTGCAGGATCGGAGCGGGTTCGTGGCGCCAGGGGCCCTCGATTTGGCCGCGGTCGGAATAGGCGATGCTCTCAGCGTATTGGCGATCCCGACTCCAACTCGCCCAGAAACACGCCAGCACGCCGCTCTTCAGTCCCGCAGCCCATCGCCATTCGCATCGCGCACTCCGGAAAGCGGATGACCGATGACCGCCTGCCAGGCGATCCGGCGGAACAGCCGATCGAGTTCGCGACTCGCGAAATCGCCCTGATCCCGGAAGTCGATGTCGCCCTCGATTTTTTCCGGCGACCGACCGTAGATCGTGGCGTAGAAGACGTACCCCTCGAGCCGCTCGAAACCCGGACCGAGGTGACCGAGTTGGTCGCGCCAGAGTGAGCGTTCCTTGCCGCCGATGATGTGGTTGATGCCTTCGATGCCCGGCAATTCGCCCCGCAGGTAGTGTTTCGCGGCCAGCACCATCGCGGCCGACGTGGGCAGGATGAAGACCCGGTCGGGGTGGTCCTGGCGGAGGGCCAACACCAGCTTGGAGTATTCCGCCGAACGTTCCGCGCCCATGCGGTCGAACACCTCGGCGGTGAAGAAAGCCTCGGACTTCGGCACCTGGGCGAGTTGGTAGAGCTGCGGCCAGGCATCGGAGAGGTAGAATTTCATGTGCGGGCTGTACTTCAGGCAGAAGTCGATCCAGCAGGAGTAGAATTTCGGGCGGTCGTTGAAGTAGGGACCCCAAATCATCGCGTCCCATTGGGCGTTGGCGATGGAGGCGAGCAGCTTGGGGACGGGCTTGCCCTCGAATTCAAAGATGCCGTTCTCCTGTTCCCATTTGTAGCGCGTGCTGCCGGTCACACCGCCGCCCGTATGCGTGTAGAGCGGTTGCTTGAATCCTGCGGCCTCGCAGATGAGGGGAAACGTCTTGTAGCCCGGCGCCATGAAGCTGTGGCCGGTGCCGACAATCCGCAGCGCCCCGTCGGCGGGCTTCGCGAAGGAAACCACCGCCGGCTGCCCGTTCTTTACCTGTTGCGCGTAGATGGCCCGGATCTCCTCCGGCGACTTGTAGCTGACCGCGTGTTCCGGAAAGCGGTCGGCGTCCCAGCCGGGATCGATCGCGAACTCGCGCGGCGCGCCCCGCGATGAATCGTCCGCTGATGAACTCCGCGCCGGCTGGCGTGCGTTGCGATACGCCTCGGCTTCTTCCACCGTCAGCCGCCCGTCGCCGTTCGCATCCGCCGCGGGAAAGCGCTGGCGGAGTTTCTCCAACTGCTCGGCCGAGGCTGCACCAAGGGCCGTCAGGCCCGGGAGCAACGCCAGGAGCAGGAGGAAGCACCGGAGGTCACGGCGCCGGCTGATGCGCGTGAAAAGGAGGGTGGGGCGGGACATGGGGGCAGCTTTGGCCGTTTGTGTTTTACCGCAAATCAATCGTCGACCCCGACGCCCGGGGCCACAGGGGCGGTTGCGACGAAGCGCACGCGTCAAAGGCGTCGGCGGTCGGGACCGGCCGGATTTACCCGCAACGGACGAACCCCGGCGTCCGTTCGCCCCTGGCTCTCCGACTTGCGAAAACGCAAATCACCGCTACGGTACGCGCTTCATGAAAATTCTTACCACTCTTATTCTTTCTCTGGGCCTCGTGGGCAGTGCCTTCGCCGCTTCCTCCAAGGTCCCCGATATCTCCCAGCAGGATCTCCAGGCGGCCCTCGCCGCCAAGGCGGTTACGGTTCTCGACGTGAACGGTTCCGATTCGTTCGCCGAAGGCCGCATTCCCGGCGCCATTGACTTCATCGCCCAGAAGGACCGCATCGCCGCGCTGCTGCCGAAGGACAAGGCCGCGCTCGTCGTCGCCTATTGCGGCAATGAATATTGCAGCGCCTACCTGGCGGCCGCGACGACCGCCATGGACCTCGGCTACACCAACGTGAAGCACTTCGCGCCCGGCATCGACGGCTGGAAGAAGTCCGGCGCGAAGATCGAAAAGAGCTGATCAGAATTCCCAAGTGGTGGTGAGGCGGTAGCTGCGCGGTTCGTTGAGGTAGATCCGGCGGAGCCCGTCACCGGCGGTGTTACGCCGACCCACGACGACCTGGTACGAATTGCCGATGTTGCGGACGTTGAGTTGGAACAGGAGCGTGCCGCGACCCGCGGGCGCCTTCATCCGGTAACCGCCGAACACGTCGCCGAAGAGGGTCGAATTACCGCGGGTTTCCGCGCCGGTCGCCACATCGTAGGACATGACGTTGCGGCCCTGGTAGCGCAGCGCGCCGCCGGCAAAGGCGCCCCGCAGGCGTCCTTCGGTGAATTTGTAGCGACTGGTCACGTTGAACTTGTCCGGCCGGGAACCCAGCGGGCCGCTTTGGAGGACCACCTGGCTGGCGAGTTCATCGTACACCGTGGCGAGCTCGGTATTGATCGTCGCCAGCAAGCCGGGGTTGTTCGCGGCGAGCGCCCGCCAGACCGGGGCCTGGGCGTCGTAGTAGCCGAAGATTTCTGAGAAGAGGTGGGCGCGCTGGCGCTCGGAGTGCGAGTAGCCGAAGCGCAGGGTGAGATTGCGCGTGGGATTGGCGACGAGTTCGAGTTCGTAGCCCTTGGTCAGAACGTCGACGGTGCCGGCGTTGTAAGTGATGTATTGCTGGTCGTATTCCGCGGGCGTGATCCGGCCGGCGGAGAGGAGGGCGTTGTAGATGTTGAGCAGGTTGTCGCCGCCGAGGGCGTTGGCGGTGTTGACGCCGATGCCGCCGGGGATGATCGGCGCATCGCCAATCTGCGCGGTGTCGAAGCGGGTGGCGCGGAGAAAGAAGCGGTCGTCGCCGAGCAGATCGAACATCACCCCGTAGTCGGAGCTGCGGCCCTCGGTGGGCGGAGGCACGTCGCCATGAGGGAGAATGGTGCGATCGAACCGCGGGGTGCCGTTGTTGGTGGAGTGATTGTAAAACAGCGACAGCCGGTTGGTGAGGTGCGCGACGGCGCCAGCGGTGAAGGTGGTGGGCTGGTAGTGGGTGGTGCGATACGTGCCGTCGAACTCCCATTCGTTGAGCACCACCTGCCGGGCGGCGATGCGCGGGTCGGCGGGATTCGAGACGCGCGCCTCGTTGGCGTTCTTGAACTCGATCCGGTCGAGGCGGTAACCCGCGGTGGTGACGAACCGGCCGCCGAACCAGAAACTCTGCGTGGCGAGCATGAAGGAATTGATGTCCTTCTGCGTGTTGGCGTTGGCCTTGGTGCGGGAGGCGTAGGTCGGATGAAACTCGCGGGTGCCGATCGTGAAGGTCGGGGCGGGGATCGAACTGTTGGCGTCGTAATAGGTGGTGAAGTCGCCCTCGGTGACGTAGTGGCGGCGGTAAACGGCGTTTTGCGCGCCTTCCGGATTGGCCGCGTTGCCGATGGTGGCACCAGTCTGGTCGGCGAAGACCTCGGTCTTCCAGTAACGCACCCGCTCGCTGCGCGAATTCTCGAGGAGGCCGGCGAGGCGGTGGCGGCCGAACCAGCGGCCGAGATCCTTTTCCCACGCCGCGGTCAGGCGAACGACATCGTTGGAGATGACGATATTATCCCGGTCCCAGATGTCCTCCAGGTAGAGCTGGCCCGCATGCGCATTCGGCCCGCTGCCGACAAAGCTGGGCGGCGGCACGTTGGGATTGGGATCGCCATAGAGGGTGGGTTGCCCGGCGTTGCCGTAGGCGGTGGCGTCATTCTTGTTGTGAAAATAGCCGAGTTCGACGGTGACGCTGTCGCCGACGCGCTGTTCGACGAGCACGGCGTGGCTGCCGAAGGCCTGCAGGCGCTTCCCGCCGGGGCCGGTGGTGTTGTAGGCGTAGGGGGAGAGTTCGGGGGAGGCGAGGGTCTGCGTGGCGTACAGGCTGCTGCTCTGCAGCTCGCCGCGCATATTGACCATGATCCCGTCGTTCTCGACGAAGGTGTAGCGTTGGTTGGTCTGGTTGAGGCGGGTGGTGCCGGTGATGGCGGCGCCGTCGGCCTTCGGCCGGCCGGCTTCGAGCCAGCGGCTCACGCTGTCGACTGCATTCCAATTGACGAGGACGCTGCTGTGCAGCAGGCCGGACTCATAGGTGGCGTGAATTGTGGTCTTCGGGAACGGCCGGAGGGCCAGCGCGGCGCCGGCGCGCTGCTGGTCGGTGAAATTCCAATGCCGCCAGCCCTCGGAGTTTTCGTAGAGCCCGAGCACGCGCACGGCCGCCTTCTTCGGAATGAGCACCTGGTTGTGGTCGGCGGTGAAGCGTTCGAGTTTCCACGAACCCACGACATTGCTCAACGTCGTCCGGCCGCGGTTGAGATTGGCGCGCTTGCCGGTGAGGGAGACGTTGCCGCCCGCCTGGCCCAGGCCGAAGAGAATCGAGTTGGGGCCGCTCGCGACCTCGGCGCGTTCGACGTTGAAGAGATCGACGGGGATGCTGGAGTCGACGAAGTCGCGCGAGGAGCCGGCCGCCATGCCTCGCATGCGGAACTGATAATCGTTGGAGATCGCGAGCTTGCCCTCGGGGTTGTTGAAGCCGTTGGTGGCGTCCTCGGTGTCCTGCTCGATGTTGGTGGCGTATCCGAGCATGTCGGACAGGTTCGTCGCGGCGATGTCGGAGAGAAACTCCGGGGTGAAGGGCGAGATCGAACCCGGGGTGTCCTTGAGGCGCGAGTTGAGGCGGCTGCCGCTGGTGGTATTGGCGGCCTGGTAGCCGACGTCGCCATCGGCGCGAACCTCGAAGGGCGAGAGTTCGACGACGGAGTCGGTGGGAGCGGCGGCGGCCGGAGTAGAAGGTTCGGCGGCGGGGAGACTGGTGGTCCGGAGACAGAGGAGTCCCAGGAGGGCGGCGAAGCGGGTGACGGAGTGGGGAGGGTGCATGGTAGTGGCGTAAGGAGACGGAGCGGCGCCGTTCGGCACGGGGTCACTGGTCGAATCGCTGCACCTCGTCCGGCCCGGGTGTGGCGTAGCGCGGGTCCTGGGCGCGAATGGCGACGTCGCCGTCGGGGAGCAGCGTGACGCGGAGTGGGACGATGGTCGTGCCGCGCGGGTTGATCGTCTGGGCGTCGGCCCGCAGATCGCGTTGCTCGATCCCGGCGCTCGGAAGGGGCGGGACGTTGCCGTTGAAGAAGGCGGTGCACCACCACTGGCCGTCGCGGGTCTGCAACGGGGTGCCATGACCGAGGAAGCGACCGGCGAAGCGGCGGGGACCGTAGGGACCGGCGATCCGGCTGGAGGTGCAGTAGTAGAGATTGTAGCTGCCCTGGCGGCCCTGGTCGGTGGACCACGCGGTGCCGAAGTGCACGTAGCGGCCGCCGATCTTCTTCAACGTGGCACCTTCGTGGCCAATGCGGGAAATGGGCGGACCGTCGGGTCCCGGGCGGCTGCCGGAGGGATCGATGCGAACGGGTTCGGCGGTGAAGCCGCTGAAGTCGGGCTTGAGCGGGGCGATCAGGGTGTTCTCCCAGGTCAGGTACCACGTGCCGTCGTCATCCTTGAAAAGGGACGGATCATGCCGGGTGCCGAGGGCGATCCCCATCGGATGGGTCCAGGGACCCTTGAGTTCGGGGCCGGCGGAGAGGGCCAGGCTCGCGACGACTTTGGGGCAATGGACGAGGGCCCAGCGATCCCCCAGCCAGTGGAGCTCGGGCGCCCAGATGAACGTTTTCGTGCGCGCCTTTTTGGCCTTCGGCGCCGAACCCGTCCTGGCATAGGCGGTGTCCGCAAAGGTAAAGGGGGCGCCGAGATCTTCCCAAGCCACCAGGTCGCGGCTACGCCAGACGCGGACCGCCGAGCCGACGATGGAGTCGACGCCGAGGCCCTTGTTATAGGGATCGGATTTTTCGCGCGGATCGTTCGCGGCGGGGGTGGTGCCGGTGAGATAGTAGGCGCCGTCGGGCCCGAGCACGAGGTAGGGATCGCGAATCCAATCGGCCTTGATAAAGAGAGCGCGGTCGTGGGCCTTGAGGCCGGCCTCGATCTCCGCCCGCGACATCACCGGGGCGACAGGAGGTGCGATGCTCGGCTGGCCGAAGGCGAGGCCGCGGCCGGACGCGGCGACCAGGGTGGCGAGGAGCAGGAGGCGAAGGGGAAGGCGAGGCATGGGACGTAAGATTGGAATCGGTGCGGTGAAAGGAAAGAGAGGATTGCGCCGCCGCTCCGCCGGGAGCTTGAGATCGGATAAGGAAAGGGAAGAGGCGCCGGTCCTGCTTACTTTTTCGCCCGAGTCGACGTCGCCGCGGGCAGGAGGTTTTCGCGGGCGATCGCGACGTCGCGCTCGGCGTCGGCGATCTGGCGCCGCCAGGAGAAGGGCGTGTGGGTGTGGAAGACGATATCCTCCTTGTTGTAGCGGGCGCCGAGGCTCGCGAGGGTCTGCCAGTAAACGAGGGCCGACTCGAGATGGCGCACGGCGGTCGCCTGCTGCCTGGCGTCGCCGGCGGCGCGGAATGTCGCGAGCGCCACGCCGCCGCGGAGTTTTTCGGCGAAGTACCGGCCGAATGCCACCCAGCACTCGATGTCGGTCAACTCGGCGTCGAGCGTCGGGGGGAGCGGGGAGCGCTGGCGCACGAGACCCACGAGGCGCTCCGCTGCGGCGAGATCGCGGTCGAGCGTGTCGGCGAGTTGCAGGGGGGAGATCTGGCCGACGGCGACTTTACCGCCGGCCTGCACGAAGTCGGCGATGTTGACGTAGGCGGTGTCGAGCACCGGCTGGGTGATGAGGTTGTTGAGGTCGAAGAAGCGCAGTGCCGGTCCGCGGTCGCTCCAGGAACTGAAGGCCTCGGTGTAGAGCGTGCCATCGGCGCGGCCCTGGTGAAAGGAGGCAAAGCGCAGGGGCGTGCGGCTGGCGAGCGACCAGGCCTGCAGCAAATCGGCTGCGGAAGCCGGGCCGAAGCGGTCGGCAAAGAGGGCGGCGATTTCGGCGTCGGGCGTGGCGGGATCATAGAGGAGTCGGCCCCAGAGCGCGTACAGCAGCCACTGGCGATCGAAGTCGTAGCGCCAGGTCTTCCACGGTCCGTCGAGCGTGGTGTAATCCTTCGCGGGGATGAACACCTCGGAGCCGAGCAGCGCGCCGCCGACGTGGGCCGCGCTGTTGTTGGCCACGAAGTCGCGGATGAATTGCGGATCGCCCCAGCGGAGCACGTGGAAGTCCTCGTTGCGCACGGTCCACACGACCTGGAAGTTCTTCGGCGGCGGGTTCCAGTAGGCGTCGGAGAGTTTGCCCCCGTGGACGATGAAGAGGTGCGGCGACGAATGCCCGTGGGACCAGTTGAACTTGAACTCGACGTTGACGGGAGGGGTGATGTTGCCCCCGAGGCCCTCGATCTGGGCGCGCGTGAGGCGGTCGTTTTCCTCGCTGGTGGTGCCGCCGGACTTGGCGTCGGCGGAGAGCGGGGCGCGATAGATGAATCTGACCGGGCGCCGGGCCGCCTGGATCCCGGCAAAGAAGGCGTTGTCGAGCCAGGAGCGGCGCTCCGCGGGCGACTGGCCACCCATGCGCTCGCCGAGCGTGATGCCGAGGCCGGTGAGATCCGGGTACTCGTCGATCGTTTGTTGGACACATTCGCGGGTGTAGTCCTCGACGATCTTTTCCTTGGGGCCGTCGCCGAAATGCCGCCATTCGAGGGAGTACGTGGCGAGGTTGTGGGCGCGGGCGAAGCCGGGCGAGACGAAGGTGTTCCAGTTGATCAGGTAGGTGTCGATGCCGCGCTCCCGGGCCGCCGCGAAGATGCCCGTGAAGAGCGCGCGATACTCCGCGAGTTCGGCGGCGGAGAAGCTTTGCGCCTCCGGAAAGCTCTTCGGCACGGTGAGGTAGTGGAACGGGTGGAGGCTCCAGAGCGTGAGCGTGTTGAAGCGGTTGGCCGCCAGCATGTCGAGGAGGGCCACCCAGAATCGCGGATCGCGGCAGGTGTCCTGATGCAATTCGAGCGAGGGGGCGGTGCGGTAGGCGGCGAAGGGCAGGTTGAACTTGATCGCGCGGAACGGGAAACGCGCCCGCTCGGTGCGCGGGGGGATGTCCACAAGCGGCACGCCGCGACGCACCTGCTCGGCGACGTGGAGCAGTCCGTACATCGCCCCGCGGGCGTCGCCGCCGGCGACCAGGAGCGTGCCGCCCGCGTGCGTGAGGGAAAATCCCTCGGCGCCGAGTTCGGTGGCGTCGCTGCGCGTGCGGATCGCCAGGGCTGCCGCGGGTTTGCCGGCGGCCGCGGCGACCCGCCCGAGCCCGTACTCCACCGGCGTGGCGGCGGAAAGGGGCGGGAGGGACGAAATGAGTCCCAGGAGGAGCAGGGCGCGAGGCAGTCGTTTCATGTTGGCGAAAGATCGGATCAGGGCAGTGCGACGGGTTCGGTGAAGGCGCCGTTGCCGGCGACGTCCCAGACGGCGAGGCGCACCCAGCGCAGACCGGGCGCGTCCGGGAGTGGGGCGGCGAACGCCCGCCCGCCGAAGGCCCGCGTATCCGAAAGATCGATCCGCCGGCGCACCACGCGGGTGCCGTCGCCGGCCACCACCTCGGCGAAGGCGAGGGGCAGGGTCCAGGTGAGGTTGGCCCTCACGGTGGGCGCGGCGCCGCGGCTGAGCCGGAAGTCACTCGCCAGGATCTCGCCGGTGGTCACGAAGAACTCGCCGCGCCGGAGCACCTCGAGCACGGGCTGCCAGCCTTCGGCAAAACGCGGCCGGCGCGCGAGCTTGAGGTAGTTTACGTTCATGTGCCCGTAGAGTTCGGAATGCGGCTCGATCTTGAAGACGTCGACTTCGCCGAGCGCGCGTTTGTCCGCGCCCCAATTGTTCATGTCGTCGAGGAGATCGAGCACGCGCCAGCCGAGGGTGTCGCGCGAGTAGTCGGCCGGCATGGCCTTCCAGGCGGCGCCAAGGTAGTGGGGCGACTGGAAGAAAGGGGTGTCGCGATAGGCATCGGGGAAGCTGATGGTGCCCTTGATGCGGGCATGGGCGGCCCACATCAGGCCGTGCTCGCGCTGCATGAGTTCGAGCACATCGGCGGGGCTGCCGACATGATAGACGGTTTCTCCCGCGGGGGTCGTCGTGGTGAAGGGCGAGCCGGCGGGGCGGTTCAGGACCCAGAGCACGGGTCGGGGGAAGAGGCTGATCCAGTGGCCGCCGAGGTGCACGTTGGGTTCCTCGCCGGGCAGGAGGAGCAGCGACTCGTCGGAGAGCCGCGCGCATTCCGCGTGCAGCACCCGCAATTGCTGCAGGCGTTCGGTGGCATCGAGCTTGGGCGTGCGGCCATTGTGGAATTCGGCGAGGTGCACGATGTCGACGCCGGCGGCGCGAAAGGCCCGCACGAAGCCGGGCTGGCGCAGATCCTCCGGGAGGAGATCGGCTGACCCCGCGGCGGCGCGGCGCTGGAGGAGATCGAGCGTGTGCTCCACATGGAAGTGGCTGGTGAAGACCTGATAGCCGGGCAGTGGAGCAAAGCGGTCGCCGTGCGTGTACGGCAGGACTCCGGCGACGCCCGCCGCGGCGTCGGCGGGACCGAAGCGGAAGAAGAGCGGCAGGCGCTGCTCGGTGCCGGGCTCGGCGTTGACCCAGGGCACGTAACGATTGTCGCCGGCGGGCGGCTGGCGCACGCCGATGCCGTCGCCGGGAGTGGTGGGTTCGTAGTGGCGCCCGATCCAGTTGAAACCAAAATTGTCCGCGAAGTCCAAGGGGTAGAGGAAGCGGTGCGGCGGCGGGAAGATCGTCACGTTGCCCCCCGGAAATTCCATCGCAGCCGTCCGATAACGAGCGGCGCGCACGCTGCCTGGGGTGTCCGCCGGGGCACTCTGCGGCCCTTCGCGCGGATCGATCCAGGCATAGCGGGTCACCCGACCGGTCGGGGCGACGAGGCCGGCGTCGTAGAGGATGGCGCGGCTCTCCAGCGCGCTGCTCAGCACAGCCTCGGCGAGCACGAGAGGGCTACCGGCGAAAAACGTCAGCTCGAAGCGACCGGCAAACGCCCCGGCGCGCAGCCCGTCGATCACGACGCGGGCCCGGGTCGCGGTCGAGGTGACCCGCACGGCGGTGGGCGTGAGTTTCGCGGGGAAGCGCTGGGAAGGCCGCAGATGGACTTTGTCGAAGAAGACCATCCAGCCGTTGCGGGAGAGGTTACGCTCGCCGACGGTCAGCACGGTAAGCGGGGTGAGATTTTCCGCGATGATGGTGCGCGGGGCGCCGGGGGCGCTTTGCCAGGCGAGGGCGGCGAGGAGCGGCTGGTTCGCGGCGAGGTTCAGGGTGGCCGAGGCCACGGCGCCCTCGGCCGAGGCGGGCCAGGAGATCGCCAGCCGATCGGAGCCGGCCTCGGGGGTGAAGCTCACCTCACTGGCAGGGGCGAGACCGGAGAGATCGACGGACACTGCGGCGCGTGCGGGGAGTACCAGGGCGCAGGCGAGGGGAAGCAGGCGGCAGAGGCTCGTGGGGCGCGGGGGCATGATGAATCCATAGCGACACCCCGCGGCAGACCAAGCGGCAAGTGGCGACGGAGTTCGTTCGCCGTGGGCCTGTAACCCGGAGCTTGCTCCGGCTTCGGAACACAGAGAACGCGAAGCAATATTCCGCGGAGCGCCTGCGGCTCGCAGGCAGCCCTCGGCGTCCCGCCGAGGGCATCGGAGGCGTCGGCGGGACGCCGCCGCCAGCACCCGAGACGGGTGCGCTCCCCGGACCAGGACGGCAGCCGGTGGTGCATGCATTCTCGGCCGTGCCACGGAGTTCGCTCCCGGTCGTCCAGAGTTAAACGTTGCCGCATTCAGATTGACCGCAGGAAGGGGGGGCGGTGTGTTCTTCGCACTTTGGCGGTCGCAACCCACGAGCCGAAACCTTCATGAAACCTCTCTTCCTTGGCTTTACCCTCACTGTGGCGGTCGCCGGGCTCGCGCCCGGGATCGGCCGCGCCCAGGAATGGACGCGCTTTCGCGGGCCCAACGGCACCGGCATCAGCGAGGCGAAAGACGTGCCGGTGGCGTGGACGGAGCAGGACTTCCGCTGGCGGGTGGGACTGCCCGGCGACGGCCATTCCCAACCGGTCATCTGGGGGGAGCGCCTCTTCCTGACGGTGGCCCGCGCCGACGGGCGCGAGCGCTCGCTCGTCTGCCTGCGGAAGAGCGATGGGAAGGAACTCTGGGCGAAGACCTGCGAACAGCCGACGCATCGCCCCGGCAACAAGAATTCCGGATACGCCAACACCTCGGCGGTGGTCGACCGGGAGCGGGTCATCGTGTGCGTTGTTTCCCAGGATCATTTCTGGGTGCGGGCGTACGATCACGACGGGAAGGAACTCTGGAGTAGCGACCTCGGCGGGTTTGAATCGCAGCATGGCCACGGGGCCTCGCCCATCATTTACGAAAACACCGTGATCGTGACGGACGATCAGGCGGGCAAGAGCGCCGTGTACGCCCTGGACCTCCAGACGGGCAAGACGGTTTGGGAAACCCCACGCCGGTCGGCCAACAAGAATTCCACGGCCTACGCGACGCCGTGCCTCCACGTGCGGCCGGACGGCAGTCCGGAACTGCTGCTGGCGGGCCGGGCCCACGGGCTGTCGAGCCTCGATCCGAAGACCGGCCAGCCCAATTGGGAAGCGCCGGTGTTTGACAAGCGCATGTGCGCGTCCCCCGTGGTCGCGGGGGATCTCGTGATTGGGACGTGCGGGCAGGGCGGCGGCGCGGGCAACTACCTTTCGGCGGTGCGGTTGGGCGGTCACGGCGACATCAGCAAGACGCATGTCGCCTACACCCTGCGCAAGGCGACGCCGTACGTGCCGACTCCGCTTTACCGGGACGGCCGGGTGTACCTGATCAGCGATGCCGGGATTGCGACCGCGCTGGAGGCCGCGACGGGCCGCGAGATCTGGGCGGAGCGCCTGAAGGCCGAATTTTTTGCGTCCCCGGTGATGATCGATGGCAAGATCTACTGCGCGTCCATCAAGGGGGAAGTGATCGTGCTGGCGACGGGCGACACCTTTCAAGTGCTCGCGCGCAATCCGATCCTCGAAGGCACCCACAGCACCCCGTGCGTGGAGGGCGGCCGCCTCTATCTTCGGACCTTCAAACACCTGGTGTGCATCGGCAACAAATGATGACCGCGAACGCAGCGAAGCCAGAATGTAGGAGCGGCTTCAGGCCGCGATGGATCGACGTATCGCGGCGTAAAGCCGCTCCTACAGGCGATCCGGCCGGGCGGACCTCGGCTCCGCCACGAAGGCGCCCGACCCTGCGCCTGGCGGTTGGCCTGACCCTGCTGGGACTGCCCACCGCGCACGCCGGGGACTGGCCGATGCTGGGCGGCCGGCCGGATCACAACATGGTATCCGCGGAGACGGGACTGCCCACGAACTGGGCTGGGGGCGCCGCAGGCACGGCGAAAAACATCAAGTGGATGGCCGACCTCGGCGACGTGACGTACGGGGCTCCGGTGATCAGCGGCGGGCGGGTGTTCATTGGCACGAACCACCATGATCCGGTGGGCGACGACAAGCGCGGGGTGTTGAAGTGTTTCGCGGAGAACGACGGCCACCTGCTCTGGCAGGCGGATCACCCCAAGCTGCCCGACGCCATGGAGGACGACCGTTCGATCGGGATTTGCTCGACGCCCTGTGTCGCGGGCGAGCAGGTGTTTTACGTGAGCAACCGCGCGGAATTGGTGTGTCGCCAGGCCGCGGACGGGAAAGAAGTTTGGGTGCTGGACATGCGGGAGGTCCTGGGTGTCGCGCCCAACCAGGCTTCCGCGTCGTCACCGCTCGTGGTCGGCGATCTCGTGTTTGTCGTCACGGGCAATGGCGCCAATCCGCGCACCAGCAAGGTGAAGAATCCGGCGGCGCCCAGCTTTATCGCGGTCGATCGGAAGACCGGCAAGGTCGCGTGGCAGGACAACTCGCCCGGCGGGAAGATCCTGACCGGGCAATGGGGCTCGCCGGGTTACGGCGTGGTCGACGGGCAGGCCCAAGTGCTGTTTCCCGGGGGCGACGGCTGGCTGTACGCTTTCGAACCGCTCACCGGAAAGTTGATCTGGAAGTTCAATTGCAAGGCCCACGAAAAGATCACCGATGGGGAACCGGAGACGACCTTCAACCTGGTGGCGCCGCCGGTGTGTTTCGAGCACCGCGTGCTCATCGCGATCGGGGAACCGGAAGCCGGCAGCGGTCCCGGAGCCCTGCGCTGCCTCGACGCCCGGCAAAAGGGAGATGTCACGAAGACCGCCGAACTCTGGCGGCTGGATGGCGACCATTTCAATGACAGCATTTCCACCGTGGCGGTGCAGGACGGCCTGGTGTACGCGACCGACACTCCCGGCTTCGTGAGTTGCCTCGAGCTTGAAACCGGGAAGCGACTCTGGGTCGAAGACCTCAAATCCAACGTCTGGGGTTCGCCCCTGATCGCGGAGGGCCGGGTGTATGTGCAGACGGCGGACGGAGACGTCTTCATCTTCCAGACCGGACGGGAGAAGAACCTGCTCACGAAGGTGACGGGCCTGCCCGATTCCGCCCATGGCACGCCCATCGCGGCCAACGGCGTCCTCTACCTCACCGGCCAGAAGCATCTCTACGCGATCGTCGCGGGCAAGTGACCGGTGCGGTCGGCGGATGATTGGGGTCGCCCCGCCGGCGCGCGGGAGGGCGCCGCGGCGCGCCCGCGACGGGAAGCGGCGCATGATTGTGGAAGAAACTGATAATTGGGCTGGACCTGCGGAGGTTTGCCCGTGGTCATTTTCGGCCGGCGGGTCGCGTCTCGCGGCGCGGCCCCTTCGCCCTGATCTTTCGCCGTCCAACCAACCCCCAGTCGCTTCATGATTACCTCTGGCACCACTCCCGCCCCGGCTTCGCCCGAAGCCGACCGCGAACCCATCACGTTGTATCATTGGCTGGTCATCATCATCGCCTCCGCCGGCTGGCTGTTCGACTGCATGGATCAACGAATCTTTGCCCTGTCGCGCGAACCGGCGATGAAGGAGATTCTCGGGCCGGGCTCAACGATCGACGTAATTCGCTACTGGGGCGGTTGGGCGACGACCTCGATGATGATCGGCTGGGCCACCGGCGGCATCATCTTCGGGATGATGAGCGACCGGCTGGGGCGTGTGAAGACGATGACGGTGACCCTCCTGATCTACTCGGGCTTCACCGGCCTGTCGGGTATCGCGCACTCGGTCCCCGCCTTCATGGTGTATCGTTTTCTCGTCGGCCTCGGGGTCGGTGGCATGTTTGGGGCGGCGACCACGCTGGTGGCGGAAAGCGTGCCGCGGCGGGTGCGCGCGGTCGCGCTGGGTTCGCTGCAGGCCCTCTCGGCCTGCGGCAACATCATCGGCTCGCTCCTGAGCACGCAGATTCACCCGGGTGGCTCGGATGTGCTGTTCGGCCAGAGCGGATGGCGGATCATGTTTTTCATCGGCGTGCTGCCGGCCCTGCTCATCGTGCCGATGATCGCGGTGCTGCGCGAACCGGAGCAGTGGAAGGCGGCCAAGAAACGGGCGATGGAATCGGCGGATCCCTCCAAGCACATTGGCTCGATTGGGGATCTCGTGCGGCATCCCAGGTGGCGCCGCAACCTGCTGGTCGGAGTGGGCCTGGGTTTGGCCGGCATGGCCGGGCTGTGGGGCATCGGCTTCTTTTCGCCGGAACTCATCTCCACCGCCCTCAAGGGTGAACCGCAGGCGGTGGTCGACGTCGTGCGCGGTTATGGCACCGCGCTGCAGGATGTGGGCGCGTTCCTCGGCATGGTGGCGTTCACGGCGGTGGCCACCCTCGTCGGGCGAAGGGCCGCCTTCCTCGGGTCCTTCAGCCTTTGCCTGGTCGTGACCATTTATGTGTTCAACAATCTTCGCAGCGGCACGGATGCCTACTGGATGCTGCCGATGATGGGCTTCGCGCAGCTGTCGGTTTTCGGGGGATACGCGATTTACTTCCCGGAAATCTTCCCGACGCGACTCCGCGGGACCGGAGTGGGCTTCTGCTACAACACCGTGCGCTACCTCGCCGCGGCGTTTCCGCCCCTGTTGATGTACCTCAACCACTACCTGATGCAGCACGGTTCGGCGGAACCCTTCCGCCAGGCGGCCACCATCCTCTCGTTCATTTTTGTCCTCGGCATCGTCACGCTCATCTGGGCGCCGGAGACCAAGGGGCAGCCCCTGCCGGAGGATTAAGCGGATCGCGGGAACACGGGCGAAAATGACCTCGCGTTGCGCGCGAGCTGCCTGCCCGGTGGCCCGCGCCCGATCTTGCGCCTACAGCTTCGCTTTCGCCGCGAGCAATCCCATGGCGCGCAACCAATCCGCGCAGACCTGCGGCCAATGGGAAACCGGATCGTTCGAGGGTCGCAGGCCGTAGCCGTGGCCGCCCCGGGTGTAGATGTGCAGTTCCGCGGGCACGCCGGCCTTCTTGAGCTCGATGTAGAACAGCGCCGCATTCACTCCGCGCAATTGGTCGTCATGCGTCACCGCGCAGAAGGTCGGCGGCGTATCCTTCGTCACGCGCACCAGGGGACTCAGCGGACCGGGACGCTTCTCGTCGCCGAGGTAGGCGGGGTAAATGGGAATCATGAAATCGGGACGGCAGCTCAGTTCGTCCGCCGCGTCCTGCTTCGGGTAGGTCGTCTCGTCGTAATGCGTGCCTGCCATCACGGTGAGGTGTCCTCCCGCGGAGAACCCGAGGATGCCGATCCGGTGGGGGTCGATGCCCCATTCCGTGGCGTGCTGGCGCATGAGCCGCAAGGCGCGCTGCGCGTCCTGCAGCGGGGCGACGTGCGGAGTGTCCTGGTCGCGCCGCGGCACACGGTATTTCAGCACCGCCGCTGATACGCCGAGGGAATTGAGCCATTCGGCCACCTCGGTCCCCTCCTTGTTCCAGGCACGGATGTTGTAGGCGCCGCCCGGGCAAATCAGCACGGCGGCGCCGTTGGCCTGGGCCGCGGGGGCGGGGAAAAAGGTGAGCGTGGGCTCCGTCACGAGCGCGACGCGCAGGGTGCCGTCGTCTTTCGGGGCTTTGGCCTTGGGGTTGGGCGCGGGCGGCTTGAAGGTGGCCTCCCCCGGAACTTCGCGCGGCCAGAGTTTCATTTCGTTGGCGGCCTCCGCGCAGGACAGGGTGGCGGCGCCGACGAAGGTGAGGAGGAAGAGGGATCGTTTCATCAGGGAAGGAAGAGGGATTGGGTGCGAAAGAGCCAGTCAGTTGGGCGTGAGCCTGCCGGTCCGCGCCGAGGATGAGATCGAGGAGCGGCTTCGCGGTCAGCGCCTTGATGTCCAGCGCCGCGGCAAAATAATAATATCCGATGTCGCCGTGGCGGTCGGCGGCGATGTTGGTCATGCCCCACGCGATATCCGGCGTGAAACCGATGCCGACGCCGGGCGAGCCCGCAAACATCACGCCGTCAATCCAGCGGTCGCCCACGACGAGATGCACTTCGTGCCCTTTCGTTGCGCCGTCCCAGGGGAGGTGCGGATCGGAGACCAGGATGACCGAACCATCGGTGGTGCGTCCCGGCCGCAGCGCCCACCTGTTGGAGGCCCCGCCCGGCTGGTCGGGACCGGCGTCGTCGCGTTCGCGGCTGGCCTGGGGGCGCCGGCGAGATCGCCCGGCGCCGAACCCAGCGCCTCCTGGAGCTGGCGTAATTGGTTCATGGCGACGACATCGATCCCCGTCATTTCCTGGCCATAAACCGCGTCGGCCAGATTCGCGGCGAAGATGTGCGGCACGCCGAAAGTATCGCGGATGATCTCCACCGGCTGGGCGGGCAAGGCCGCCGGCGCCGCGGCGCGGCCGTTGAACGGAAACACCAGCGGGGCACTGAGGACCAGCGCAAACCAGAGGCGGCGGGAGCGGAGGGGTAGGGGAGTGGAATTCTTCATTCGCAAGGGGTCCGATACCCCGGAGTTCGCTCCGGCTTGGATTGGAGTAGGAGCGGCTTTACGCCGCGATTCGTGGAATTTTCGCGGGGTAAACCCGCTCCTACGAAGGATGATGAGAATACACTCATGGTGGTTCGGTCAAATGCCCCGGGCTTGCCCCGGGGATGTTTACGCCCGTGCCGGATTGGCACGGTGGCCAGGAGCGGGTTGAAATCCGCCGCGTCGCTGAACAGCAGCTTGGCCTCCGCGACGGTATCCGCGGTGCGGCGCTGGACATGGCGAAACGCGGCGAGGTGCACGGGCCGACCAAAATCAACATCGACAAACGTCCGGGCGCCCAGTGCGCGCGAGGCGTATTCGGCCCGTCGGCCGCTGGAGGCGGGCGGTTTCAGGAGGTTCTCGGCCCCGTAATTCGCGCCGAACGCCTCGGCCGCCGCGACGATCCGCGGGGGTGCGACCGCCTGCAAGGGCGTGAAGTGCCCCCCGGTTGCCGCCAGCGCCGCCCCAGCCCCGATGCCGACGGTGACGCCCGGCCAACGCGGCCAGCCACCGGGGCAGACTGGCAGCGCCACTCAGGTTCGATGGGGCCGTGGGATTCATGGTGCTCCGGGGGTTGGCGCGATGGGTTCCTTCACTTCGCGGCGCAACCGGTCCAACTCGTCGCGCAGCCCGGCCGTGATCGCGGCGGTCCCGGGCCGGCCATACAGATTGGTCATTTCGGCGGGGTCGGTTTGCAGATCGAACAACTCCCACTCGTCCACGGGCCGCGACGGCTGTGGTTTGCCGGCGGGAGTGCCATCGTCGAGGCGGACGGCGCCTTCGTAATGGATCAATTTGTGGTGCTCCGTGCGCACCCCGTAATGCGGCGCGAGGCCGTACTCGGAAGGGTAGTACCGGTAATAGATCGAGTGCCGCCAATCCGCCGGCCGGTGGCCTGCGAGCAGCGGCCGCAGGCTGTGCCCCTGCCAATCGGCCGGCACCTCGACGCCCGCGAGATCCAGCAGGGTCGGCGCGAAGTCGATGTTGAGCACCATCGCAGCGCAGACCGAGCCGGCCTTGATCAGGCGTGGATAGCGGACGAGCAACGGCATCCGCAGGGACTCCTCCATCATCCAGCGTTTGTCGAACCAGCCGTGTTCGCCGAGGAAGAATCCCTGATCGGAGGAGTAGACGACGATCGTGTCCTGCACGAGCTGGTTGCGGTCGAGCCAGTCGAGCACGCGGCCGACGTTCTCGTCGAGCCCGGCGATGCAGCGCAGGTAATGTTTCAGATATTGCTGGTAGATCCAGCTGCGCCGCTGCGCGGCCGTCGCTCCGGCGGGCGCCTGCCCCCAGTCGGCCTGCTGCCAGCGCAACAACTCCTCGACCCGCAGCCAGCTCATCGCCGCCACGGGAGCGCGGCCGGCATGGTCATCGGACAGGGTGGCCGGTTCCGGCAGGGTGTCAGCTGCCAGGAGGTTCTCGAAGCGCGCGGCCGGCTGCCACGGCATGTGTGCGGCCTTGTCGTTGATGCAGATCGCAAAGGGTCGGTGCGGGTCACGTCGCTCCAGCCACGCCAGCGCCAGGCGTGATATGACATCGCTCACATGCCCCTGCTCCACGCGCCGGCCCTGAGCCGACACGAACTCCGGATTGCGGTAGCGGCCCTGGCCGGGCAGAATGTCGTGGTAGTCGAAGCCCGGCGGATTGTTGCCTTGGTGGTATTTGCCGACCAACGCAGTCTGGTAGCCGGCCGCCTGGAGGTACTCGGGAAACGTGCGGTGCCTGCGGTCGTAAGGCTGCCATCCCATCGCCCCCGTGACGTGGCCGTACTTGCCGGTCAGAATGGCCGCGCGGCTCGGGCCGCAGATCGATTCGGTGCAGAAGCAGCGGTCGAATCTCATGCCCGCGCGCGCGATCCGATCGAGGTTCGGCGTCGGCATCAACCGGCCGCCGTAGCAGCTCAGGGCCTGGGTGGCGTGGTCGTCGCTTAGAAAGAAAACGATGTTGGGCCGCGGCGGCTCCGCGCCTGACGCGGACGGCAGGCATCCGGCCGCCAAGGCCAGAAGGAGCGAAAAAAAGCGACCGATTCTTCGTCCAGAGGGGAATCCTGCAGGCGTCATGACGCGTGCAGTGTGGTCCGGGCATCGGCGTACTCCAGCTTCAGATTTGCGGCGCGAAAGGGTAGAAGGGAAAGTCACCCCCGGGATGCGAGCGTGGCGGGGTGTCGGCTTTGGTTTGCCGGGTCGCGCGGTCCCGGGCAGGATCGACCCGATGAGCATCCCACGACTTCTCTGGCTGGCCGGCGTCACCACGGCGGTGGGACTTGCCTCCGGCGGGCCGGCGGCACCGGGCGAACTCGCGCTCGCGGCGCACTATCCTGGCGACGCCGGCATCGGGCGCGATCCGGCGGTGCTGTTTGCCGACGATTTCGAAACGGGCGATCTGAAGAAGTGGGACGAGGTACGCGGTGCGCCGCGTATCGTGGCCGATGCGCCGCATGCCGGACGCGCCTGCGTGCAGATGGAAATGATCCGTGGTCGCAACACGGGCTGCGACGCGAAGAAGTGGTTCCTGCCGGGGGCCGACACCGCGTATGCGCGCTTCTACGTGAAGTTCTCCGCCGACTATCGCTACTCCCACCACTTTGTCTGGCTGCTCGCCAACCACCCCCGCAACAAATGGTCCGCCTTCGGCCAGGCCGGGCGCAAGCCGGACGGGACTTATTTTTCGACCGGGATGGAGCCGAACTTCGCGTGGGAGAAGAATCCCCCGCCCGGCGAGGTGTTTCTCTACAGCTACTTCCCCGACATGGAGCGCGACCCGAAGATGGACAAGTATTGGGGCAACGGCTTCTACCCGCCGGGCCCCGACAAAGGCCGCGCGGCCGGTCCCGGGCGCGTCGTGCCCGCGCTCGACCGCTGGCAATGCTGGGAGTTTATGATTCAAGCCAACTCGGCCCCGGGCGTCGCCGATGGCCGGCAGGCGATGTGGCTTGATGGGAAGCGGGTCGGCGAGTTCACGGGCATCCGTTGGCGCGATGATCCGGCGCTCAAGGTGAATTGCCTCTGGCTCGAGCACTATGGTTTCGACGACGGAGATCCGACGCGGCGCACCTGGCCGGAGCGGCAAAGCGTGTGGTTCGACGACGTGGTCGTGGCCCGCAGCTACATCGGGCCGATGGTCGCGCGCCGGTGACGAAAAGGTCGGCGGCTCAGCGGGGCGGCGCGCCGAAGCGGATGTCGCGGGTCGTCGCGGGATCGATCTCGAAGCGGCCGGCAGTGGGGGAATCGATGAGGACGCCGCCGATGCGCAGGTTTTCGAAGCGGAAGCCGGCCAGCTGCCCCGTTGTCTCGTAACTCCGAATCACGCTGGGTTTCGCCAGCGGACCGTCGACGGAAACGTGGCGAAGCGTGACATCGGTGATGTCGCCGCATACCTCGCTGCGGGCCCAATTGGTCCGGCGAATCGTGAAGAGCGCGAGGCGCCAGGTGGCGTTTTCGATGCGGATGTCGTCAAAGACAAAGTCGCTCAGCCGGCCGCGGCCGCCGTGGATGGCGCAAAAGACGCCACGGTTGTTCGCCTCGGAGCGGTGCTCGACGCGAATCACATCACAGTCGCTGACGCGAATGCCGTGGGCATCCGTGTTGAGGTTCCAGCTGAGCTGAAAGGCGGCGCCGTTTTCCATCTGCCAGATGACACAGCGGCGCACGACCATGCCGTCGCGGTAGAGTTTGAGGGCGTCGTCGTTGCACTTGAGGAAACAGTCTTCCACGAGGCCGCGCGGACCGATGCCGATGCCGTCGGTGCCATAATACCAGCCGAGAATCTTGATGTTGCGGACCACGCAGTCGGCGCCGCGGAGGAGCAGGTTGTAGTGCGGCGAGGCCACGAGCGTGACGCCCTCCACGTGCACGTGATCGCTGGCGCCGGCGAACTCGACGAGGTGCGGGACGGTGTAGGTGCCGGGAGGGTTGGGGGGCAGATCCTCGCCCGAGAGGATCCCGCGGCCGAGCAGGCGGACGCCGGGGGCCCCTTCGGTCTTGAGGCGTCCCCGCACATAGGCGCCGGGGGCGAGGTAGACGATTTGACCGGCCCGGGGGGTGATGAAGCGCTCGCCAAGGTCATGTACGCCGGGTCCGAACCAGATCACCCTGGGGTCGTCGCGGGCCGGAATGTCCGCCGGAATCTCGGGAGGATCGGCAAAGAGGAAGAGCGGGTGGGTGATGCTCTCGTCGAACTCGACCGCGAATTGCCCGGGACGATCGAGGGTGAAGACGGCGGACCGCCCGTTGAGGGTCGGCGTGATGCCGCGGCTCGACGGCAGCAGGCGAACGCGCGCAAAGTCGCTCCGGAGGTTGGTCACGCGCACGGTGACGGCGCCGGCAAACGCGAACGGAGCCCAGGCGACATCCTGGCTGGCGTTGGTGCGCCACTGCGCCGCGGAGTGGTAGACGAAGAGCGGGAACGTGTGACCGTCCTGCTCAAGTTCGACCCGGTAATGCGGCGAGGCGTCCAGCCCGGCGGGTGCCGGATAGGGCTGCACCAGGGCGCGCAGCGAAGCGACGGCGGAAAGCGCGAGGAAAGTGCGGATAGTGGCGCGCATGCGGAAGAAGGTGAAACCCGTCGCGCCCGAGACCAAGGGACAACGGGCCGGGAGTCGACGGAACTTGTCGACGATCGCCGCCCCGGGGTGGGCGTTCGCGTTGGCGTCACCCGGTGGCCCGGGTGCCCGACCCGGGAGAAGGAGGACGCGCGATCGCCGGGCCCAACCTTCCGAAGAATACGCGCTTCCCCCGTGGGGACGAAGTTGCCAACGTGCCCGGGATGAAACCCTCTGCTCTTGTTTTCGCATTCTCCCTTTCGCTCGCGGCTGCCTTGGGCGGATCCGCGGCCGAGCCGAAGCTCGCACCGCTCTTCAACGGCAAAGATCTCACCGGTTTCAAAGCCGAGGGATCGCAGGAGTTTTGGCGGGCAGAGAACGGGATTCTCATCGGGGAGAACAATGCCGCGAAGAAAGGGAATTACCTGTGGACGGAAAAAGAGTATGGCGATTTCGTGATCGAATTTGATGTGCGATGGAAGAGCACCTCGGCGCGCGGGGTCGACACGGGCCTGGAGATGCGCAAGCCGAAGATTCAGCTGCAACTCGGTGTCTCGGGAAGCCTGCGGGTCGACATGTCGGGCTCATTCTACACCGGGGGCAAACCGGCTTATCCCGAGGCGGGGCAGGCGAAGACGGCGAAACAGTTGATGAAGCCCGAGGGCGAGTGGAACACCTTCCGGATTCAGGCGAAGGGCAACACCTTCACGTGCTGGATCAACGGCCGGAAGGCGTCGGAATACACCGATGCGAAATACTCGGGCGCGGCGCCGCTCGGCCTGCAGATTCACCCGGGGGTCGAGATGAAGTGCGAGTATCGGAATGTGAAGATCGCGGAGCTTTAGACCTCGGCGGGTGGTTGAGGCGGGCAGGGAAACCGGCGCTCCCCGGGGGGGGCGGCGATCAACTCCGTTTTCGCCTGTCCCTTCCTGTCGAATCCGAACCAGAAAGTGCCCACTCCAAAACCCAAAGCCACCACCTCGCCGTGGGTCCGCCAGGCCGCCTCGGCTGTCCACGGCCTGGGCTTATACGCCCGCAAGGCGATTCCCAAGGACACCCACATCATCGAATACGTGGGCGAACGCATCACCAAGGCGGAGTCGAACCGGCGCGATGATGCGCGCCTGGCGCGGCAGGCCGCCGGCGGCGATGACTGCACCTACCTCTTCGAGATCAACCAGCGCCACGACATCGACGGAGCGGTCAACTGGAATACGGCGCGCTTGATCAACCATTCGTGCGAGCCGAATTGTGAAACCGACGTCGTCCGCAGTCACATCTGGATCAGCGCGCTGCGCGACATCGCGGCGGGCGAGGAACTGACCTACGACTACGGGTTTGATTGGGACCATTGGCGCGGCCATCCGTGCCGGTGCGGTGCGGCGAATTGCTTTGGCTACATCGTCAAACGGAACCAGCGCTGGCGGGTGAAGCGGGCCCTGGCCGCGGCGACGGCCGCGACGGGCTGACGCGGGTTGGCGGTTGAAGGGGAGGTGATTTGCAGGGGAGTGGGGCCGGCCTGGAGGCGTCGATTGGGCGTGTTCGCTTCAGTTGGGCCTCGTCTTGGCGGCGGGCGTCCGCTTATTCATCAGGGTCATGCTCCAAGATCCCCACGCGCAGTTCGATCAAACCGTTCTCGACCTGATCGAATACAGTCCCATCGGAGCGGTGCCGTATACGCCGTCGTATGCCGACGCCCTCGACCGGCTCTATGCGTCGCACCAGGTTTACGCTGACGCCGATCACCGGGGCGGACACGTCACGGTGCGCTCGCTCGCACGCAAGCCTTCTTATCAGGCGGCCAACCTCGAGGACTTTATCGCGGGTAAAATCGACGCCGAGGCGCTGGAATCCAACGCGAGCATCTTCAGCCGCTACGTGGCGGCGTTGCCCCCCGAGAGTCGGGCGCGCGCAGAGGACTGCCGCGTGACGGTGATCGGCAAGCCGGCCCACCACCGCACCAAGCACGGCGCCGAGGCGATCCACGATCCGCTGCAAACGCTCTTCCTGGTGCCGGGCGCGGGACCGCATCCGGGGCTGCCGGGGAATTATTTATACGGGGCCGTGTTTCATGTCGGCGCCGACGATGCGAGCGGTTCCTGGGTCGTGCAGTTGCACGACTCCGACGACGGCGCCGCCGTCTGCGGCGTGCCGACGCTGGCCGCGGCCCTGGAAAGAATGCAGGAACTGGTGGCGAGCGCCCCTTTTCACTTGAGCGAACTCGCGGCGCTGGGGTTAAGCTCGAAGTGATCGACCGCTCCGGTCTTCGTTGAGGATGGGTGACGGTGGCCGGGCGCGAGGTGCGGGACCGGTGAAAATTGCAACGAGCGAAGGGCTTGAATGCGGGCGGCGAACTCCCCAGAATCCGCGCCCTCGCCCTATGCAAAAGACTGTATCCTTCCGGCTCAACGGGAAGCCGGTCCAAATCCAGGCCGAATCCCAACGCTCCCTCCTGTGGGTGCTGCGCACCGATCTCGCTCTCACCGGTCCCAAGTATGGCTGCGGCATCAGCGAATGCGGCGCGTGCACCGTGCTCATCGACGGTCGCGCCGTGCGCTCCTGCACCACCGGCATCGGTGCTGTCGAGGGCAAGGAGGTCATGACGATTGAAGGCCTGGCGAGGAACGGCGAATTGCACCCGCTGCAGAAGGCGTTCATGGCGCATGACGCCCTGCAATGCGGATTCTGCACGCCGGGCATGATCCTGACCGCCCACAGTTTTCTGCGCACCCACCCGGAGCCCACGCGGGCCGAAGTCATCGCCGGCATGGACCAGAACCTCTGCCGCTGTGGGGCCCACGTGCGCATCGTCGAGGCCATCCTGGAAGCCGCCGCCGCCCTGAAGGGAGGAGCCGCCCGATGAAAACATCTACGTTCACTCCCCTCGCGCCGCAGTTCCGGCCGGACGACCTCTGCCCACCCACCCGCCGCGCGTTTCTCCAGCGACTCGGGGCCGGGTTGATGATCTGGGTCGCGCTCGATCCCCTCTACGCCGCGGAGAAAGGCAAGGGCGCCGCGACGAAGAAGGGTGGCCGTCCCCCGGTGCCCACGGATTTCAACGCCTTTCTCAGCATCGGCGCGGATGGCCAGGTGACCGGCTTCACCGGCAAGATCGAGATGGGCCAGGGACCGATCACGTCCCTGCCGCAAATGCTCGCCGATGAACTCGACGTCCCGCTGGACCGGGTCGCCATCGTCATGGGCGACACCGAACTCTGCCCCTACGATCAAGGCACCTGGGGCAGCCTCACCACCCGCTCCTTCGGCCCGCTCTGGCGCGCCGCCGCCGCCGAAGCCCGCGGCGTGCTGCTCGAACTCGGCGCCGAGTTTCTCAAGGTGCCCGTCGCCCAACTCATCACCCGCGATGGCTTGGTGATCGATTCCACTGACGCCGCCCGCAGCGTGGCGTACGGCACGCTGACCCGGGGCAAACGCATCGAGCGCCACCTAAGCGTCAAACCCGACCTGAAGAAGCCCGCGCAATTCAAGATCGTGGGCCAGCCGCTCTTGCGCCGCGACTCACGCGAAAAGGTGACCGGCCAGGCCCGTTACTCCGGCGATATCCGCCTGCCCGGCATGCTCTATGCCCGGGTGCTGCGCCCACCGGCGCACGGCGCCAGCCTCCGGCAGGCCGATCTGACCGCGGCCCGCGCCCTCCCCGGAGTGGTGGTGGTCGAGCAGTCGGATCTCGTGGCCGTACTCCACGAGTTGCCCGACGCCGCCGAGGCGGCACTGGAAAAGGTCCGGGCCGATTATGCCCCGTCGCCTTCGCCGCTGGACGATCGCAACCTGCGGGACCACCTCGCCAAGATCGAAATCGCGCCGCGGATCGGCGCGCACGCCGGTGACCTCGCGCGGGGCAAGACCCTCACCGGGCGTCGGCTCGACGATTCCTATTACAACGCCTACGTGGCGCATGCCGCGATGGAGACCCACACCGCCCTGGCAAACGTCGAAGGCAAGAAGGCCACGGTTTGGGCTTCGACCCAGAACCCGTTTGGCGCCCGCGATGAGATCGCCCGCGCCCTCGATCTGCCCGTCCCCAGCGTGCGGGTGATCACGCCGTTCGTCGGCGGCGGCTTTGGCGGCAAGTCTTTCAACCTGCAGGCCGTCGAGGCGGCCCGGCTGTCGCAGGCCACGGGGCGTCCCGTGCAAGTGATGTGGACGCGCGAGGAGGAGTTTTTCAACGACACCTTCCGGCCCGCCGCCGTCGTCAACATCCAGGCCGGGCTCGACGCCGGGCAACGCCTGGTGCTGTGGGATTATGAGGTGCGTTTCGCCGGAGCGCGCGGCTCGGACCTGCTCTACGACGTGCCGCACCATCAAATCTCTTCGGTGGGCGACGCCAGCGGCGCGCCCAGCGCCCATCCTTTCCGCACGGGCGCCTGGCGCGCACCGGGCTGCAACACCAATGCCTTCGCCCGGGAGTCCCATGTCTCCCGCCTGGCCGAGTTGGCGGGCGCCGATCCGATCGAGTTTCGCTTGCGTCACCTCACGACCAACCCCCGGGCGCACCGGGTGCTCAGCGAGGCGGCCCGGATTTGGGGCTGGCAGCCGGCGGTCGGCCGCAGTGGACGCGGCCTCGGCGTCGCCATCGGCCTGGATACGAACACCTACGTCGCCACCATCGCCGAGGTGGCGGTGGACCAGGGCACCGGCCGGGTCACGGTCAAGCGCGTGCTCTGCGTGCAGGAGATGGGCCTGGTGATCAACCCGCAGGGGGCCAAAATCCAGATGGAGGGCTGCATCACCATGGGCCTGGGCTACGCCTTGACGGAGGAGATCCGCTTCAAGGCCGGCGCCCTGGCCGACACCAACTTCGACACGTACGCGCTGCCGCGCTTCTCCTGGCTGCCCAAGATCGAGACCGTCATCCTCGACGCGGAGGATTCGCCTCCGCAGGGCGGAGGTGAGCCGGCCATCATCGTCATGGGCGGCGTGCTGGCCAATGCGGTCTACGACGCCTGCGGCGCGCGCCTGCGCGAGTTACCGATGACGCCGGCGCGGGTGAAGCAGGCCCTGGCCGCCGGGTAGCGGTCTGCGCACCCAGCGCCCGCGCGGCCGTCGTAGGAAGCGGCCGCGCGAAGACAGGGCAAGCGGGCAGCAACGGTCAACGCACGGGACGCTGGTTCGCTTCGACCGCGACCAGTACGGTCCCGCGAAACAGGGCAATCATTCTCGTAAACTGAAGCGCCGGCGCGCAGGTTGATGCGCGCGATCGCCGCCCGGCCGATCATTGCCAGAATCGCGATGATCAGCACGACGATCATGATTTCGACGAGGGTAAAGCCACGGTTTTTCCGGCGAACGGTCGCGACGTTCCAAGCTACGTTTGATGCACGCAAAGGACGAGGCGTCAGGGGTGAATTGTTGGGGCGGAAAGTGCGGTCGATAGGGGTGCCTCGGCAGCGACAATCGGTCCCCGCCAGCGTGTGGGGCGCCGCCGCATTCCAACGTTCCAACGCGGCTTGGGATTCGCCGCGGCGCACAGGTTTGATGACGTAGTCGTTCATGCCGGCCGCGAGGCATTGCTCACGGTCGCCCTGCATCGCGCTGGCCGTCAGCGCGATGATGTGGACGGCAACTTCCACGGCCAGACCTGGCCGGTATCGCATTCGCGTTTGCGGATGAGGCGGGTGGCCTCGAGGCCGTCCATCTCCGGCGTGTGAAGATCCATCAAAATCAGCGGGCAGGGAATGCACTGGAGCGCCTCGAGTACTTCGAGGCAGTTGCCGACCGTATCGGCGGCGCAGCCGAGCTACCGATCGGAAACTGGATCTTCCGGGGGTCGGGCCGGGAGGGGGGTAGCGCACATCTTCCCGAAACTACTGGGCGAGCAACCGTGCCGCGTCGGCCTGAAAGTAACGGTTCCAAGAGCGGTTTCCTGCCAGATGGTTGAGATCCTGCGCCAGCACGGCCTCGAGATCGGCCCGCGCCGCCGCCTTCTCCCCCATTGCCACGTGGAAATACTTGCCCCGACCCCAACGCGGCAAAGTCCGGTGTTCGCCGAGTGCCACCGCGCGGTCGAAGCACTCGCGCGCTTTCACCCGGTCGCCGCCCTGCGACGACGGCAGTGCGAGATAGTAGATGCCCCAGGAAAACGTGCTCGCATAATCCTCCCAGGCGGGATCGACCGCATCCATCCGCATCAATACCTCTTTTGCACCGGCCATCTGGCGGATGTTGAAAATGCGGCCGAAAAACCCGAGGCAGTCTCGGAAGATATAAAAAATGCCGGTCGACCAGAATTGCATCGCACCCATGTCACGCGCGCCGAGCGCCCCGATCGCCTCGACGGTGGTCTGGCCGCCCTGCACGCGACGGAGGAACTCCGGGTTGGTCGCCATCGCCCGCTCACAGGCCTGCAACGCGGCCTTGTAGCACCCCAGCCGATCTCGCGCGCTTTGCCGGTAGGCCGCGCCTTCCAGCAGAAGCAGCATCCCGATTTCGGTCCACGCCTCGGCGTCACTCGGTTGAGCGGCCGCGATCGCCTCCCAAGCCTCGATGGCCGTGCGGGCCGTCGAGGCGGAGTCGATCGCATCGCCCAGCCGCCGGGCCTGCGCCTTCTCCGACGCCGTGATCGTTCGGCCCGGAACGGCCGGCAGATTCGCCCAGCCGGGGGTCCAACTCACCGCCCATGCGCCCGGAGCACTTCCCAGCCCCAAGGCCAGCAGGACCAGCCGGGAAAGAAATCGTCTTTTCATAATTCAGGTGTCCCGTTCACCGGAACGGGGCGGCGGACTATCGCGCCGGCTCGCTCCGCGGCAAACAAATCGGAATGCAGACAGACCTCGCGCCAGAGCGAGAGCCACGTCGGCCAGTCGTGGGCGCCCGCCACGGTCTTTACGCGCGCTGGCGGTAACAGCGCCGCGAGCATTTGGTGACCGGTCGCCAGCGAATCACCGCGCCCGTAGAGCAGCCAGGTCGGCGGCAGCGCGGCCGACCGGTTGCCGAGAAACGTCCAGAGCTGCTCCTCAACGCTCCCTGCGGCCGGATCCCGTCCAGCCGCCCACGCCGCCGGTCCTCCAGCGGCCCTGATGCGCTCGAACAGGGCGGCTTGATCGCCCAGATAGGGCGCCAGCAATACGATCGCGTCCACCAACCCCGGTTCATCGCGTTCGCCCAGCAGCGCGCCGAGACCGCCCAGTGAGACGCCGGCCAGCACGATCCGCCGATAACCCCGCGCGCGGGCGGGAACCAGCACATCGGCGCGCAATCGCTCGATCACGGTCCGCTTGAAATAGTAGCCGAGGTGGGCATCCACCGCGATCGTGTCGGCGTTGACGCCGGCGTCGCGCAGCACGGCGGTGAAGCCGTGGCGGCCGAAATCCGCCATCGAGCCGCCGCGTCCCGGCAGAAACACCACGAGCGTCGTGGCCCGACCTGCGGGTGAGAACTGCGTCGCCTGGGTGGGAATCGGCGCAGGCGTGTCGCGCAGGAAGACGCTGCATCCGGCCAACGTCAGCGCAGCACTGGTCAGCAACAGCCAGCCACTCTTCCTCCACGATAATGAGAGCGTGCGCGGAGCGGCAGGGCAGGGGCGCGTCGGCATGCGGCCAGTCTGTCCACTTGCTCGCCCGGGTCAACGCACGACCGGTGCCACCCCGCTGCCACCCTCGGGCCAGTCAGCACGGCGAGTCCCGGCGGTAACACGATTCCGTCCATGTCTCGGAACAAAGCCGCCCGACGGAGGCCAGGCTCCCGACCTGATTATCGACGGGGCGGCGACGGCCGTTCGTTTGGCCGATTGCGATCCCACTGCGGGTGGCGTTTCAGTAAACGACTCCGCCACGCGCTCTCGGCCGCAACGTCTCGTTCGCCAAACTGGCGCGTGGCGCCACCCACCGGCCTGTGAACGCCCAGATTTTGGCCGAGGGCGGTGCCCGGCTGAAAATCGGTCGTCGGTGTCTCTGTTCCATTGGTTCTGGGAACAGCGGTCTTTCGCGAGGCGGTTGAATCGTAAACGCGCCTTCGTCACCCGGCATCAGTAGTTCTCGGGACGCGGCAAGGTTTGCGCACTCGACTTCACCCGCAGTGCACTCGTGTGCTCGCCAACCCGTGCGTGCGCGACCATGCGCAACGCCGGCCAGGCCGCGGGACGCGAGAACGCGACGTTGCGTCGGGCGTCGCGTCTCCCCATCAGCGCGGACGGCTGCTGGGCAGCCGTTTCACGGCGACGATGAGGCGAGTCTTTCGATGGTGAGATGGATTCGTGCGTGATCTGTTGCGGGCCGGCCCACAAGACGGGCGCAGCACTTCGAGAATCTCTTAATAGCCGCGATGATGCTCAACGAGGCTCCGCATAAGCGGGGTTCCCGACGAACACTTTTATGCGTCCAGGGCGGCGGAGAAATGAAGCAACGGCGAATTCTTAAACCGGTAGGAACACTCGTCCAGACGATTTCCCAAGACCGTAATCTTCTCCAGATTCCCTTGCCCCATTCCCGCTTCCGCCATCGCGGAAAGGTATAGGATCTTCTTCGCGTCGTAGCCCATCACTCGCGCGCCGAGCACATCGGCCGCCAGGGCGTCCGTACTGGCGAGTGCCACGCGCGAATCCACCGGGGTTCCGCGCGACGGCCCATCCCCTTCCATGCCGGTGAAGCCATCGATCACCCCCAGGTCCGGATACACCTCCTGCGCCAGGTGAAACATGTTGAAGTGAATAATGTCGTCCGGCTCGCCATGCGGCCCCCGGTGCATCTGACCCTTGTCGCTTTTCTTGTAGTCGTTGATGGGCGCGCCGAGCAGCAGGTTCTTCAAGGTCAGCGTCACGGAGGCGAAACCGTGCGTCTTCATCACCGCGGCGGAGATGATATACAGCCTGGGGTCGAGGAAGGGGGAGCAGATGCGGATCGGTACGGGAGCATTTTTCTCGCCGATGGTGTAACGGTATTGATATTCCCCCAGGTTCAGGTCCACCAGCTTGACCTTGTATTCTTTTTCCAGCGCTTCATATCCGTAGTTCCTATATCCCGCGAGTGTCCCTTCCTTGCCGGCAGCCGATTCGCCAATCAGGATTTCCCCCTTATAGTGCTGCCGCAGGAATTCCAAGATGCCGCGGATCGCGTCCACGTGGGTGGCGGCGAGTTGCCGGCTGGTTTGCACAAAGTTCGGCTTGATCAGAATCTGCTTGTTCCCAATGGCGCTGAATACCTGATCCTCGATGAGCTTCAGCGACCGGTAGATGTTTTCGCGGCGATCGTTGCCCTTGATAAGGGCAACACTCGCGGGCTCGGTTGGAGCCTGGTATAGTTTGCGGCCTCCCCGGCGCCGGTACGCGGGCCGATCCTCCGGGTCCTTGGCGGGTGTGGCCGCGACCCCAATCAGCCCCAGGCCCGAAGCTTTTAGAAAGTCGCGCCGGCTCGAATCCTGGTTCGTTTTCATTTCTTCGCATCTCCTTCCTGCCGTGACGGCATTATCGTGTGCGTCCAATCATCTTGTGACCACGGGTGGCAGCGCAAGCGGAAGGTTGCTCCACCGTGGACTCCGTTCAGTACGGCCGGAACCGTTTTCCGGCAATCACAGGCGACAGACGCAAGGGTGTGCCGGGACCTCCCGCGTGCGCGAACCGGGGTGGACAACGCGACCGGCGTCGCGCTGATTGAAAGCTACGTGCCCGACTAGGCCGCGGCGACTGGCGGCTTCTTTTCAGGCAAGGCGCGGGTCGTGACTTCCGCCCGGAGCCTGGCGGCAAACGACACCGTGGTCATGACCCCCTCGTCGCCACGGGCGCGGGAGCGGACCGAGACGCTCTGGGCCTCGGCCTCCTTCTGGCCGATCACCAGCGTGTAGGGAACCTTGTCGAGTTCCCCGCGGCGGATCTTGGCCCCGAGCTTGTCGCTGTGCTCGTCGAGCGTGGCCCGGAAACCCTCGGCCCGGAGTTGAGCGAGGACGCTGCGGGCATAATCGATGGTCTTTTCGCTGATCGGCACGAGGCGGACCTGCTCCGGGGCCAGCCAGGCCGGGAAGTCGCCGGCAAAGTGCTCGATCAGCACGCCGCAAAAACGCTCCATCGAGCCGAAGGGCGCCCGATGGATCATGACGGGACGATGCGCCTGGTTGTCGGCGCCGATGTAGGAGAGATCGAAGCGAATGGGCAGGTTGTAATCCACCTGCACAGTGCCGAGTTGCCACTCGCGCCCGATCACATCCTTGATCACGAAGTCGATCTTGGGGCCGTAGAAGGCGGCTTCGCCGGGCTCCTCGGTGAACGGCACACCGAGCGTCTGGGCGGCGGCGCGACACGCGGCTTCGGCCTTGTCCCAATGGGCGGTCTCCCCCGTGTACTTGTTCGAATCGGGATCCCGGAGACCGACGCGCACCCGGTAGTCGGACATGCCGAGGGTCGTGAGCACGATTTTCACCAGCGAGAGGCAGCCGATGAGTTCCGGCGCGATCTGTTCCTCGGTGCAAAAGAGATGGGCGTCGTCCTGGGTGAAGCCGCGCACCCGGGTCATGCCGCTGAGTTCGCCGCTCTGCTCCCAGCGATAGACCGTGCCGAATTCCGCCAGGCGCACGGGCAGGTCGCGGTAGGAGTGGGGTTGCGACGCGAAAATCTTGATGTGATGCGGGCAGTTCATCGGCTTCAGCATGAAGCCGTCGAGCAACTGATCGTCCGGCCGCACCCGGTCGGGGGTGATGGTCTCGCGGCCGGTGCGGGCGTTGACCTGATCGCGCAACTGGCCGGAAACCGCGTCGAGGCGGGCGAACACGTCGCCACAGGAGCAGTTTTCGCCGAGGACGCGCGCGAGGGATTCGTTCTCGAGCACCGGGGAGAACTGCGACTCCTTGTAATAGGGGAAGTGACCGGAGGTCTTGTAGAGCTCGAGCTTGCCGATGTGGGGCGTGAAGACCTGCGAGTAACCCTGCTTGCGCAGTTCCTCGCTGATGAAGTTCTGCAATTCCTGGCGGATGGTCGCGCCATTCGGCGTCCAGAGGATCAGGCCCTGGCCAACGTCCTCGTCGATGTGGAAGAGCTTGAGCTCGCGACCGAGTTTGCGGTGGTCGCGGAGTTTGGCCTGCTCGAGCTGCGTGAGGTAGGCGGTGAGTTCGTCCTTCGAGGGGAAGGCCGTGCCGTAGATGCGCTGGAGCTGCTTGTTCTTCTCGTCGCCGCGGTGATAGGCGCCGGCGATCGAGAGCAGCTTGAAGGCCTTCAACTTCGAGGAATAGCGCACGTGCGTGCCGGCGCACAGATCGATGAATTCGCCGTTCTGGTAGAACGAAATCTTTTCGTCCGCCGGGACGTCGGCGAGCCGGCCGAGCTTGTAACGTTCCTGCCCGATTTTCCGGATGATCGCGGTGGCCTCCTCCCGGGAGACTTCCTTGCGGTAGAAGGGCTGGTTTTCCTCGGCGACCTTCTTCATTTCGGCCTCGATTTTCACCAGATCGTCGGTCGTGAACTTATGCTCGAGATCGAAATCGTAGTAGAAGCCGGTGTCGGTGGGCGGGCCGATGTCGAGTTGGGCCTCGGGAAAGAGGCGGAGGACGGCGGTCGCCAGCACGTGGGAGCACGAGTGGCGAAGTTCTTCGAGGGGAGTCATCGGCATGGTAGGATTTTGGTTCGTCCTGCGTACGATTGCAGGGTCGGAAAGGGAGAGGTTTATTTCTTGAGCGGTTCGAGCGACCAGCCGTCCTTGCGGTCGAGCATGGACCACCCCGCGGTGGCGATTTCGCGGCGCAGCGCATCGGCGGCGGCGTAGTCCTTCGCCTGCTTGGCGGCCCAGCGCCGCTCCGCGATGGCGACGACCTCCGCCGGCACCGCGAGTGTGGGCTCGGTCGCCGCGAGGTCCAGCCCGAGGGCAAACAAGGCGCGATCGAAACCGGCCGCGTTGAGGTTGGCCGGTGGGTTCGCGTTCACGGCTGTGAACAGGGCCCCTAGCGCCCCGGGGGTGTTCAGGTCATCTTGCAGGGCGGCGATCACCGCGATCGAAACATCGACGTCGCCCCCGGCGGGCGGCACGGCCGCGCGAACCGCCCGCAGGGTCTTGAGCGCGCTCTCCGCGGCGTGCAGGGAATCGAGCGTAAAGTTGAGCTGCTTGCGCGGATGACCGGCGAGCAGAGCGTAGCGGACCGCCATGGCCGAATACCCCTTGGCGAGAAGATCGCCGAGTGTGTAATAGTTGCCCTTGCTCTTGCTCATGGTGGTGCCGTCCACGAGCAGGTGCTCGCTGTGGTACCAATGCTGCGCCAACGGCACGCCGTTGCAGCACTCGCTCTGGGCAATTTCGTTTTCGTGGTGCGGGAAGAGCAGGTCGACCCCGCCGGTGTGGAGGTCGATCGTGTCGCCCAGGTGCTTCTTGCTCATCGCGCTGCACTCGATGTGCCAGCCGGGGCGACCCGAGGCGGCCCCGGCGGGCCCCGGCCAATTGACGGCGCCATCCTCCTCGGGCTTGTAGGCCTTCCAAAGGGCAAAGTCGCCGACGTCATCCTTGTGGTCGGCGTCGAAGACCGAATTCGTGACCTTGAGCTCGCGCTCCTTGATGCGGGAGAGCGTGCCGTAGCCCGGGAAGGAGGTGATCTTGAAATAGACGGATCCGTCCGGCGCCCGGTAGGCGTTGCCCTTGCGCATCAGCACCTCGATCATGTCCACCTGTTCCCGAATGTGCCCCGTGGCCGTGGGCTCCACGTGGGGGCGCAGGCAGTTCAGCGCCGTGCAGTCGGCATGGAATTTCTCCGTCCACTTCCCGGTGATTTCGGCCAGAGGCTTCCCTTCTCTTTGGGTCTGACCGATCGTGCGGTCGTCGACGTCGGTGAGATTGCGGACGTGCCGGACCTTGTCCGCCCCGAATTCCAGCTCGAGCAAGCGGCGCAGCACATCGTTCACCACAAAGGTGCGGAAGTTCCCGATGTGGGCGGGCGCGTAGACCGTCGGCCCGCAATTGTAGAAACGGAAGACGCCGTCGGGCTGGGAGGACTTGAGTTCGCGGACCGCGCGGGAGAGTGAGTCGTGCAGTCGAATGGCCATGAAGAGAGAAGGGAAGGAGAGGGACTACAGGTTTTCGCCCGCACCGGAAAGGTGTTTTTCAGGCATTTGTACTTTCCATCGGCGGCGCCTCGGTGGGGCGGCGAGTCCCTTAGCCGCTGTAGGATCGGGATGAAACTCGGTCGGTGACCTCGGCGCGGAGCGGAGTCCACGCCCGCCCAAAAGCCAAAACACAAAGGCGATTGGTATTTAACCGCGGAATGGGCGGCGGGCGCGATCCGCGGCGCGCTCAGGCCAGCGCGTCGCGGCAGTACTGGATGCTGCGCGCGATTTCCTTCATCCGGTCGGAACTGGCGGGTACCTTGTATTCGAATTCGATCGTGGCCTGAATGGGCCACCGGCGGTCCCGGATGAGGCGCAGGATCTCCTTGATGGGAGTGTCGCCTTCGCCAAACGGCATGTTGGGCCCGTCGTGCCGCTTCCGGTCCTTGATGTGCACGTGGGTGATCCGGTCGTGGTGCTGCTCCATGAACGCGGCGGGGGAAATGTCGTTGCCGGCGAGGAAATGGCCGATGTCGACGTTGGCGCCGTTGAACTTCGCGACGGCAAAGGCCTTTTCCCAATCCTCGGGCGTGGTGGCGGCATGGCCGTGATAGCCGATCCACATCTGGTGCTTGTCGGCAAACGAGCCCACCCGCGCGTGGTCGTCATTGCTGACCTTGGAGATTTCGGTGGAGAGGGCCTTGGCGCCGAGCGCCTGGCCCATGGAGAAGACGTAGTCGAGCTCCGCGGGGGTCATCCCAAAGATGCCGTCCACCTTCACGATTTCGATCTTCACGCCAGCGGCGTCGTATTTCTTCCGAAACTCCGCCACGCGATCCATCGAGACGGAACTGCGCCAGTTCCGGAGCTTCTGGGTGTTGCCGTCCACCGGTGCGCCTTGCTTGCCCGCGTTGCGTTTGGTGGCGACCAGAATGGGGGGCAGACCCAGAAACGCTTCGACCGGCTGGGTGCGCAATTCGACGGCGCTCAGGTTGAGTTGCAGGCAGCGTTCGAGGATTTCGTCGCCGCTCATCGCCGGGCTGCTGAAACTGTAGGGGACGTTGAGGCCGATCGTCACGCCGGCCACGCGGGAGTTGGGTTTACCCTGCGCGGAAGCGGCGGCGCGGAGCGGGTTGGCCGCGGCCAGCAGGCCGGCCGACGGCAGGGCCGCCAGCGCAAGTTTGGTGAAGTCACGACGGGTGTAGGAGGTGGACATGGAAGGTTTTGGATGGGGGCCGGGCGGGAGGGAAGCCGGGCGAAGTGCGGCGGGAAAGGGGGCAGGGGAACTAGGAACCGTGGAAGAGCCCGGGCAAGGCTTTTCCGGCGACGGGAGAGATGGGGGAGCGGCGGCGTGGATATCGTTTTGCTGCAGTCCACGAGGCGGGAAGCCGAGCCGCGCCCGCGGTTGGCTTACCGCATGAAATCATGTCGCGGGAACCGTGATTGCCTGCTCTCATGCCGGCCTCGTTTATGCCTGAACCCTTCCTGCTCGAACTCACCCAGCGTCCCCGTCGCCTTCGCCGCACTCCCAGCCGGCGCGCCATGGTCGAGGAGACCGTGCTCCGGCCCGCCGATTTCATCGCGCCGCTGTTTGTCGTCGAGGGCAAGGCCGCGCCGGACGAGATCAATTCCATGCCCGGGGTGTTTCGCCTGAACATCGTGGATCTCGTCCGGGAGTGCCGTGCGCTCTACAAACTTGGGGTGCCGGCGGTAGCCCTCTTTCCGAAGCTGGCGCCCGGGCTCAAGACTGAGGAGGGCACCCAGGCGCTCAACGAGGACACGCTGGTGCTCCGCGCGGTGCGCGCCGTAAAGAAGGCGGTGCCCGAGCTAACCGTCATCACCGACGTCGCGCTCGATCCCTACACCACCCACGGGCATGACGGCGTGCTGACGCCGGCCCAGGACGAGGTGGCGAACGATCGCACGGTTGGGATCCTGGCCCGAATGGCCGTGCTGCAGGCGCGGGCCGGCGTCGATTTTGTCGCCCCCAGCGACATGATGGACGGGCGGGTGGGCGCCATCCGCCGCGCCCTCGATGCGGCGGGTTACACCGACACCGCGATTCTGGCCTACTCGGCGAAGTACAATTCGGCCTATTACGGCCCGTTCCGCGACGCGGTGGGCAGCGCCCAGGCGGCGGGGACGCGCCTGCTCAGCAAGGCCACCTACCAGATGAATCCGGCCAACCGGCGGGAGGCGATCACCGAAGTGATGCTGGATGACGCGGAGGGCGCCGACATTGTGATGGTGAAGCCGGCCGGCCTCTATCTCGACATCATCCGCGACGTGCGGGAGGTGACCCGCAAGCCGGTGGCCGCCTACCAGATTTCGGGCGAGTACGCGCAGATCCACGCGGCGGCGCGACTGGGCTGGCTCGACCTCGCGCGCTGCCGTCATGAGTCGCTCATCGCCATCAAGCGGGCGGGAGCCGACCTGATTCTAACGTACTTCGCGAAGGACATGGCGCGGGCCCTGCGGTGAGGCCGCGCCGCGAGCGCCCGCGAGTCGGGCCGATCGGGTTTCCTCTCAGAACGGCGAACGCGGCACCTGGAGTGAATCACCCGGGACCAGGCGGGGATCGCGGGAAGGATCCTTTTGCGCCAGTTTTACGTCGACCGCATAGGCGGCCTGGTCGCGCACCAGGTTTACCGCCGTCTCCTTGGCGTAGAGGGAGAAGCCGCCCGCCGATTGGATGGCCTTGGCGACGGTGAGGTCCGGCGTCCAAACCACGCGGCCGGGATGCTGCACTTCGCCCCCCACATAGACATAACGTTCCGTCACGCTTACGGAAACATCGACCGACATGTAGATCTTCCGCTTGAGGTAAGTTTCCCGGATGAGTTGGGAGAGTTCCGCGATACTCGCCCCGGCGGCCTTGAGGGTGCCGATATAGGGCAGGCTGATCAGGCCCTGGTCGTCGATTTGCACCGCGTTGGACGAGGCATCGGGCACCCCTTGCAACGCGATATTCAGGCTGTCGCCGGGGCGCAATTGGGCCGTCGAGCCCGACTCTGGAATGCCGGGAGACGCCGGAACCTCCGTCCGGGTGGCGCAGCCGGCGAGCAGGGCGAGCGTGGCAACCAGAAGGAAGGAGAGCGAAACTGGGCGCAGGGATGGCATGGGCCGTGTACGTGGGTGATTCCGCCAAAAAAGGCAACGACGGGCGTGGCGCCGGGCCGGACGCCTCGTCTCGGCTACGGCGCGTGCGGTTGATCGGGTGAGGGAACCGGGGGCGCGTTCATTCGCCAACGGTGGACACTTCCGGCCAAGAGCCCGCAGGCAAAACCGCAGAGATGCGCGCCGAGATCGACGCGTTCCCCACCGGATCCGTAGAGGGCCAGCAAGGTCAGGCCGGCGCCGAGGGGAGCGAGCAGGCCCGTCCAGCGACGGCGACGGTCCGGCCCCCTGGCCAACGGTAACGCGCGGCCGGTCAGGAGGCCGAGGCCGGCAAAGATCGCGGTGGAGGCCCCGACGGAGTGATAGGCCCCGGGGTAATGCATGGCCGCGGAAGCCAGATTTCCGCCGATTGCTGACAGCGCGAGCCAGAGCCAGCCGGCGCGCGCGCCCAGCGCCCCCAGGACGGCGGAAAAAACAAAGACCCCCGCGACCAGATTCGACACGAGATGCCCCACGTCGCCATGGAGAAAGAGGGCCGTGGCCGGGCGCCACCATTCGCCGTCTTGGAAGATCGCCGTCGCATCCAGATTGCCGTCGCGGGTGAGTTCCGGCTGGCGTTGCTGGAGCCAAAAGCACGCCATCACGGCGAGGGCCCAGACGAGCGGAGTGAAAAAGGAAGGGCGAGGGTGAACGGCGACGAGCAGGGGCGGCGGAGGCCAGCCGACACTCTCCCGATCGAAACGGGCCAGTTGATCAGCCACCGCGTCCTCTGGACCGCGCTCAATCAGGAGGACAAAGTAATTTTCGACCGGCAGGAGCCAGTAGGGCAGGCCCATCGCGAGCACCACCAACCCGTGATCCGAGCCTTCGGCAAAGGTCGGGTATTGGCCGACCAAGGCGAGACCCTCCGGCAACGGATCGGCGGCGGCTTCGATGGAGGCCTCGAACGGGGACATCGCGGAACGGTATGACTTCGGCGCCATTTCGCCAATGGTTAATCGGCGCGGAGCGACGGCGGGGTCTTGAGTTGCACATAGCGCCTGACACCGCGGACACCCTTCCTACGCTGGCCCCATGAACATAGCGCCCGCGAACCCCACGGCCACGAAACGCGGTCCGTCCGAGTATTTCACTGGTACCGTCTGGCTCGACGAGGTGGCCGCCGGCCCGAACGCGTCGCGCGTGCGGGTCGTGCGCGTGACATTCGAGCCAGGGGCGCGCACGGCCTGGCATACACATCCGCACGGTCAATTGCTGCACATCCTGTCCGGCGTGGGGCGGGTGCAAACGGCGGGCGGGAGCGTGGTGACCGTCCAAGCGGGGCAGACAGTGTGGTTCGAGCCGGGGGAGCGCCACTGGCACGGTGCCGCGCCCCAGCAGGGCATGGTCCACCTCGCGGTCCAGCAGGTCGACGACGGCGGGACCTCCGCCGTGTGGCAGGAACCCGTGGCCGAGGCCGACTACCACAGCGGGGATCGTTAGGGACGCGGGCGCCGGCACCCGTTCCCGGCCGGCCCCGACTTGTGCGTCGCCAAACGTGTCAAAGCCGCCCAACTTCGCCGCATGAATCGTCGTCGTTTCCTCACGCGCACGGCCGGAGCGGCCGCCGCCGGCTCCCTCTTTCCCGCCCTGGCGCTGGGCGCCTCAAAGTCCAGGACGAGCGCCGCAACCCCGCCCAGCCCGTATGTGCCCGGTCCCATGCCGCAGCCCGTGGTCAAGCCCGGTGAGTTTGTCTTCGCGGCGGCTCATTTCGATCACGGCCACATCACCGGCCAGTGCAACGCGCTCCAGAAGGCCGGAGCGACGTTGAAGTGGATCTACGAACCGGACGCCAGGAAACGCGACGCCTTCCTGGCCCGCAACCAAGGGGTGAAGGTGGCGCGCTCGCTGGATGAGATCCTGGCCGACCCGGAAGTGAAGCTCGTCGCCGCGGCCGCGGTGACCTCCGAACGCGGGCCGCTGGGGTGCCGCGTGATGGAAGCGGGCAAGGACTACTTCACCGACAAGGCTCCGTTTACCACGCTGGAGCAACTCGCCCAGGCGAAGGAGGTCGTCGCGCGCACCGGCCGGAAATACCTGGTGTATTTCAGCGAGCGCCTGACCTCGGAGGCCGGCATGTTTGCGACGGACCTCGTGGCCGCCGGGGTGCTGGGTCGGGTCGTGCAGGTCGCCGGGTTCGGGCCGCACCGCCTGAGCCTGATGACGCGTCCACCGTGGTTTTTTGAACGCGCGAAATATGGCGGCATCCTGTGCGACATTGGCAGCCACCAATGTGAGCAGTTCCTCACCTACGGCGGGGTGCGCGACGCGACGGTCACGCACGCGGCCGTGGGCAACTTCGCGCATCCCGACACGCCGGAATTCGAGGATTTCGGCGAGGCGTCGTTCCTGGGCGACAATGGCTCAACCAACCAAATCCGCGTCGACTGGTTCACGCCGGACGGGCTGAGCACCTGGGGGGACGGGCGCACCTTCATCCTGGGGACCAAGGGCTACATCGAATTGCGCAAATATGTCGACATCGGGCGCGAGAAACAGGGCGATCACGTCTACATCGTCGACGGCAAGGGGGAGTATCACATGAATGTCAACGGCAAGGTGGGCTACCGCTTCTTCGGCGAGATGATCCTCGATTGCCTCAATCGTACGGAAAAGGCGATGACCCAGGCGCACGCGTTCAAGGCGGCGGAGCTGTGCCTCAAGGCGCAACTCGCCGCCCGCCGCCTGACCTGAGGGTGCGTTGCCGCCGGCGATTCTTTTGCCTGGCGCGACCGATCCCCTCTCCAACCGCCCTTCTTTTTCTCTCCCTGCAATCATGCAAACCCGCCGCGAATTCGTAAGAGCTTCCACTGCCGCCGGTGTGCTCGGGGCCCTGCAGCGCCCGACACACGGCGCCGAGTCGCCACCCGCGCCCCTGAATTCTCCGGGAGCCGGGGACCGCGCCTATTGGTGTACCATGGCGGGTCGGCTGGCCTCCCCGGTCCTCACGGCACTGGCCGGGCGCAGGTTGAAGGCGACCATGCCGGTCGAGGCGCATCCGGCTTCGAAGGACCGCCCCAGCTACACGTACCTCGAGGCACTCGGGCGGCTGCTCGCCGGCCTTGCCCCCTGGCTGGAGTTGGGGGGAGACAACTCCTCCGAGGGCGCGGAACGTGGTCGCCTCGCGAGCCTGGCCCGGGCCGGCATCGACGCCGCCACCGACCCGGCGTCGCCGGACTTCATGAACTTCTCCCAGGGGCGGCAGCCGCTGGTCGATGCGGCCTTCCTGGCTCAGGCGATGCTCCGCGCCCCGGGGGAACTCTGGCGGAAGCTCGAGCCGCGCGTGCAGCAGAATGTCATCGCCGCCCTGCTGACTTCGCGCCCGATTCCGCCCGGCGAAAACAATTGGAAGCTCTTCGCGACGATGGTCGAGGTCTTCCTGCAGCAGGCGGGCACCACGCGCAACGAGGCCCGGCTCTTCGAGGGCATTAGCAAGCATCGCGAGTGGTATGCCGGGGACGGCATGTACGGCGACGGTCCCGATTTCCATTGGGATTATTACAACTCCTTTGTGATCCAGCCGATGCTGGTGGAGGCGCTGGATGTCGTCGGGGACGAAGCCCCGGAATGGAAATCGCTCCAAACGAAGTCCCGTGAACGGCTGCGGCGCTGGGCGGCGATCCAGGAGCGCCTGATCGCACCGGATGGCTCGTATCCCGTGGTGGGCCGTTCGATCGCCTATCGCGGCGGGGCGATGCAGGGGCTGGCGATGACGGCTTGGCGCCGGCAATTGCCGAAGGAGGTTTCGCCGGCCCAGGCGCGGGTCGCGTTGACGCGCGTGATTCGCCGCACGCTGGAATCGCCGGGCACCTTCGATGCCGCCGGCTGGCTGCGCATCGGGCTGGCCGGACACCAACCCGGACTGGGTGAGACCTATATATCCACCGGCAGCCTCTACCTCTGCAGTGTCGCGCTGCTGCCGCTGGGCCTCCCGGCGGAGGATCCCTTCTGGAGCGCACCCCCGGCCCGGACAACCTGGGAAAAGGCGTGGGCGGGGGAGAACCTCATGGCGGACAAGGCGCTCAAGGGCCCGCGATAGCCCCGCCGCGAATCAAAGGTGCTTCACATAGGTGAAGCCGTTGGCGTCGGTAAAAGTGAGGCTTCCCGGCGCCACCGCGGTCAGCCTGATGCCCAGGGTGCGTTCGATGATGTCGTTCAGCCGGTAGACCCGATCGTTGATCAAGACCCGGCTGTCCGCGCCCGAGGCGCGCACTCCCATGATGCGCGTGGCCTCGACATAGGCGGCGATTCGTTCGTCGGGCATGGGGGCCGCGGGCGGACCGGACGGGGCGGCGGCCGGCGGTACGACTGCGGCCGGGACCGGGGCTTTCTTGGCTGCGGCGACAGGGGACGAAGCGGGAGGGGGCGCGGCGGTGATCGGGGGCGTTTGGACGGCCGTCGGCGCTGGAACCGCCGCGACAGGGTGCGATGCCGGCTTGCCCACGGGTGACGGAACCGGGGTGGCCGATGGGGCCGAGGCGATGACCGGAGCGGCCGGGGCGTCGACCGGCGGATTCGTCGGTTCCGGCGCGGGGAGGGGAGCAGGCACCACCGGGACCGTGACCACGGGGTCGGACGCGGGCGCGGCAATCGCCGGGACCACGATGGTGGTAGCCGGTGCCTCCGCCGGGCCGGCCTTGACCTTGGGCGAAGGCAGGACGACCGGGTCCGCCGGCCGGGCGGCCGGGCGGGTGAGGAGATAAATTGTTGCAGCCACCGAGACGACCACGAGCACCACCGCGGCGCTCCCCAGCAGGACCATGGTGTTGGCACTGCGGGCCTCGCCCCGTCGGGCAATCGTTCCTCCTCCCGGGACTGGTGGTCCCTCGTCAAGGGGCCCCGAGTTGCGCGTTCGCTGCGCTTTCTTCAGGGCTTCATTGATCAGGCTCATGGGCGGAAAGGGCGGTCGTGGTGGGGAGGGGGGCGCGGCGAGTCTTTCAGCCGGTGAGGTTGGCCATGTCCTTAACGGCGCGGCGCACATCCCAATAATTGACCTCGTCGGATTCGCGGATGAAGGCGGAGAGCATCGCCTTGTCGCAGAGATTGTTCACGACGCGCGGAATTCCGCGGCTGCCCCGGTGGATGGCGCGCAGGGCCCAGCTCGTGAAACTGGGACGACCGTTGCCGCCGGCCAGCGTCAGCCGGTGCTGGATGTAGTGCTCCGTGTCGATATCGGTCAGAGGCCGCAATTCATAGTGCACCAGGATCCGCTGGCGCAGCTGGCGCAGCTCGTCGCGGGCCAGCACCTCCCTCAACTCCGGCTGACCCATGAGGACGATCTGCAGGAGCTTTTGCTTGTCGGTTTCGAGATTGGAAAGGAGCCGGATCTGCTCGAGAACGTCGAATTTGAGGTTCTGGGCCTCGTCGATGATGAGCACGATATCGCGCCCCCGCTCGATTCGCTCCAGGAGCACCCGGTTCACCTGGGCGACCAAATCATTCTGGCTGCGGGCCAGCTTGGTTTCCCCCAACTCAGTCAGGATCGCCTTCAGCATCTGTGTCTCGGTGACGCGCGGGTTGAGGATCAGCGCGGTGTCGTAGTGGGAGGGATCGAGTTCATTGAGAAAGCGCCGGCACAGGGTGGTCTTGCCGCAGCCCACTTCCCCGACCAGCGCGATGAATCCCTTCTTCTCCTGCACGCCATATTTGAGATGCTGCAACGCTTCCTGATGCGTTGGACTGAGATAAAGGAAGCGCGGGTCGGGTGTGATGTTGAAAGGCATCTCCCGAAACCCATAAAAACTCTGATACATGAATTGAAGGCGGGGAACGTGGCGGCCTGCGGTCGAAAACGCACGCCAAAAGGTGAGGCGACGTCCCGGCCGGCGGTACATTGAAATGTCCTTTACTCATCCGCCGCAGGCAATGTTCATCTTGAGTCAGCCTTGAATCCGCGTCGCGCCATCACCCTCCTGTATGTTGTGCTCCTGGCCGTGTTTGGCGTTGGCACCGGGGTTTTGTTTCTCGAGGCGAGGGCGGAATACGACGCCCTCAAGGTCAAGCAGGCGGTCGTCCAACGGGAACTTGCGGCGGCGCGGGAGCGTCTGGCGGAACAGGAGCGGTTTCTGCAACGTCTGCGGACCGACCCCGTGCTGGTGGAGAAGGTGATCCGGCAGCGACTGGGTTATGGCCGCCCGGGTGAAGTGGTCTTTCGCTTCGATAACGGACCCTGAACCGGGCTCCTGCTCGCCCGCCGCCGCCCCACTTTCTTTCCCGCCTCATTATGGATCATCATTCCCTCATCGAGAAATTCCAGCGCGCCGGACAGGGCCACGTGTTTGCCTACCTGCCGGAACTGGCTCCGGCCGCCCAGCGCCAATTGCTGGCGGATGCGGCCGAGATCGACCTCGACGAACTGGCGCGGTTGACGCGCTCCCTGCTCGGGGCCGATGCCGCCGCCGGGGTGAACCTCGACGGCCTGGCGCCGGCGCCCTACGAGTCGCGACCCGAGCATGGCGGCGACCCGGCCGCATGGGCGGAAGCCCGGACAACCGGCGAAGCTGCCTTGCGGGCCGGACGCGTCGCGGCCTTCACGGTCGCGGGCGGGCAGGGCACCCGGTTGGGCTACGACGGTCCCAAGGGCACCTTTCCCGTCACGCCGGTGAAACAGAAATCCCTGTTCCAGGTGTTTGCGGAGAAGATTCGCGCCGCCGGGATACGTTATGGCCGGCCGCTGCATTGGTTCATTATGACCAGTCACGCCAACCATGCCGCGACGGAGGCGTTTTTTGCCGCCCACAATTTCTTCGGTCTGGAACCCAGCCGCGTCCATTTCTTCCGCCAGGGGCGCATGCCGGCCGTGGACTTCCAAGGGAAGATCCTGCTTGAGACGCGCTCGACCCTCGCCCTCTCCCCGGATGGGCACGGGGGATCGTTGCGCGCACTGGCCCGCAGTGGCTCGCTTGACCTGATGGCGCGCGAAGGCATCGACACCCTGAGTTATTTCCAGGTCGACAACCCCCTCGTGCGCTGCATCGACCCGGCCTTCATCGGCTGGCACCGGCGGCGCTCCTCCGAGATGTCGAGTAAGATGGTGGCCAAGGCCTATGCCGAAGAGAAGGTCGGGCACTTCTGCACCCAGGGCGGCCGGATGGTCGTGGTCGAGTATTCCGATCTCCCGCTGGCGGTGCAGCGGGAGACCGACGCGGCCGGCGCCCTGCGCTACCTGGCGGGCAGCATCGCGATTCACCTGATCGACCGTGATTTCGTGCGGCGCCTCGCCGACGGCGGGGAGGGCGTCGCGCTGCCCTTTCACCGGGCCGACAAGAAAGTCCCCACCCTCGACGCGCAGGGCCTGCCGGTGAAACCGGAGAAACCCAATGGGGTGAAATTCGAGATGTTTGTCTTCGATGCGCTGCCCTTTGCCCGCCACCCCGTCGTGATTGAGACCCCGCGTGCGGATGACTTCTCCCCGGTGAAGAACGCCACCGGGGTCGACTCGCCGGCGACCTGCCGCGACGATCAACTCCGGCAATTTGCGCGCTGGTTGCGCGCCCAGGGCGCCGCTTTGACCCTCGACGCCACCGGCCTGCCGGCCTGCAACCTCGAGGTGTCACCACTCTTCGGTTACGATGAGGATTCGTTTGCGGAATCCTGGCGCACCCGGACCCCGCCGCCCGCGGTCCGCGACGGGCTCTATCTGCAGTAGGGCGGCGGCCCGGCGGGCCCGGGCCGGACGCCCGCGGCGTGGCCCCATCGCCGTGCCGGGCGACCCGCGGGCGCGTTTTCCTTGCCACCGGCGAGAGGCACGGGATTGTACTCCGGCCTCCCCCCCCCCCCCG
>JBBRWR010000055.1:0-51904 GCA_038249085.1 Opitutales bacterium
GGCGGCCGCCCTCTCCGCGGGGGGTTTTTGTTGTTTGCGGGGGGGTTTGCGCTGGTACGTCCCCGCCCCCCCTTTTTCCTCGGGGCCCCCGCCGGTCAGAGACGCGGCGCTACTCCCAGAGGCATCACCGCCAAACGACCGATGCGCTCCTCGGATCCGCGGCGGTAATTTCGGCATGGTTTCGTCGCGGTTGGTGCGATAGTGCCTTGGCTTGCCTATGAAAATTCCGCGCCGTGGTCAACTGAGCCTGGGCTTGGCCTTGCTCGTCATCGCGCCGGGGCGCGTCCACGGGGCCGCGTCACCGGTCCGCACCGTCGATCGTCTGCAAACCGAGGGGCGGGGCTTTTATCTGCTCTGGAGCCAGGGGAAGGCGGACGCTGACGAAATCCTGTCGCTGCCCTTCCTGCGCGGTGGCCAGGTGGTGCTGCAATGGGCGGAGGTGGCGCCGGCGCCGGGACACTATGATTTTACGGGGATCGATGCCGGGCTCGCGCGGTTTGCAGCCCGGCGGCAGTTCGCGACCCTGCAGATCAACGGCAACCAGAAGCCGGCGTGGCTCTTTGACCAGGTGCCCTACGCGCAGGAGAAATTCAGCGTCCAGGTGCAGAACAAGGCCGGGACCTTGATGTTCTGGTATCCGCGATTTCAGGACGCCCATATCGCGATGCTCACGGCCTTGGCCGGTCATCTCCAAGGCAGTCCCCACCGGGCCGCGCTGCTCGGGGTGCGGCTGAATTTCAACGCCATCGGCACGGAGCACCTCCAGGTTCCGGCCGAGTGGACCAAGCCGGATCGCTGGACGACCCCAGCGGGGGTGGATGGCGCGTCGGCCGGCGCCTTCACGCCCGCGGTGCATGAGGCCTACGTTGACCGGGTGGTGTCGGCCTACGACCGGCTGTTTGCGGATTGGACCACGGTCTTCGTGCGCAACAATCTCAGCTCCGAACTGCGCGCGCGTTATGCGGACCAGTTTGCGCACGGTCGCCTCGCCCTGTTTCACACCTCGAGCGAAGCGGAACCGCGCAGTTCCGGCACGGAGCGGCAGTACGCGGCGTTTTTCGACCTGGCTCGTTCCGGTCAGACGGTGGCCTACGCGGAGCCCTGGGCCTCGGCGTGGGGCGAACACGGCGGGCAGGACGACCCGCGCTGGTGCGGCGCAGCGCAGTGGAACTACTGGACGCTCCTCCTCAACCTGCATTGCGGCGTGTCATTTATCGGTGAATACTACGCGAACCTGCACTTCGCCGTGACCGGCCGCCACGGTCGCGATGTTCCGGTCGCCGTGGATTCCGCCGGACCGCGTGAGTTCATGGCCGCGTACGAGTGGGGTGCGGATTACGTGGGCCGGCACAACCGCCCGGCGGAGTCGCCGGGGGCCTGGGTGGCGATGCGGGCGAATGACGTGGTGAAGGCGGAAAACCCCCGCACGTCCGCCGCGGGTCGCCGGCTGGAGCGTTTCACCGGTGACTACACCTGGCTGGCGGAACGAGTGGGGGACGACGGCTCGGTGGGCGTCGGGCCGGTTGGCCCGGCGGAGCAACGCTACGGTGCGTTTGCGCGTCAATACGCGCCGGGTACCACCGCGCGGGTGAGACTTGATTCCGAATTTCTGCGTTCGCTGCGCGGGGCCGTGACGGTGCGGGTGGTCGCGCTGGGGGCGGGTACAGGTGAGGTGCGGGTGGGCCGCAAGACCGCCCCGCTGCCGCTGGGGTCGGACCGTTGGACGACCGGCGAATTGAGGGTCGAGGCAACGGACCTGCCGCGCGAACCCGGCGCGGCGCAAGTTGAGGTGTACGCGGGCGCCGGCGGGTTGATCCTTCATCTCGTCGAAGTGCGACGCAGTCCCTAATGATTTTCACCATGTCCTCCATCCTGCCGTCTGCCCTCCGCCGCTTTGCCCTCGCCGTCCTGGCCTTGCTTCTGCTTTCGACCGCGACGGCGGCTGAAACCCGACCCAACCTGGTCTTCATTCTAGCCGACGACTCCGGCCTCGGGGAGTTCGGCTGCTATGGAGGCACGATCATCCCCACCCCCAACGTCGATCGGCTGGCCCGGGAGGGCATGCTTTTCAGCAACGCCTACAGCGGCAACGCGGTGTGCGCGCCGACGCGTTGCGTGCTGATGACGGGGCAGCACCCGGGGCATGCGTTGCGGCGGGCGAACCAGAGTAAGATTGGGCTGCTGGCCCTCCCGGCGGCCACGCCGACGACCGCGCGCCTGCTGCACGACGCCGGTTATGCGACGGGTGGCTTCGGCAAGTGGGGGCTGGGAAACGAAGGCACGACGGGGGCGGCGGAGAAGCAGGGGTTCGATCTCTTCTACGGCTATTACGATCAAGTGCACGCGCACAGCTACTTTCCCGATGATCTGACGCGGAACGGCGTGCGGGAGAAATTGCCCGGCAATCATGGCGGCAAGGGCAGCCAGTATTCGCACGATTTGATCGAGGCGGAGACGCTGCGGTTCATCGAGACGAGCGCGCGGGCCGGAAAACCGTTTTTCTGCTATGCGGCCTGGACCCTGCCGCACGGCAAGTACGAGATTCCGTCGTACGAGCAATTCGTGAAAAAACCCTGGCCGGAGCCGGTCAAGATCCACGCCGCGATGATCGCGCGGCTCGACACGGGCGTCGGGCGGGTGATGGCCAAGCTGCGCGAACTGGGCCTGGACCAAGACACGCTCGTCATCTTCACGAGCGACAACGGGGCCGAGGGGCCGGGGCGCGTGACCTTCAACGCCACTGCGGGCCTGCGCGGCTACAAGCGTTATCTCTACGAGGGTGGCATCCGCGCCCCGTTCATCGCGCGCTGGCCGGGAAAAGTTGCGCCCGGCGCGACGAGCGACCTGCTCACGAGCCACCTCGACCTCATGGCGACGGCGGCCGATCTCATCGGAGTGAAGGCACCGCCCAATGACGGCATCTCGATCCTGCCCACGCTGCTCGGGCGACCCCAGGCGCAGCCACACGAGTCCCTGTATTGGGAAATCTACGAAGGCCCGTCCCCGTTTCAACAGGCGGTGCGTTGGGGCCAATGGAAGGGCTACCGCACCGGCACGAAAGCTCCGCTCGAACTCTACGACCTCGCCGCCGATCCCGCGGAAACGAAGAACATCGCGGCGCTGCATCCGGCGGAGGTAAGGGCGATCGAAGGCATCATGGCGCGGGAGCATGTTCCCTCGCCGTACTACGACGCGCCGGAACAGCCGGGGGCAAAGAAAGGTGGAGGCAAGAAGAAGGCGGCGAAAAAGTGAGGGTGGTTTCCCGCCGGCGCTTCCTTCCGGAGCGCCGGCGCACCGCGCGTCGCCGGGCGCGATGGCAGGAGGTGTTTTTGGGTCAGGTGAATGGGTGTGGCGGACGCTTGAGTGTTGCGGACGGATTTTGCATCGTCGCCTGTTTCCCGACGCGTGGCGTCGCGCCGTTCTCCGGCGTTTAAGTTCGCACCTCCAACAAGCCTCCCCCCAGTCCGATGAACTCCTCCAAGACCCGCCCGATGTTTCGGGCTGCCCGCGCCCTCGCGCGCGACGTTTCCTTCCTCCTGGCCGCGGTCGCGTTTGCCCCGGTGCTGACGCTGGCCCAGGGCACTTCGCCCACCCGTCCGCCGGTCGCCTCCAATGTGGCGGCGGAAGAGGCGATTGAGCTCTCGCCCTTCATCACCACCGCCAGTTCGGAAAAGGGCTACGTCGCCACCAGTTCACTCGCGGGCAGTCGCGTCAACACCGACTTGAAGGACATCGCGGCCCAGATCGACGTGATGACGCCGGAGTTTCTCAATGACATCGGGGCCACCACCATCGACGAGGCGGTGGCGTTCAGCACGAACAACGGCGGGCCCAACGAGCAAAACACCGGGGCGAACGGGGGCATTACCACGACCCGGGCCGTCGGCCGGGCCCGTGGTTTCGACGCGATCACGCCCTCGGCGGACTTCTACGCGACGAACCTGCCGAGCGACTTTTACAACGTCGAGCGGCTCACCATCGCGAACGGACCGCAATCAATCCTCTTCGGCCTGGGCAACGCCGGCGGCGCGATCGACACCTCGACCAAGCGCGCGCTGATGCGCCATCGCAACGAGATCTCGTTCCGCACCGACAACAATGGCTCGCTGCGGACGACCGTGGACTTCAACCGCGAAATCCTGCCTCGCCAACTGGCGTTGCGGATCGCCGCCGTCGGCAACGATGGCAAGGGCTACGTCGAGGACGCTTACAACCGCCAGAAGCGCGTTTTCGGCACGGTCACCTGGAAACCCGCCGGCAACACGACCATCCGGATCAGCGCCGAGACCATCGGGCAGCGCGCCTCGAACGCGAGCAATTATCTGTCCCAGGATTTCGTGACGCCGTGGGTCGCGGCCGGCAGCCCGCTCTATGACAACTCCGCCGGCAATGGGTCCATCACCGCGACCGCGTTTCCCCTGCTCAATAAAAACACCAATGCCCTCCGGGTGGTGGCGTATGGCACGGCTGACTCCTCCGTGCTGACCTGGAGTGGTTCGGGTCTCACCCGCGGCCCGCATCAGCTCGCCGGCGTCGAGGACACGCGGGTGGGCTCGTTGATCGACAACGCGGTTTACCCGACCGATCGCGATGTCCGCGTCGGCGGGCGCTTGAACCGGCTTTATGGCAAGCTGCTGCGGGGGGCGATCGAGCAGCGGATTACGAACGATCTGTTCGTGGAATTCGGCTTCAATTACGAATCGGTTTCGGAGTTGCGCGGCGGTCCCTTTGATCTGGCCGAGGCGATTAACATCTTCGCGGACCCGAACCGCTACCTGCCCGGCGGCACGGCGGCGTCGCGCCAGACGGCGCTCAATCCCAATGTCGGCCGGCTCTACATCGAGTCGTATCCCTCCGGCAGCGAGGAGCGCAATCTGACGAAGGAATTCCGCTTCACAACCTCCTACCAATATGATTTCGCGAAGCACTTCAGCAGCCTGGCGCGCCTGCTCGGCCGGCACCGGCTCGCGGGGCTGGTCTCCTGGCGGGTGGACGAGGATCGCTCGCAGGGCACGCGCGCCATGGCGATGGGGAGCCCGTCGTGGGTCACCGGCGATCTGCTGAACAACAGCCGCTTCGTGCGCTCGCGTTTCTACCTCGATCCAGCCAACGGGTCCTATACGGCGCGCGCCTTCCCGGGCGGCAGTGGGGACGGCGGCTGGTTCGGGCCCTGGACGTTGACCGACACGGCGCGCACCGAGTCCTTCCAGGCCACGATGTTCGACCACCCGGCCGGCCGCCAGACCGCGACCGGGGGGACACGCAAGGACATCGACACCTTCATGCTCGCGTTGCAGAGCTTCTTCTTCCACGACCGCCTGAATATCTTCGCCGGCCGGCGGCTCGACCAGTTCCGGAGCTTCGCCATTGCCCCTGAGTTTCTCGTGCGCGGCGATCAACTCGCTCCCGGCGATCAGCGCGGTCTCTACGCCCCGCTGGCGCAGACGCATTTCGATTCCACGGCCGCGATCGATGATGAGGGTACGACCGTTTCCTACGGCGGGGTCTTCCACGCCACCCGCTGGCTCTCCGTCTTCGCCAGCAAGTCGGACAACACCGCGCTGCCGCCCGGATTTCTCGATCCCGACAACAAGCCGCTGCCCGGCATTTTCAGCGACGGCTATGACTTCGGCTTTCGCGTGTCGCTGCGGCAGGACGCCATCTCGATGCGGGTGAATTTCTACAAGGAGCACCAGCACGCCCTGATTGGGGATGCGCAGGATGTGCGCGTCGCCTCGGCCACCATTGAGCAGCGGCTCCGCGGTTCGGACCGTCCGGCGGGCATCGCCGACGTTCCGGCCGACGGGTTTGATCCGGTCGGCCGCGGCAACGTGTATCGCTCCATCGAGGACAAGATTGGCCGGGGCATGGACGTCACCCTCGTGGCGAAGATCACCAATAACTGGGATGCCCGCCTCGCGGTGGGGCGGCAGCAGACCCGCGTCTTCAACAAGGGCCTGGACTCCGCCGCATGGGTGGCACGCCGGCTGCCCGTCTGGCAGGGCTTCGGCGGGTTGGGTTGGGACCGGGTGGCCATTTCGACCTCGGACCCGCGCACAGTCCACGAGTTTTATGACCAGGAAGTCGCGGCGCAGATCCTGACGAATGAGCTGCGCAACAACCTGCCGCGGTTTCGCCAGCGCGAGTGGCGGGCGAGCCTGTTCACGAATTACCGCGTCGCCGAAGGCCGGCTGAAGGGCTGCAACGTGGGCGGCGGGGTGCGCTGGCTGGAAAAGCCCGGTAGCACCGGGTATTATCAGCGACCGTTTCCGGACGGCACCACGGGCGACGACGTGACGCGGCCGATTCCCGGCTTCGCCCAGACGGCGGTCGATCTGCTCGCGGGCTACGGCGGGAAAACGAAATATTTTGGCGGCAGGCAACTCGGCTGGCGGGTGCAGCTCAATGTTCGCAATCTCCTGGATGCACATGACATTGAGCCGATCCGATCCAATCACTCGGGCGTCGGGCTGCAATGGGGTCGGGTGGAGCCACGCCAGATCCTCCTGAGCACGTCGTTCACGTTTTAATCCCGGACCAATCCAGCCGCTTTGCCCATGAATATCCGCCTCCTCGTCACCGCGATGCTGTGGGCCGCGCCACTGGCCGCGGCCCTTTCCGGCGCGACGCCGCCCGGCACCTTCACCTACCAGAACCCCGTCGGCGCCGCCGATTATCCGGATCCCTCGGTGATTCGGGTGGGCGAGGATTACTGGGCCGCCGCGACTTCGTCGGAGTGGGCGCCCCATTTCCCGCTCCTGCATTCGCGGGATTTGGTGAATTGGGAGCTGAAGGGCCACGTCTTCGCGCAGATGCCGGAGTGGGCGAAGGGGAATTTCTGGGCGCCCGAAATCGCGGAAGACCAGGGGAAGTTCTTCATCTATTACACGGCCCGCCGGCAGGACAACAACCGGTTGGCGGTCGCGGTCGCGACCGCGGATCGCCCGGCGGGGCCGTACACCGACCATGGCGCGCTGGTCGCCCAGGAAGCGGGCTCGATCGATGCGATGCCGTTTACGGATGCCGCCGGCGTGCGCTGGCTCGTCTGGAAGGAAGACGGCAACAGCCGCAAGCTGCCGACGCCGATCTGGCTGCAACGGCTGCGGGCGGACGGGCTCGCGCTGGTGGGTGAGCGGCGCGAGATTCTGCGCAACGATGTGCCCTGGGAACACGCTGTCGTGGAGGGACCGTTTGTGCTGCGACGCGGAGACTATTATTACCTGTTTTATTCCGGCGGAGCCTGCTGCGGGCGCAATTGCGACTACGCCCTCGGTGTGGCGCGCGCGCGGGACATGACCGGCCCCTGGGAAAAGTGCCCGGCCAACCCCATCCTCGCGGGGAACGACGCCTGGCGCTGCCCCGGCCACGGCAGCATCGTCACGGATCCCGCCGGAAGGTACTGGCTCCTCTATCACTCGTATGCGCAAAAAGGTTTTGTCGCCACGGGGCGCCAGATGCTGCTCGACGAAGTCGTCTTCGCGGCTGATGGCTGGCCGTCGATCCACGCGGGCACGGGCCCGAGCGTTCGCGCGGCGGGCCCGGCGACCGCGCGCGCCCAGCCGAAGCTCACCGATTTCCGCGATGACTTCGACGGTGTCGGCGAATTGGCGCCGGGCTGGCAATGGCCGATCGGACGCAAGCCGGCGACCGCCCGGGCGAATGGGAGTGTGACGCTCACAGTCCAGGAGGGTGCCGCGGCCGCGGTGCGCGCCATCGCCAGTGCATCGTTCGTGGTGGAGACGGCGGTGGACACCCGGCGGCTCTCCGGCGGGGCGTTTGCCGGGCTCGCGATCTACGGCGATCGGGTGAACCAGCTCGCACTCGTGACCGATGGCCGGAAGACACAGGTCTGGAGCCAGCGACGCGGTGACCGCACGGTGGTGGCGGATACGGCGACCCCCGCCACGGCGACCGTCCGACTGCGAATTGCCTGCGTTGATGGCAATAGGTTTCGCTTTGCTGTGCAGGACGGCCACGGTGAATGGACGGAACTGGCGGGCGAGACGGACGGGAGTTTTCTGCCACCGTGGGATCGCGGCGTGCGGGCGGGGCTTCTCGTCTCCGGCGCCGAGGGCGCGGCCGGCTCCTTTTCCACCTTCATTTCCACGCCTGACGACGGGAAACTCTTTGCCAGATGAAGCGGCGGCGTGCCACGCTGCCGCACCGTGTGCCCGGGCCGGGGTGAACCGCTTCCTTGGGCGCGGAGTCTTCTATTTATTCCGATCATGAAACCTACCTCACTGCCTGTCCGCCGAGCGAACGCCTGTCCGGGAACAACGGCTTTGCTTCACTACCGAGGGTTGCGTCGCAGCCTCGCTGCCCTGGGCTGCGCCGTCGCCGCGGCCGCCTTGGTCTCCGCCGCCGACTGGCGCCCCGTCCCGGGCAAGATGATGACGCCCTGGGGCGAGAAGGTGACGGTGGCGAATGCCTGGGCTGAGTACCCGCGGCCCGAATTCGTGCGCGAACGCTGGCAGACGCTCAACGGTCTCTGGGACTACGCGATTCGCCCCCGGACCGCGGCCCAGCCGACGACGTTCGACGGCAAGATTCTGGTGCCTTATTGCGTGGAATCCACGCTTTCCGGGGTGGGCAGGACAGTCGCGCCGGATGATCGCGTGTGGTACCGGCGCTCCTTCGCCGTGCCCGCGGCCTGGAAAGGGGAACGCGTGCTGGCCCACTTCGAGGCGGTGGATTTCGACTGCACCGTCTGGCTGAATGGCGCCCTGCTGGGCAGCCATACGGGCGGATCGACGGCGTTCTCCTTTGACCTCACTGCTTATCTCCGGGCCGGGGACAACGAGTTCGTAGTCTCGGTGTGGGACCCCACCTCGACCGGGGAGCAGCCCCGCGGGAAGCAGATCCTCGATCCCAAGGGCATCTGGTACACGCCCGTCTCCGGGATCTGGCAGACCGTCTGGCTGGAGCCGGTGCCGATGGCGCACCGGCTGGCCGAGTTGCGCCTGACCCCCGAGGTTGACCAGCAGCGCCTGAAGGTGGAGGCGTTGATCGAGTCGGCCATCGACGACGACAGCTATGGGGTGCGGGTGACCGCCAGCGCGGAGGGACGCGTGGTCGCGAGCACGATCATGCGCGTGAACCGGGCGGGCTACCTCAAGTTGGAACAACCGCGTCTATGGACCCCGGATACGCCCTTCCTGTACGACCTGAAGGCCGAGTTGGTCCGGCTCAAGGTGCCGGCGCTTCTGGCTCCGGTGAAAGGCAAGAAGAAGTCCGTCCCGCGGTTTGGCGCGACGGAGCGCGAGGCGTTTGCCGGGACGACGGTAACCGGCGGCGCCCTCGATGGGGTGACCTCCTACTTCGCGATGCGGAAGATTTCGATCGGCCCCGGACCGGTGGCGGGCCAGCCGGCGATCCAACTCAACGGCCGCGCCCTCTTCCAGCATGGCACGCTCGATCAAGGCTGGTGGCCGGACGGTTTGCTCACGCCCCCGAGCGATGCCGCGATCATCTGGGAGTTGCAGTACCTGAAGCAGGCCGGCTTCAACATGCTCCGAAAACACATCAAGGTGGAGCCGCGCCGCTACTACTACCATTGCGACCAGCTCGGGGTGCTGGTCTGGCAGGACATGATCAGCGGCTTCAACCAGGCGCTGCGCACCAACCGCGCTGATGAGGGCGAACCGCCGCGCCTGTCGACCAGCCGCGAGCAGCACGAACTCGAGCTGCGCCGGATGCTGGATCAGTTGCACCACTATCCGTGCATCGTGACCTGGGTCGTGCACAACGAGGGTTGGGGCCAGTATGAGACGCCGGCGCTGGCGGCGTGGGTGAAGTCTGCGGATCCGAGCCGGCTGGTCCTCGCGACCACCGGCTGGCTGGATCGCGGCGTCGGCGACATTGCCTCCAAGCACACCTACGATCCGGTGCCGCTGACTCCGGATCCCGATCCCCGTCGTGCGATCGTGATCGGTGAGTATGGCGGGGTGGGCTGGCCGCAGCCGGGCCACCTGTGGAATCCGGAGATGCGCAATTGGGGCTATCAGACCTACCAAACCAAGGAGACCTTCCGCGACGCCTTCACCAAGAAGATCGAAGCCATCGCAGCCATGAAGGCGATCGGGCTCTGCGCCGCCGTCTACACCCAGACCAGTGATGTCGAAGGCGAGGTCAACGGGCTCGTCACCTACGATCGCCGCGTCATCAAGGTGGAGCCGGAATTCATGGCCACGCTGAACCGTAAACTGGTGGAGGGTGCGCCAGCCGCCCGACAAAAATAACCCTCCCCCCCTTTCCCCTCTCATGCGCTCCCTTACTCTGCTCGCGGCCTCCCTCCTGCTCGCGCTCCGGCTTGCGGCCGCGGCGCCGGTGAAACCCAACCTCGTGATCTTCCTCTCGGACGATCACTCGCGGATTGATTCGGGCGTTTACGGCGCCACCGACGTCCGGACGCCGAACATGGATCGCGTGGCCGCCGCCGGGCTCGCGTTTGAGCGGGCGTTCGTGGCGTCGCCGAGTTGTGCCCCCAGCCGGGCGGCGTTGCTCACGGGCCTGTATCCCGCGCGCAACGGGGCCGAGGCCAATCACTCCAAGCCGCGGCCGGAAATCAAGAAGCTGCCGGCCTATCTGCAGGAACTCGGGTACGAGGTGGCCGCCTTCGGCAAGGTGTCGCATTACCAGCAGACCAAGGACTACGGCTTCGATCATTGGGCGAACGACAAGTTTCACGAGGACATCTGCGTGGCGGAGGCGATCAAGTGGCTGCGCGCGCGGAAGAGCGGCAAGCCGCTGTGCCTGTTTGTCGGCACCAACTGGCCGCACGTGCCGTGGCCGGTCGACAGCGAGGGTTACGAGATCGACCGCGTGATCATTCCGGGCAACCACGTCGATACGCCGAAGACCCGGGAGGCGCGCACCAAGTATTACGCCGCGATCGGTCGCATGGACCGGGAGCTGGGCGAGGTGTTCGACGCGGCCCACGAAGTGCTGGGGGCGGCCAACACGTTTTTCCTCACGACGTCTGACCATGGCGCCCAATGGCCGTTCAGCAAGTGGAGTTGCTACGACAACGGCATCCGCACGCCGATGATCGCCGTGTGGCCCGGGCGGATCAAGCCGGGCACGCGCACGAGCGCGATGGTGAGTTGGATCGACATCCTGCCCACCCTGGCGGAACTCGGCGGCGGGCCGGCCCCGGCGGGCATCGACGGCCGCTCGTTCGCCGCGGTGCTGCGGGGCGAGACCTCGACCCATCGGGATCGCATCTTCACCACCCACAGCGCAGACGGGAAGATGAACATCTATCCCACGCGCAGCCTGCGCACCGCCGACTGGAAATACATCCGGAACCTGCACCCGGAGTATTATTATTCGACGCACGTCGATCTGGTGCAGGCGGCGGATGGGCCGGGCTATTTCGACAGTTGGCGGGAGAAGGCCAAGACCGATCCGGCGGCGGCGGCGGTGATCAAACGCTACCACGAACGCCCGGCGGAGGAACTCTACGACCTGCGGGTGGACGACCTGGAATTGCGCAACGTCGCCGGCGATCCCCGGAACGCCTCCCGGTTGGCGGAGATGCGGGCGGAGGTTCTGGCCTGGATGAAGGAAAACGACGACGCGGGCACGACGTTTGGCGAGCCGCGCTTGTTGTCCGATCCCAAGCGCGCGATGCCACCGGCGCCGGCGAAAAAGGGCGCGCCCAAAAAGAAAAAATGAACCCCGTCGCGCCATGAGAGCCTTCCGCTGCCTGCTCTTCGTCCTGCTGGGCTTGGGCCTGCGCGGGGCCGCCGACAACCGGCCCAACGTCATCGTGATCCTGAGCGACGACATGGGCTACTCGGATCTGGGCTGCTTCGGCGGTGAGATCGCCACACCCCACCTCGACGCGCTGGCGGCGAGCGGGCTGCGCTTCACGCAATTCTACAATACCGCCCGGTGCTGCCCGACCCGGGCCTCGATTCTGACCGGCCTCTATCCCCATCAGGCCGGCGTCGGTTACATGACGGATCGGGCACCCTACAGCGCCAAGGTGATGATCAACGAGTGGTATTCGGGCGACCTGCGGGCGGACACCGCGACGCTCGGCGAAGTGATGCGCGGCGCGGGTTATGCCACCTATGCGGTGGGAAAGTGGCATGTGACGAAGGACATCGAGGAGAATGCCTCCCCGCACAATTGGCCGCTGCAACGGGGCTTTGATCACTTCTACGGCATCTTGCCCGGCGCCTCGAACTACTTCGCGCCGGCCAGTCTCAACCGCGACAACCAGCGCATCAACTACCAGGCCGATCCCGAATATCCCACGAAGGACTTTTACCTGACCGACGCCTTCACGGACCACGCGGTGAAGTACGTGAACACCCACGCGAAGGAACAGGCGGGTAGGCCGTTCTTCATGTACCTGGCCTACACGGCTGCGCACTGGCCGATGCAGGCCCGCCCGGCGGAGATTGCCCGCTACCAGGGGAAATACGACGGCGGCTACGCGCCGATCCGCGCGGCGCGATTCGCGCGGATGCAGGAGCTCGGCCTGCTCGATCGTTCCTGGGGTCTGAGCGCGCAATGGGGCGATTGGGACCAGGTGGAGCGCAAGGACTGGGAGGCGCGCTGCATGGAAGTGTACGCGGCGATGATCTCCGACATGGATCGCGGCATCGGGCAATTGGTGGCGGCGTTGCGCGCCAACGGGCAGCTGGACAACACCCTGATCCTTTATCTCCAGGACAACGGCGCCTGTGCCGAGACGGTCGGGCGCAATCCCGGCGCGGGCAAGGGGAAGGCCAAGGGCAAGGGACCGGCGCCGATGCCCGGCCCCGAGGAAACCTACCTCGCGTACGGCGAGGCCTGGGCCAATGTCTCCAACACCCCCTTCCGTCTCTACAAACACTACGTCCACGAGGGTGGCATCAGCACGCCGCTCATCGCGTATTGGCCGCGGGGCATCAAGCGCCGCGGGGAACTCGAGGCCCAGCCCGGCCACCTCATCGACGTCATGGCGACCTGCGTGGATGTGGCGCACGCCCCGTATCCGAAGGAGCGTGACGGGCGGAAGATCCAGCCGATGGAGGGTCGCAGCCTGACGCCGGCCTTCAGCGGGCGGACGATCGAGCGCGAGGCCATTTTCTGGGAGCACGAAGGCAACCGGGCGCTGCGGATCGGCGATTGGAAGCTGGTCGCCAAAGGGTCGGACGGTCCGTGGGAACTCTACGATCTGATCCGCGATCGCACGGAGCTGCATGACCTCGCCGCAGCGCAGCCGGCGCGGGTCAAGGCCATGGTGGCGACCTGGGATCGCTGGGCCGCCCGCACCCACGCGGTGCCGTGGCCCTGGCAACCGCCGTATGGGGAGGCCGCGCCAGCCGGGACCAGGAAGTAGGTTGGACTCCCCCTCCCCCGGCACCAGTCGGGTCAGCCGGGCGTTGGCTGGGATTCGAAGGTCGGACATTGCGTAGGCGTCAGTAATTGCCGCCGGCGCGAGACGCTGGACATCAAGGCCTTGGGCTTTTATTTTCCAGGCACCGTGTCATCGGGGAAAATGTATCGAATCAACCTGCACCACCTTGCACCCGACCTGTCGGCCGCCGGCGTGGAGTATGCCGATGCGCAGATCGACGAGGTGCCACCGGAGAAGGTGCGCGAGCTACTCGACGCGTTGGCAGCGCTCGCGCCGCAGGTCGAATATCCCGCGGCGTCCGAACTGCGCATATCAGACGGCGAAGCGCTATTCATCGTGCAGGTGAAGGAAGGGGTGGTGCGCCTGACCAGTTGGGCGGCCCCCAACGGGGGTGGGGAATTTACGGCTGCGCAGATCATGGCCACGATCACCGGAACCGAGGTCAGTGAGGGCGAAAGAGCGGCGCCCGTCGCCGCGTCGCGGTCACCGGGATTGCGCTCCGCGCTCGTGGGCTTGATGGCCGGCGTGATCCTGGGGGCGAATGGCGTCACCGCGTGGAAGCTATTGCGCCCGCCACCGGATGATCTGCCGGCGTACCGGTTGCTGGAGCCGGATCCGGCCCGCCGGCTGCTGGCCAAGGTCGCCGGAAGCTACGAGACCGGACCGGCGGAGGGGGACCGCAGCCTGAACATCAGCGTGGACGGCGCCGTGCATTGGGTGACCTACGGAAAGCAGCGGGCGATCGCCGAAGAAAGCGCGTTGATGGCCCAGGCGGCGCAGGCGGACGGGCGCCTGGCCCTCCTGACCAGCGATCGGGCCCTGATCGAAATTGCCGGGCCGCTCCGGGTCGTTTTTTACGACGACGTCTACGAGAGGAAGGCGCGATGAAGGGAATGCGAGGCAACGCGTCATCGGCCGGCGGGGCCGTGGGGTTCACCTTGGTCGAAGTGATGGTCGTGGTGACGATCATTAGTGTCCTGGCCATGCTCGCCGTCCCGGCGCTCAAACGGGCGCAAGTCGAGGCGCAGACGGCGGTGGTCGTGAGTGATTTCCGGACGTTTGCCGCCGCCTTTCAGACGTATGCCCAGGAAACCGGAGAATGGCCGCCGGAGGCCGGACAGGGCGTGGTGCCCACGGGCATGGCGGGCCGTTTGAACGAGACGGCCTGGACGCGCACGACGCCGCTGGGCGGAAAATACAATTGGGAGCAGAACCAGCGGCACCGCGGGGTGCGGTACGCCGCGGCGATCTCCATCAAGGCGACGCGGAGCGCGCCCCTGCCTTTCAACGTGAACCAACTGCGCGAAATCGATCGCACGATTGACGACGGCAACTTGAGTACGGGGCGGTTTATCCGCGGAGCAGGCAACGTGCCCTTGTTCATCATCCAGCCCTGACGACGCGGGGGTGGAAATGAACGCGGTGTGGGTTGAGATTGAAGCAATCGCAGTACTTGGGGCAGGATGAGGCCCAACGCGCTGATGCAAAAACAACCTTGGTTCCGGTTTACGGTTGGGCTGGTCTTGTCGGGCCAGATGGATGGTGCGGTCGCGCGGGCCCAGGCGGCGCTGCCGGAAGTGCAGGCGGCGATCACGGCGGCGGCGGAGCAAACCGCGGGCATGCTCGGGCGAATCGAGGGTCGGACCGGGTCGCCGCGCACCCTGGATCAAGGACAGGTGCGGCTGGTGGGGGCGACGGACTGGACCTGCGGATTTTTTCCGGGTGAACTCTGGCTCCTGTACGAGGCGACGGGCGAGACCCGCTGGCGCGAGGCGGCCGTGCGGTTTACGGCGCTGGTGGAACCGGCGAAAAACCTGCGCACCACCCACGATCTCGGCTTCATGCTCGGCAGCAGTTTCGGCCAGGGGCTGCGCCTGACCGGCAATGCGGCCTACCGCGACGTGCTGCTCACCGGGGCGGTTTCGCTGGCGACCCGCTTCAATCCCACGGTGGGTTGCCTCCGTTCGTGGGACTTCGGCCCGTGGAAGTTTCCGGTCATCATCGACAACATGATGAACCTGGGTCTGTTGACCTGGGCGGCGCGGGGTGGCGGGAGCGCGGGTTTCGCGGACCTGGCGGTGAGCCACGCCGAACGCACCCGGCTGAACCATTTCCGGCCCGACGCCAGCAGTTGGCACGTGGTGGACTACGAGCCGCTGACGGGCGCGGTGCGGGGTAGACAGACCTACCAGGGAGCGGCGGATGATTCCGCATGGGCCCGGGGACAGGCGTGGGGACTTTACGGCTACACGATGATGTATCGTGAGACGCGCCGCCGCGAATATCTCGACCAGGCTCAGCGCATCGCGAGCTTTCTGGCGCAGCATCCGCGGTTGCCGGCTGACAAGGTACCCTACTGGGACTTCGACGCGCCGGGTATCCCGAACACACCGCGCGACTCCTCGGCGGCGGCGATTATGGCCTCGGCATTGATCGAGCTCTCCGGGTTCGAGGAGGGTGAGACGGGGCGAGGGCACCTCGCACTGGCGGAGGCAATCCTGCGCAGCCTGATGTCGCCGGCCTATCGCGCGGCGGCCGGGGAGAACGGGAATTTCCTGTTGCGGCACGCGGTCGGCAGTTTTCCGGGCAACAGCGAGATCGACGTGCCGCTGGTGTATGGGGATTACTATTACATCGAGGCCTTGCTGCGGTACCGGGCCCGGTTGGCGGAGCAGCCGCGGCTGGCGAATCTTTCCACGCGCGGCTGGGTTGGGGGTGGGGAGCAGGTCTTGATCGGCGGATTGGTGGTGGCGGGGGGCAGCGCCCGCACGGTGCTGATTCGGGCGGTGGGTCCGGCGCTGGGGGCCTTCGGCGTGACGGGGGTGCTGGGGGATCCGCGGCTGCGGCTTTATCGGGGATCTGACCTGGTGGCGGAGAACGACAATTGGGGCGGTGATGCGCTCGCGGCTGCGGCGGCGCGGACGGTGGGGGCGTTTGCCGTCGCGGACCCCGCGAGCAAGGATGCGATGCTCCTCCTCGCATTGCCCCCCGGCGCTTACACCGCGCAGGTGTCGGGCGCGGGCGGCACGACCGGCGTTGCATTGCTCGAGGCGTACGAGGTGAGGGAATAGGGCGGCCCGTTGCGCGACCGACATTGTTCGGGACGGTGCGCCCATGGCCGGGCGTCCTCGTCGACCTCCAAAACTTGCTGCTCCCGGGTGGAACACGGGAGTTTCCGACCGCAGCTCCTTCCGCTCCTTGCGTTCCCCTGGCCGCCAGGATCAGCCGAGGCTCCCTCAGGGCTCGAACTTCAGCACCGCGTAGGTCCGCTTACCCTTGCGGAGGAGTACGTAGCGGTCGAAAACCAGATCGCCGCCCGTCAACGCGCGGGTGACTTCCGCCACTCGGACGTTGTTCACGTAGATGCCGCCGCCTTCGATATCCTTGCGGGCCTGGCCCTTCGAGGGGCAGAGCGCGCTCTGCACCAGCAGATCGATGAGCGACACTCCCGCGCCGCCCAGCTTGGTTCGTTCCTGCGGCGTGTTGGGGGCTTCCGCGATCACGTCTTGAAAGTCCTCCGCGGACAGGCCGTCGAGGGCGCCACCAAAGAGCACCTCACTCGCCTTGATGGCCCCCGCGAGGCGGTTCGGGCCGTGGACCAGGGCGGTCATTTCCCGCGCCAGGGCCTTCTGGGCGACCCGCGCACCCGGGTTCGCGGCGACCTCGCGTTCGAGCGCGGCGATTTCCTCCGCGCCGAGGAACGTGAGCGTCTTGAGCAGTTTCACGACGTCGGCGTCGTCCGAGTTGACGAAGAACTGGTAGAACCGGTACGGCGAGGTGCGCTTGGGATCGAGCCAGACCGTGCCGCTGGCGGTCTTGCCGTATTTGGAGCCATCGGCCTTGGTCAGCAGGGGGAAGACGAGGCCCCACACCGTGGCGCCGAGCTTCTTGCGGGTGAGTTCGGTGCCGACGGTGATGTTACCCCATTGGTCGGTGGCGCCGATCTGGAGTTCACAGGTGAACACCTCGCGCAGGTGGCAGAAGTCGAAGCCCTGGAGCAGCATGTAGCTGAACTCCGTAAAACTGATCCCGGCATCGCGATCCTCCATGCGCGAGCGCACCGAATCCTTGGCGATCATCGAATTCACCGAGATGTGCTTCCCGATGTCCCGCAGGAACTCCAGGATTGAGACCGAAGCGGTCCAATCGTGGTTGTTGACCAACCGGGCGGGGTTGGTCACGGCGTCGAAGTCGAGGAATTGGGTGAGCTGCCGGCGGACGCACGCGATGTTGTGCTCGACCTGATCGGGGGTTTGGAGGTTGCGTTCGGCGGATTTGCCCGAGGGGTCCCCCACCATGCCGGTGGCGCCTCCGGCGAGCGCGATGGGATGATGCCCCTGCTGCTGGAAACGCCGCAAAGCCAGCAAAGGCACGAGGTTGCCTACGTGCAGGGAATCGGCCGTCGGATCGAAGCCGCAATACAGCGTGAGCGGACCTTGGGCGATGCGCTGGGCCAGCGCGTCGAGGTCGGTGCAGTCGGCCAGGAGGCCGCGCCAGCGGAGGTCATCGAGGATGTTCATGGGCAGACCGGGGAGTTAACGGTTCGCGTCGGCGGGCGCGCAAGAGTGTTTCTTATGGCGTGGGCGTCAAAAAAAGAAACGTACCTGTTATGAGGAAAAACGATTTGCGGCGGTGAGGGGCGGAGCTCAACGTCTCAGGTCCTCCCCGACGATCACCGCCGGGGAAACTTCAATCCAACTCCCACCTCCCATGCCCATCGCCGTAGGCTCCAAAGCCCCCGATTTCACCCTGAAAAGCAAAAACGCCGACGGTCTGAAAGACGTCAAACTAAGCGATAATTTCGGCCAGAAGCAGACTGTGGTGCTCTTCTTCCCCCTGGCTTACACCGGCGTCTGCACCCAGGAAATGTGCGACCAGACCTCCGGCCTGGCCGAGTACGAAAAGCTGGGCGCCGAAGTGATCGCGATCAGCGTGGACAGCCCGTTCACCCAGGAGGCCTGGGCGAAGGCCAACAAGATCGGCATCACGCTGGCGAGTGATCTGAACAAGGAAACCACCAAAGCCTACGGCGTGCTCTTCCCGATGCTCGCGGGCATTGGCGACACCTCGGCCCGGGCGGCTTTTGTGATCGGCCTGGATGGCGTGGTGAAGTACGCCGAGCAGACCCCGACGCCGAAGGATCTGCCCGATTTCGCGGCGGTGAAGGCGGCGCTGGCCAAATAAGGCGTTGGCGTCGGAGCGGGTTTATCCGACGACGATTCGCGGCGTAATGCCGTTCCCGCAGTTTCGGTCCCATGCGGGGTGAGGGCACCCCGCCCACAGTTCGGTCCCATGCGGGGTGAGGGCACCCCGCCCACAGTTCGGTCCCATGCGGGGTGAGGGCACCCCGCCCACATTCTTCTGAAATTCATGAGTCTCCCGAATCCCTTCAACACGCTGCAGACGTTTTCCGCCAACGGATCGTCGCACTCCTTCTACTCGTTGCCCGCCCTCGCGGCCTCCGGTTTCGCGATCGCGCGACTGCCCGTCTCGATCCGGCTCGTGCTCGAGTCGCTGTTGCGCAATTGCGATGGCAAACGCGTCGGCGAGGGGGCAATCCGCGATCTCGCCGGATGGGCGGCCAAGGCGCCCCGCACCGAGGAGATCCCCTTTGTGGTGGCCCGGATCGTGTTGCAGGATTTCACGGGAGTGCCGCTCCTGGTCGATCTCGCGGCCATGCGGTCGGCGGTCGCGCGCATGGGCAAGGATCCCAAGATCATCGAGCCGCTCGTGCCGGTCGATCTGGTGGTGGATCATTCGGTGCAGGTGGACTTCGCCGGCTCGGCCGACGCGCTCAAGCAGAACCTGGAATTGGAGTTTTCGCGCAACCGCGAGCGCTACCAGTTCCTGAAGTGGGGCATGCAGGCGTTCAACACGTTCAAGGTCGTGCCGCCGGGCATCGGCATCGTTCACCAGGTCAACCTGGAATATCTCGCCAAGGGCGTGCTCTCCGACGACCAGGGCGTGTGTTATCCGGACACCCTGGTGGGCACCGACTCTCACACGACGATGATCAACGGCCTCGGCATCGTGGGCTGGGGCGTGGGAGGCATCGAGGCCGAGGCGGGCATGCTGGGGCAGCCGGTCTATTTCCTCACGCCGGACGTCGTCGGGGTGCATCTCACGGGGGCGCTGCGCGAAGGCGTGACCGCCACCGATATGGCGCTCACCGTGACGCAGATGCTGCGCCAGGCCAAGGTCGTGGGCAAATTCGTGGAGTTCTATGGACCGGGGGCGCAGGCGCTGCCGGTGGTGGACCGGGCGACGATCGCCAACATGGCGCCAGAGTACGGTGCGACGATGGGTTTCTTCCCGATCGACGCGGAGTGCTCCAATTACCTCCGGGCGACTGGACGCGACGAGAAGCAGGTCGCCCTCTATGAGGCCTACTACCAGGCGCAGGGGTTGTGGGGTATGCCGCAGCAGGGCGAAATCGACTACTCGACCGATTTGTCGCTCGATCTTGCGACGGTCGTGCCGAGCGTGGCCGGTCCGAAGCGGCCTCAGGATCGGATCGAGTTACCGAATTTGCGGCGGGAGTTTTTCGGGACGTTTCAGCGTTCCGTGGCCGAGGGAGGCTTCGGGAAGACGCGGGCGGCTTTCAGTCGGAGCGTGAAGGTGGAGACGACGGCGGGAAAGAAGGCAAAGCTGGGCAACGGTTCGGTCGTGATCGCGGCCATCACCAGTTGCACCAACACCTCCAACCCGAGTGTCATGCTCGCGGCCGGCCTCCTGGCCAAGAAGGCCGTCGAGAAGGGGCTCAAGGTGAACCCGGCGGTGAAGGCCTCCCTGGCCCCCGGTTCCCGCGTGGTGACCGACTACCTCAAGAAGACCGGACTCCAGCCGTACCTGAACAAATTGCGTTTCAACACGGTGGGCTACGGCTGCACGACCTGCATCGGCAACTCCGGGCCGCTCGACGCCAACCTCGAGGAGGCGGTCGTGAAAAATGATCTCATCACGGCTTCGGTGCTTTCGGGCAACCGCAACTTCGAGGCGCGGGTGCATCAGAATGTGAAGTCGAATTTCCTGATGTCGCCGCCGCTGGTGGTGGCGTTTGCCCTCGCCGGGCGGGTGGACATCGACCTGAGCTGCGAGCCCCTCGGCACGGCCAAGGACGGGGCGCCGGTGTACCTCGCGGATCTCTGGCCGACGCTGCAGGAGGTGAGGGATGCGATGCAGGCGGCGCTCAAGCCGGCGGTGTTCCGCAAGCTCTACAAGGATTTTGCCGCCCAGAATCCGAAGTGGAACGAGATTCCGGCCTCCACCGGCAACGTCTACGAGTTCGACGCCCAGTCGACCTACATCCAGGAGCCGCCCTTCTTCGTCGATTTCAGCCTCCAGCCCGGCACCATCTCCGCGATCACGGGGGCGAAGGCGCTCGGGATCTTCGGCGACTCCGTGACGACCGATCACATCTCGCCGGCGGGAGCGATCAAGAAGTCCTCGCCCGCGGGACGCTACCTCGTCGAGCACGGCGTGGCCTTTGAGGACTTCAATTCCTACGGCTCGCGGCGCGGCAACGATCGCGTGATGACGCGCGGCACCTTCGCCAACGTTCGCATCAAGAATCTGATGCTGGGTGGCAAGGAGGGCGGCAACACGCTCTACCAGCCCACCGGCGAGGAGATGTCGATTTTCGATGCGGCGGCAAAGCACCTCGCGGCGAAGACGCCGCTCATCGTGATCGCCGGCCAGGAGTATGGCACGGGCTCGTCACGTGACTGGGCGGCCAAGGGCACCAATCTGCTCGGGGTCCGGGTGGTGGTGGCGCAGAGCTTCGAGCGTATCCATCGTTCCAATCTCGTGGGCATGGGCGTGCTGCCGCTGCAGTTCAAGGACGGCACGACGGCTCAGACGCTCCAACTCGACGGCACGGAAACCTATGATGTCGTGGGCCTGTCGCCCGCGTTGAAGCCGCAGCAGGATCTGGTGCTGCGCCTCACGCGGAAGAACGGCACCGTGGAAGACGTGGCGGTGCGCTGCCGCATCGATACGCCGATCGAAATCGATTATTACCAGCACGGCGGAATTCTTCCCTACGTGCTGCGGCAGATTGTGGCTGGAAATTGAGGTGGTTGTACCGGGAAAGGCGGTGCGCTGTGCGCAGCGTGCCGCCTTTCCGCCCGCCTCCCCAAGTTTCCCTTCCCGCCTTGCGACCCGATCCCGCCCCGTCTAGGGTTCTGTGGCTTTAGGCCCCACTTCCCGCCTCCATGTCAGAATCCGCGAACAAACCCGTCTACGTCGTCGACGCCTACTCCGATCCGGTGGTGGTGCGGATCGACGGGCGGGCGAGTTTTCAGAACAGCGGGTGTTTGCGGGATTTCATCGCCGAGATGCTCGCCCGGGGGAAGATCCGGTTCATCCTCGATTTTCAGGCGTGTGCCAGCATGGACAGCACGTTTCTGGGCGTGCTGGCCGGCGCGGCCATTGAGATGCGCAGGGTCGCCCCGCAGGGCAGCCTGGTGGTCGCCCGGGCTGGGTCCCGCAATCTGGAGTTGATGCGCAATCTCGGGTTGCACCGGCTCCTGACGATTGACACGGGGGACGCGGTTGTGAGCTACCAGAATTGTGATACCGCGCTGCAGTGTCGGCGGCAATCGGAGGCGGAGAACGCCCGCCTGGTGCTCGAGGCGCACGAAAATCTCGTGAGCGCCGACGAGGCGAACCGGACGAAATTCCAGGATGTGCTGGCGTTCCTGCGCAACCGGGTGGAGCCAAAATAGCGTCGGAGGTCGGTGGTGGTGGCGGCTGGCGGGGAGGCGCCACGGGGGGCGCAACTCCAGGGCGACGGTGGCAGTGAGCCCGGTCCACCCCGTAGCGCCGGTCTTCGACTGGCGCCCGCCGGTCAGAGACGCGGCGTTACTCCCAGAGACATCACCGCAGAGAGACATCACCGGCAATGGACAAGTTTGCCCGGCGCCACCGGTTTCGCATCGTTTGCGTTGCCGGGCTGTTCCAAGCCTGCCATAGACTCGACCTCGCATGATTTGGTTGCTCCTCATCGGCCTGTTGGCGGGTATCCTTGCGATGCTGCTGCCCCTGGCCCGCTCGCATCGCGCGACCGATCAGGCGGAGGCGGAGAACCAGCAACTGGCGCAGGATCGCCAGCGGTTGGTCGACTTCATGCACCACATGACCGAGGCCCTGGGCGAAGGGCTTTCGCAACAGGAGCTGCACCAGCGCATCGTGCACGCCGCGATCCTGTGCACGGGGGCGCTGAGCGCCTGCATTTTTCAAAAGACCGGGCGCGGGACGATGCGGGGCATCGCGATTGAGGGCCTGTTCCCGCCGCACCGACCCCTGAGCGACGAGTCGAAACGCAAGCTCGTCACGCGGGCAAAGTTCATCGAGCAGGTCCTGAAGTCGGAGGAGTTTCCGATCGGCGAGGGCATCGTGGGTCGGGTGGCGCAGACCGGGCAGGGTGAATTGCTGCGGGACGCCGCCGCCGACGCGCGCATGGTGCGGCACGATGATCCGGCCCTGGCGGTGCGCTCGGTCATCGTCGTGCCCCTGCGCTTTCGCCAACACTTCTTTGGCGTGCTGGCGGTGACCAATCCCGCGGAGGAGCAGCTGTTTTCCGAGGCCGATTTCACGCTGATGCAGTCGCTGGCGGAGCAGGCCGCGCTGGCGCTGCACAACGCCGAGTTCCTGCACCTGCAGATTGAGAAGAAGCAACTCGATCTCGACCTCTCGATTGCCCGCGGCATCCAGCAGATGCTGCTCCCCCGGGGCAAGCCGGCGCTGCCGGGACTGCGCCTCGACGCCCGCTATGCCGCGGCCCAGCAGGTGGGCGGCGACCTTTACGATTTCTTTCCCCTGGGCGAATCCCGCCTCGGGGTGGCCGTGGCGGATGTCTCCGGCAAGGGCATTGCCGCCTCGCTGCTGATGGCCATCTGCCGGACCAATCTCCGCCAGATTGCCCCGCGGTACGACTCGCCGGTGGCGACCCTGATCGAGTTGAACCGGGTGTTGGCCGCCGACATTCATCCGGGCCTGTATGTCACCCTCCTGTATGCGATCATCGACGTCGCGACCAACGAGGTGGCGCTGGCCCGGGCGGGTCACGAGTTGCCGCTGCTGGTGCGCCGCGATGCCGCGACCGGGGGCGCGCGCGCTGATTATATCGAATCGGAGGGCATGGCCCTGGGCATGGTGCCCGGCGATATTTTTGACCTCAGCATCGAGGCCAAGGTGGAGTCCTTCCTGCCGGGGGATGCCTTGATCCTATACACTGATGGCATCACCGAGACCGCCAACGAGGAAGGGAAGGAGTTTTCGGGGGCGCGACTGGCGGACTGCGCCCGGTCGTTGCACGGCCGGATGCCGCGGGAGATCAACGACGGCATCCTTGACGGGGTCCAGCGGTTCGCGGGGGAGGCGGCCCAGCGGGATGATCTGACGCTGTTCACGGTGGTACGCTCGCCGGGGGGAGCGGCCGGGTGGTCGGAAGGGGGCGAAGCCGGGTGACGTCGGGACAAATATCCGCGAAACACCGGGGAGGATTACTCGTAGCACCGGAGCAGGGCCGCGATCCGGGTGAGTCTCCAGGTTCACGGTGGTATTCAGCCCGGTTCTTCCCGTAGCGCCGGCCTCCGACGGGCGCCCGCGGGCCAAAGACCGGCGTTACTCCCGGAGCATTCGCCGCCAACCCAACCGATGCGCCTGCACCCTCACCGGGTGCGAAAATCTTTTGCTTCCGTCGGGGTGCTCCATTCACTCGGCTGCCTATGCCCGCTCCCACCGCCGCGCCGCTCGACCGCTGTTCGCTTCCCGATGCCGGGGGGCATTTCGGCCGATATGGCGGGGTCTTTGTGCCCGAGACGCTGATGACAGCGTTGCAGGAACTCGGGGTGGCCTATGCCGCGGCGCGCTCGGATCCGGCGTATCGGCAGGAGCTGCGGCACCACCTGAAGGAGTTCGCGGGCCGGCCGACCGAGCTTTATTTCGCCGAACGGCTCACCGCCTATGCCGGCGGGGCGAAAATCTACCTCAAACGCGAGGATCTGCTGCACACCGGGGCGCACAAGATCAACAACGCCCTGGGCCAGGCGCTGCTGGCGCGGCGGATGGGCAAGCAGCGGGTCATCGCCGAAACCGGGGCGGGGCAGCATGGGGTCGCGACGGCGGCGGTGTGCGCCAAGTTTGGCCTCGAGTGCGTCGTTTACATGGGGGCGGTCGACATGGAGCGGCAGGCCCTGAACGTGTTTCGAATGCGCCTGATGGGAGCCGAGGTGAGGGGCGTCGACGCCGGCCAGAAGACGCTGAAGGAGGCGATCAACGAGGCGATGCGCGACTGGGTGACGAACGTGCGGGGCACCCACTACATCCTCGGGTCGGCGCTGGGATCGCATCCCTATCCGATGATGGTGCGGGATTTTCACCGGGTGATCGGCCAGGAGGTGCGCGGGCAAATCATGGCGCGGGAAGGCCGCCTGCCCGACGAGATGATCGCCTGTGTGGGCGGCGGCTCCAACGCGATCGGATTTTTCTTCGAGTTCCTGGAGGAGCCCGGGGTGCGCCTGATCGGGGTCGAGGCCGGGGGGCGGGGCATCCGCCGGGGTGAACACGCGGCGCGTTTTGAGGGCGGAAAGCTCGGGGTGCTGCAGGGGTGCAAGACCTACATCCTCCAGAACGAAGACGGACAGATCGAATTGACGCACTCCGTGAGCGCCGGTCTCGACTACGCGGCGATCGGACCGGAACACGCGTTTTATCGCGACCGGCAGCGGATTGAATTCGCCCATGCGGAGGACGACGAGGTTCTGGAGATGTTCCAGCTCTGTTCGCGGTTGGAAGGAATCATCCCGGCGCTCGAGAGCACGCATGCGCTGGTGCACGGTCTCAAGCGGGCCCGCGAATTGCCGCGCGACGCGGTGATGGTGATCAACCTCTCCGGTCGCGGCGACAAGGACGTGCAGCAGGTGCAGGCGCTGCTGAAGCCGCGGTAGCCGGGGGCGGCGACGGCGGCGGGCGACAGGAGGGGAGGATGGGTTTCACGCCAGGGAAGCGGAAGCGCACGGAGCGCACTTGCCACGGGGGCGCTGGTTACGTGTTACTTCCCCCATGAAGAGCATGACCGGCTATGGGCGGGCGGCCGCGGCCCTTGAGGGATTCACGGTAACGGTGCAGGTAAGTTCGGTGAACCGGAAGTCCCTGGACCTGACGATCGCCCTGCCGGACGAGTGGGAGAGCCTCGAGCCGCACCTCGGCGACCTGGTGCGGCGGTTCGCCACCCGGGGCAAGGTGCACATCGACGTCGAGGTGACGGGTGATCGCGCGGGGACCGGGTCCGTCTGGGATGAGGCGGCGGCCTCCGCGGCGCTCGACCGGCTGCAGGAGTTTGCCGATCATGAAAACATCGAATTTCGCCCCACGGCCGATCTGCTCTGGCAGATCGCGAACGCGCAGCGCCGGACGATCAAGCTGCCGACCGCCGAGGCGGCGCAGTCGGTGCTGCTGGAGTCGTTGACCAGCGCGCTGCGCGAGTTTGCCGCGATGCGGGCGAAGGAAGGCGAGGCCCTGCTGGTGGACTTTATCCGCCGCTCGGAAAACCTGCACCGGCAGGTGGAGATCATTGCGGCGCGGTCGCCCCAGGTGCCGGCCCACTATCGGGAACAACTCATGAAACGCCTGCGGGAGGCCGGGCTGGAACTCGACCTCGCCGATGAGCGGGTGCTGCGGGAAATCGCGCTCTTTGCGGATCGCTGCGATGTGTCCGAAGAGCTCACCCGGCTGCGCAGCCATTTCGACCAGTTCACCACGTTGCTGAAGTCCAAGGGGGAGATGGGGCGCAAGGCCGAGTTCATCCTGCAGGAAATCGGGCGGGAGGTGAACACGATCGGCAGCAAGGCCAACGACGTGACCATCGCGCGGGCCGTCATCGAATTGAAGAACGAGCTCGAGCGGGTCCGGGAACAGATGGCGAACGTGGAATAGGCAGTCGCGGCTTCCGGACGGACGCGTAGGAAGACGGCGGGGCGGGCGGTCAGGGGGACGCCGGGGCGCCCGCGGCGGATCAGGGGCCGGATTCCGGCGGCAGCGCCTTGGGGTCCCCCGACCCCTGCAGTGACTGCCAGAGGTAGAGAATCACGCCGACGCAAATGCCGGAGTCGGCCACGTTGAAAGTCGGGTAGATGTAGGTGCCGAAATGCAGATCGACAAAGTCGATGACGTGGCCGTGCACCAGGCGGTCGATGAGGTTGCCCACGATGCCGCCGCAAAGCAGCCCGAAGCAGACCTGGGAAAGCCGCTGGCGCAACCCGAGCGAATGGCGCCAGAAGTAGATCGCCAGCAGGGTGCCAACGGCCAGGCAGGCCAGCAGCACGCTGCGTCCGGTGAACATGCTCCACGCGGCGCCGGTGTTGCCGACATGAATGATGAAGAAGAAACCGCGGATCACCTCGACGTCGTGGCCGATGCCATGGGAGTGCAGCGGATTGAAGGGGATGCGGGCGACGATCAGGAGCTTGGTGGCCTGATCGAGGGCCAGGACGCCGAGCGCGATCGACCACAGCAGGCGATAGGCCAGGATTCGCCGGAAAGGGGATTCCCGGGCGGAGGCAGCCGGCAGTTCAGGCGGGCTCGACGCGGCGGCACGCGGGGCGTCCGGGTCGGGCGACATGGGCGGGTGAATCGATGATCCGAGGCGGCGACGGCGGTCGGATTACTCGCCGCTGTCGTCTTCCATCATCTTCGCGCCTTCCTCCCCCATCTCCCCAAACAGGCCGGCCTGCGTGCGGGAACGGTGGCGGTTGCGTTCGAGGCCCTTCTGGGCCTCGGCCGAATGGCGGGTGAACGGCACGGCCAGCAGTCGCTCCTTGGCGATCGGCTTCTGGTTGATTTCGCAGATCCCGTAGGTGCCGTCGCGGATGCGTTTGATCGCCGCGTCGATCTCGGAGAGCGCCTCCTGCTCGCTGGCCACCATGCTCAGGGCGAAGTCGCGATCAAAGGTGTCCGTGCCGGCGTCGGCCATGTGCTGGCCATAGGCCGAGAGATCGCCAGCGTCATCCTTGGAGGAGCGCTTCAGGGTCTCCTCGGAATGGCGCTCGATGTCCTCGGTGAGGTGGGAGCGCAGATTGATCAGCAGGCGGTAGTACCGCTTGTACTTTTCCGGGATGTCATGGTCGGACATCATCGTGGCGGGTTTGCCCTTCTTGGGGTTGAAGCCCAGGATGTCCGCGAGGGAGGCGGCCTTGACATGCTGCGGCTTGATCTTCCCGGCGAGATCAACCGCGACCTGCTTGTCGGCGGCCAATTTCCTGGCGGATGATGAACCCGCGGGAAACGGCGAGACGGTCTTGCTGGCGACGGTTTGCGCGATGGCGCGAACTTCATCCAGACTGAAGGCGATGGGCTTGGACGCCGTCTTGCGCTTGAGAATGCTGTCGCGCAGGGCGGTCTTCTTTGACGGTTTTTCCATGGTGGGAGATTTTGGCACGGGCTTGGCGGGTGACGCCGGCTTGACGGCGGCCTTTGGGGCCGGCTTGGCCGCCGCCTTCGAGGTCGGTTTGGTCGCCGCCTTCGAGTTGGGCTTCGCCGCCGGCTTGACCGCGACTTTAACCGGCACCTTGCGGGCGGGGGCCGCCGGGGAGCGTTTGGGCTCGGGTTTGGCGGCGGCTTTCTTCGCGGGTGGTTGTTTTTTCTTGGCCATGGGGTTGGTATTTGGAGTCAAAACGTTCAGGCTTTAAGAGCTTCGGCGCAGCGCGGACAAATTTCACCATGCGTGCCTGCGGCGAGCGCGCCCACCCAACGCCAGCACCGCGGGCAACGCTGCAGGCCCAACTCGCTGCACGGTCGCACCCCAACCTGCAGCGCAGGGCTCGCACTCGAGTCGATGCCGACCTGGGACACGATGAAGAGCTCGGGTAGGAAGTCCCGATGTTTTGCGAGTACCGTCGTCAGGCTGTCGCCGGGAGTCGCGAGGGTGATGCTGGCATCAAGGGATTTGCCCAGCTTGCCGGCGGCCCGGTGCGGTTCAATGGCTTCGTTGACCTGGCTGCGGACGCGCAGCAACGCCGCGAACTCGGCCTCAATCGCCGGGTTGTGCCAGGCGGCGGGAATCTCCGGCCAGTCCTGCAGGTGGACCGAGTCGTCCGTATATTCAGTCCCGGCGGTCGCGTAGCTCCAGGCCTCGTCGGTGGTAAAGGCGAGCACGGGGGCCAGTACGCGCACCAGGGTATGGAACATCTGGTGCAGGGCCGTCTGCGACGACCGCCGCAAGGGCGACCGGGTGCCGTAGGTGTAGAGGCGATCCTTCAGGATGTCGTGGTAGGTGGCCGAGAGGGTGACGGCACAGAATTGATTGCAGAGCTGGTAAACCCGGTGGAATTCGTAGGCGTCGTACGCCGCCGTGCAGTCCCGCACGAGCACCGCAGTCTGGTGCAGGGCCCAGCGATCCAGGGTGTCCATTTGTTCGACGGGCACCGCGTCGCGCGCCGGATCAAAGTCAAACAGGTTGGAGAGCTGGTAGCGCAGCGTATTGCGGAAGAGCCGGTAGGCCTCGCCGACATGCTTCAGGATCTCGTCATCGACCGGGATGTCGTCCCGGAAATCCTGCGAGGCAATCCAGAGGCGGATGACGTCGGCCCCGTGCTGGGCGACATAGGCGTCGGAGGTCTGCGGTTTCTGGTAGGTCGAACTCTTCGAGATCTTCTGGCGCGCCTTGTCGACGATGAAGCCGTGGGTGAGGACCGAGCGGTAGGGCGCGGCCCCGAAGGCGATCACTCCGGTCCAGAGGGACGACTGGAACCAGCCGCGGTGCTGGTCGCTGCCCTCGAGGTAGAGATCCGCGGGCCATTGGGTGCCGCCCTGGCCGCGCTTCAGCACGGCGGCGTGGGTCGATCCCGAATCGATCCACACGTCGAGCGTGTCGCGGCCGCAGGTCAGGTCGGCGGCGGCCGGCCAACCGGCGGGCAGGTCAATGCCGTTCAGGATTTCGACCGGGGAGGCGTTGTACCAGAAATTGGTGCCGTGCCGGGCGAGTTTGTCGGCGATGGCCCGGGCGACGCTCGCGTCGAGGAAGGCGCGCTTTTGCGCGTCGTAAAAGGCGGGAATCGGCACGCCCCACGCGCGCTGGCGGCTGATGCACCAGTCGGGGCGGGACTCGACGGCGCCGCGGATGCGCGCTTCGCCCCACGCCGGGATCCAGCCTTTGGCGGCGGCAATCTTTTCGATCTCGCGCAGCGCAAGGGCGCGATGGCCGGCCTGGTCGAGCGAGACAAACCACTGGTCGACCGCGCGGAAGATGATGGGTGTCTTCGAACGCCAGCAATGGGGATAGCTGTGGGTCAGCTTTTGCTTGGCGAACAGGGCGTTGGCGGCGGCGAGCCGCTTCAACACGGCGATGTTGGCCGCGGAGGTTCGTTTCGCCGCCAGGTCCTCGACGGATTCGAGTGCGCTCAGGCCCACGAGATCCGCCGGGATGCGCCCGTCGTCGAGGTAGCGGCCGTCGTCACCCACGGGGCAGTAGATCTCGAGTTTGTATTTCAGCCCGGTCTGGTAGTCCTCCGCGCCGTGGCCGGGGGCGGTGTGCACGCAGCCGGTGCCACTGTCGGTGGTCACGTAGTCGGCGAGCACGACGGGGGCCGCGCGATCAATGAAGGGATGGCGTGGGGCCAGTCCCTCGAGCGCGGCGCCTTTGAGGGTCTGCCCGGTGGTCGCGGTGCCCTCGAACTTGGCGGCGGCGAGCACGGCGCCGAGCAGGGCGGCGGCGACCAAAATGCGCTCGGTCCCCAAATCGGCCACCACGTAGTCGACCTCGGGGTGGACCGCGACGGCGAGATTGGCGGGAATCGTCCACGGGGTCGTGGTCCAGATGAGGACGAAGAGAGGTTTGTCGGTGGGGAGCGTGAGCCGGGCGGCCTCCGCGGCCGGGACGGCGAACTTCACCCAGATCGAAGGCGAGACGTGGTCCTTGTACTCGATCTCGGCCTCCGCCAGGGCCGTCTCAAACGGGATGCTCCAATAGACCGGCTTCTTGCTGCGGTAAACGAGGTCCTGGGCGACAAAGGCGGCGAACGTGCGCACGATGTCGGCCTCGAACGCGGGCGCCTTGGTCTTGTATTCATTTTTCCAGTCGGCGAGCACGCCGAGGCGCTTGAACTGGGTGGTTTGCCGGGCGATCCAGGTTTCGGCAAACGCGTCGCATTTCGCCCGCAGTGCCGCGGTGCTGAGGTCGAGTTTCTGCTCCTGGATTTCGCGCGAGACCTTCTGCTCGATGGGCAGACCGTGGCAGTCCCACCCGGGGACATAGGGGGTGCGATAGCCGCGCATCGCCTTGTAGCGATTGACGAAGTCCTTGAGCGACTTGTTGAGGGCGGTGCCGATGTGGACGTCGCCGTTGGTGAAGGGCGGGCCGTCGTGCAGCACAAACACCCGGTCGCTGTCCGCCCGATTTTGTTGGATGCGGTCGTAAAGCCCGAGTTGCTCCCAATGCGCCACGCGGCCGGGCTCGCGCTGGGCCAGACCGGCGCGCATCGCAAAGTCCGTCCGGGGAAGCTGAAGGGTGTCTTTCAGGTCTTGGGCCATGCCTACAAAAGGGCGCGACGCTAGGCCGGCTCAGAGGAGAGTCAAGGGCGGCGTCGGCTGGGGGCCGAGGGGTTCAGTTCCGCCAACCCACCACGGTGTCGACCAGCGTTTGCATGCACTCGATTTTGGCGTGGGGCATGATGCCGTGGCCGAGGTTGAAAATGTGGCCGGAGGTGCCGCGCATGGCCTCGAGGAGTCGGGTCGCCTCACGCCGCACAATGTCGGGGGTGGTGTTGAGCAGAACCGGGTCGAGATTGCCCTGCACCGCGACGTGGGCGGGCAGCGCGCGCCGGACCGCGGCGAGATCGCACGTCCAGTCGACGCTGAGGACCCGGACCCCCGAAGCGGCCTGGTTGGTGAGGTGCGGGGCGGTCCCCTTGGCGTAGAGGATCACCGGAAAACCGCGGGGCAGGGCGGCGACGATGGCGCGAATCCACCGCAGCGACGCCGCCTCGTAGTCGGTCCCGGCGATGATGCCGCCCCAGGAATCGAAGATCTGGATCGCGTCGACCCCGGCGGCGATCTGCATCTGGAAATACGCGATGAGCGCCGCGGTGAGTTTTTCGAGCAGGGCGTCGAACATCGCGCGTTCGGTGTGGAAGAGCAGCTTGATGCGCTCGAAGTCGTCGGAGCTGCCGCCCTCTACCATGTAGGTCGCCAGCGTCCAGGGGGAGCCGCCGAAACCGAGCAGGGCGTGCGATCCGGCCAGTTCGCGTTTGATCAGGCCGAGGGCGTCCGCGACGTAGCGGAGGCGGTCGGGCACGGCCGTGGCGGGGGCCAGGGCGTCGACCTGACCCCGGGTCTCGAGCCGGTATTCCATCGCGATGCCCCCGGCGTCGCGAAACTTGTAGCCCTGGCCCAGCGCCTCGGGAATGACGAGGATGTCGGAAAACAGGATGGCGGCATCCAACGCGAAGCGGCGCAAGGGCTGCAGCGTGACCTCGGTGGCCAGCGCGGGGGTGCGCACCATTTCGAGGAAGGAGGAACTCGCCTTGAGGGCGCGGTACTCGGGCAGGTAGCGGCCCGCCTGGCGCATGACCCAGAGGGGCGGGCGGTCCAGGGTGGCGCCGGCACAGGCGGCAAGGAAGCGATCGCGGCTATTCATGGTCCCAGGAGCGGGGTTGGAGGAAGACATCGTAAAGTTTGGCCTCGGCCGAGCCGGGTTCCGGTTGCCAGTCGTAGTCCCAGCGCACGAGCGGGGGCAGCGACAGGAGGATGGACTCGGTGCGCCCACCGCTTTGCAGGCCGAAGTGCGTGCCGCGATCCCAGACGAGGTTGAACTCGACGTAACGTCCGCGGCGGTAGAGCTGGAACTGGCGTTCGCGGTCGCCGTACGGGGTGGCCTTGCGGCCCGCCACGAGCGGGAGATAGGCCGGCACGAAGGCATCGCCGACCGCCCGCAGGAGGGCAAAGGACGGCGCAAAACCGAGTTCGTTGAAGTCGTCGAAGAACACCCCGCCGATGCCCCGCGGCTCGCCGCGGTGTTTGAGGAAAAAATACTCGTCGCACGCCTGCTTGAAGCGCGGATGCAGGGTCGCGCCGAACGGGGTCACCGCCGTGCGGGCGATACGGTGCCAGTGGACCGCGTCCGCCTCGAAACCGTAATAGGGCGTGAGATCGAAGCCGCCGCCAAACCACCAGGTGGGGGTTTCGATCGGTGAAGTTTGTTTTTCGATCTCAGCGGAGCGTGCGGCCGCGTCCGCTGAGCCGGCGCAGAAGAACCGCACGTTCAGGTGAGACGTGGGCACGTACGGATTGCGGGGGTGGATGACGAGGGAAACGCCGAGCGCCTCCCATGGCTTGCCGGCCAGTTCGGGGCGGTGGGCGGTGGCGGAAGGCGGGAGCGTGCGGCCCCGCACATGCGAGAAGGCGACGCCCGCCTTTTCGAAGACGGCTCCCTCGGCGAGAATCCGGGTGCGGCCACCGCCACCCTCCGGTCGGGTCCATTCGTCGGTCCGAAAGCCTTCTGCGCCGCCGTCCTCGGCCTGCAACGCCGCACAGATCGCATCCTGCAGGCTCAGCAGGTAGGAGCGGACGGCGGGAAGATCAGGTGGCATGGGCGGAAGCGGGAGAGTGAAAGTGAGAAGGAGAGCGAAAGTGGCAATCCCTCTTCGCGGATCAATCGCGGCGGGGCCGGTTGCGAAAAGCCGCGCGATTTGCTCGCCTGCGCCCGCCGCAAACGCGACAACATCCCCGCCGATGCAATCCGCCGTCCTCACGACTGTCGCCGCGACGGGATTCTCCGTGGCGTTTTTCCACGCCGCGATTCCCACGCATTGGCTGCCGTTCGTGCTCGTGGCCCGCGAGCGCCACTGGGCCACCGGCAAGACCCTGGCCGTCACGGCGCTGGCCGGCCTGGGGCACGTGGGGCTGACCAGCCTGCTTGGGCTGGGCATCGCCTGGTTTGGGTTCCAATTGGAGGAGAAGGTGGAGGCGTTTCCGTGGGTGGCGGGCGGGTTGCTGTTTATTTTCGGGTCGTATTACGCCTGGCGGCAATTGTTGGGGAAAGGGATTTGCCATCATCATCCGCCGGGCGGTCACCACCATGCCAGCGACCATTGCGGCGAGGAACTTGAAGGCAGCCACTGGCAGGAGGAACTGAGGGACAGTCCCTTGGTTTCCCAGCGGGCCGGTGATTGGGCCGCCATCAGCGGGCTCTTTGTCATGCTCACGCTTTCACCGTGTGAGGCTTTCCTGGGCATCTACCTCTCCGCGGTGCAATTTGGCTGGCTGGGCTTTATCGTACTGAGTGCGATCCTCGCCATTGCCACGCTTGCTGGCATGACCCTGTTCACCTGGCTGGCCCTCCTCGGGTTCAGTCGCGTGCGCCTGCGAAGCTTTGAGCGGTGGGAGGCGGGTCTGCTGGCCGCCGTGTTCTGGATCCTGGCCGCGCTGATCATCCTGATCGAAATCCGCCATCAGGGGTAGGCGCAGCCTACCGTTTCGGTATCGAAAACTTGATGACGGGCTCGGTGGGTTCCGGCTTCGTCGGCGCCGGTGGCGGCCCGCTGGTGGTGCGGGGGGCGGGCTGGATCAGCGATGGCGTTGGCGCCGTCGCGGGCGTTCCGGCGGGCAGGGCGGAAAAGCCCCGCGCCAGCAACTCGGCGATCTTAATGTCGCGCGTCTTGCTGTCGGGTGAGCCCATCGTCACCGCGACGACCCGACGGCCGTTGCGCAGGGCCGTGGCCGCGAGGCAGAAGCCGGCTCCGCGGGTGAAGCCGGTTTTCAAGCCGTCGACGCCGGCGACCTTGCCGATCAGATTGTTGTGATTGTCCATGTCGATCCGCTTCGGTCCCGGGCGGAAGGTCCGGTGTTTCACCGAGGTGTACTTGAGGATGTCGGTCGTCCGGAGCAGGTGGACGCTCAGCGTTGCCAGATCGCGGGGCGAGGTCAGGTCGCTTTCGTCGAGCCGGCGACTCGAGGGCGGCAATCCGTGCGGGGAGCGGAAGGTGGTGTGGGCCATGCCGAGTTCCCGGGCGCGCGCGTTCATCAGCTCGACAAAGGCCTCGCGCGAGCCCGCGACGTGGATGGCCAGGGCGGCGGCCGCGTCATTGGCGGAGGCGATCATCAGGGCGAACAGCATCTCCTCGACGGGAAAGACCTCCTTCTCCGCGAGGTAAACCTGCGAGCCGCCGGTCTTCGCGGCCTCGGCCGTGACGCCGACCGGGGTTTGCAGGGTGAGTTCTCCGCGCGCGAGGCGATCGTGCACCAGCAGGAAGGTCATGAGCTTGGTGACGCTGGCAGGAGGGCCGACATAGTCGGCCCGGTCCTCGAAGAGGATGGTCCCCGACGTGGCGTCCAGGACGATGGCGCCCTTGTAGGCCGTGGCGTTGTCCGCCGCCGCCTGCGGGCGGGTGGGGGGGGAGCGTTTGGCCACAGCCGCGGCTGCGGCCAGGGGGAGGATCCCGGCCAGAATCAACGAGGCCCAGACTCGACGCGAATGCAGCATGCGCGCGAGGAAGGTCAATTTGGCGGGCGGGGCGAGTCGAAATGCAAAGCGGTCACGGCCGGGGGCGCTTCCCTCCGGGGCCGCGGTCCGGGCCGGCGGCCTTTTTGCGGGCCGGCGGGACGACGCCAATCCGCGGGTCGCGTCGGCGCGCCAGAGACACGAGTAGCGCGGCGATGCGTTCAAAGCTGTCCGCGGTTTCCGGCAGATACAGCCATTTCGGCAGAACCGGATGCGGGGCGAGATCGGGCCACTCGGCAGTGAGGGAGGCGTGGTGGCTGCGATCGGTACAAACGAGCACGCCGCGCCACGGCTCGGACTTGGCGGCGAAGTACAGCATGAGTTTGCCGTCGAGATAGGCGGAGCGCCCGCCGAACATCGGGCGCAGGACAAAGGTCGGGTCGTCCTGCATGGGCTCCCAGAGCCACTGATAGGCATGAACGGGCGAGGCCCGACCGAGGAACTTGGCGAAGGGGTCGCGCATGGGGTCCGGCCCAGCAAAACGTCCGGCCCCGACACTTCAAGCGCGCCCGCCGCCGACCGCCGCGGAGGCTGGCGCCGGCCTCAATGCGAGCAGACGCGGGCCGGATCGACGGTGAAGCCGTCGTCGAGCGGCATGAACTTGCCGCGGGCGGCCAGGAAGGCGACCAGGTCGTCCGCGGTCATGCCGGCAGCAGAGCACGTGTGAAAACGAGTCTCGGCGCCGAAGCGGGTGATGATCGCAGCCGTGAGCGACTCGCGGGTGTAGGCGACGGGCGATTCGAGGATCATGTCGATAACGTCGTGGCCGTGGATTTCGGTGGGAACCGCAGAGGAGTGAGGCATGGGTGTGGGTCGAGGGTTGGAAGCTTGGGAGTTAAACACCTTTTGCGGCGTGGTTCGCTGCATTCCTTGCGGTATGATGCCGGATTTTTGCGTCCTGAGTTCAGGCCCTGGGCCTACCGCGTCTGCTCCAGGGGCAGGTTGTGCAGCTTTAACTCGGGATTCTTTTCCGAGAAGTAGCGCAGCGTCCACTCCGTCGGAAAGAGCACGACCGGGTGATCAAATTTGTCGGTGCCGAAGCTCACGCCGCTGGCCACGATGAGGGACGACGGATTGGCCAGGCTGGGATGCGGCTCCAGCCAGCGGAGCAACGTCCACGGGGTCGGCGTGAGGCGGGATTCGGCGCCGTATTCGCTCTGGAGGCGCCATTGCACGACCTCGAATTGCAGGGGGCCCACGGCGGCGAGCAGGGTGGCGCCCGGGGGGGAATTGCGGGCGGTGAACGCCTGCACGACGCCCTCCTGCAGGAGCTGCTCGAGGCCGGCGCGATATTTCTTCGCGTCGGATGAACTCGGGTTGGTGATGTAGGTGAAGACCTCGGGCGGGAAGCGCGGGATCTCGTCATAGAGGATGCCCTTGTCCTCGGTGAGGGTGTCGCCGATGCCAAAGTCGCTGTGGCCCACGAGGCCGATGACGTCCCCCGGCCAGGCCTCGTCAACCGTCTCGCGATCCTGGCCGAAGAGCTTGTGCGACGAGGAGAGGCGGACCGTCTTGCCGGTGCGCTGGTGCACAACCATCATGTCGCGCTCGAATTTCCCGGAGCAAATGCGCACGAAAGCGATGCGGTCGCGGTGCCGGGGATCCATGTTGGCCTGGATCTTGAAGACGAAGGCGGAAAACTTGGAGGAATGGACGGGAATGACCGTGGTGGGAGCGGTTTCGGCCGTCGACGAGACTTCGGCGATTCCCGCCACGGAGGTGCGGGGGGACGGGGGGATGGAGTCCTGCAGGAACCCGTCGAGGAGGAGCTGGATGCCGAAGTTGTTGACGGCGCTGCCAAAGTAGACCGGGGTCTGCTGCCCGGCCCGGACGGCCGCGAGATCGAAGGGGTGACCCGCGCCATCCAGCATGGCGAGTTGCTCGGTCACCTCGCCGTAGGTGTAGTCGTCGAGTTTCTCCCGCACGATGGGATCCTCGAGGGAGGCGACCTTGACGGGCGCCTGAAACTTGCCGCCGGGCACGCGCTCGAAGAGATGCACCTGGCGCGTCCGCCGATCGAAGACGCCGCGAAAGCTGGGACCGTTGCCCAGGGGCCAGACGACCGGGGAGGACTGCAGGCCGAGCACGGTCTCGAGCTCATCGAGCAACTCGAGGGCGTTGCGCGTCGGTCGGTCGCATTTGTTCATGAACGTGAAGATCGGCACGCCCCGCCGGCGGCAGACTTCGAAGAGTTTCCGGGTTTGCGTTTCCACGCCCTTGGCGGCGTCGATGACCATCAACGCCGCGTCGACCGCGGTGAGGACGCGGTAGGTGTCCTCGGAGAAGTCCTTGTGGCCGGGGGTATCGAGGAGATTGACCGCAAACCCGGCGTAGTCGAATTGCAGCACGGTCGAACTGATTGAGATGCCGCGTTGTTTCTCCAATTCCATCCAGTCGGAGGCGGTGGCGCGCTGGTTCTTGCGGGCGGTGACCGTGCCGGCGAGATGGATGGCGTTGCCGTAAAGCAGGAACTTTTCGGTCAGCGTCGTCTTGCCCGCATCGGGGTGCGAGATGATGGCGAAGGTGCGGCGACGAGCGATTTCCTGGACGGGCGACATGGACAAAGGGCGCAAGGGAACCGATCGCGGCCGCAAAGGCGAAGCCTTATTTCAGGGTGGAGCGGTCCCGGAACAGGCGTCGCGCGGACTTTTTGTCGCCATGGGCCGCGCAATTCACCAAGACAAAAACGTGTCCGACCCCGCCGCCCCGATTTCCGCCCCATCTGTTCCTCCGCCCGGCCTGATGCGCCGGCTCGGCGCGTCCGGCCCGGTCGCCGTGGTGCTGTCGTTTTTTCCGCCGCTCGGCGGCTTTGTCCTGCTCGCCACGCTGACCCAACTCGGCCCCTGGCTGCGCGACCACGACGACACGGGTATTCTCGTCTATTTTTTGCTGGCGGGCGGGTTGATGGGCCTCTCCTTCGTGCCGACGTATTCGTGCGCGATCCTCGCGGGCTGGGCCTTCGGCTTTGCCGCCGGCTGGCCGCTCGCGATGGTAACGATCACGGCGGCTTCGGTCATCGCCTACGCCATTGGCCGCTGGATTGCCCGGGACCGCGTGCTGGAGGTGGTGCGGGAGCATCCGAAACTGGAGGCGATTCGACGCGCCCTGCTGGACAAGGAGGGGGGGCGCACGCTCCTGGTGGTGACGCTGCTGCGGATACCGCCGACGTCGCCCTTTGCCCTGGCTAATTTTGCCCTGGCGGCGACCTGCGTGCCGTTGTGGGAATATACGCTCGGGACCCTGATCGGGATCGGTCCGCGCACGGCGCTGGCGACGTTTGCCGCCGCCGGGGTGGAGCAACTCTCGTTCAAGCAGGCGGCCGAAACCTGGACGGTGGTCTTTGGCATCGGGGCGACCTTGATCGCGTGCGTGGGGCTCGGCGTGCTGGCGAATCGCGCCCTGCGGCAGGTGACGGCGAGGCATGAAGCCCGGGCCGACAAGTTTTGATCGGCACATTTTCTCGTCGCGGACGGGTGGTTTGGCGCCAGACTGAATGGCGTGCCCATCCCTCCTGCCCTCAAGCTTCGGCCGAATGTTCGTGCGCGCGTCCTCGCGGGACATCCTTGGGTTTTTGGCAACGAAGTGGAGGCGCTGCTGCCCGTCGAACACGACGGCGAGGTGGTCGAATGCCGGGACCGCACGGGCCGCTTCCTGGGGGTGGGCCTCTGCAACTCGAAGTCCCAAATCGTCTGGCGACGGCTGAGTCGCGAGCGGGTGACCCTGGATGCCGCGTACCTGCGGACCGCGGTCGAGCGGGCGGTGGCGCGGCGGGTCGCGGAACCCGCGCGGCGGCTGGTGTGGAGCGAGTCCGATGATTTGCCGGGAGTCGTCGTGGATCAATTTGGCGACACCCTGGTGGTCCAGGTGCAAACTGCGGCGATGGCAAAGCGCCAGGACGCGTTGGGCGAGGTGCTCGCCGAGGTGTTGCAGCCGGCGGAGATCATCTTTCGCAACGACGCGCCGATTCGGCGCCTCGAAGGCCTGCCCCTTGAGGTGCACACGCGCTCCGGGCGGCCATGGGAGCCGCGTTGGGTGCGCATCGACGGGGTGGAGTACTGGCTGGACCTGCAGGGCGGCCAGAAAACGGGCTTTTACCTCGATCAGCGGTGGCAGCATGCGGCCGTGGCGAAGTACGGTCGCGGGGGTCGGGTACTCGACGCCTTCTGCAATCAAGGGGCGTTCGCACTGCATGCCGCGCGCGCCGGGGCCGTGGAAGTCCTGGGCCTCGACAGCGCGGAAGACGCGATCGCCGCGGCGCAGCGCAATGCGGAACGCAACGGCGTCGTGGCGGAATTCGCCGTCGGCAATGTGTTCGACTGGTTCAATGATCCCGCCCGCAACGTCGAACCGCTCTGGGATGTCATCATCCTTGATCCGCCACCGTTTGCGAAGTCGCGCAGCGCCCTGGCAGGAGCCCTGCGCGGCTACAAGGAGATTAACCTGCGGGCGGTGAAGCGGCTGGTGCCCGGAGGCGTGCTGGCCACCTACACGTGCTCGCACCACATGCAGGATGCCGAGTTGCGGCAGGTACTGGCGGAGGTCTCGGCGGATGCCCGGCGCAAGCTGCGCGTGCTCGAATGGGCCCACCAGCCGCCGGACCACCCCGTGCTGGCCACCATGCCGGAAAGCGAATACCTGCGCGGCTACATCCTGCGCGTGGAGTAGCGCGCGCTCCCCGCCTCAGCGCAGGGCCGTGTCGAGCTGGCGCCGCATCGCCCGGAGCTCGTCGAGCTGGTGCTGCAGGTTCTTCTTTTCCTCCGGTTTTTGGGCGATGGCGATCTGCTCGATGATGTCCTTCTCGGCTTCCAGCAATTCGACGCGCTCGGCGGCCACCCGCTGGCGGAATTGGGCGGAGTCGCCGCCGAAGATCGCCAGCGGTTTCGCGATCTTGGCGTCGTTGAGGGCGAGATCAGTCTCGGAGACGGTGAGGTTCTTGCGCTCGCGGGCGATGGCTTGATCCTGATGCAGGAGGTCGTAGGCGAGCTTGTGATCCCGCGCGGAGTACTTCTCCTTGCGCACTTCCACTTTGGGCATCATCGCCGGTTCGGTCTTGTCCGGCTCCGCGGGGGCGGAGGCTGCGGTCTCGGCGGGGGGAGCGGTCGGGGCGGCCGCGGGGAGAGCCGTTTCGGTCTTGGCGGAAGTCGGTTCCACTTTCGCGGTTGGCGCCGCCGGAGCGGGGGTAGGCGCCTTGCGGGCGTCGGCGGCGATGCGCGCCCGGAGGGTCTCCCGCACGCTGGATTTCGGCGCGGGCTCCTCGGCGGTGCGACCAAGGACCGGCGCGAGTGCGGCCAGGAGAACGGCGAGGGTGGGAGCAGCCTTCATCGAAGTGGGAGAATCAACATACCTCCGGAACCACGCCTGTCGAGCGGGCAGAAAAAAGGCCGGCGGGGGCGCATCTCCGAGTTGGCGGTTGTAGGCGGGGTGCCCACACCCCGCGATATGCCGTCCCCGCCGGGCCGCGCGGTGAGGGCACCGCGCCCACATGGAAGTCACCGCCAACACGCAGATGCACGCGTCGGCGGCGGCCGGCCGTCGGGTGGTGGGGTGGAACGCGGCTTACCGTCCCCGCATCTTGCCGCCGTAGATGGCGTTGGCGCCGAGTTCCTCCTCAATGCGGAGGAGTTGGTTGTACTTCGCCACCCGATCGGTGCGACACAGCGAGCCGGTCTTGATCTGGCCGGCATTGGTCGCCACGGCGATGTCGGCGATGGTGACGTCCTCGGTCTCACCCGAACGGTGGCTGATGACCGCGGTGTAGTTGGCCTCCTTGGCCATTTCGACCGCGTCCATGGTTTCCGTGAGCGAGCCGATTTGGTTGACCTTGACGAGGATCGAATTGGCCGTGCCGGTCTGGATCCCCCGCTTCAGGAATTCGGTGTTGGTGACGAAGAGATCATCGCCCACGAGCTGCACCTTGTCGCCGATGGCGTCGGTGAGTTTCTTCCAGGTCACCCAGTCGCCCTCGGCGCAGCCATCCTCGATCGAGATGATGGGGTATTTGGCGACCAGCTTGGTGTAGAATTCGACCATCTCGTCTCCGGTCAGCACCTGGCCGGAGGATTTCTTGAAGACGTAGGCCTTCTTCTCCTTCACATAGAATTCGGAGGCGGCGACATCGAGGGCGAGATTGATGTCCTTGCCGAGCTTGTAACCGGCCTTCTTGACCGCGAGCGCGATGACGTCGAGGGCGGCCTCCGTTGAGGCGAGCTTGGGGGCGAAGCCGCCCTCATCGCCCACGGCCGTGGCCAGACCCTGGTCCTTGAGAACCTTCTTGAGGGAGTGGAACACCTCGCAACCCATGCGCAGACCGTCGGAGAACGACCGGGCCCCCGTCGGCATGATCATGAACTCCTGGAAGTCGATGGGAGCGTCGGAATGGGCGCCGCCGTTCATGATGTTCATCATGGGCACCGGCAGCACCTTGGCGTTGGGTCCGCCGAGATACTTGTAGAGCGGCTGCCCCAGGGCGTTGGCGGCGGCGTGGGCCGCGGCGAGCGAAACCCCGAGAATGGCGTTGGCGCCGAGCTTCGACTTGGTGGGCGTGCCATCGAGCTTGATCATGGCGTGGTCGATGCCGATCTGATCACAGGCGTCGTGACCGATGAGGACCGGCGCGATGAGGACCTTGACGTTGGCGACGGCCTTCAGCGTGCCCTTGCCGAGGAAGCGCTTCTTGTCGCCGTCGCGCAATTCGATGGCTTCGTGCTCGCCGGTCGAGGCGCCGGAGGGAACCGCGGCGCGGCCGAGGGCGCCGCAGGCGAGGCGTACGTCGACCTCGACGGTCGGATTTCCCCGTGAGTCAATAATCTCACGGGCGGTGATGGCAGAGATGGTGGTATTCATGCGATAAGAGCGAGTGGACGATACTTGATAAGAACCCGAACGTTCAGGAAAGGGCAGGGCGTGCGCGAGGGAAAGGGAAAAGTGCGGCAGGGGAAAGTGCGGACGCCGCGGTGGGTGGGCGCAGCTGTCGTTTGGTGGTGATGCCTCTGGGAGTAGCGCCGCGTCTCTGACCGGCGCTACGGGAAGAACCGAACTTGACGCCACCGTCAACCTGGAGATGCGCCCCCGGCGGGTGTAGCTCAGAAATGGGAGGACCGGCCCGGGGGACCGCCCGCCGCGGGCCAGTCGATTCCGGCGGGTGGGCCAGCGCCCTACCACGGCGCCTGGGACTTGCCGATCCGGTGGAGGAAACGGCGCCAGGGACTGGCGTTCCGCGGTCGGGCGTCGAGGGGAATCTGTGCGAGAAATCCCTGGTCGAGGGCGAGGCGGGCGACGGAGATACCCTCGTAATTCCGGGTCGCGAGATGTTCCCGGGTGAGCAGAGAGGCGGGCACTTGGTCAAGGTGGCCCTCGAAGGCGGCGGCATGGAGCGGAGTGTCGCCATTGTCGTTCCGGGTGAGCAGCAGGTCGGGGGTGAACTGGGCGGCGGGGATCTTGGACAATTGACCGGTCTCGGCGGCGGCATGAATCGCGGTGAAGCCCGTGTTGCTGCCGAGCACGAGGTTGTCGTGAGTGAGATGTTCGGCAGGCACCTGTTCGAGATATCCGGCGATGGCTGCGGCATGAAAGACCGTATCCCCGGCCCCGGTGGTTTCGCGGAGCGCCGCGGTCGTGAGCAGGTCGGCGGGGATCTGGGCCAGGTGGCCGTTGAAGGCGGCGACATGCAGCACCGTCTCGCCTCCGAGGTTCTTCCGGGCGAGGTTTTCCGGGGTGAGGAAATGTCCGGGCATGCGATCGAGGGTGCCGTTCTCCGCGGCTTCGTGCAGCAGGGAATTGCCGACATCGGTGGGGCGAAGCACCGCCTCCTCCGTGAGCAGGGCGGCTGGGATCTGATCGAGGTGCCCGCCGGCGGCGGCCATGTGAACGACGGTCACGCCCGCGTTGCTGCGCGTGCTCAGCGTCTCCGCCGTGATAAACTCCGCGGGGACCTGGTCGAGGTGCCCGGCGAGGGCCGCGTGATGCAAGGGCGTGTACCCGGCGTCGTTCTTGATCGTGAGGGTGGCGGCGGAGAGGACGCTGGCCGGCAGGGCGGAGAGACCGCCATGCCGGGCCGCGAGGTGCAGCGGCGTGTTCCCCGAGGCGTTCCGGGCAAGCATCCGCTCGGTGCCGAGGGTGTCGGGCGCCAGTTGGGAAATCGTGCCACCGCGAATGGCGGCCATCAGGTCGGAGTTGTCCATCACCAGGAGACCCAAGAAGAATCGCTCCCACCCGCACGTAGCAACCAAAACGATCACCGTAATAACACGGCGTGTGCTTTCAGTTTGCCAATCGGACGGTGGAAAATACTTTCATCCGGATGAAATCGAACGACGCGCAGAGTGGCGCACCCGCGGTGCCGCCCAAGGCCGCCGTCCTGCTGGTGGATGACGAGCAGCCCCTGCTGGACGTGTTCTCCGCCGCGTTGTCGCCCCATTTCGAAATCACCACGGCCTGCAACGCCCGCGATGCGGACTTTCTGCTGCAGAAGAAGACTTTCAAGGTCGTCGTGGCGGATCATCTGATGCCCGGGGGCAACGGCATGAATTTTCTGGTGCGGGCGCGCGAGGAGTTTCCCCACATGCAGCGGGTGCTCGTGACCGGCTACATGAAGCCGGAGATGCTGCTGCGCAGCGTGAACGAAGCGGCGCTGTTTCGCTACCTCCTGAAGCCGGTCTCCATGGCGGAGTTGATCAAGGTCGTGCAGGACGCCGCCAAGGCGCACGACCTCAGCGTCGCAATGGCGCAGGCCTAGCGGGGCGCGCCGGCGGGCGCGGTTGGGCGGGGAACTTGGCGCGGAGGTAGGGCGCGGTGGGACTGCGCCGGACCTTCAACAACCCGGGCAAGGCGCCCTGGTAAAGCAGTTCGCCGCCGTCCGGGCCGCCCACGGGTCCGAGTTCGACGAGGTAATCCGCCTCCGCCAGCAGGTCCAGATGGTGCTCGATGACCACCACGGTGTGGCCCTGATCGACGAGGGAATGGAGCACCCGGATGAGTTTTTCGCAGTCACTCAGGTGCAGGCCGATGGTGGGTTCCTCGAGCAGATACAGGTTGCGCGGAAGTTCCCCGCGGCTGCGCTCCCGATACGTGGCCAGCCCGGCGGAGAGTTCCGTCACGAGCTTGAGGCGCTGGGCCTCGCCCCCGGACAGCGTGGGCGAACTCTGGCCAAGGGTCAGGTAACCCAGTCCACAGTCGACCATCAGCTGGCAGACCTGCGACAGCTGTGAGTGAAAATCGAAGAAGAGGGCGGCCTCCTCGAAGGTGAGTCCGAGCACCTGCCCGATGTTCTTCCCCTTCCAGGCGATGTCGGCGAGGTCGGCGCCATACCGGGAACCGAGGCAGCCGTCGCAGGGCAGGTAGGTGTCCGGCATAAACGCCATCTCGAGCTTGATCCGGCCGGCACCTTCGCAGACCGGGCAGCGTCCGCCGGAGGTATTGAAGGAAAAGCGGGAGGGCGAGAAGCCGCGGATCTTCGCCTCGGGGAGGGAGGCGAAGAACTGGCGGATCTGATCGAAGATGCCGAGGTAGGTGGCCGGGGTGGAGCGCGGCGTCTTGCCGATCGGAGCTTGATCCACCTCGATGACCGCCTTGAACCGGCTGGCGCCGACCAGGTCCCGGAAGATCGGCGGGCGGCTTCCGGCGGCCGGCGCGTCGCCCTCGGCCGTGAACCCCGTGGCCTTGGCGTAGGCGCGTCCCGCCAACCGGGGCTGGCGGTGCTTGATCGCGTGGGCGACCGCCGGGCTCAGGAGGTCGCGGAACAACGTCGACTTCCCGGCGCCGCTGGGACCGGCGACCATGATCAGGCGGCCAAGGGGCAGATCGAGGTCGACGCCCTTGAGGTTGCGAAAGTGTGCGCCGCGCAGGGACAGCCACGCGTCCTTCCGCGCCGGGGGCGGGAGGGACCGGTATTCGCCGCGCTGCGGGTGGTCGAGGCCGCGCGCGAGAAAAAGCCCGGTGAGCGACGTGGCGCTGGCCTTGATCTCGGCCGGCGTGCCGCAGGCAAGGAGTTCGCCCCCGTGGATGCCCGCCGCCGGACCGAGGTCGATGATGTTATCCGCGCGGGCCATGATTTCCTCGTCGTGCTCCACGACGAGCAGGGTGTTTCCCTTGGCGCGCAAATCCAGGAGGGTCTCGATCAGGCGTTCGTTGTCGCGGGCGTGCAGGCCGATGCTGGGCTCGTCGAGCACGTAGAGTACGCCGGAGAGATTCGAACCGAGCTGGGCGGCGAGCCGGATGCGCTGGGCTTCGCCGCCGGACAGGGTCTCGGTCGGCCGATCGAGCGCGAGGTAGCCGAGTCCGACATGATCCAGAAATTTCAGGCGTTCCTCAATTTGCGGCATCACGTCCTCGATCACGAGGCGGCCCCGGCGGTCGAGGTCGAGATTGTGCAGTTGGGCGAGGAGTTCCGAGGCGGTGCAGCGCAAGAGCGCCGGGAGCGACAGGGGCGGTTGCTTCCGGCGAAAATGCAGCTTCACGGCCCGTCCGATCCGGCTGAGCCGGGCTCCCTGGCAATCGGGACAGAGTTGACCGGAGTCCGCGACCTCGTCGGCGGAGTCGAGGCCGAATTCGCGCAGCCGCGCGGCCGGGTCGTCCTTGTCGTCGTCGTCGTCGGGCACCAGCATCCACGGGAACACGCGGCCATGGCCGCGGCAGGTCGGGCACCACCCGCGGGGCGAGTTGAACGAGAAGTTCTTCGGGTCGAGTTCGGGAAACGATTCGCCGGTGGCGCTGTCGGTGCGGGTGGTGGAAAACCACGACAGGATTTCCCCCTGGGGCGTGAGCAGGAAACACGCGCCCTGGCCGAGGCGCAGGGCGGTGTCCAGGGCTTCGCCCTGGGTTTTGAGCTCCGAAGATTCAGCGCTCAGATTTTTCAGATCCGCCACCACGACCTCGATGTCGTGTTCCTTGTAGCGATCGAGTTTCTGGAAGGCGTCCACGCGGGTGAGGCGGCCGTCGGCCCGCATCAGGGCGTAGCCTTGGTTGGCGATCCAGGTGGCGATGGGCTGGTGGTGGCCCTTGCGGCCGCGGATGAGCGGGGCGCAGAGGTAGAGGTGTTTGGCCTTTTTCGCCCGGGGGTGGATCGACTGCACGCGCGTCAACAGCGCCTTGAGCGCGCCGGGTGACAGCGGGGTCACCGGCCGGTCGGTGTCGGGATGATGCTGGATGCCGAGCCGCGCGTAGATCAGGCGGAGGTATTGCGCGACCTCGGTGATGGTGGCGACGGTCGACTTGCGCGAACCGCGGGTGACGCGTTGCTCGATGGCGACCGTGGGGGGAATGCCGGTGAGCCGGTCGATCGCCGGGCGCGGCAGCTGCTCGACGAATTGGCGCGCATAAGGCGACATCGACTCCATGAAACGCCGCTGCCCCTCGGCAAACACGATGTCGAAGGCGAGCGTCGACTTGCCCGAGCCCGAGACGCCGGTGACGACGTTGAGCTGACGGAGGGGAATCGTGAGCGAGAGGTTTTTCAGGTTGTTCTCGCGCGCCCCGATGATCGACAGCGCGTTCGCGCTGAGGACGGGCGCGAGCAGGTACGGGGCCGGCGCCTCCGCCGCGAGCGGCTCCGACCTCGTATCACCGATGGCGTGACACGGGGAAAGCGCGGCGCGGAGGAACGGTGAGGTCTCGGTTGCGGCGGCGGCGACCTGCTCGGGCGGACCCGCGGCGACGATGCGACCGCCGGCCGTGCCGGCGCCGGGGCCGATCTCGAGCAGCCAGTCGGCGGACTTGAGGACGTCGAGGTTGTGCTCGATGACGACGACGCTGTGACCGCGATCCACGAGGGAGTGCAGGACCTCGAGGAGGCGTTTGACGTCGTGGCGATGCAGTCCGGTGGTCGGCTCGTCGAGGAGCAACAGGGCGGCTGTGGCCGGCGCGACGGCAGGCGCCTGGGGCCCGGTGTAGGCGCCGAGGTAGCGGACGAGTTTGAGACGTTGCGACTCGCCGCCGCTCAGGGTGTTGAGCGGTTGGCCGAGGGTGAGGTAGCCGAGGCCGACGGCTTCCAGGCCCGCCAGTCGTTCGCGGATGGCGGGATGGTCGGCGAAGAGGACCAAGGCCTCGGCGACACTCGTCGCGAGCAGATCGGCGATGGAGAGGCCGTTCCAGGCGACGGCCAGCACCTCGGACTTGAACCGGCGGGCCTCGCAGACCGGGCAGGGCACGAAGACGTCGGAGAGGAATTGCATCTCCACCCGCTCGTAGCCGAGGCCCAGGCAATGGTCGCAGCGGCCCTCACCGCTGTTGAACGAGAAGGACGACGCGTTGAAGCCGGCGGCGCGGGCGGCGGGGGTTTGGGCGTAGAGATTGCGGATGAGTTCCCACGCCTCGGTGTAGAGGGCCGGGTTGGAGCGCGGGGTGCGCGAGAGGGGCGACTGGTCGACCAGCACGATCTCGCCCAGCGGTAGATCACTCTTGATCTCCGCGATCACGGCCGGGTCGGCGGTGAGTTGGAGCCGCTGTGCGAGCAGGCCCTGGTAGATCACATGGTCGAGCAACGTGGACTTGCCGGAACCGGAAACCCCGCTGAGGCAGACGAGGCGCTGCAACGGCAGGCCGAACGAGAGGTCCCGGATATTGTGCTTGGTGGCGCGCTGGAAAGAGAGGACGGGATGATCGGGTGGCACCGGTCGCCGCGAGGCGGGGGTGGCGATGGACTGGCGGCCGGAGAAATACGCGCCGGTGATGCTGGCGGGCGAAGCGAGCATTTCGCCCACCGTGCCTTGAAAGACAATGTGACCGCCGCGGCGGCCGGGCTCCGGGCCCACTTCGATGACGTGATCGGCGGCGCGGATCATGGCCTCGTCGTGCTCGACGACGACGACGGTGTTGCCGGCGGCGGTGAGGGTGCGGATGATGGCAATCAGCCGGTCGATATCGCGCGGATGGAGGCCGACGCTCGGTTCGTCGAGCACGAAGAGCGTATCGACGAGGGCGGTACCGAGGCAACTGGTGAGGTTGACGCGCTCCACTTCGCCGCCGGAAAGCGTCCGGGACGATCGATCCAGCGTGAGGTAACCCAGGCCGACCTGCTCGAGATAGCGGAGCCGGCTGAGGATCGACTCGAACGCGAGGGTGGCGCTGCGGGCCTCCGCGACCGCGGGCAATGTGTCACTGCTGAGGTGACGCGGGCCGAGGAGGGCGAGCAGTTCGCCGACGGGAATTTGGTAGAGCTCGGGCAGTGTGCGGCCGCGCCATTTCCAGCAGAGGGCCTCGGGCTGGAGGCGCTGGCCGCCGCAGTCGGGGCAGGGGTTGTAGGCGCGGTAGCGCGAGAGAAACACCCGCACATGCATCTTGTAGGTGTTCTTCTCCAACCAGCGGAAGAAGCCCTTCAGGCCGTACCAGTACTTGGGCCATGCCTTGCCGTTCTCCTCGCCGTAACCCGGTTCGCCGTCGATCACGTAGCGTTGCTGCTCGGCTGACAGGGAAGCGAAGGGAACGTGGGTGGGAATCTTCTTCTTCTTCGCAAAGACGAGCAGGTCCTTCTTCGAGTCACCGTAGACCTCGCTCTCCCAGCATTTGATGGCGCCGGCGTCGATCGAGAGCCCGTGATCGGGCATGGCGAGGCGGTAGTCGATCTCGATGATGCGGCCGAAGCCGCGACATTGGGGGCAGGCGCCGAGGGGGGAGTTGAAGGAAAAGAGCGCGGGCGTCGCCGCGCGGAACGAGCGACCGGTCCGGGGGGAGTGCAGGCCGCGCGAATAGTGGCCGCCGGTGGCGAAGCGCCCCGGAGCGTTTTCGCGGAAGATGAAAACTTCGCCGTGGCCGAAGTGGAGGGCGGTCTCGGCCGCTTCCAGGAAACGGGATCGCTGCCCGGCGGCCAGCGTCACGCGGTCCTGCGCCACGAAGAGGCGGGTCGCGGCGGTGAGGGGGCTCCCGTCGGCCAGCAAATCGTCGATGCGGTGCACCGCGAGATCGGGTGCCGCCGGGGCGGCGGTCGCGGCGGGCGGCGGGTCCGTCTCGAGCAGCACCCGCACGTACGACTGGCCCTTGAGGCTCGCGAGGATTTCGGGCCAGGTGAGATTGGCCGGTTTGGTGACACCAAACGCCACCACCACCGTGTTTCCGGCGTGGGCGTCGCGGACCTTCTGCCAGATGGTCTGCGGATTGTCGTCCTCGACCGGTTCGCCCGTCACGGGATCGAAACAGCGGGCGACATGGCTGAACCAGACTTTGCAGAAGTCCGTCAGCTCGGTCATGGTGCCGACGGTGGAGCGCGAGGTCTTGACGGTGTTGGTCTGCTGGATCGCGATCGACGGGCGGATGTTCTCGATCGAATCGACCTTGGGTTTGTCGAGCAGGTCGAGGAATTGGCGGGTGTACGCGCTGAACGTCTCGACATAGCGGCGCTGGCCCTCGGCGTGGAGCGTGTCGAATACCAGCGAGGACTTGCCGGCGCCGCTCAGACCGGTGACGACGATGTAGCGGCCGAGCGGCACATCGAGGTCGAAGCCCTTCAGGTTGTTCTGCCGCACCCCGCGCAGGCGGATGCACTCGGGCGGAACGGCGGACGGCACAGGGCGAGGTGAGATCACGCGGGTACGAAGCGGAGGGGCGGCGGAAAGGCAAACCGCGGAGCGGAAACGGCGGCGCCGGGATCCGGCGTTGGCCGGGCCGGACCGGATGCGGGCGGGCCCGTTTACTCCGACGCCAGGGTGAGCCGGGCGCGGGCGACGGCAATGGCCGCGGCGACGGCGACATCGGGCCGCTGGTCGGTCACAATATTCATGCGCGGACCAAAAGGCGCGGTGAGGCTGAGGGCCTTGCGCCCAAATTTGGAGGCGTCGAGGGCAAACACCGTGCGCTCGGCGGCGGCGATCATCTTACGCTGGGCCGCGATCACCAGGGCGTTGTGGTTCCACACGCCCCGCTCGGTGATGCCCGTCCCCCCGAGGATGGCGACGTCGGCATGAATCTGCTCGAAGGAAGCCTCGCAGAGCGGGCCCACGAGCAGGCCGAGGCGCCCGAGGATGCTGCCGCCGGTGACAATCGTTTCCCCGCGGCCGACCTCGCCGAAGAGGCTGGCGATCGGGAGCGAGTTGGTGATCACCTGCACGCTTTTTTTCACCAGGAGCCGGGCCACGGCGAACGTGGTGGTGCCGCCGTCGAGGATGACGGTGGTGCCGGGTTGGACCTGCTCGGCGATCAGGCTGGCGATGGCGAACTTCCGATCGGCCTGGCGCAGGAGTCGCACCATGAAATCCTGTTCCTGGGCGAGGGCATCGGTCTCGATCAGCGAGGCGCCGCCGTGGTGGCGGCGGACGATGCCGCGGTTCTCCAGCGTGTCGAGGACGCGGCGGACGGTCGAAAGCGAACCGCCGAAACGCTTGGCGAGCGAATGCAGGTCGCCGTACTTGTGTTCCCGGAGGTAGCGCTCGATGAGGTCGGTGCGCTGTTTGTTGGTCATGGCGGGGGACAGAGGGTTAAGCGGCGAAACAAGTCGAGGTAAGCCGCGACCTGGCGGGCGGGATCAAAGGTGGTGCGCGCGAAGGCCCGGGCGTCGGCCGCCCGCTCGTCGTGGGCGATCTGCGGCTCGCTGATGCGGCGCGAGAGGGTGGCGCGAAACGCGGTGCGGTCGCCGCGGGCAATCACCCAGCCGGTGCGGCCGGGCTGGAAGCACTCGGCCACGCCCTGCGCCTCGTAGGCGACCGCGAGCAGGCCGTGCGCCTGGCCCTCAATGAGAAAATTGGACAAAGCCTCGCTCGACGAGGCATGCACCGCGAGATCGGCGGCGCGATAGAGCGGAGTGGGATCGGTTAGGAACCCGGGAAACTTGACGCGGGCGCCGAGCTGGCGTTCGGCAACCAGGTGCTCGCAGGCGGCGCGGGCCGGCCCGTCGCCGGCGAGCCAGAGTTGCCAGTCGAGGCTTTCCGGCAAACCGGCGACAATCTCGACGAGTTCACGCTGGTTTTTTTCCGGCCGAAACATCGCGACGCACAGGAGCACCTTGGTGGACGGCCGGGCGTCGAATTGGCGGCGGAGCATGGCGCGTTCGGCGGCGGAGGAGGCGGTGGCGGGGGCGGGGAAGACGAGCGAATTGTAGATGACCGAGATTTTCCCGGCGGCGACGGCGTGCTGCCGGAGGAGCGTGGCGCGGGCGTCCTGGCTGTTGGCGACCACATGGGCGGCGACGCGGAGGGAACGCCGGAAGAGCCAGGGGAGCGGCTTGCCGGTGCGCATCGTCGCGACGGTTGGCGCCACCCGGCCCAGGCGCCAGGCTTGGCAATTGGCCATGCGGCCCATGCCGAGGATGAGGTCGGGGGCGAGGCGGCGGGCGGCGGAGACCAAGCCGGGCGCGAGCCAGTCGAGGCCGAGATCGAAGGGCTGCAGGGCGACGCGCCGCACTTCGGGCGCGGGAGTGCGGGCCAGGGTTCCGCCCGGGCGAAAGGTGAGCAGGGTCACGGTCTCGCCGGCGGCGGCGAACGCGTTGGCCAGGAGGATCGACTGGCGCTCGGTTCCGCCGCTGCGGAGGTAGTCCTGGACAATCAGGATTTTCATTGCCCGGCGCGGCGGTGGCGGGGAGGGTGCCGCGTCACGCGATGAACTCTCCGATCCTGCAATTGCTCCTGCGCTGGCTGGTGCTCGCCCTCGGAGTAACGCTGGCGACCAAGATCGTCCCCGGCATCCATTGCCAGGACGGCGGCACGCTGGTCGCGGTGGTCCTGGTGCTCAGCTTCTGCAACGCCATCCTCCGGCCGCTGCTGGTCTTGTTCACGCTGCCATTCATCCTCCTCACCTTGGGACTCGGGATGGTGGTAATCAATGCCTTGTTGTTCCTGTTCGTGGGGCGGCTGGTGGATGGATTTGTCGTGGCGGGGTTTGGACCGGCGCTGGGCGGGTCACTGGTCGTGAGCATCACGAACCTGCTGCTGAACGCGTTCATGCGCTCCGGCGGCCCGGGGGGGCGGGGTGGCCAGCCACCGGCGGCGAAGCCGAAGAAGGACGACGTCATCGATATCTGAGGGGCTGGCTGCGCCATCGACCGGCTGGGTTGGGTCCGGGGGGGGGCGCATCTTCCGGTTGACGGTGGCGTTGAGCTCGGTCCTTCCCGTAGCGCCAGTCTTCGACTGGCGCCC
>JBBRWR010000056.1:0-51404 GCA_038249085.1 Opitutales bacterium
ACAACGTGCGTTACGGCACGACGCGCACCGGGGCGTACGCGGTGGCGGCGGGGGCGACGGAGGACGACTTCGCGCCCGAGCCGACGCGCGCGCTGGCGACCGCAGTCACCCTCACTCGCTACCACAGCGCCGACAGCAACCACGACGGCAAGCTCTCGCTCGTGGAGTTGACCCGCGTGATCGAACTCTACAACACCCGCAGTGGCACGACCCGCACCGGGGCGTATCATGTGCTGACCGGGACGGAGGATGGGTTCGCGGCCGGGCCGTAGCGCCAACGGCGCGGAGGCCAGAGGACAGAAGCCAGAAGTCAGAGGACGGAGGTCGGACGCCGACGTCGGACAGGCCGGAAATCTGAAATCTAGAATCGGGCATCTGGAATCTCGGATTTTCGAAGGCTGGCGCGCGAGGGTGCGTCTTGAGTGAACACTCGCCCTTCGCTCGGCCACCCCGAGGCAAGCCTCGGGGCATCATGGCCAAGCGACCGCTGCGCGGCTCGGGCTCGTGGAATCGCAGGCAGGAACGTGGCAAGCCACGGGGAATGGACCCGCCTGCGATTCAATATCCAGCAGTTCAGACCAACCACAGATTTCGCAGCTAACACAGATTGAAGGGGAGGCCATCTCCACGAAGCGTGCGCTTTGCTTCACTCACGGGGTGAACGGCTACGTTCCGATCATTCTCCGTCATCTGCGTTCATCTGTGTCATCTGTGGTTCAAGCTGCTTTTTCTGGGTTGCTTCGGCAGCGCGATGGGGATCACTCCTCCTCGGTTCGACCTCGGCTTGGGCTCCTGTGCCCCTGGTTCCGGATCCAGATGCACATGTGACCTGGCGGCGCACCGGTCGATCAGAGCTCAGACCCCCGGACTTTGCACAGGAGGTCAATCCGAGGACCATCCGAGATCGGCAACCAACATCACTTGTCATTCGGGCTTTCCCTCGGTGCCCCGTGGGCGGGGCGGCGAGTCCCTTCGCCGCCGTATAATTGTTATACAACCCAGTCGGTGATTCCGGCGCGGAGCGGAGTCCACGCCCCACCAAAAATCCAAGAAACAAAGGGCTTGAGATCCGTCCTCCTCGGTTCGACCTCGGCTTGAGCTCCTGTTGATCAGGGCTTGGGTCCCCAGACGTTGCACAGGAGGTCAATCCGAGGACAATCCGAGTCGTCATGCCATGGCGCATGTGGAGTTCGCGTCGCGCGGAAGCAGCGCAGTCGCAGCGGGATCCGTCGGACGGAGGCACACCGACGATAAGTGTCTGTTCACGCTCCGCGCGGGACATCAGAATCCGGCCGTCCGGACAGGGCATTTAGTGGAATCCAAAACACTCATCATGAACACGCCACGTGGTTGGTTCTTTCACTCGGTTCGATCGGGCGCAGGTCGCCTTCTCCTTGGTCTCTCGCTCCCCGCCGGCCTCGTCTTCGCCCTCGGCGTGAGCGCCGCTTTCCCCGTGGCGACGCTGCGGGCGGCGACGGCGGATGCGGCGCCGGAGGCGATGTTGGTGGCGATGGCGAGCCCACCCGACGGAGGTACCTTGGTTGGCGGGGGCGCCTTCTTCGTCGGCTCTGTGCAGACGCTGACCGCGATTCCCGCCGCGGGCTTCGACTTTGGCGGTTGGAATGATGGTGAACCCAACGCGACGCGGGCGGTGGTCGTGACCGGCGGGGTCGGCCCGTTCGTGGCGCGATTCCTGCCCCGGGCGTCGACGCTGACGGTCGTGGTCGATCCACTCGCGAGCGGCACGGTGACGGCGAGTCCGGCGAAGACCACGTACACCTACCTGGAGCAGGTCCGCCTCACCGCGCAGCCCGCGGCGGGATATGCCTTCACCGGCTGGACGGATCCGGCCCCGTTCGCTCTGGGCCCGGACGCAAATCGTCCGGACGTCCTCGTGACCTCGAATCCACTGGTCTTGACGATGACGCGGAGTTTTACGCTGGTCGCGCACTTCACCCGGTTGGCGGAGGGGCCGGAAATCGACCTGCTCGGCCGGGGCGTTTCCATTGCCGCCGGTGACACGACTCCGACCGCGGAAGACGACACGGAATTCGGGACGGCGGCGCTGCTCGATCCCGCGGTCGCCGCAACCACGGCCAACGGCTTCGCCATCGAAGGCACGGCGGGGACGACGGACAATGCGAGTGAGATCGCCCGTACCCGGGTGCGCCACACGTTCGTGATTCGAAACGCCGGCAATGCCCCGCTGAACCTCACCGGCGTCCCGGTGGTGGCCAAGGGTGGGGCCAACCCGGCGGACTTCAGCGTGACGCAGCCGGCCGTGACCGCCGTGCTACCGGGGCGAGCCGTGTCGTTCGACGTCACCTTCGTGCCGGGCGCCGTGGGCGTGCGCACGGCGACACTGAGCATCGCCAGCAACGACGCTGACGAAAGTCCCTACACGTTTGTCGTGCGCGGCACCGGCGGACCGGCCTTGGTGCCGTATCTGCCCACGGCGCAGCAGACGACGATCGCAAGCGTGGCGGCGGCCGGTGAATTCCGGGCGACGGTGGCGATCCAGTTCAACCCGGGGGGATATCGGGTCGAGTGGGGACCGGCGGTGGGTCAGGGCAACATCGTGGTCCTGAACGCGCGCGTCTACCAGACCGCCGGGGCCGCCCCCGCGGTGCTCACAACCTTGACGAACACCTATTCGCTGGGCCGGTTGGCGGCGGGAGATTTCCAACTGCAATTCCTGGTGGCGGGGCAGGTCGTGAAAACCGTGCCGCTGGCGATTCGCACGCTGGCGACCGCCGTCGTTCCGGCGGAAGCGGGGCGCATCGAATTGAATCCGGCCCCGGTGGGCCCAGGCTGCTACCTTGCGGACACGCGGGTGTCCCTGTTGGCGATTCCGCTGGCGCCCATGCCGGTGCCGATGGGGAGCAACGGTGCGCCCGAGCCGGTAATTGAACCGCCGCTGCCGCCATCGATTTCGCCGGTGCCGCGTCCGGGCAATGTGTTCCAGCATTGGAGCGGAGACGCGAGCGGCACGGCGAATCCCCTGGCGCTGACCGTCGAGGCCCATCTCCGCGTCGTGGCTAATTTTGCGCCGGCCCCGGTGCTGCCGACGGTGGTGACGGGGGCGGTGACGGAGATTGCCGCCACCAGCGCCCGCGTCGAAGGCACCGTGGTGACCGCCGGTGATGCGCCCGTGACTGAGCGGGGATTCCTGCTGCAGGCGGCATATCCCACCCCGATCATGGGCGGAACGACCCACGTCGACGGCAGCACGACCGCGAGGATTGCCGCCGCGGTGACCAAGTTCGTGGAAGGGGAAGGCCCGGGGGCGTTCACCCGCATGCTCTCGGGACTGTCGCCGGCGACCCCGTATTGGGTTAGGGCCTACGCGACCAGCACCGCCGGCACGGCCTACGGACAGATCCGTGCGTTCACGACTCTGGGCGGTCCGAATCCCAACACCCCGCCGACGATCAGCCACCTGGCCGATCAGGCCATTCCGGTGGGCGGGAGCACGGGGCCCCTGGCCTTCACGGTGGGAGATGCCGAGACCGCCGCGGAGGACCTCGTGGTCAGCGGCGCCGTCTGGAATCCCCTGCCGTTGGCCAACGTCGACGGCAGCGTCACGACCAGCCCCCTGCCGTTTGCCACGATCGTCCTTGGGGGCAAGGGTGCGGCGCGGACCGTGACGGTCACGCCGGCGCCCAATCTGGCGCTGGTGATGCGCATGGTGATCACCGTCAGGGATGCGGGCGGGCTCACGGCGACGACGGCCTTTTCCGTCACGATCGGCGCGGCGGCGGATCAGGCGCCCACGGTCACGGTGCCCCCGGGTCGGGCGGTGCGCCTGGGCGGCGTCGTGACGCTGACCGCCGCGGCCAGCGGAGCGAGTCCCCTAACGTATCAGTGGCGGAAAGACGGCGTGGACTTGGTCAACGCCGGCCGCCTCGGTGGAGCGACGAGCCGGACCCTGACCATCACGAATGCGCAATTTGCGGACGCCGGGGATTATGTCGTCGTCGTGACCAACGCCGTGGGTTGGGTGACCAGCACGCCCGTGGCGTTGGCGGTTGTCGACTCCCAGCACACTGTGGTGGGCGCGAACCTCGGCCTGGACGGCACAGTGACGGTCGCCAATACCCTGACCTACGCGGGTAATCCGACCGCACTGGCCTGGCAGGTGATCCTGCCGGACGGCTGGAGCTACGCGGCGGGCAGCGGAGCGGAGGGCGACATCAAACCCATCGCGGGCACGACCGGGTTGGCGGAGTGGGCCTGGACCGTGGTGCCCGGCAGCCCCGTGAGTTTCACCTATACCCTCGATGTGCCGCCGGGTGCCACCGGTGACCGGGCCTTGCGCGCCCTCGTGATCTTCCGCCAGGCGTCCGGACCGACCAACCTGCTGGTTCTGCCCGATCCCCTGTTGACGCCCAATGTGCCCGGCCACCATTCGGCGGACACCAACCGCGACTCGCGGATCAGTCTGCTCGAGCTCACGCGGGTCATCGAACTCTACAACACGCGCAACGGCACGGTGCGCACGGGTGGATATGCGGTGGCGTTCTCCATCTCCGAAGACGGGTTTGCCCCGGACCCGGCCCGGCCGGGCAACTTCGCGGCGCTGCTGGCTCATTATTACAGCGGCGATTCCGACCGGGACGGCAAATTGAGCCTCCTCGAACTGACCCGCATGGTCGAACTCTACAACGCCCGCGAAGGCACGATGCGCACGGGCGCGTATCATGTGCTGAGCGGGACGGAGGATGGGTTCGCGGCCGGGCCGTAGCGCCAACGGCGCGGAGGCCAGAGGACAGAAGCCAGAAGTCAGAGGACGGAGGTCGGACGCCGACGTCGGACAGGCCGGAGATCTGAAATCTAGAATCGGGCATCTGAAATCTCGGATTGCCGGATTCGGCGAGCAAAGGCTTTGCCGTGAGGTCAGGTGTAGGACAGCCACTTGGACGTTCCCTCGGTGCCCCATGGGTAGGGCGGCGAGTCCCTTCGCCGCCGCCCGACCGTGATGAAATTCGGTCAGGTGACCGCGGCGCGGACTCCGCTCCGCGCCGGGAAGGCGGAAGGAAGGTCGTGAGGAAGGTCCGGCGGGGAAGGGACTCCCCGCCCTACCGGGTGCGAAGATCGGTAAGGGTGGGGCGCGGACTCCGCTCCGCGCCGGGCGGAGTCGGCACAGGGCCTCGCTGCCATCCCTGTGAGGCGGTGGGGTAATGTCCAGGTGCGTCGGCCCGCTGGGATCACTCCACGCTGCGGCGGGTTCGAATCGTTCGGGACCCGAATGAAGCCCACCCGTGGACTTACGGCGCCAGGATCACCTTCATATATTTGCCGCCGTCCTTGGCGCTGAGTTTGGCGAACCAGCTCGCGCCGTCGGCGAGGGGCACGACCGCCTCGAGCATCGGCTGCACGTTGATCACTCCACGCGCGATCAGGTCGAGGCAAAGCGGATACTCGCCCGCGCTGGCACAGGAGCCGAGCAGCGTGAGCTCCTTCGTGACGATGGCCTGGAGGGGAAAATCCTGCGTCTTCGGCGAGAGGTTGCCCACCAGCACGCAGGTGCCGCCGCGCTTCAGCACGGCGAGGGCGAGATTCAGGGTGGGCGTGAAGCCGACCACCTCGAACGCGGTCTCCGCCCCGAGGCCGCCGGTGAGGCGCGCGACCTCGGTCGCGGCGTCGGTCGTACCAGAGTTGATGGTGTGGGTGGCCCCGAGCTGCCGAGCCAGGGCCAGACGGTTGTCGGCGAGATCCACCGCGATGACCTGCCTCGCGCCGGCCCAGCGCAGCGCCTGGATCACGAGCAGGCCGATCATGCCGCTGCCGATCACGACCGCGGTCGAGCCGGGGGCGATCTTCGTGCGCTGGACCGCGTGCACGGCGATGGAAACAGGTTCGACCATGGCGGCCTGCGCGTAGGGCAGGGCGTCCGGCAGGCGGTAGAGGATGCGGGCTGGAATCGCCAGTCGCTCCGCGAACGCCCCGTGCTGCTTGTACTCCACCGGCGAGACCCCCACCACGCGGCGGTTTTCGCAGAGGTTCACCTGCCCCTCCTGGCAATAGCGGCAGATGCCGCAGGAAATCGTCGAGTCAAACGTCACGCGATCCCCCGCCGACCATCCCGTGACGCGCGGGCCGGTGGCGAGAATTTCCCCCGCCGCCTCATGGCCCATGATCAAGGGGGGCTGGCGCCGGCCGGTGGAGCCGTCCCAGCCGTGGATGTCGCTGCCGCAGATGCCGCAGGCGTGGACGCGCACCACGACTTCGTCGTCGGCCGGCTCGGGGTCGGGGAAGTCTACCAGTTCAAGTTGGGAGGGGGCAGTGAGGAGCAGGGCCTTCATGAGGGAATTCGTCGGAGGCGGGATGGAAGTTGGGGGCAATTTTGGGGTCGCCGTGGGAGGATAGCGGGCGCGTCGACGAATTCCCCAATCAGGTTTTTGCGGAGCAAACAGCTGCGGAAACCTGCCCGTAGGTGGCGCCGGGGCCGTGCTTGCGCTTGAAATGCTTTTGGAGGAGTGCGGGCTCGAGGGTTCTTAGACTCGGCGCGAGTTGCAGGGAGAGAAGCGCCATCTGGGCGATGCATTCGACCGCGACGGCGACCTCGACCGCCTTGGCCACGGTCGGCCCCCAGGTGAACGGCGCATGGCGCTGCACCAGCACGGCCGGGAAATCGAGGGGATCGAGGTGCCCCGCGGCGAAACGTTCCACGATCACGTTGCCGGTCTCCCATTCATAGGCCCCGCGGATTTCGGCGGCGGTCAGCTTGCGGGTGACGGGAATGGCGCCGTGGAAATAATCGGCGTGCGTCGTGCCGAAGAGGGGAATCTCCCGCCCGGCCTGGGCGAAGGCGGTGGCGTGGGTGGAGTGGGTGTGGACGACACCGCCGATCTCCGGGAAGGCGAGGAAGAGACGCTGATGCGTCGCGGTGTCGGAGGAGGGGTTGAGGCGGCCCTCGACCCGCTGGCCCGCGAGGTCGACGAGCACCATCTGCGCGGGCGTGAGCCGGGCGTAGTCGACGCCGCTGGGCTTGATCGCAAAGATACCCCGGGCGCGATCGAGGGCGGAGGCGTTGCCGAAGGTGAGGTTGATCAGGCCGTGGCGCGGCAGGGCGACGTTGGCTTCGTAGGCTTCGCGTTTGAGTTCGATGAGCATAGGAAAGGGAGAGAGCGGGAAAGCCAGGTTGGCCGTCAATGGCAGCTGGCACAAGGCCGCGTCGGCGCTCTGGTCGGCCAGGCACTGGCGCCGCCCGGGGCCCCCGCGCGGCGCGTCCGGAGAAGCGCCCCGCGCCGCGCCCACCCCGGCTCCGCTGGTACAGTTTTTTGTCACACCTGTGACAAAATACGGGAAGACGGATCCGGCGCTCCGGAGGGCCGGGAGGGCCGGGAGGGCCGGGCGGGCCGGAGGGCCGGCGGGCTGGAGGGCCGGCGGGCTGGAGGGCTGGAGGGCCGGCGGGCTGGAGGGCTGGCGGGCTGGAGGGCTGGAGGGCCGGAGGGCTGGAGGGCCGGGCGGGCTGGAGGGCCGGGCGGGAGGGGGGAAAACGAGCGTGGGTTGGCTGGGGCAGGCGTTTGGTTCGGCGCCGTGAAAACCAAGTCCGCCTTTGCCAAGACCGTCCGCAAGCATGCGCTCGCGGCGCCCGACCACAGGAAAGCGGACTTGTCCAAGAGGGCGCACTACAACCGCGGTACGCTGGCGGAGGACAAACTCAACGCCACCGGCACGAGCGGGCGCATGCGGCGCAGGTGCGGCGACCCACGGACCTGCGGCCCCGCCCGGGGATCGCGTCGGCAAGGTGAGGCGCGTGCGGGTACGCGAGGAGGCCGTACCGGCTCAGGCGCGGATCCCCTGCGCGAGGTGATAGTAGACCTCGTTGGTGCGCAGATCCTGCTTGAACGAGCTGAGCTTGGTGTCGGCGTCGATGACGACGAGTTCGATGCCGGCAATCGTGGTGAGATCCTCGAGGTGCTCCCGGGTGACGCAGGTGCTGTAGCCGGTGTGGTGGGCTCCGCCGGCGAGGATCCACGCGGCGCAGGCGGTCTTGAAATCGGGCCGGCATTCCCACACCGCCCGCGCCACGGGCAGCTTGGGCAGTTTCGGCGTTTTGACCGCGTCGACTTCGTTGACGACGAGACGAAAGCGGTTGCCGAGATCGATCAGGGAGGCGTTGAGCGCCGGGCCGGTGCGGGCGTCGAAGACGAGACGTACGGGATCCTCCTTGCCGCCAATGCCGAGGGGATGGATTTCGAGCCGGGGCTTGGTGGCCGCGATGCTTTCGCAGATCTCGAGCATGTGCGCGCCGAGGACCTGGTGGCCCCGGGGGGAGAGATGGTAGGTGTAGTCCTCCATAAAGGAGGTGCCGCCCACGAGGTCGGCCCCGATCACCTTCATGGTGCGCAGGAGCGCGGCGGTCTTCCAGTCGCCCTCGGCGCCGAAGCCGTAGCCGTCGGCCATGAGCCGCTGGACGGCGAGGCCCGGGAGCTGGCGGAGACCGTGCAGGTCCTCGAAGGTGGTGGTAAACCCCTTGAAGCCGCCCTGCTCGAGGAAGGCGCGCAGGCCGAGCTCGATGCGGGCGCCATAGCGGAGCGCATCATGGCGGGCGCCGCCCCGGCGCAATTCCTTGGCAACGGTATAACAGTCGGCGTATTCAGCGCACAAGGCGTCGACGCGCTGGTCGTTGATCCCGGCGTCGGAGATCACGCCGACGAGGTCACCCATGCCATAGCCGTTGACGGAAAACCCGAAGCGCAGCTCGGCGCCGACCTTGTCGCCCTCGGTGACCGCGACCTGACGCATGTTGTCGCCGAAGCGGGCGAACTTTGCGCCCTGGAGGTCCTGCCAGGCCCGGGCGACCCGCATCCAGGCGGCGAGGCGATCCTGGACTTCCGGGTCCTGCCAGTGACCGACGACGACCTTGCGGCCCAGACGCATGCGGGTGTGGATGAACCCCGCCTCGCGATCGCCGTGGGCCGACTGGTTGAGGTTCATGAAGTCCATGTCGATCGTGTTCCACGGCAGGTCGCGGTTGAACTGCGTGTGGAGGTGCACGAAGGGCTGGCGCAGGACGGAGAGGCCGCCGATCCACATCTTGGCGGGGGAGAACGTGTGCATCCAGAGCACCAGCCCGGCGCAGGCGGACGAGTGATTGGCTTCGAGGCAGAGTGCGCGAATCTCCTCGGGGGACTTGAGCACGGGCTGGAAGACCACCTTGAGGGGGATGCGTCCCGCGGCGTTCAGGCCGGCGACGATCGCCTGTGAATTAAGCGCGACCTGCTGGAGGGTCGCGGGGCCGTAAAGGTCCTGGCTGCCGGTGACAAACCAGATTTCAGAGGGGGAAAGGATCATGGCGGAAGGGGAGGGTGGAGGGCAGAGGTTGGCGGTGAGGTGTCGGGCAGGTCGGAGATCTGGAATCTAGAATCTGAAATCGGGAATCTGGGATTTCCGGGCTTGGGTGGCTCTAGAGTCCTTGAAGGCGCGAATTCGTGGTGAACAGGTCAAGTTTTCTTCCCCGTCCTTTGGTCCTTTGGTCCGTGGTCCGTGGTCCGTGGTCCCTTGGTCTGAGGCGCAGCCTCGCTAGGCTGACATCTGACGTCTGACCTCTGACCTCTGATCTCTGGTTTCTGGCCTCCGACCTCTGGCTTCCGGCCTTGGACGCGGTTCACCGCCGCGCGGCGTGCTTGATGACGAGGAGATCCTTCATGAGGCGGGAAAGATCGGCGGCTTTTTCGATGCCGCCGAAGGCGTCATGGGCCCGGCGATACAGGAGATAGAGATCGTCGTAGACCTTCTGGTGGGCCCGGATGGGCCGGTAGCTCTTGGGCTGCACGCGGGTCATGGCCCGCTGCGCGGCGGGGAAGCTCCGGTGCGCGCCGGCGAGCACGGCGGCGCTGATGGCGGAACCCAGGGCGCAGGCCTGCGAGGAGCCGGAGACCTGCATGGTGCAGCCGGTGATGTCGGCGTAAATCTGCATGAGCATCGGGTTCTTTTCCGCAATGCCACCGGCGCAGACGATGCGCTCGACCGGCACCTCGTACTCCCGGATGCGCTCGAGAATCGCGCGGGCGCCAAAGGCCGTCGCCTCGATCAACGCGCGGTAAATTTCCGCCCGGGTGGTGTAAAGCGTCTGCCCGAACAGCGCGCCGGTCAGGAGTTGGTCGACCAGGATGGTGCGGTTGCCGTTGTTCCAGTCGAGCGCCAGCAGGCCGGATTGGCCGGGTTGCTGGCGGGCGGCCTCGCGGGTGAGCCGGGCGTGGAGCGCCGCATCGCCGCCGCACACCACCTCGACCCACCACTTGAAGATGTCGCCGACGGCGGACTGGCCCGCCTCGATGCCATAGAATCCGGGGAGGATCGCACCCTGCACGATGCCGCAGATGCCCGGGATGTCGCGGATGGGTTCCTCGGCGGAGACCACGGCGCAGTCGCAGGTCGAGGTGCCGATCACCTTGACGAGGACCCCTTCGGCGACCCCGCAGCCGATGGCGCCGTAGTGGACGTCCATTTCGCCGATGGCGATCGGGATGTTGGGGGTGAGACCGAGCTTCTCCGCCCACTCGTAGCCCAGCTTGCCGGCGGCGACGTTGGCGTCGTAGGCCTGATCATAGAGCCGGTCGCGCAACGCCGCGAGGGCGGGATCGAGCAGGGCGAGGAATTCCTTGTCCGGCAGGCCACCCCATTCGTCGCAGTAGAGGGCCTTGTGGCCGGCGCAGCACACCCCGCGGGTGATGCGTTCCGGGCGGTTGATGCCGGCGAGCACGGACGGAATCCAGTCGGCGAGTTCGACCCACGAATAAGCGGCGGCGAACACGTCGGGCGCGACGCGCCGGCAATGCAGCACCTTGGACCAGAACCATTCCGACGAGTAGGTGTTGCCGCACTTGGCGATGTAGTGCGGCCGGTGCAACGCGGCGAGTTCGGTGATCTGGCCGGCCTCGTCGACGCTGGTGTGGTCCTTCCACAGCCAGCATTGGGCATTGAGGTTCTTCCGCCACTTCGGTTCGAGGGCCAGCGGGCGGTTGGTGGCGTCCACGGGAATCGGGCTTGATCCGGTCGTGTCGACGCCGATGCCGATGACCTTGTCGGGCGAGAATCCGCGTTTGCGGCCGGCGGCGGCCAGCGCGGCTTTCACGCTTTTCTCCAGGCCGATCAGATAGTCGCCCGGGTGCTGGCGGGCGAGGTTGTGATCCTTGGCGTCCAGCAGCACGCCCTGGTGACCGCCGGGGTAGTTGAAGACGGCGGTACCGAGCTCCGCGCCGTCCTTGCAGCGGACGACGAGCGCGCGAACTGAATTGGTGCCAAAATCGATTCCGAGGGTAAACATGATTGAGTCAGTTGAAGCGAATGGAGAGGACCTGAAGCGAACTGTCACTCCGGGGGCTTGGCCGGATTCGGATCCGCAAAGGCCGGGTGGATTCGGGGCGAGCGTGCATGCCGCCGGGGGCGACGGCAAGACTGCGTGCGGGGCACCGACCTTCGTGGCACACCTGCCGAGGTACGGGGCGTCGACCCTGCGGCGGTGGTCGGAGCCGATAAACGGGTCCCGACGGGGACGACTTTGAGGCCGTGCTGCGGCGCCTTGCTCCGGGGATGCTTTACGGAACGTTGGTGGTGGAACGGTGCCGGTCTCAGAGCGTGATCGTGTCGCCCGGGCCGGGGAGGAGGGCATCGATGTCGTACCGCTGGCGGATGAGTCTGGCCAGGGGCTCACGCCCGCGCGCTTCACCGTGGGAGAGGACCACCCTGGGCTGGGCGGGCGCCAGACTGTCGAGCCATTTGAGCAGGCCGCTTTGCCCGGCGTGGGCACTGAAGCCGTTCAGCGTGTGGATGCTGGCCTTCACCGCCACGATCTCGCCGAAGATTCTCACCTTTTTCGCGCCGTCCACGAGTTGCCGGCCCAGCGTGCCTTCACCCTGGTAGCCGACAATCACGACCGCCGTCTCCGGCTGCCACAAGCCGTGCCGGAGGTGATGGAGGATGCGCCCGGCATTGCACATGCCGGAGCCGGCCATGATCAGGCACGGGCCGGGAACGTAATTGAGCTTGATCGAATCCTCCGCCTTGGGGGTGGCTTTGAGGTGGGGCTGGCTGCGGGCAATCTCGCAGGCGCGTTGCATCGCGGTCGCGTCGGCGTCGAACAAATCGGGATGGCGGCGGTAAATCTTCGTCGCTTCGATCGCCATCGGGCTGTCGAGATAAACGGGGAAAGGCTTGAGCGTGCCGGCACAGAACAACTCGTCCAGGTGATAGAGGATCTGCTGGGTGCGCCCCACGGCGAAGGCCGGCACGAGGATGCGCGCCTTGCGCCGCACCGCGTCCGCGATGATGGCGCGAAATTCCGCGAGCGTTTCCGGCAGCGGTTTGTGGTCCCGGTCGCCGTAGGTGGATTCCATGAACACCAGATCCGCGCGATCAAACGGCACCGCGTCGCGTACGATCGCCAGGCCGGCCGGGCCGAGGTCACCGGAGAAAACCACCGTCTTGGTCCGGCCACTCTCCTGCACCATCAATTGAATGCTGGCGGAACCGAGCATGTGCCCGGCAATGGTGTAGCGGGCGGAAATGCCCGGTGCGGGCTCGAATGTGTGGTCGAATTTGATGTCACGAAATTGCTGCATCGTCCGCGCGACGTCGTCGGCATTGTAGAGGGGCTCGAGCAACCCCTGGCCGGCCCGCCCGCGTTTTCGGTTCTGTCGTTCGACGTCGTACGACTGGACCTTGGCGGAATCGCGCAGGATCAACCCGGCGAGTTCGCGGGTGGCATCGGTCGCGTAGATGGGACCCCCGTAGCCGCCTTTGACCAGGAGCGGCATCCGTCCGACGTGGTCCAGGTGCGCATGGGTCGCGAGTACGGCATCAAGGCGTGGGGGCGCCAGGCCGGCCGGCACGTTGTTTTTCGCCGCGAGGCGCGGGCCGCCCTGAAACATGCCAAAGTCAACCAGCACGCGGGCGCGGTCGGTTTCCACTAGATAGGCCGAGCCGGTGACTTCACCGGCCGCGCCGTGGAGTGTGATTTTCATGATGAGGAAATAATGTCTTTTGTCTTGGCCGCCGCGCCGGTTCAGCGGGCGGGTTTCCGGGCTGTGACCACGCTGCGGTCCGCGACGGTGGGTTCGTAGTGAAAGTCGCGAAAACCCGCCTCGTCGAGCAGCGCCTTCATCTCGGCGGTGCCATAGCAGCGTCCCTCGGTCACGGCCATCAGCAGGACGGAGTAACGGGCAACCGGGAGCGGGCCGGTCTTGTCGGCGTTGAGGTGGGCGTCGTGGATGACGAGGATCCCGCCGGGCTCAAGCGCGCGGAAAGACGCGGCGAGCAGCTGGCGCACCTTGGCGGTGTCCCAGTCATGCAGGACGTTGGAATAAAGGTGCAGGTCGAATCCACCCGGCAGCGGTTCGGCAAACATGTCGCCGGCGATGACCTCGACGCGATCGGTGTAGCCCCGCTTCGTGATCATGGTGCGGGCGATTTGATCGACCGGAGCACGCTCAAACACGGTTGCGCGCAACCCGGGATGGTGGGCGGCGATGGTGCAGGCGAAGACCCCGGAACCGCCAGCGATGTCGAGAAGGCGGGACCGATTTCCCACGGGGATCGCCTTGGCCAGGGCGGGGCCCAGGACGGCGCCGCGGCAGTCCATCGCCGCGGTGAACGTGGTGGCGAACTCCTCGGTGAGCATCGCCTCGCCCCATGACTTCTCGTTTTGGTAGCTACCCCAATTGGAGGGTTTGTCGGTGCGCAAGATGGCCAGGAGATCGCGTACGACCGGTCGCCCCTTGAGGGAGGCGTAATAGGGCCCGAGGAAAAATGGCGACGTACTCACGAGGTGTTCGCGGGCCAGGGCCGTGAGCTCAAACCCTCCCGCGCGTTGCTGCACGAAACCATCGGCGGCGAACAAGGTGAGCATCACATCAACCGGACGTGCGGCGAGTCCCAGGTCGCGGCAGATTCCGGCGGCATCGGAGGGATGCGCGGCGAGCCAGGTGAAGAAATCCAGTTCACAAACGGCCGCGGCAATGAAGTCCGCGGCATACAAGCCGTCGCGGTATCGATAGAGATCGATCGGATCGGTTGCCGGTACGCGGGTGAGATCGACAGGTGGATTCATGGAAAGGTGAAAAGACGACCTGCCAGCGGGAGCCAGCGGTCGAGCCCGTCGGCGGCTTCGTCCTGCCGCGGCGGCGGGAAGGAAGGCGGCCCAGCGTGGAACGATCCCCGGAACCGCTCCGGCGGAACCGTCTTGGCGTCGATGCGCACGAGGCCTCGGGGTGGTCCGGGACGGGTAGCTTCGGGCGAAGGGGCGGGCTGCACGGTCTGGGGCATGGCAGGAATCCGGCGCCGGCCCAAAGAAAAAAACATGCGCGCCGCGGTTCTGTTTCGGCTCGCGCCCGAGTCCGCGATCGCCGAGGAACGGGCGCCCCCCTGCTCCCGCTTCCTCGTGCACCTATGAAATCCCTCGTCTGCCTCCTTTCCCTTGGCCTGGTTTTCACGACCGGTATCGTTCAGGCTCAGGGCTCCGACTTCATCGCCGAATCCGCACTGAAATGGGATCGGGCAGCCGCCTATACGCTGGAGGTGGCACGGGCGATGCCGGCGGAGGATTATGGCTTCCGGGCGGCGCCCGAGGAGATGACGTTTGGCCAGCAATTGGATCACCTCGCGCAGAACATGGCGTGGCTGGCCGGCGACCATCTGGCGGCGGCGAAATTCTCCCATCCGCTCGCGACGAAGAAGGACCGCACCCCCGCGGAAACGGTGGAGGTGCTCACGGCGGCCCTGGCTTATGCGCGGGAGGCGATCGCCGCCACGACGGCCGGGACGCTCGGCGAGAAGAAGAAGTTTTTCGCGGGACCGATGTCGAAACGCCAAATCATCGCGCTCATGCATGACCATCAGACGCATCATCGCGGGCAACTCATCGTCTATCTCCGCCTGAAGGGGATCAAGCCGCCGGCCTATCGCGGCTGGTGATTTTCGGAACGGACATAGGCGCACGCCGTCGTCGCCCGCCATCGACGCTGTCCCACGGAGTCCCGGGTTCGCGGAGGTAACGGCGCACGTCCACTTCGGCCGGCGGGCTTCCTCCGCATCACACCTTCCTCCCGCCGATACGGATTTTTGTCACAGGTGTGACAAAAAACTGTCTGACGCTGCGGGGTGCGGGGGAGGGAGGAGGGGAGGTCGGGGCGGGACACGCGTGGGGTGGAACGGTTGGTGGCAGGGGGTGACGCCGGAGGAGGGTGGCGGATTTTCCAGCTGGATTTTCCGGCTCCGGTCGCCATGCCGGACGCGTGAAATCGAAATCCTCTGGCAACCGGACCCCGGGTGGCCGTCGCGGTGAACTCACGCGCCGCAAGGCGCTCGGCGTCCTCGGGGCGATGGCCCTGTCCTGGGACCGTGCGTCGGCGCGGGCGGGCGAACCGGCGGGCGCCGCGACGCCGCGGGCGAGCCTTCCCCCCGTGCGGATGCACGCCGGCCATCAGCATGACCACTCGGAGGCCACGCTGGCCGCCCTCGCGGCGTTCGGGGTGAATCACCTCTGCAGTGGGCAGATCAGCCGCCGCCTCGATGACAAGTGGAGCGTCGACGGGCTCACGCGGCTCCGGCGCCAGGTCGAATCGTTTGGCCTGAAGCTCGACTGCGTGCCGCTGCCGCTGAGTTCCCGGACCATCTCGCAGTCGGAGCATCCGGAGATCCTGCTGGCGAAAGATCCGGAGCGCGACCGGGCCCTCGACGACCTCTGCCAGATGATTCGCAATTGCGGCAAGGCGGGCATCCCGATGGTGAAGTACAATCTCACGTTCATCGGGGTCGTGCGCACGGCCCGGACGAAGGGCCGGGGCGGCGCGAGCATCAGCGCCTTTGATTACAGTCAGGCCAGGCCCGAGCCCCCCCTGACGCCGGCCGGGCGCATCACCGACGCGATCTATTGGGACCGCATCGGCTATTTCCTGCAGCGGGTCGTGCCGGTGGCGGCGGAGGCGAAGGTGAAGATCGCGTGTCACCCGCAGGATCCGGCGATGCCGGCCGACTCGGGCTGGCAGGGGGTCAACACCGTGCTCGGCACGCCGGCGGGGCTGAGGCGTTTCGTGGAGACCGAGGCGAGCCCCTGGCATGGCTTGAATTTCTGTCAGGGCACGGTGGCGGAGATGCTGCCGCGGCCGGGCGAACAGATTTACGACGTCATCCGCGAGTTCGGCCGGCGCGGGAAGATCTTCAATGTGCATTTCCGCAACATCCGCGGCGGATTTCTCAAATTCACCGAGACGATGCCCGACGACGGCGACGTGGACATGCCGCGGGCGCTGCGGGTGTATCGGGAAGTGGGTTACGACGGCATGATCATGCCCGACCATGTGCCGCAGGTGCCCGGGGATCCGGGCGGGCACAAGGCGTTCGCCTATTGCTGGGGCTACATCCAGGGCCTGTTGCAGAACCTGCGGGGCGAGGCCTGAGCCGATTTTCTGGGCGGGGCCGACGCGCGTTCCCTCGATCCCAAGGCGGAGCCAACGTCGACCGGCCAATCTTTCTCTTGGGCTTTCTCCCCCGCAGACAAACCCGGAGGCATCGGTCGGTTGGCGGTGATGCCTCTGGGCGTAGCGCCGCGTCTCTGACCGGCGGGCGCCAGTCGAAGACTGGCGCGACGAAGAGGACCGAGCTGAATGTCACCGTCAACCGGGAGATGTACCCGGCAAACCCGGACGAAAGAGAAAGAACACGAGGTGAGGGAACGACTCTGACCTTGTCCCCCCGCGTCGCTCCCGGCCGTAAAGAACTCCGGAGCAAGCTCGGGGGTAGCGGACCCAGTGCGAATGAATAAGACCAACAGCTCGTGATTTCCGGACTGTAGGGCGTCACCCGGGTGGCGCCGTTTCGCCCGAGCGGCACGGACCAAGGTCCGGCCCAACAAAAGCCAATCATTGGAAGCCGGCGGGATAACCCTGCCTGGCCGCCCGACTGTCCGGCATCGGAGGAAGTTGCGGGACTGGCGCGGTCCTTCAACCGTTCCTTTCCCTCCCTCCAACCGGGGCTTGCGTTGCATCCTTATCCTTGACTCTAGTGCCGCCCTCACGCCTTCCGTGGGCAACGTTTCATGTCCGAACTTCCAACATTTCCGACTCCCGCCGCCCCCCGTCGCCGCTATGCAATCGTGGGCCTGGGCTCCCGCCGGGAGTTGTACCAGGATGGGATTGAGCGAACGCATGCCCGCTGGGCGGAGTTGGTGGGGCTGTGCGATGTCAATCCCGGACGGGTGGAGTTGGCGCAGGCCCGTTCGCGCCGCAATGGGGCCGCCGTGCCCCCGGGCTTCCTCGCGGCCGACTTTGATCGCATGCTCCGCGCGTGCCGGCCCGAGGTGGTCGTTGTCACGACGGTTGACTCCCGGCATCATGAATACCTGGTGCGGGCGATGGAGGCGGGTTGCGATGTCATCACGGAGAAGCCGATGACGACCGACGCGGCCCGCTGCCGGCAGATTCTGGATGCCTGTGCGCGCACCGGCCGGCGGTGCCGGGTGGCGTTCAATTACCGGTATTCGCCGCCGCGGTCGCAGGTGAAGGAACTCCTGATGAGCGGCGAGATTGGCGACGTGCTCTCGGTGGACTTTCACTGGATGCTCAACACCCATCACGGCGCGGACTATTTCCGCCGCTGGCATTCCCACAAGGAGAATTCGGGCGGCCTGTTTGTGCACAAGTCGACCCACCACTTTGATTTGGTGAACTGGTGGCTGGGGGCCGTGCCGGTGGCGGTGACGGCGATGGGCAAACGGGAGTTCTACACGCCGGCGATGGCCCGGCGCATGGGGCTGAGCGGTCCGCACGAGCGCTGTCGCACCTGCCCGGAAACGGCGCACTGCGGCTTCCGCCTCGATTTGGCGGCCAGTCCGGGTCTCAAAGCGCTCTACCTCGATCAGGAGGCGCATGATGGTTACTGGCGTGATCGCTGCGTCTTTCGGGCGGACATCGACATCGAGGACACGCTCAACGCCCTCGTGACCTACGACACCGGCGCCACGCTGAGTTATTCGCTGAACGCCTTCAATGCGTGGGAGGGCTACACGGTGGCCTTCAACGGCACGAAAGGGCGCATCGAGCACAGCGCGATGGAGTCGGTCTACCGCAACGGCACGGAGACGGCGCAGGGGGGGCTGGTGCCCGACGGGGTGAAGCTGCGCGTGGTGCCGATGCGCCGGGCGGGTTACGACGTGGTGCCCTGGAGTGCCGAGGGCGAACACGGCGGGGGCGATCGCTTGATGCTCGAAGACATCTTCCTGCCGGAGCCGGCGCTGGACAAGTATCAGCGCGCGGCGGATGAGCGGAGCGGGGCTTGTTCCATTCTGGTCGGCATCGCGGCCAACCAAAGCATGGCCACCGGCGGGCTCGTGCGGGTGGCGGACCTGGTGGGCGATCTGCCGCGGCCGCATTATCCGCCGATGCCCGCGCGGGGCGAAGGCGTGCCCATGCCGACGCGCGCGGACTGAACGCGGGCGTGGACCTGAGGTGATCGCAGGAGGAAGCGCCACCGCGACGGACCGGGCGGTTTCCGGTGCTGGGCTATGCCCCTGCGGCCAGCCGCAAATCAGGCGCGGAGGTGACGGCCAATTCCAGCGCTTCGACGGGTGCCATTGCGGCCGGATCCTCGATCGGACGGTTGCGGTAGATGTCGTAGTCTGGCACGAGGCGGTCGTAGGCGTCGTCCATCAGCGGGGATGAAATCATGAAGTCCGCCGTCGCGCGGTTGCAGGCGATCGGAATGTTCCAGACGACGGCCATGCGCAGCAAGGCCTTCACGTCGGGATCGTGGGGCTGAGGCTCGAGCGGGTCCCAGAAGAAGATCAGGAAATTGATCTCCCCATCCACAATCTTGGAGCCGATCTGCTGGTCGCCGCCCAGCGGTCCGCTTTGCAGCTTGGTGATGGGAAACCCAAGTTCGTGCTCGAGGATCTTTCCGGTCGTGCCCGTGGCGTACACCTTGTGGTGCGCCAGGAGGTCGCGGTTGTACTTCGCCCATTGCACGAGGTCGTGCTTCTTGTGGTCGTGGGCGACAAGGGCGATGTGCTTGTCGGGTGGCATCGCGATTTTCTTTTGATCCATGGGATGTCCTGGTTGAGTTCAACCCACCTGAGCAGGACCCGTTCCAAGCGATGACGCCTGCCGTGGGCGCGGGGTAACTCGCGTTGCACCGGCCGCTTGGCCAGCGCCGCCGGCACCGGATGGCAGCCGCACGGGCGAAGCGGGGTGGGAGTTTCTCCCCCCATATCGCGCCAGCGTTCAGTGCAGCAGCGCGGCCAGCGGTTCGCGGATCGCCGCGGCCCAGATCTCGTAACCCTTTTCGCCGGGATGGAGCAGGTCGGGCATGATCGCGCGGGACAGGGTGCCGTCGGCGGAGAGAAACTTTGGCCCGAGGTCGAGGTAGCGGACGGCCCGGCCGTCGGCCAACCGGGCGATCGCGGCGTTGATTTCGTCGATCTGTCGGCGCTGGGGATAGTCGGGGGTTTCCCCCCGTGGAAAGACGGCGAGCAGCAGAATCTTGGTGGCGGGCAGCCGCGTGCGCAGCGTCTGCACGATCGCGGTGACGCCGGCGACGGTTTCGGCCGGGGTGTTGCGGGGCGTGGTGCCGTCGCGCTCAAGTCCGGTGTTGTTGGTGCCGATCATGAGGACGATGGCCTTGGGCTGGATGCCTTCGAGTTCGCCGTGCTCCAGCCGCCACAATACATGTTGAGTGCGATCGCCGCTGATGCCGAAATTCGCGGCGGGCAGCGGGGCGAAATTCGCGTCCCACACCTTCCGGCCGCCCTTCTCCGGGTTGTCAGTGCGCCAGAAGTCGGTGATCGAGTCGCCCAGGAACAGGACATCGACGCCCCCCTGCCGGGCGATCTGGACGAAGCCTTCGTGGCGCGCCACCCATTTGGGATCGCGCGGGACCGGAATGATCGCGGTATTGGTGGAGGCCGGAAGGGCCGCGACGAAGGCGAGCGTGAGCAGGATCCCGAGCTGGGAGGGACGGCGTAACAAGGAAGGCATGACAAAATGGGCTGGTTGCGGCGCAGGCAGGGCAAAACAAAGTCAAGGTTTCCGCGCTCGGGCGGAAACCTCAGAAGTTGAACTGGTCGATGTTGCCCTGGTTAAACGCGAAGGGTTTTCCGAGGAGGATGTTGTCGCCCTCGATCTTGAAGGTGCCGAGGGTGCGCGATGAAAAGCTGGTGGCGCCGGGCTTGAGCGTTCCCTTCACCAGGGCCACCGCCGCCTCCACCGTCAGGTAACCGAGATCCTCGGTCTTCCAGAGGATCACGGTGTTCGTCACGCCTTCCTTGATGTAGCGGCGGTTCTCGCTGGGCAGGCCGAGGCCGATCACCTTCACGCGCCCGACCTTGCCGGCCTGCTTGACCGCCTCGGCGGCGCCCGGCACCGCAGGCGAGCAGATGGCCATGATGAGGCCCAATTGGGGATGCGCACTCATGAGGGCGGTCGCCTCCGACTGCGCCTTGTCCTTCAGATCGTCGCAGGGCCGCACCGCCACGAGCTTCATCTTTGGATACTTCTCCTTCCAGCGCGCCTCGATTTCCTTTTGCCACTCGCGTTGATTGGCCGCCGTGAGCGTGGCCAGGATGATCGCGAACTCGCCTTCGCCGCCCAGGAGGCGGGCGGCTTCGTCCATCAGGGCGTGCGCGATGCCGACGGGCGTGGCCTGGTTGACAAAAAACGAGCGCGCGTCGGTCTGCGCATCGGCGTCGTAGGTGACCACCGGGATGCCCCGCTGGCGGGCCTTGCGCAGCGCGGTGGAGAGGCCCTCGCTGTTTTCCACCGCCACGGCAATGACGTCGACGCCCAGCGTGATCCAGTTCTCGACGATCTCGTTTTGCTTCGCGGCGTTGCTGTCGGTCGGGCCGTCGAAGATGAAGTCGACGCCGAGGTCGCGGGCGGCCCTTTGGGCGCCGGCGACGCAGGACATATGGTAGGCGTTGCCCTTGGACTTCGGCAGCATGGCCACGAGGATCTTCGCGTCGGCGGCCGTCGTCCGGGCGGCACCGGCGAGGAGCAAACCGGCGGTGAGGCCGAGGCGGAGAAGGAGGGTGTTCATGCGGGGAGGTGGGGGGAGGGGCGGGACGCCCGGGGGCGGCGCCGCGGGTGACGTTGGGAAACCATTCGTGACATCACGCTCCCGGCCAAGGCGAGCAAAAGCAGCGCGCCGGTGAGCAGGCCGGACATCTCCTCGGCGGCGTTGAGGCGCATGACGACGGGCAGGCAGGCGAGGCCGTTTTTCAGGACGGCGATGGCCGCGACGCCGAGGAGCGTGCCGGGGATGCTGCCGGTGCCACCGAAGATGCTCGTGCCGCCCAGCACGACGGCGGTGATGGCGAACAATTCATAGCCGGTGCCGGCATCGGCCTTGGCCTGGCCGAGGCGGGCGGTGTAAATGAGCGCGGCGAGCGCGGCGATGGCGCCGGCAATCACATAGACCAGGGCCAGGTTGCGTCCCACGGGCAGGCCGGCGTAGCGGGCGCCCTCCGGCGAAAACCCGATCGCCCGGAAGGAGCGGCCGAAGGTGGTGCGATGCACCAGCGCCCAAAGGCACAGGGCCACGGCGGCGAAGAGCCAGGCCTGCGCCGGCAGGCCGAGCCAACGCTCCTGGCCCAGAGCGAGAAAGCCGGCCGGGAAATTGGTGTAGGTGACCGACCCGTGCGTGATCGCCTCCGCCAAGCCGCGAAAGAGGGAGTAGGTGCCGAGGGTCACGATCAACGGCGGCAGCCGCAGCGCGGAGATCAGGGTGGCATTGAGCCCGCCCGCGGCCGCCCCGAGTGCGAGGGTCAACGTGGCGGCGAGCGGGATCGGCAGGCCGCCGTCGTGCCACAGTTTGCCGAAGACGATCGCGCACAGCCCCAGGAGCGAGCCGACGGAAAGATCAATGCCGCCCGTGAGAATGACGGGGGTAAGGGCCAGCGCGAGCAGGCCGATTTCGCACGAATGCCGGAGCACATCGAATTGCCGGTCGAGGGTGCCGAACCCGATGAGCACGCCGCGGCGGTTGGTGCTCGTTCCGGCGAAATAGAAAAACAGCCACTCGGCGACGAGCACGTACAGTAGCAGCATCTCGTGGCACCGGAGCAGCGCCTTCCAGTCGCGGGAGGAGGTGTGACCCAGCGGTGAGCTGACGGTCATCGGGCGGGCCTCCGGGACCGGATGCCGTCGGCCACCACGGCGAGGAGAATGATCGCGCCCTGGATGGCCTTTTCCCAGTAGGCCTCGACGCGCAGGTGGGTGAGGGCCGGGGCGATGCAGGCGAGCAGGAGCAACCCCGCGAAGGCGCCCCAGAGATTGCCCCGGCCGCCGGAGATCGCGACCCCACCCACGACGACGGCGGCGATGACCTTGAGTTCCAGTCCGCTCCCCGACAATGGCTGCACCTGCGGTGACTGGACGACGTTCATCAGGGCGGCCAGGCCGGTGAGCGCGCCGAGCAGGACAAACACCAGAAAGGTGCCCCAGCGGGGGCGAAGGCCGGCGAGGCGCGCCGCCTCCGCGTCGCTGCCGATGGCGTAGACGAAGCGGCCCACGGCGAGGTGGCGCATGCCCCACGCCAGGGCGGTCAACAGGGCGAGGGCGGCCAGCACCAACAGCCACTGGCCGGCGGGCTGGCTCAGCCCGAACCATTGCAGTCCCTCCGGCAGATCGACGAATCTTCCCTGCCGCACGAGGTTCAGGCCCTGCCGGAGAGTCACCATCATCGCCAGCGTGACCACAATCGAAGGCAGCCGGAGGCCGGCGACGAGGAGGCCGTTGACGGCACCCAAGGTCGCGCCGAGGCCGACGGCGGCGGGCAGCACCAGGGCCAGCGGCCAATGCCTCGCCGCGAGCAGTCCGGCACCCACGCTGCACACGGAGAACAGTGAACCCACGGAGATGTCGATTTGCCGGCAGATGATCACGAGGGCCATGCCACCGGCGACGACGAGCGTCGGTGCTTCCCGGGTGGCGAGGGAAAGCAGCGGCTGCGGCTGGTAGAAACCCGGAGCGAAGATGGCCAGCGCAACGAGCAAGACGGCGAGGGCGCCGGCGACGGAGAACTCACGAAAATAGCGGTTCATGCCGCGCCCTGCTCCGTTCGCCCGAGGGCGGCGGCCATGACCGTGCGGGCCTCGGCGGCGCCGGGCAGGATCGCGGCGAGGGTGCCGCCCCGCATGACGCCAATCCGATCCGCCATGGCGAGGACCTCGGGGAGATCGCTCGAGAGGAGCAGCACGGCCAGGCCGTCGCGGGCGAGTTGGCGGATGATCCGGTGAATCTCGACCTTGGCCCCGACATCGACCCCCTGCGTGGGCTCATCGAGCATGAGCACCCGGGGTTGGGTGGCGAGCCAGCGGGCCAGCGCGACCTTCTGCTGGTTGCCCCCCGAAAGGTTGCCGCCCGCGGTGTCAGGACTGGAGCATTTCACGGCGAGATCGCGGATGAACCCGAGGGCCAGCGCCCGTTCCGCGGCCAAGCGCAGCCAGGTGCCGGGGAAAATCCGCCGGTGGAGCGCCAGCGTGATGTTGTGGGCGACGGGCAGCTCCAGGATGATGCCGTGCCGGCGGCGGTCCTCCGGGACGTAGGCGATTCCCTGCGCCACCGCCGCGGCCGGCGAACGCAACGCGACCTGTTCCCCGTGCAGGGTGATGCTGCCGGAGTCCGCCGGTGTCAGCCCGAACAGGATACGCGCGAGTTCGGTGCGGCCGGCGCCCACCAGGCCGGCCAGGGCAAGAATCTCGCCGGCGCGGAGATCGAAGGTAACGTCGCGCACGCCCGAGGCGGTGCAGCCGAGCCCGCGGACGGAAAGCACGACCGCGCCCGGGGGGGCGGCGGAGGGGGCGGCGATCGGCGCCAGTTCCCGGCCAACCATCATCCGGATGAGTTCGGTCTCGTTGAGGGCGGCCACGGGATGTGTGCCCACGCTCGCCCCGTCGCGCAGCACCGTCACCCGATCGGCCAGCGCGAAGATTTCCTCGAGCCGGTGCGAGATGTAGATCACCCCGATGCCGCTGCGGCGCAGATCGTGGACAATGGCGTAGAGGCGTTGCTGCTCCTCCTGCGTCAACGCCGCCGTCGGCTCGTCCATGATGACGATGCGGGCGCCGGCGCCCAGAGCGCAGGCGATTTCGACGAGCTGCTGCCCGGGCATGGAAAGGGTGCGGACCTCCTGCGCGGGGGAAATCTGGGCGCCGATCCGGGTCAGCAGGTGCGCGGCGCGCGCGTGGCGGGCGGGCCAATTGATTCTGCGCAGGCCCGGGCCGGATTCCAGGCGCAGCGCGATGTTTTCCGCGACGGTGAGATCGGGAAAGAGTGCGGGTTGCTGGTAAATGCAGGCGATGCCCAGTTGATGGGCCGTGGCGGGAGCCAACGCGCGGATCTCGCGGCCGGCGAGGGCGAGGGTGCCGCCGTCGGGTTGATGGGCGCCGGTGACGATCTTGATCAGGGTGCTCTTGCCCGCCCCGTTTTCACCGAGCAGCGCATGGACTTCGCCGGCCTGCAGATCAAAATCGACGCCGCGCAGGGCCGGGGCCCCGCCGAACGACTTGGTGATCTGGCGGAGTTGGAGCAACGGCGCGGTCATGGGGTGCGCGAGCGTGATGCCGGGTTGCCGGCGGGCGGGCCAGTGGAAAATCGCGCCGAGCCGCGGCCGGAGGGGAGGCGCGACGCTCCTCCCCGGGAGCGCGCGGTCGCCCGTCTTTTCCCTCGGTCAGAAATCTTTCGCCCGGCGGGAAGGATAGCCAGCCCGGCGGCGTCAGCCCTGATCGGGGCGGCCCATCCAGATTGGCACGGTGACAAACCACAGGATCGTGCTCACGAGCATCCAAGTCTTGACGGCGTCGAGGGAAAGGCTGCCGGCCAGGTAGGCGATGGCCGGGGCGAGGGTGCCAAGCAACGCGATCCACGAAATGATTTGGGCGACGGTTTTCATGAGGCGAGGGAAGCCGCGGTGGCCGGGCGGGGGGACAGTTTCTGCTGATAGAGCTTGCTGACGACGAGGTAGAGGGCGGCGGCGATGAACCACCCGGGCAGACTGACAAAGAAGATCTGGGTGCGGCCGGTCTGGACCAGCCAGGTGGCGATCCCGAGCGTGGCGAACCAGGCGATGGCGGCCGCCCAGTTGATGGAGGTGCCGGATTTCTCCGCGTAGTATGGGGTCAGGCCGAATTTCGGGATGAGATAGAAGTCGACGAAGATTACGGCGCCCATCGGCATCAGGATGAGGCCGTAGAGGGCGACAAAGCCGAGCAGCTTCATGGCCACGGCGGGGAACATGCCGAAGGCGGCGACAATCAGGCCGGTGATCAAGGTCACCTTGTAACGCGATGACTTGGGGAAGATGGCCTGGAAGGCGAGGCCCGCCCGATAGATGGTGGGATTGGCCGTGGTCCAGCCGGCAATGATGACGCAAATCAGACCGGCGACGCCGGCGGCGTTGTAGGCCAGCGGACCGGGGAGCACGTCGGTGTTGGCGGCATCCCGGTGCAATTGCAGGGCGTAGAGGATCGAGGCGGCGATCCAGGCGAAATAATGCCCGAGGAACATGCCCGACGAAGTGGCGAGGCCGTACCAGGACTTCTTCGCGTAGCGGAAGACCGAGAGGTCCGACATGCCGACATGCATCGCCATGTTGCAGAACCAGGAGAAGAACATCACATGCCAGAAGGTGAACTTCACCTGGCCGGGGAGGGGGGCGCCGCCCTTCCAGATGGCGGTCTGGCACAGATGCCAGAAATCGCCGGCCGAATTGATGGTCGTGCCGGTCGCATTGAGAAACTCCCGCAAGCCGACCAGGCCGAACGCGAAAAACACCAGCGTCATCCACGGGGCGGCGTAGTTGGCGATGCGGGCAACGAAGGTGTAGCCATAGGCCGCGACGACCGCCACCATGGTGCCGACCGCCAGCACGGCGAGCACCCAGCCGAGGCTGTTGGGGTACAGGTCGTTCAAGCCGGGCATCGGGAAGTGAAACCACACCCCCACCGCCGTCGCCGAGACGGTGATCATCGAGCCGGCGAGGAAACAAAACATGACCCCGTTCGCGAGGTTGTAGAGGGTGACGAGCTTGCGGCCGCAGATCTTTTCCAACTGGAAGTAGAGCGTCATACGGGCCTTCGTCGCGATGGGCGCGGTCAGGAACGTCCAGCTCAGCACCGCCAGCAGGTTGCCGATCAGCAGGCCGATCACGAGATCGAAGGCGGCGACACCCGACGCCACGAAGAGGGGGCCGATCATGAGTTCGGTGCCGGCGGTGTGTTCGCCGGCGTATTGGCCGATGAAGCTCTTAAAGCCAAGTCGAGCCCGCTCGGGCACCGGCTCGCGTTCGTATTCGTTGACCGGTTCGTTCGGGGCGGAGGTTGTTTCGTCAGCCATGGCAGGAGTAAGGGCAGGCAAATGAACAGCGGAAGCAATGGAGCAAGATCGTAGCGGGCAGGACAATGACCAGCCCGCAAGCCGAAGGGCAAGGACTAGTTGCGTGGCGGGACGATGACCTCAGGCGGCGGCGGGCTCGCCGGGCCTCATGGGGGCGGGAAGTCCCCCGGGTGGGCGGTGCGGAGGGCGGCAAGGTCCGGATCGGTCGCGGCGACCGCGGCGAATTCCGGGTTGAGGGCGATGGCGCGGGCGACGCGATGGCGCGCGGTCTTCACATCGCCGCGCAGGCAGGCGTAACACCCGAGATTGAACTGAATCGTGGGTTCCCGCGGATGGATCTTCTCCGCTTTGATCAGGATGATCTCGGCGGCGGCGAGCGAGTCGGCCCGGCGCGTGGCATAAGCGAGGGTGACCCAGGCGGCGGCATCGGCGTCGTCGTGTTGCACCAGTTCGCGGGCGAGGTGGCGCACCGCCGGCCAGTCCTCCTGCTCGTGCAGGACGGCCAGGCGGACCGCGCGGGCCTCGCGCGTCTCCCCTTCCGCCGCGGAGAGGTGCGCCAGTTCCGCCGCCGCCTCGGCCACCATGCCGAGTTCAAGGTAGCCCCGGGCGTGGGAGAGGCGGCGCTGGGGGAGCATGGGGTTGAGCGAAGGACGCCGCGGCCCTGCGGTCAACGTTGTCCGCGGTGGGTCGACCGCAGCCAACCGCTCCTACGCCGCGGGCGGCCCGCCGAAATGCGCCTGAAACGAGGCGTAGGCGGCGGTGTCGGCGAGCATCGCATCGAGGGTCGCAGCCAGCGGTTCGATTCTTACGACGCCGGAAAAGACCGCCTTGTCCCCGATGACATCCTCAAGCACGAAGGCCGGGCGTTGCGTAATCTGGTGGGCGAGGAATTCGCGGGTGCTGGCGTCGATGCGGGCGGCGAGGTCGGGCGACTCGGCGCGGGCACGCAGCTTGCGGGCGTTGAGCTTCTTTCCCCCGGCCTGGGTCGCGACCGCCACCGCGATCTCCATCCGGCCGACCTTGAGGCCCTCGCGGTCGCCGGCGTGGGACAGGGCGAGTCGGATCTCGTCGCCGGTGAAGCCGAAGTCCTTCGCCGCCTCGGCGACATAACTGGCCGCCGGATACGTGCCCGGTGCCACGGGTTCAAACCACCCCGAGTTCAGCATAAAGGGTGAGCGCATGACCGTGCCACTGCGGCGGTAGAACCATTCGCATTGGGCGCGTGAGACCGGCCAGTCGCCCGGCGACATTTTGGCGACTTTCCACTCGAACGCCACGCGCCCCGCGTAGCGCCGCTTCAACTCGGTCCACACGGGTTCACCCCAGAAGCACCAGGACGACGTGACCTCCAGGTAATAGGTGACTTTCATGCGAGGACGGGAGCGGGGCGCGGGTGCGAGGTCAACGCGCGAGCGGCCGGGCTGCGGCACAGGGGTGGCGCCGGCCGGAGGCGGGCACACCGCGCTCGCGGCGGGCACCCGCCCTCGCAAACGGCGTCCGCGGACGGCTACTTCTTGCCGCCGAAGAATCCCTTGATGGCGTCGCCGGCGTTCTTGACGCCTTCGATGGCGGTGGCCCCGGTGGTCTTGCCAATGTCCCCGATGGCCTGGGCGGTCGCCCCGATGATGCTGCTGGTGACATTTTGCATCACGGCGAGCACGAGTTGATCCGGCGTGATCCCGCCTTCCTTCGTGCCGAGATCGGTGAGCGAGATGGGGGGCATGGGGAGCGTGGCGCCCGCGCCGCCTACGCCGAGGCGGACGCGGCCGTTGGTCAGGCTGAATTTCTTCACTTCAAACTTGATCGGCTTGCCGGCCTTGGTGGTGGGCCGGCCCGCCGCATCCTTGCCGGATCCGCCCATCGCCCCCTCGATGTTCTTCAACAGGTCCTTCACGTTGCTCGCGACTATCTTGGTCTCGTAATTGAACTCCGGCGCGTCGATGGCGATTTCGTTGATGATGATGTGATCACCCAAAATGGAGAAAGGGGCGACCCTGAGGTGGACCTTCCCGAGGGCGCAAAGATTGCTGTCGCTCCAACCTTTGGGATTGCCGACGACGAGGTTGGAAAGCGTGCCGCTCCCGCTCAGGGGGGAAATGCGGGCGCTCGCCAGCGTGACCGTGGTCTGGGTGATCTTGGGGGCGAAGTTGTTGACGCCGGCCGTGACGATTCCTCCGAGGAAGAAGGTGAGCGCGATCACGCCGACCACGCCCAAGACGACGACGGAACTCGCGATGATGATGAGTTTTTTCATGAGAATTATGGGGATGGCCAAGGGGAACGGGGCGTGGTCAGGATGGCAAGGCGTCATGCCGGCGGTGCAACACGAGGTGATGGCCCTCCGAGTCCGCAAAACGCGCGAAGCGGCACACGCCGGTCTCAGTGGGCTCGAGCAGGAAGGTCACGCCGTGCTGTTTGAGCCACGCCACGGCGTCGTAGTCGGGGGTATCGAGGGCGGTGCGCCCGCCTTTCTCGCCCGGTTCGTTTGTCACGTATTAAGTGACAAGAGGCGTTGGCCTGAGGCCTCAGATTGTTCTCGGATTGTCCTCGGAATGTCCTCGGAGCGAACTCTTGTGCCTGGGCTGGGGGCCCGAGTTCTGATCAACCGGTGTAGAACGCCGGTTCACCTTCGACGACGACGGATTCTAATTGGCGCTGGACAAACAGGAGCACAAGCCGGGGTCGAACCGAGGATAACGGATCCCCATCATCCTTGCTTTCCTGCCTCGTGGCGGGGCGCGAACTCCGCTCCGCGCCGGAATCACCGACTGGGTTGCGCGACGTGCCTGCGGCGGCGGCTACGGCCGGACGGTCACCTTGCGAATCAAGACGGGTTTGATCGGCTGGCTCATGCCGCCGTCGGGGCCGCGGGTCGTGGGCAGTTCGGCGATGGCGTCGAGGACTTCGAAACCGCGCACCACCTTGGCGAAGATCACGTAGGCCGGCGGCAGGCGATAGTCCTGGTGCATGATGAAGAACTGGCTGGTGTTGGTGTTGGGCCCGCGGTTGGCCATGGCCAGAATGCCGCGACGGTAGCCGGCCTTGTAGAGCGGGGAGGCGGCGTCGATCTCGTCGGCGAAGGAGCCGCCCCAGGCGCTCTCACCGCCGCGGCCGTCACCGAGCGGATCGCCGCCCTGCAGCATGAAACCCCGCACGATGCGATGAAAGCTGAGGCCATCGTAATACCCGTGTTCAGCGAGCAACCGGAAATTCTCGACGGCCTTGGGCGCGGCGACCGGCAGGAATTCGATTTCGATTTCGCCCTGGTCCAGGGTGAGCACGGCATGGAGGCCGCCGGAGCTTTTCGCGCCGGCTGGAACCTTGGGGTTGCCCGCCACCACGGGCGAATCGGAGGTGCCGGTGGGGCCGCAGCCGGAGAGTCCGAACAGCGGGAGGAGCAGGAGCAGGGAAAACGGGAGAACGGGGACGTGGGTCATGCCTTGGTTGTTGGGGGAGCGCGGGCCGAGTCAAGCCGGCGTCGGGCCGTCGGGTCGGGTGCAGTGTGGGCGGCTCAGGGTTCGGAACCGGGTTTGACGGGACGGGAATCGGCGGGCGACGTCGGGGCGGGCGGTGCGATTTCGGATGGTGCGGCCGGGGCGGCCGGGGCGGCCGGAGGAGGGGGAACTCCGGGCTGGGGGGCGGCGGCGGCGCCCTCGGCGAGAGACCTCAGGAGATTCGCCGGCCCCATGACAAAGGCCCATTGGGGTTTTTCCAGGGTGCCGCTGAGCTTGACCTCGAGGGCGTTGGAGAGCGGGGTCAGGACGGCCCCGACGACGGACTTGAGGACGTTGCCGCTTTCGTGAAACGGGAAGACCTTGGCGGTGAATTTCAATTCACTGCGCTCGATCGAGAAGTCGCCCTGGGCGTCGATGGCCGAGTTGGCCCCGCGCAGCTCGATCTTCGGGAAGATCAATTTAGGGCCCGCGATCTTGAAGTTGCCGCGCGCCTCGGTGAAGCGCAGCGAGGTGAAGGTGAACAACTCCGACAAGAGCCCGAGGAGAGGAACCTGGCCGATGCCGAGACCCTGCAGGGTGGCATTGCCGTCGCCGTGATAGCTGAAGGGGTTGTCGTAAGCCCCTTCGGCCGAGGCGGCGACATTAAGGATGAGATCGGCGCGTTCCTGCACAAACTTACCCGGTGGGGGCGGCGGCTGCCCCCGCTTGAGCGCGAGAAAGGCCTGCAGGGTGGACGCGGCCTGGCCGAGGTGGGCGTTTTCCAGGGCCACGTTGAACCCCACGCGGCGCGCCTCCCCGGCGCCCCAGACGCGCGCGTTGCCCGAGGCGCTGCCGCTGGCGAAGGAACCGTTGAAGCGGTCAATCGTGACGTCGTTCCCTTTCAGGACGGCCGAGAACGACACGTCCTGCAGGGGGAATTCATGAAAACGAAACTCCCCCGTGGTGCGCGCCTCGATTTGCAGGGTGTCGTCTTCCGGATGGGGGGAGCCCGGACCCCGCAGGGTTCCGTGCACCTTCAGGTCCGGGGCGGTGCCGAGGCGATAGGGGCGGAGTGAACTGGCCCCGGTGGGCCCGAGCAATTCGGCGATCAGGGGCAGGTCGAAAGTGGACTCCAGATCGAGATCGAGGGTGTCCCACTCGTAAGCAGCGTTGAGACGATAGGCGAAGGTGCCGGTGGTCTCGCTGCCATCCCGGGTGGCGAGCACCTCCAGGCCGTCGAACCAGCCGGGACGGATGAACAACCGGGTGCGGGTGTGCTCGAGCTTGGTGCCCCGGATGATCACCTGTGGCGTATCCGCAAATACGAACACACTGGTGCGCCGGCCCTGGCGCCAGAAGCCTGACACGTCGACACTGGCGTCGGGCGGGGCGGCGGAAAACTCCAGGTGCTCGAAGAAGTTCGGCCACCACGGGCCGAACCAGCGCGAGATCGCGAGGGGGCGCAGCTGCCCGGCGAGGAGGAAGCGGAACTCGTGGGTGCGCAGGTTGTGCTCGTAGGTCCCGTGGGCGAAGTAGTCGCCGACCCGCGCGAAGGCCTCCGGCGAGTAGAAGCGGCCCGGCTCCAGTTCCACCGTGGCGCGGCCGTCCTCCATGATGACGCCGTAGGAGTTCATGCGCGGCACCTTCACGCGGGCGGTGAGTTTCTCGAACTTCCAGCCCGGGCCGAAGCGGACGTCGCCGCTCTCGGCTTCCAGGGAGTCGAATTCGTAGAAGCGCCGCACATCGGTGCCGACGTACCGACTGACGACATCCAGCACCTGGGGCGAAATCGCGCCGGCGAAGCGCACCCGGGCGGAATGCGCGGCGAGGTCGGTCGAGCCCTGCAGGCTGAGCGGGGCCCCGAGCAGGCGGGCGGTGATGTCGGCCTCGAGTCCCGGCAGGGGCAACGCCGTCAGCCGGGCGGAAACGGCCTGCGCCGGCACGCCCTCGGCGGTGAGATGATCCACGGTGAGAATGGCCTCGCGCAGATCGAAGGCGAGAGGACCGGAACGGAGTTTGCCAATGAGGAGGGCGTCGAGACCGTCCGCGGTGGCCCGATGGGCGACGCGCACGGCGCCGGCGGTAATCGCGATGGGCGAGACGATGGGATGCTCGCGCAGCAGCACCCGCAGCGTGCCCACGACATCATCGGCTTCCGCGGCGACCGGGCCGTCGACGGAAATCTGCCGGGCCAGGGCCGTGATCGCGAGCGTGGGCGCGCCGTCGGCGAGGGAACCGATTTCGAGGTCAAGGGCCGGCTCCCCGCAGCGGGCGAGCTGTGCTTCCAGGGCAATCATCTGGCGGCAGAGCGACGGGAATTCGCGGACCGCCCGGTCGAAGGACCACCGGTCCGGTGGCTGGGTGCCGGCGGCGGGCAACCGCACATGGCCCCGGGCGGCAATCGTGAGATTGGCGAGGCGCCCGCTGGCCTGCTGGAGGTCCAGCTCGCGGCCGCGGAGCGTCGCGGTGGCCTCCAGGGCGCTGATGATTTCCTCGTTGCGACCCGAAGGTGAGAGCTGGGCGGGCGCGAACACCGTCGCGTGCATGATCTGGATTTCGGCGGGTTCCAGGCTCAGGGCCAGCAGCGCCCGGGGATTGAGCCGCACGAACACGGCGCGGGCGGTGACCACCGGATCCGGGAACGCGGGGAGGGACAGCCGCACGTCCTCGACCAGGATCCGGCCCAGCGGATCGAACGAGGTGCGGCCAAACGTCACGGTCAACCCCGCTCCGGCCAGTTGCCGCTCCACCCGGCGGAGCAGGAAGGACGGCACCGCCAACTCCTGCGACGACACGATGACGACCTGGGCCGCGAACAGCAGCAGGAGGCCAAGCCACAGGGTCCAGAGGGCGAAGGATCCGACGGTGGCGGCGCACGATCGGACACCGAGCGCAGCATACTTGAGCCAGGGGTTCATGGGCGGTCCGGCTGCCTCGCAACGTGATCCGACTTAGGGAGAAAGAGGGCGCGGAGCAATCTTCCGCGGAGCGCCGGCGTCCCGCCGGGGGACCACGGCGCCGCGCCGAGGGCGTCGGAGGCTGCGGCGAGACGCCGCCGCCAGCACCCGGGCGGGGTGCGCTCCCCGGCCCAAAATCGCAGAATGGGCGTTCATGGCTTCGGCTCCGGCAGGGGACCGGGGTCGCGCGCCCCGTAGGTCAGGGACCAGAGGGCGTCGACCAACGGCTGTTCGAGGGCAAAGACCGTATCCAGTTCCTTGATCCCGGCGAATTGCTGCGTGCCGCCCATCCGCTCGGTCAGCAGCAGGGTCAGCGTGCTGGTCTGCTCGGCCCCGGCGCTGCCGGGCACGGCGATGGTGGCTTCGAGCTGGTAGCGCCAGGGCCGCTCGTCGCCGCCGGCCAGGACCCGCTCGGTGAATCCGCCGTCCAGATACTCCTTCGCCCGCAGCGCCCGCAGGGCCGCGACGACCTGCTGGACGGCCGGGGGATCGCGCGGCGGCGTGGCCGGCTCGCCGGCTGCATTGAAGGTGGTCTCGAACACCAGCCGTGGGGCCGGGACGAGGTCGGTGAGCTTGAGGGCGCTGACGCGGGCGGTGGCCGGCAGCGGCGGCGTGACGGCGCGGTTGCGCCACGCGGTGGGGGTCATGACGAGTTCGTTGAGAATTTCCCGCGGCACCAGATAGATGGAGTTGCCGGGATCGGCCGGGGTGCCGACCCGGGCGTAGGCGTTGCGGCTGGCGTCGGTGCCGATACGCAACACCAGCGGGGCGGTGCTGCCGCCGAGCGCGAGCCGGACTTCGCGGGCCGGCCGGTTGAAGCCCCATTCCTCGAGGTCGGCCGAAGTGGGGGCATCACTCTTGAATTTCTCGGCGCTGAGGGTGGTCAGCTGGGTCAGGAGGCGCTGTACGGCCGTGGGATCGGCGGGCTGCGTGCGCGAGCTGGAGGCGTCCTCCCCGCGGCGGACGAATTGCCAGTCGCGGGAGGTGTCGGTCGGGGCGCCGGTCGTGGCATCGACGAGGCGTTTCAACTCGAAAGGCAATTGGTTGGGTTGCACCGGGGAGGAGAGGGAGATGGCGGTGACGGCGGCCGGATCGAAGTCGAGGATTCTTTTCTCGCGCAGGCTTTCCTGGGCGTTGCGCAGGACGTCGAGGAGGGAGGCGGGCACCGCCACGGTAAACAGGTCGCGGCGGCCCTCGAGTTGCGCGTAGAACTCCGTCGCCGCGGGCGGGGGGGCGGCGCTGGTGGGGCCGGGCGGCCGCGCGGTGGCCGCCGGGGCCGCGGCCGGGACCGGTTCACCGAGGAAGAGGGTTTCGAGCCCGTTTCTGCCTTCCAGAGCGATCCGCATCGCTGGGGCGGCCGACGGCAAGGTCGGGGCCGGAGTGGCCGGAAACGATTTGGCGTGCAGGGCGTTGAGTTCGTTGATGGCGAGTTCGAGTGCGATGCGGCTGGCGCGCGCGGTGATCGGGGCGTCAAAGGTCCAGCGGGTGCCCTCGCGGCGGACCCGAACCCGGACCCCGGCGGCGCCGGCCTCCGCGGCGCTGGGTGCAATCTGCACGCTGAGAGAGCGCGCCTCGAAAACCTGCACGGAGAACAGCGCGTCGGAGCGGAGCTGCTCGGGTGGCAGGGCGAGGCTGTCCGCGAGGCTGCGGCTGACGACGTGCACGCGCTCCCCGTCGGGCGAGAGCAGGTAGAGGCGTCTGCCGTCGGGCGTCGAGTCACCGATGCGGAGGGTCGTGACGCGGGGAGGAGAGCCGGCGGTCGCGGGGTCGCCGGAGGAGAAGGCGACCGTGAGCTTCGGTTTGAGCAGGCCAAAATCGGCCAGGGTCTGCTGGTTGCGCGCGAGATCGGCGACGGCGAAACTCGTTTCATGCTCGAGCAATTGCAGCCCGTTGAGCATGGCGCTGACCGCGTGGGGATTGGCGGGCCAGTGATCGAGGGGTTGGGTGAGAAACCAGGTGTCGCGATCGCGTACCAGGCTGAAGCTGCCGCCCGGCGCGGTGCTGGTGACCTGCAGGGAACGGATGTTGGCCGCCTCGGGGCCGAGGACGCGGCGCCGCGCCTCCCGGGAGGCGGCTTCCGTGCGCCACGAACGCTCGAACTTGAAGATGAAAAAGAACAACGCGACGTTCAGGAAGACCAGGACGAGCGTGACTTTGGTGCGCATGGTGGATCGGAAGGGGGAGGACTTCAGGAGTCAGAGGCCAGAAGTCAGAGGTCGGAAGTCGGAGGTCAGAAGTCAGAGGTCGGAGGTCAGAGGGCGGACAAGCCCTGACGAAAGAGAAAGATAAAGAGGAACGAGCAAGATGGGTCGATCGACTTTGACCCCGCCGTGGTGGGGCAGGGCGGCTGACATCTGATGGCTGGCGTCTGCATTTGGTTGGGTTCAGGCGCGGCGGGTCCAATAGACCAGCAGGCCGAGGAGGAGGGTGCTGCCGGGGACCAGCAGCAGCAGGGTGTAGCGCAGCCGGGTAAACTCGGCGGCGCTGAGGGTGAGTTGGAATCGCTCGACGGGCCGGGACGGAATGCTGAGCTGCCGGTCGCGGTCAACCGTCCAATTGACGGCGTTGAGGAAGACCGAGAGGTTGCCCTGGTCGATGCGGGAGTTGGCGATGAGGTCGCCGGTGCCGAAGACGACGATCTTGCCGCCGCGCACGCTGAAGGGAAGGTTGTCGCGCACGCCCAGGCGCTCCGAGGCGACGATCACCCCGAGGCGATCGGGTGGATCCATGCCCGGGAGCGGCCGGGTGTCGATGCCGGGATCGTACTTGGGCAGGATGCCGGCGCGGAAACTGCGCTCGCCCCAGGCGGTCAGCGAGGTGGCGGCCAGGGTGACGGTCTTGAGGCCGCTCGCGAGTGACCGGCCGGGATCGGGCATCACGGTGCGGGCGACGCCCAGGCGGAGCGGGGCGCCGTATTCGAGCAGGGTCTTCGTGATGGGATGCTGGGCGTAAGCCCGGATCAGGAGATCGCCGTTCTCGGCGACGTTCTCGGGCCCGGTATCGGCGATCGCGTCGTCCTGCACGAGAATGCCCCAGTCGAGGAGGAGATCGTCGAGCCCGAGCGCGATGGCGCTGGGACCCGGCGCCAGAAAGAGAATCATGCGGCCGGCGTTGGCGCCGAGATATTGGCGGAGCAGTTCCTGTTCGGCGCGCGAGTACTTGCTCTGCGGGGCGGTGATGACGAGCAGCGAGGCGTCGCCGGGAATCTTGCGGGTGACGGTGAGGTCCAGGTCATCCACCTCGAAGTTGCGCAGCTTGAGCTGGTCGCGCACGGCGGAGAGACCGCGGTTGGCGTCGGCATCGCCCAGCCGCAGTTCGGCATGGCCGACGAGGAAGTAGATCCGTTGGCGGGCGGGGGACGAGACGTCGAGAATGGCGGCGGTGAGGACCTGCTCGCCGTGGAAGGCGGTGCGGATCTTGTTCTTCAGGGCGTAGAGTTCGTTGACGGTCACGACGCGGCGTTTGTCGCCGGAGATGAGCACGAGGATGTCGGCCTGGTCGACGCCGAGTTCCTCCGAGCGCCGGCGGTTCTGGTAAACGTCGAGCACCTCCTTGGTGATCCGGCCGGCGGGGCGGTCCTCCGTGGCGTAGACATATTCGTCGATCAGGCCGCGCACCTCCGGGTTGTCGCTGTCGGGCGACAGGGTCATGACGAGATGGACGGGGCGCTGGAGATTCTGGACGTAGGAAAGCGTCTCGGGGGAGAGGGAGAACTTGCGGTTGCGGGTGAGGTCGAAGCGCCACGCGTGATTGCGGGCGACATAGTTGAGGCCGCCGAAGAACGTGAGGAAAAGGAGCGCCTGCAGCACGAGGTTGAGCGTGCGGAGCCAGCGGGCGGCGCGAAAGCTGGTGAACATGGCAGGATTAGCCCGGAAAGTTTACCCCGTTCCGGCGGTCGGAAATGCGGGTGTTATCCATTCCGCGGACCGGAGTGCGATCGGGCGTGGTTTCCGGGCTAATAACAAAACCGCCAGGCGGTTTTGATCTGACCTGCCGCGGGGAGGCGGGAGCGGCCGCCTTTTTCCTGTACCGGGAGAGGACAAAGGTTGGAGGCATGGGCAGGGTTCGCGGCAGGTCAGGCGTGGAGCAGCTTGGCCTCGACGCCGAGGATGCTGAAGATCAGGGCGAGCACGGTGCCGCTGAGGTAGAACAGGACGTGCCGGGTGTCGATCACCCCGCGGGTGAAGTCGTCGCGGTGGGCGAAGACGTGGGCGTAGTCGATGACCGACTTGACGGGGCGGAGCAGGCCCTCGTCCAGCCACGCGGAATCGGACAGGGCGTTGCCCCCGAGGATGAGGGAGGCCAGCGCCACGCAGCCGATGATGCCCGCCACGGACTGGTTGCTGGTGATCGAGCTGGCGAACACCCCGATCGCGACAAAGAGCAGGCCGGAAATCGCGATGAACAGGAAGCCGCCGAGCAGCGGACCGTAGTCCAGCAGGCGGGCGTCGCCGGAGTATCTTCTCAGGAAGTAGAAGAAGATCAGCGTGGACGCCCACAGGGCGGCGTACAGGCAGTAGGCGGCGCCAAACTTGGCGAGGACGACCTCGGTCGTCGTGACCGGAGTGGTGAGGAGGGTTTCGATCGTGCCGAGGCGGCGCTCCTCGGCGAGGCACTTCATGGTGAGCAGCGGGACCATCACGCAGACCGGCAGCCAGAAGAGCTGGAAGTAGACGATGGCGGGGGACGATTCCTGGGCCGAACTGCTGTAGATCTCGAGGATCTTGGCGAAGATAAGCCCCATGAACCCAAGAAAGAGCGTGGCGGCGACGTAGGTGGCCGGGCTCACGAGCAGCATGCGCAGTTCGTGGCTGAGGAGGGTGGGGAAATGTTTCATTTGCGGCGGGAGGCGGCGGCGGGATCAGGAATTCACCGCGGGCGTGCCGGCTTCGCGGGTGGGGGCTTCGACCGGGGGGACGACGACATCCCAACTGCGGCGGGTGGCGGCGAGGAAGACATCCTCGAGGGTCGGGTTCTCGCGGTTAAGGGCGCGCACGCGGTAGCCCCGGCTGAGGAGCGCCAGGAGCAGCGGTTCGCCCCATTCGCCCTCGCGCCCGGTGGTGAGTTTGACCCGGCGAAAACCATCGGCGTCGGGCTCGCCCACGTGGGTGCTGCGCAGCGTCGCATCAACGGCCGCCAGCGCCGCCGGGAGGGCGTCGATCTCACCGGCGAGTTCCAGCTGGTAGGAGGAGAGGCCGAAGATTTCGCGCCGCAGGTGCGCGGGGGTGCCGGCGGCGACGACCCGGCCCTGATTGATGATGAGCACGCGATCGCAGGTCATCTCGATCTCGGGCAGGATGTGAGAGGAGATGATCACGGTCATCCGGCCGCGCAGGCTGGCGATCAGATCGCGCACGATCAGGATTTGGTGGGGATCCAGCCCGATGGTCGGCTCGTCCATGATGATCACGGGCGGTTCGGCGAGGATGGCCTCGGCGATCCCCACCCGCTGCCGATAGCCCTTGGACAATTGGCCGATGATCTTGTGGCGGACGCGCTTCAGGTCGCAGATCTCCAGCACCTCATCGATGCGGGGACCCAGTTTCCGCCGGGGCACCTCTTTGAGCCGGCCGCGGAAGTACATGTATTCGGAAACCCGCATGTCTTCGGGGAGCGGGTTGTTTTCGGGCATGTAGCCGATCCGGCGCTTGATTTCATCCGGTTGGGTGGCCACCGGCAGGCCGCAGATCCGCACGTGCCCCGAGGTCGCCGGCAGATAGCCGGTGAGGATGCGCATCGTGGTCGACTTGCCCGCCCCGTTCGGCCCCAAAAAGCCGACGATCTCGCCCCGGGCGACGGTGAAGCTGATGTCATTGACCGCCGTGACCCCGCCGTAGGCTTTGACCAGACGGGAAACTTCAATGGCGATCGGCGGTTCGGACATGAGGGAGGAGTCGGAGAGGGAAGGAGAAGGGAACAAGGGATTGTCCGGGCGAGCAAGTGTGCGTTCGCGCCAGTCGGGAGATGTTCCCGTGGTTGCGGGCTCCGGACCTCTCATGCCCCTTTTTCCAGGGTGACTTCCCCGGCGCGAAAGCGGCGCATGCCGGCCGCGGCGTCGCGCAGGACGAGCGAACCCTCGTCGTCGAGTCCGCTCACGATGCCGTGGTGTTTCCGACCGCCCTCGACCAGGGTCACCGTCCGTCCGCGCAGGACGTCGAAGCGGTTCCAGAGGTCGGCGAAGGTCTCCAGGTGGCGGCCGTCGACGAAGGTCTGATAGGCCAGCAGAACGCGGCCGACGAGCGCGGCGGCGAGCCGGTTCAAGTCCAGCGGCTGGCCCGCGACCTCGCCGAGGGTCACCGCGCGGCGCGCCAGGTCGGCGGGCCAGGTGCCGGTCGGGCTGTTGACGTTGAGCCCGATGCCGAAGACGAGGTCGCGGATCTGGTCGGCGTCTACCCGGGCCTCGGTCAGCATGCCACCGGCCTTGCGGTCGGCGAAAACGATGTCGTTGGGCCACTTGATGCCGGGGGCCACGCCGAGAAAGTTGGCGAGCAGTTCGCAGATGTTCACGCCCATCCAGAGGGTGAAGGTAGGCATGCGTCCGGATTCCACGCGGGGGCGGAAGGCGAAGCTGGCGTAGAGATTGGCGGACGACTCGCTGTGCCACACGCGGCCGAAACGGCCGCGGCCCTTGGTCTGGCGCCGGGCGAGGACGGCGAACGGCACGGGGCGCTCCGCGGAGAGCTGGCGGTTGGCCTCGTCGTTGGTGCTGTCGACCTCATCGAGGACCAGCAGGGAGAATCCCCGGGGCCGCACCTTGAGCTGGGTTTCAATCAGGGCGGCGTGCAGGGTCGGGGGCCGGCCCACGAGGCGATAGCCCCGCGAACTCTGGGCCTCAAAGGTGAAGCCCAGGGCGCGCATTTTCTCCATGTGCTGCCACACCGCGACGCGGCTCACCCCCAGCTTTGCCGCGAGGGCCGTACCGGAGACCCACTTGGGCTCGCGGGCCAGGAGTTCGCGGAGGATGAGGTGTTCGGTCGTCGGCATGAGGCGGAAAAACCCGGGCGCAGCGGGTGGAGCGGCGCGGCGGGCGGTGGTGGAGAGTTGGTTTGAAAGGTGCAACGCGCCCCCCACGCTGCGCAAATGTCATTTGAAGAATTGCGGCAAGCGATCGGGCGGGATGCCGTCCCGCCGGCGGAGTGGAGTGCGGCGCTGCGGGCCTTGTGGTGCGATGCGAGCGGCGACTGGGACGGCGCCCACGGGCTGGCCCAGGAGGATCATTCGCGGGACGGTTCCTGGGTGCACGCCTACCTGCACCGCAAGGAAGGCGATCGGGGCAATGCCGGTTACTGGTATGCCCGGGCGGGACGGCCCCTGCCGGCGGCCGGGGTGTCGCTGGCGGCCGAGTGGGAGCAAATCGCGCGGGAGCTGGCCGGGCGCAAATCGGCGTAGCGCGCCGGCCTACCGTGGGTCGCCGCTGCTCCAGCCGAAGTCGCGCGAACGGAGGTAGGTCTGCTGCGATTCCTTGCGGATATACTCGCCGGCAGCCGGGTCGGACTTGCTCGCGTTGGCCGCGGCGTCCTTGAGGTCGCTCATGTTCTGGAGCCGTTCGTCCTCGGCGTACATCGCCAGGGCCCGGGCTTCCGTGGAGGTGCCGAACAGCGGCAGGGTCCACCGGTTCAGCGCGCGGTCGGCGTCGGTGATATAACGCCGCATGGCGATCCCGGTGAGGCCCTTTTCCGTGTTGATGTCGCGCTCGCGGAAGACGGCCGGCTTCTTTTCCTGCACGATGTACTTGGGCAGGCGCACGATCGTGTTCCTGGGTTTGTCGACCTCGCGCAGGTCGACCAACTCCTCTTCGGGCTTGGGCGGCGGCTTGGGCGGCGGCGGCGTGTACTTGGGGGTGGCGGCGGCCAGCGCGGCGGCGACGTCACCGGAGATGGCGCGCGTGCGCCGGGAGCGTTCCGGGGCGGGCTTCTCGCCGGCATTGGCGTTCAGGACGGGCGACGCCGGGGCCGGTGGCGCCGCCTGCGCTGGACAAGAGCGGGGAAGGGCGGCGAAGAGCGCGGCGGAGGCAAACGTGAGAGTGACGAGACGGACCATGGCTGGGGGATGCAGTACCTTGATCCGGAGAAAGGTTCCCTGCAAGACCGGGAAAGCGGGGGCGAAATCCGGCAAGTGGCTGGATGGCGCCCGTGCGCGCCGCCCCCGGTGGCCGCGGCGTGCCACCGGCGGGTGATGATCGCATTGCGGGCGGTCCAACGGGGTCTTGCGGGCCGAAAGGCTTGAGTTCAGCGGGCGAAGCCGGGATGGGTGGGGTGCACTCCTGCGCGATGCTGAACCCTTTCCGCCGATGAAGAACGTCCACCTATTGATCGCCATGCTGGTGGCAACCGGCGCGGGTTCGGCCGCCTTGCGCGGGGGGAACGCCACGATCCCGGGAGCGGTGACCGTGCCGTATCCGACGATCCACAACCTGGCCGTGGAGTGGCCGATCGACGGGGATGACAACGGCAATGGCGGGGTAACCGTGCGGTATCGGAAAGTTGGAGATGGAGCTTGGCGGCAGGGCATGCCGCTGCGGCGGGTGCCGGCCGGCGCCAGCCGCGAACCGCGGATGGCGCGCTCGTGGACCAGCCGCCACTCCGGGAGCATTTTCGATCTGTCTCCGGCGACGGAATACGAGATTGAGCTGCGGCTGGTGGACCCCGACGGGGGCAGCGCCGTCACCGTGGTGGCGTCCAAAACCCGGCCGGTGCCGGCGCCGATGCCGGGTGCGCCCGTGAAACCGGTGACCCCGAAGGACCTTGCGGCAGTGGCCGCGGCGGCGGCGCCCGGCGATATTCTGCTGCTCGCGCCAGGGTACTACGGGATGCTCACGATTGCGCGGGACGGACTGCCCGGGAAACCGCTTGTCTTCCGGGCGGACCCGGACGACCGGCGGGAGCGGAACGCCGCGCCAGGCGGCGGCGGACATCGGGAGTTCGTGGTCTTTGACGGAATCTCGCTGCAGGGACGCCGCCATGTCATCCTGGACGGGTTGGTCTCGACCGATACCATCGACCTCTTCAATACCGTGGACTGTGCGGTGCAACGGTGCCGGGTGACGGCGGTTTTTGGCATCGTGTCCGGCTGGACGACAGCCCTGGCCAAGTGGGCGCCGGCGGTGGCCGCCCGGGTGCGGAATCCCCCCGTGAAAGGGGGCGGACCGCCGACGCGCAGCACGAATTGCTATATCGCCGACAATATTGTCCAGGGCGTGACGTCGTGGGAGGCGGCCGCCTTCGGCGCGATGGGGAGGAATGCCGGTGAAGGCATCCAGGTTTCCGGGCCCGGCAACGTGATCTGCCACAACCGGGTGACCGGGTTTCGCGACTGCATCTCGACGCTGGAGGATGAATATGCGGTCGAGCAGCAGTGCATCGATATCTACAACAATGATATTTATTCCGGCTGCGACGACGGGATCGAAGCGGACTTCTGCCTGAACAACTGTCGCATTTACCGCAACCGGCTCACCAACTGCTTTATCGGCCTTAGTTCGCAGCCGGGGCTGGGCGGGCCGACGTATTTCATCCGCAACGTCATGTATAACCTGGTGGGGCCGACCTGGAAACTATACCGCCACAGCGTCGGCGATGTGGTGTTGCACAACACGGTGGTGAAAACCGGCGACGCCTCCGCGTGCGGAGCCGGTGCCGTGTGGTCGCAGGCATACTTCCGGAACAACCTCGCGATCGGCGGGGGCACCGTCGCCAGATTCGGGGCGTATGACAACGGGCAGGGGCTGGCGGTCAACTACCGCGCCGCCGACGGCTCCTGCGATTTCGACTACAACGGCTATGGAATGATCGGGCTGCCCTTCCAAGGCGAGATCGGCGGCCGGCCCTTCGACAGCATCGCAAGCCTGCGCGGGAAGACCTCGGAAAAGCACAGCGTGCAGGTCGACTTGAAGGTGTTCGCCGCCGCGGTGACGCTCCCGGATCCCCCGGTGGACGCCTACCTGCCGCCGGACCTGCGTCTGCGCGGCGGTGCGGCCGCCGTGGATGCGGGCGAGGTGATCCCCAATATCAACGACCAGTATGCCGGCGGCGCGCCGGATTTGGGCGCCTATGAACTGGGACAGGCTCTCCCGATCTATGGGCCCCGGGAGTAGGGCCCGGCGGGAGGCGACCCGCTCCCCGCATCCGCATGCCATGAGCCTGCCCGGGTCGGTCGGAACGGGTCAGGTTTCGGAAAGTGATTTCAGCTCCCTCCACCACTGCTTCCATGGTGTTGCGTTGCGGACGAGGGCGGTTTGTCGCACCGGAGAATTCGAGACCTGGCTTGCGGGCCAGCACTGGAACTCCGATTCCGGCCACCCGATCCGATACCACGTGATCCCTCGATTCCGGCTACGTCAGGCAGATGATATCACCTTCCGAAACCTGACCCGTTCGAGCCTTCTCGGTGCAGTCGCGATGCTGACGGAGGTGACCGCACAAATCGAGCACTCACTGATCCGCCCCGGGGGCCCGGCCAAAGTGGCGACGGAAGACCGTCGCGAAGTACTGGCTCGAGCCAAAGCCGCAGGCGTAGGCGATGTCCGTGATGCTGCGCGCGGGCTCGGTGCGCAGCAGCCCGCGCGCCTGCTCCAGGCGGCAACGGGTCAGATACCCGACGGGTGTGCAATTGGCGTGCTTCTGGCAGTAACGCCCGAAAAGGGTGCGCCCAATCCCGCACTGCTTCGCCATGTCGGCCAGCGTCCAGGGCTCGTCGGAGCGTCCCTTGAGGTCATTCAGGAACAAACGCACCGCGCGTTCGCTGGAGGAAAGCCCCTCGTCGAGGGGCAGGGCGCGACGTTCGCGCCGCGCCGCGATCGCCATCCACAGCGCGTTGACGACGAGCTTCAGTCGCGTCGTGCGGGTGGCGGAGGCGGGGGTGCGGCAGCACCCGGCGATATCCTGGAAACATTGGGTCACGGCGCGATCCGCCTTCCAGACCGGCTGCTCGTTGTGCCGCAGTTGCACCGTGAGTTGCCGCAGCAGCGCACGCTCGAACAGCATCCACGCCGGCCAGCGCCACGATTGATTCGGTCGACGCACTCCCACGTCGAGAATGACCCAGATCAGCCGCGACGCGGTGACGTTGGGATTGCCCACCCGGTGCTTTTGCCACGGGCGCGTGACCGTGAAATTGCCGGGCTCGAGTTTGAAGCTCTCGCCATCCACTGCAAAGTCCAGGTGGCCCGCCGCCAGATACGTCAGTTCAATCCCCTCGTTGCGATGCCAGTCCAGCCCCGATGGCTGGTCAGTGTGGGCATCCCAGACGCCGACCGAACAAAGCTCTCGCAGATCGCACGGTGGCAGCCGGCCGCCGGGATAAGAGCCCCGCCCGAGCGCCGCCAGGCCGAGTTCGCCGCGCCGCGCCGCGCCCACCAACGGGTCGCAGGTGTCGGCGTGGTAAAGCTCGCGCCGGGACCGAAAGCTCACGGAGCGCATTGCTTTGTTCATTTTCTACCACCGGACGATTCGGAACGCTCCGGCGGCTGCAATCGGATAGTATGCGGCCATGTCGCCCCGGCGTATTCTTTTCCTAGTCGCCCTTTGCGCCCTCGGACTGGCGGCCATGCCCGGAGCCGAACCGCTCCGTGTCCTGATTCTCAGCGGGGCGAACCACCACCACTGGAGCGCGACGACCCCGGTGCTCAAGTCCATACTGGAGGAAGGGAGCGGGTGCACGATCATCGTCACCGAAAATGTCGCGTCCCTGCAGCCCCGCGACCTGGAGGGATTTTCAGTGGTGCTCAGCAACTACAATGAGTTTGGGAAGAAGGGTGCTTCGTCCGCCTGGGGGGACGAGATGCGGGCCGCCACCAGCACCGGTTTGCCCTCCCAATCTGCCAACCCAACAAAATGAAACCAACCCCCCACGTCACCCGCCGACACTTTCTGCAAGGCATGCTGGCAGCCGCGACCGCCCCGATGATTCTGACCAGTTGCGCCACGAGCCGATCGAACTCGCCCAACGCCAGGATTCAACTCGGCCACATCGGCGTCGGGGGCCAGGGCACGAACAACCTCCGCAACTTCCTCGGCGTCGACACTGCGGCCTCGGTCGCCATCTGCGACCCGTTTCAAGCACGCCGGGACAAGGCGGCGAAATTCGTGCAGGACGCGCAGGGGCATCAGCCGAAGCTCTACGGCGATTTTCGGGAGCTGCTTGCCGACCGCAGCATCGACGCGGTGGTGATTTGCACCCCGGACCACTGGCACGTGCCCGTCGCCCTGGCGGCGATCCGGGCGGGGAAGGACCTCTACCTCGAGAAGCCGCTCGGCTACAGCCTGGAGCAGAACCGCCTCGTGCGGGAGGCGTTGAAAAAACACGGCCGGGTTTTCCAGTATGGCACGCAGCAGCGCAGCCAGGAGCTTTTGAAACGCGGGGTCGAACTCGTGCGCAATGGCTACATCGGCGACCTCAAGCGCATCGAGGTGTGGGCTCCCAAGGGAAGCGCCGGCGGCTCCGCGGCCGAGATCCCGGTGCCGGCCGGCCTCGACTACGAAATGTACCTAGGCCCCGCTCCCATGCGGCCCTGCTCCAAGGATCGCATCACCAGCGCTGGCTCCTGGCATTGCACCGACTATGCGCTCGGCTTCATTGCCGGCTGGGGCGCGCACCCGCTTGATATTGCCATCTGGGGCATGCGGTCCGACACCAGGGGCCCGATGCGCGTGAAGGGTACCGGCACCTTCCCGCCCGCCACCGATCTCTTCAACGCCTGCCAATCCTGGGATGTGGAGTTCCAGTTCGCCGACGGACTCCCGCTTCGCTTCCAGAGCAGCGATCTCGCGCTGAAACACGTCGAGACCTATCGGACGAAGATCGTCCGCAACGCCCAAGGGACGTCAGAAGTGCCGGCCAACGGCACGACGTTCTACGGCACCAAGGGCTGGGTGAGTCTCAGCCGCGCGGCTTCGGAAGCCAGCAATCCCGATTGGCTGCGCCTGAAGGAGTGCGAGGGCACCGATCACGTGGTTTATCACAACCACTATCACGCCGCGTTTGTCGAGAGCGTGCGCCACCGCAACCGGTTCGTCGCCCCCATCGAGGATGCGATTCGCTCCGACACGCTCAGCCATGTGTCGCTCCTCGCGATCAAGAGCGGTGCCGAAGTCGTCTGGGATCCCCAGGCCTACCGCATCGTGAGCCCGACCGCGCTGAATTCCGAAATGTCGAAGCCCGCCCGCGGCAGCTGGCTGAAGGCCTGAGCAAATCGTGGCACGACCGATGGAGAAACTCCTCCGCCTTCTGCTCATCGAGTCGCTCCTGGCGCTTTCGCTCCCGGCGCAAACCAGTCTCTGGCGCCGCTCGGACTGCAGCCTGGCGCGGCTGGACGGCGCCGTTGTCATCTGGCAAGTCGTCGCCGACCCGGCGCAGGGCAAGCCGTATTTTCACCCCCTTGCGACCCCCGGCGGCACGCTCCTGACCGACCTGCGCCCGGCGGACCATCCGTGGCACCGCGGGCTGTGGTGGTCATGGAAGTTCATCAACGGGCTCAATTATTGGGAGGAAGACCGCCCCACCGGGCGCAGCGAGGCCGCCACGGAACTGACCGGATGCACGTTGGACCCGCACGAGGACGGCTCGGCGGTTTTGACCTTCGCACTCAGCTATCATCCGTGGAACGTCGCGCCGATCTTGACCGAGCAGCGGACGATCCGGATATCCAACCCGGTCAACGGCCGCTACGAGCTGCTCTGGCAATCGGAGTTTACCGCCGTGAGCAAAGTGACACTGGCGCGCACGCCCCCACCCGATGAGCCCAGCGGGAAGCCGTTCGGCGGCTATGCGGGACTTTCGCTGCGGTTCAACCCGATCACGAAGGGCTGGACCTTCTCCAGCAGCGAAGGCCTTTCCGGCGTCGAGGCGCTGCACGGGCAACGCGCCCGCTGGATAAGATTCTCCGCGGGGCCAGACCGGCCGGCGGTGACCATTTTTGACGACGAGCAAAACCGGCCCGGCCTCACGCCCTGGTATGTCAATCAGAAGATGCCGTTCATGAGCCCGGCTCCCTTGTTTTCGCATAACCGGGAATTGGCCCCCGGAGAAAAGTTGATCCTGCGCTACCGCATTTCGATTACCGACCACGACCCAAAGTAACCTTAAAAACCCGGAAAAGGAAAAATATGAAAATTGGCTGCTTCGCCCTCGTCGAACCCTTTGCCCCCATGGCCCGCCAGTTCAAGGCGATCAAGGAAATGGGCATTGCTTGCGCCGACCTCACCGACAACCACCAGGGCGGCATGCTCGGCGTCGAGTATGGCTTTGCCGCCTCGGTGAGCCTCGACAGTCATCCCGTGAAAATCCGCCGATGGGCCGCCGAGGCCGGCATCGAGCTCACGGCGTTCTGCGCTCATGCCAATCTACTCGATCCGCCGTCCCCCGACCTCTACGGCACCAACGAAATCATCAAGGCGATCCGCCTCGCGGCCCTGCTCGGCATCCGCGACGTGATTACGACCGAAGGCGACCCGAAGACCGAACACGGCGAGCACCTGACCCGCCCGGAGCAGATCTTTGCGATGGTCGAGAAGCTGCGCACTCCGGTGCAGTGGGCCGCGGAACTCGGCGTGAAGCTCCTGCTCGAACCGCACGGTCGCGTCACCGACACGATCGACGGCATGGCCGCCGTGCTCGAAAAACTCGGTCATCCCGAGACCGTCGGTGTCTGCCTCGACACCGGCAATTCGTGGCTCGGTGGCGCCAATCCGTTGGACTACATCACGACCTTTGGGCGGCGCATCGGCCATGTGCACTGGAAGGACCTGCCCCACGCGATGGAGTCGAAACGCGGCACGGTCTACGGCTGCGGGATGGGCGCGATCCCGCTCGGCGATGGGGTCGTGGGCATTCCGGAATTGGTCCGCGCGCTGAAGCAGTCCGGTTTCGACGGCGCAACGACGCTGGAGATTTTCGGCGTCGACAACGTCAAGCTCTCGGCTGCCCGGCTCCGGGAGTGGTGGGCGGCGTAAGCGGCCGGCAGTGGCCGGATCGCCGCGCTGCACTATCCTACGCCGCCCGCGGCAGTTCCCGCTTCCGCTCCGCCAGCATCCCAGCCGCGTCCTCCCGGTCGACGCCGAAGTGGCGAAGCTCGCGGCAGGGGAGGGCGGTCGGAACGGGTCAGGTTTCGGAAAGTGATTTCAGCTCCCTCCACCACTGCTTCCATGGTGTTGCGTTGCGGACGAGGGCGGTTTGTCGCACCGGAAAATTCGAGACCTGGCTTGCGGGCCAGCACTGGAACGCCGATTCCGGCCACCCGATCCGATACCACGTGATCCCTCGATCCTGGCTGCGTCAGGCATATGATATCACCTTCCGAAACCTGACCCGTTCGCGTCCTTTGTTGTTTTCATTGTCGCGGCGCCACCTATATTGGGAACTATGAACCCTGAAGCTCTGATTAACCTCGGGTGGGCGGTGGTGTTCGTATTTGTCGGCGCGATCCTCGGGGTTGTGCTGGTGCTGGTGGCGGGAGCGTTTGTGCCGCGGTTGCTCGACAAGTTCACGCCGAATCTCGACGAGGGCCGGGAGATTGCACGCGGCAATGTCGCGGTGGCGCAGTACTTCGGTCTCGTCTGCGGCGCGTGCATCCTCGGCCTGAGCCTGGTGGTCGCCGCGGCCGTGCTGGGCGGCATCATCGCAGCGCTGCACTGAACCCGCGATGATTCGGTGGTTCACCGTGCTCCTTGCCGGGCTCGCGCTCGGCCCCGTCGCGCTTTGCGCCCGCGGCGGTGGTGGCTGTCTTGCGGCGGGAACGCGGATTGCCACGCCCCACGGCGACGTCGCCATCGAGTCGGTGCGGGTGGGCGACACGGTGTGGGGACTTGTGGCGGGCCAGCGCGTGCCGGCCCGCGTCGAGGAGGTCTATGCCGTCGAACCGCTCGAATATGTCGAGCTGGTCACCGGGGATGGCGTCGGATTGTGCGCCACGCCGGAACATCCGGTGCAGGTCGCAGTCGGGACGTTCGTGCGCGCGGACCACCTGCGCGCAAGTGCGAGCCTGTTTCGCGCCTCGACCCGGGTTCCGCTCGCGAAGGTGCGCCGCCTCCGGGCTGACCGGCCCGCCTTCAATCTTTTCGTGGCGCCGGGCGGGGTGTTCTTCGCGAACGGCCTGCTCGTCCACAACAAGGGCTGCTTCCTGCCGGACACGCCGGTGCTGCTGGCCGACGGTTCGCGGAAGGCGATTTGCGAAGTGCAAGCCGGGATGACGGTGCTGGCGTTCGACGAACACGGGCGGACCCTGCCGGCGCGCGTGGCCGCGGTGTTCAAGCACCAAGTCGGGAGCTACCTCGTGGTGCGCACCGCGCAGGTTGAACTGCACGTGACGGAGGAGCATCCGTTCTATGTCGGAGCCGGCGGGTTCAAGACGGTGGCGGCGTTACGGGTGGGCGATCTCATTTGGGCGCACGATGGCTCCGGCAGGCTCCGGCCGCAGCCGCTCCTGGCGCTCGAGCGCGTGCAGGCACCGGTGACGGTCTACAATCTGCAGACTGACGAGCCGCATACGTTTCTCGCCGACGGCATCGCCGTGCACAACAAGGGTGGAGGCTGCTTCGCCGCGGGAACGCTCGTCACCACCCCGTGCGGCCCGCGCGCGATCGAGACGCTGGCGCTGGGTGATGCCGTGCTTGCGCCCGCCGAAGATGGTTCGCTCGTGCCGGCGACGGTGCAGGGCATCCACCTCAATTTTACGCGGCTGCTCACCCTGCACACGGACCGCGGCCACTTGCGGACGACGCCCGAGCACCCGCTGCTTGACGGAGCCGGGAGTCGCTTTCGTGCGGCAGCGGATTTTGCCCGGGGAGATCGGATTGCGCATGTCGATGGAGCGGCCCGCATCGACGTGGTGGAAACCGGCTGGGGGAATACGCCGGTTTTCAACCTGAGCATCAGTGCGCCGCACACGTTTCTGGCCGACGGATTTGTCGCGCACAACAAGGGTGGCGGCGGGTTCCGTTTCCGGTCCTCCGTGGGGTCCTCCACCGAGCCCGCAAATTCCATCATTATCGCGATCTGGCTCCTGGGCTTCCTGGGGTTGCTGATCTGGTGGGTCTACTCAATAATCAAGCACGTGCGCCGGCGGCGAGGCCGCAAGCGCCGGGAACTGGATCACTGCTTCAAGCCGACGCGAATCGCCCGCAAGGCCGACAAGACCCGCAAGCTGCTCGCGTTTATCGGCAAGATTGACGGACTGTGGGAGGAGGAGCGCCTGCGGCGGACGGTGGAGACGACATTTTTGCAGCTCCAGCAGTGCTGGGTGGCCCGCGAATATGCGCCGATGGAACCGCTGCTGATGTGCGACCTATACGAGCAGCACTGCGCGCAACTGCGCGGGATGCGCCAAACCCACGAAGTCAACCACCTCGACGATCTCAAGGTTCACGCCGTCGACATCGTGCGGCTCCGCTACACGGAAAAGAAGGAGCAGCGTACGTTCACCGCGCTGATCACGGCGGCAGCCCGCGACTACTACGTCGACGACGGTACGCAGAAATTCATCCGGGGCGACAAAGAGGTGGCGCGGTTCCAGGAGTTCTGGACCTTTCAGCTCGTCGACGGTGCGTTCCGACTGCGCGAGATCGAGCAGTCCCAGGAATCCGATGCGCTTACTGAGGACGACTTCTTCGAGCAAATGACGGACGTGGCCCGGGAGCAAATCTACGGGAAGACCGCCGGAGCAACCGGACCGGCCGGACCCACCCTGCCCACGGCGGTGCAGGAGAAGGGCACCAAGATCGAGCGTTTGCTCAATTTCCTCGTACAGACGGACAGGATCTGGAACCGCGACGAGATGCTGGCGACCGCACGGCGCACCTATCTCAGCGTCCTTCTGGGCTGGCAGGACGGCCGGCCAGGCGCGTTTGCTGGCGCGCCGCTTTCGCCTGCCATTGCCGCCCACCTGCAAGGGGTCAACGAATCCAACCAACGCAGGGGCTGGAGTGTCGAATATCGCAACTTCTGCGTCCGCAAGGTCGAGATCGTGTACGTCGACAATCGTGACGACCGCAAGCTCGACGCCTTCACCGTCCGCATCAGCGCACACGCGCAGACGATCATGAAGCGGGGTGGGTGCCAGAGGCGCCACGACGAGGACGTGATGGCGTGGGTGGAGTTCTGGACATTCAGTCGCGACGGCCAGCGGTGGGTGTTGAGGGAAATCCTGCCCGACGCACAGGGTGAAGCCGCGCTCGCGCGCGAAAACGTCGACGAGGGCACCGACCAGCAGATGCTGGAATGGTATTACTCCAAGGCGCGGGCCACTTGAGGGTGCCACCGGCGGAGAAGACTGGCCCCGACCGCTGCGCGGGTCTCCGGCTATTCGACGGTTTTGCGGCAGAGAGAAGGGGCGGTCGGAACGGGTCAGGTTTCGGAAAGTAATTTCAGCTCCCTCCACCACTGCTTCCATGGTGTTGCGTTGCGGACGAGGGCGGTGGGGCGCACCGGAGAATTCGAGACCTGGCTTGCGGGCCAGCACTGGAACTCCGATTCCGGCCACCCGATCCGATACCACGTGATCCCTCGATTCCGGCTACGTCAGGCAGATGATATCACCTTCCGAAACCTGCCCCGTTCGAGCCTCCGAAGTGATCGGGCGCGCGGGGGTTGAAGGCGGCGAAGCCTGACTCCACGACGCAATATCCAGGGATCGACAATCCGGTTCCCCTCGGCTCGACCTCGGTTCGTTCTCCTGTGCGATTCCGTGGGCC
>JBBRWR010000057.1:0-50995 GCA_038249085.1 Opitutales bacterium
CGTGGTCTTCAACCAGCCCATCAGCGGGCGCGGCCTGACCAAGACGGGCGCGGGTACCTGGACCCTGAATACAGCGAACACCGACGACAGCGGGGACAACAGCGTGAGCGTCGATCAAGGCACGTTGCAGCTGGGGGTGGCGAACGCCTTGGGTACGCGCGCCCAGGTTGACCAACTCGCCGGCGGCGCCGTGCTCGATCTCAACGGCCACAATCTCGAATTGATGAAGCTCGATAACGTCGCCCCGACCGGCGAGATCAAGCTGGGCAGCGGCACGCTGACGCTGACGACGCGCGCGTTCGGGGTCGAAGGTGCGATCACGGGGGCGGGCGGCGTCGTCCTGGGCCAGAGCGGCATCTCCAGCCAGGGTTTTGGCTTCTCGGGCAACAACACCTTTTCCGGTGGGCTGACTCTCCGGGAAGGAGCGGCGCTCTCCCTGCAGCATGCCAACGCGCTCGGCGCCGCCGGCAATGCCCTCACGCTGGACAATGGCGCGATCTCCATCGGGACCCTGGCCGCCTCTCCGCTGGTCATCACCAGCGCCACCAACCTCACCATCGCGGCCGGCGGGGCCCGCTTTTCCGCCGGCGGGCAATCGATCGTCATCGAAAGCCAGCTCACCGGCTCGAATCCCCTCCAGTTCAGCGGCGGCAGCTTTCCCGGCGAGGCGCAGCCGTACGACGTCCGCCTCACGCATGCCGCCAATACCTTTGTCGGCAACCTCCAGTTGGGCGATGCACAGAACTTCGGTTCGGCCATGCTCGGCCTGGTCGCGGACGGCTCGCTGGGCCATGCCGCCAACACGATCACCCTCGGCTCGCGCTTCTTCGACGGTGAGACGACCAAGTCCGCCCGGGGCGGTTTGCGGGCCTACGCCGATGTCACCCTGGCCGCTTCCCGTACGATCCGGCTGGAAGGATCGACCAGTGCGTCCGAATACGGCGGGGTGTTCGACACCAATGGCCACACGCTCACGGTGGCGGGGGCGATTGGCCAGCTCACGGCCGGGATGCCGTTGCTCAAGACCGGGGCCGGCACCTTGCGCTTGAACGGTGCGAACACCTTTACGGGCTTGACCACCGTCGAAGCGGGCACGTTGGGCGGCACGGGGTCGCTGGCTGGCAGCTTGGAAGTAGGCAACGCCACCCTCGCGCCCGGGGCGAGTGCGGGACTTTTCACCATTGGCGGCGGTCTCACCCTGGCGGGCGGCAGTCTCACCCTGATGGAACTTGGCGGGACGATCCGTGGCAGCGGCTATGATGCGCTCGACATCACCGGGACGTTCGGCGCCGCCGGGACCTTGACGGTCAGCCTCATCGACGGCTTCAGCCCGGTAACCGGGAGCACGTTCAACCTCTTCAACGCGGGTTCCTACAGCGGCGCTTTCGACCCGGTGAATCTGCCGGCGCTCTCCGCGGGGCTCGTGTGGGACAGCGGACAACTCGGGAGTGCCGGCCTGATCAGTGTGACGGGATCGGCGGTTCCCGAGCCGGGCGCCTATGCGCTGATCGTTGGGTGCGCGGGACTCGTCGCCGCGCTCCGTCGGCGGCGACGGGAGGGCCGCGCCCATTGAGGAACGGGGGAGCCGGCGCGCCGGCGGAGCGCAGGGATTGATCCGGTTTCGGCGCGGGTCACTTCATCCCATCCACGCGGTAGGCCATCGCGGCGAGGTTGCCGCCGCCGGCCAGCGGATAAGGGGCCGGGCCGAAGTTGACGGTGATGGCGACGCCGTTGGCGAAACGGGTTTGCTGTACGTTCCGATCCGGGGTGAGAAAGCGGTGATCGATCATTTCCGCGGCGGCGATCTTCTCGATGATGGGGCAGGTGTTCTCGTAGCTCTGCACGAAACGATCCCGGTTCGCCGACCAGAATTTGCGGTCGAACATGAACATCGGCGGCACGCCATAGAGCACGTTGAACAGGTCGCGTTTGTCCCACAGGGCGGGCAGCTTGTTGTTGTAGTCGCCCCAATACCAGTACGAGACCACGCACTCGTGGAAGACGAGTTCGAAGAGCGGCAGGCGGTAGGTGTGGCCCAGTTGGAACTTGGCGACGCGCTCCGGCACCTCGGTCCAGATTTGCTGCATCGACCGGCCGGCATCGGGTACGCGGTACGGCCCGAGGCTCATCATGCCCTCGAGGAAGTGCAGGTAGGGCACCGCGGCGTCGTGCCCGGTCTCGCAGCCGGTCACCATCCGCTGCTCCTCGGACATCTCGCGCAGGAGTGCCATCTTCCACTGCTTGCTCTCGGTGCGCGTCATCGGGTGCGCGGGAGCGTAACACTCGTGCCACGGCGCGGCGGTGGTGGTGTCGATGAACCGGCCCTGATAAGGGTGATCGGCCAGGTCCGCCGGCACCCGCGCGCGCGCGTAGTCGAGCGCGCGGCGATCGCAGATGACGCCGCAGCTGAGCTTGGTGCCGTCCTTCGCGGTGACGCCCCAGCCCTTGATCCACTGGCCGGCGCGATCGACGATGATGTCATGGGGCCAGGCGGCAGTGGTCCAATCCTGGTGGATACTGCGGAGCCGCGGAAAATTGGCGGGGTCCATCACATCCTGATAGATGTCGTAGCGGCTGGTGAGCACGCCGAGGGCGTTCATCGCGGCGACGCCCGCGCCGTCCTGCCGGTTGCTCCAGAGGATCCGCTGGATGCCGGCGGCTTGCAGCTCCCGCACCATCGCGAGCGCGTCCTTCTCCCAGCACCAGACGTTTACGGCGCCGAGCAGGTGCTCGACGTTGGGGTTGAAACGGCGCTTTTCGTCGAGCGACTTGAAGAGGCCGATTGACTTGGCGTAGGCGCGGTAACGTTTCGCCATGGCCACGTGCCCGCCCCCGGCCAGGAAAATGTAGCGCACGCGGCGGGGGTAGCCGAACTGGCCGCGCTGCGCCTCCCAGGAGGGCGCGATGACGAGCTTCCGGTTCAGCCGCTCGATCCGGATCGCGACATCGTCGGGCGTCTCGAGAATGGCCATCTGCCCCCTGGCACCGTCGGTGAGACCCCAGAACGCCATGCAGATGCCGTGGCCGCCGTAGGCAATCAACCGCATTGGGGAGATCGCGGGATCGTCGACGGGGTAGGAGATGCCCTCGTTGAGCGGCACGACAAGGGAGTCGCCGGGCGTTCCGGCGAAGGGCTGGGGGAAAGTGAGGGTGCCGGGCAGGGCGCCTTCCGCCGAGAGCGTGACGGTGAATTCCGGCTCGTCCGGTTCCAGTTGGAGACGCACCGCGACATCGAGGCCGCTGGGGGCGTGAAAGAGCGTGAGGTCGATTCGATTGGCGGTGGCGCGGGCCTGTTTCACGACCAGATCCGTGGTGAGGCTTTGCTGGTTCCAGCGGCGGCCGGCGCGGCGATCCAGGACCGCGAGCGTGCCGTCGGCCGCGTGAAACTCCACCTCCAGCGCCGCGTTGTGCACCTGGAGGCTGGCCGGGAGATCCTTGGCGCGCAATTCCTGCAGGTTGAACTTCTTCTCGAGCGAGAAATCGTCGACCCAGGCGACGATCGGACCGGTGCCCAGCAGGCGCGGTTGGACACGAGTGATGCCCGCGGGGACGACGAAACGAGAACGCACCCGCTGCCAGTCCGTCTGGGCGACCGTCGACTGCGCCCCCAGCGACCAGCTCACCGCCCGGCCGTTCTGATCCCACGTGGAGACGCCCAGGGTCGCGCTGCCGGCGCCCGCGAGTTTCACCCAGACCTCCAATTCGATCAGGTCGCCCGGCGCCACCGCGAGGCGCTCCGCCGACTCGAAGCTCCAGTCCTTGGGGCCGCGGTGCTCAATCCGCGCGGCGGCCTGGCCGGAGTGAACTTCCAGGGGATCGATCGTGGTGCTTCCCGTCTGCGGCTCGCGCGTGAACAGCGGCCGCCAGCCTTCGAGGACGGCTTCGAAACCGGGGTTGGCGATGGCGGCGGTTGCGACTGGGACCAGACCGGCGAGGGCAATCGCCCCGGTGATCGCACGGGAGAGCAGGGTGATGCGGTGGGACATGGGAAGGGTGGAAGCGGGGAAGAGAGGGAGACGGGGGAGACGGGGGAGACGGGGGAGAGAGGGATGAGAGTAATCGCGGCGGTGCCGCGGGCAAGGGCGGCACGAATCTGCGGTGAGGCAGCAGTCGTGAAATCGGCTTCGGATGCGTCGCTTATAGGCGAACGATGGCGGGCCACCACGGAGGCGGCTGAGCGGGTGGAGGTATTCGCGGGGGCCGGCCGGCCAGGGTCGGTGCTGGTCGGCGGCGACGGTTTCGGTCCGGATGGTTGGACCGCAGGCGCAGCTGTCGGTTGGCGGTGATGCCTCTGGGAGTAGCGCCGCGTCTCTGACCGGCGGGCGCCAGTCGAAGACCGGCGCTACGGGGTGGACCGAACTCAATGTCACCGTCAACTCGGAGCTGCGCCCCTGGACCGCCGGCGGTTCAGAGCGCCATTGACACAGCGGGTCGGCGGTCAAACCTCCCGGGTTCGGTTCGGGGTGTAGCTTAGCCTGGTAGAGCGCCTGGTTTGGGACCAGGAGGTCGCAGGTTCGAATCCTGTCGCCCCGACCATTTTACCCGGAAAACGAGGTTTCAGCGGTAATTTGACTCTGCCTGACTTGGGTCACCGAACGCACCCAGTGAGCGCCCCCGGCCGGATGTTTGCCCACATTCCGATCGACTTCGGAAATGCAGTACCCCGCCATTACAGGCGTCATCCGGCTTTGGGCGCGTGGTCAACCGGCAGGCGGGACAACCCTTTCCCCGACCAGGAGGCGGTCAGAATCGTCGAGGAGCGATCCGACGGGGTCAACCGGCTGATCGCTGGTGAGGGTTTGGATGGGGACGCGGCGCAGCGGATCGTTGGTGAAATGGCTATTCTGGTAGCCGCCGGCTGAAGACGTGGGAGAGAGGGAGAGAGGAAGACGTGGGAAGAAGACGTGCGAGACGTGGGAAGAACGCGAGTGAGGAAGACGCGGCAAGACGCAGCCCGACGGCGGTGAGCAGCGGAAACGTCCGAGCCGCGCCGTGGACTATCCCTTGACCTGTTTATGGTCATGGTTATGACTTCATGCATGAACTTGCTCACTGTCTCCCGAGCGAAAGCACAATTCAGCGGTATCGCCCGCCGCGTGGTTCGCTCGAAAAAACCTGTCATTGTCCGCGTGCCCAGCGGCTTCGTTCAGATTGCACCGTACGAATTGCCTGAGGAAGTGCCGGCGGTCCCGCCGGGGAGCCTCAAACTGCTAGCGAGAGAGGTGGTACTCCACAACACTTTCGGAGAATCACTTTGAACCTCCACCGCTGGGACATCGTGTTTCTCCGCACAGATGACAAAGACCGGGACGGTCATCCGGCTGTTATTCTGTCTTCGGACGACGTGATGGCCGACGAGAAGCAACAACGCTTCAACGTGGTCCTCGGCTCAAAAAAGCAGCCGGCCGAACAGGCGCGCCAACACCATGTCATCCTCAACGGGGCGGACGGACTGGAGTTTGCAACGCTCGTCGATTGCTCGCTCGTGTATGTGGCACGGAAGACCTCCCTCCTGCGCTCAGTTGGTCTGGTAACGGTTCATCGCCGGCAAAAAATCCAACGCGGCATTCGAGGTTTTCTCGGTTTGAGTTGAGCGGTGGGACGCGGCGTGGACTATTCCTCCGGACTGAAGAATCTAATTTGAGTGCCGGAAATGGGAAAAGGGAGGGGTGCGACACCCAAACGACCCCCGGGCATCTTCCACGAGAGAAAGGCCGGGTCTCGCCGCCCCGACCATTGACGACGCGATTGGCTTCTCTCAGGGGGATGCGATCGGAACGGTGCTCCGCTGAAAACGCATCAGTCCTCGACGTCGCGGCAACGTTGATCGAGTTGGCGGCTGATCAAATCGATCTGCTGCGCCGTCAGCGTGACCTCGCCGCGACCGCGAATGACATCAGGCAAGTAGCTTGGATTGACAACCCGCAGACTCCGGCTGGGAGCTTCCCGCACATACCACCCGGGTAGGCTCAGTACGGCCTTCACTGGGAGGCGGAGACCCGTACAGGTGGCGAGCCACTTGCTCAGCCACTCCGCCTCGTTTAGCGCCTGTTCGATGCCATGACGATCACTTCCCCATGGCCAGTCGAGCCTGGATCCGTCGAAGATCACCTCGTGATCCTTGTACCCAGGACGGGCGTTTCCCTTCCGCCGGGTTTTGGTTTCCACCACCGTGACGCCAGTGGGGCCGACGACAACATGGTCGAGGTTGAACCCTTTCTTCCCGGACTCAGCCGGCACATCATGAAAAACGTGATAGCCCTGTAACTGGAGTGGCCGGAGCTTTTCGGCGGTTACCCGTTCGCCAAACCATCCCAAAAAATAGTTCGATCGATTCCGCCAGAGCCGAGCCACCCGCCACAGGCTAAGGAAAGTCAGAAGCAGCACCCCCCCAGAATCGCAATAATCGTTGCACTGGGGGACAAGCCAGCTTGTCTGGCGAGCCAGGCTGTGCCGGGCACAGCCAACAAGGCGCCCAGGATGGCGCCCGCGAGTTCCAGGAGGAGGCTCTCATCGAGCTGAGTGAGTTGGCGCCGTAATCCTTCCCCGGGCCCACGCAGAAGCTTGTCGCTATCCTTGAACGGCCACTTTGTCTTGCGCCGCCAGCGCAGGAAAAAGATCACGCCAAAGAGCAGCGCAAAATAGAATACGCCGTAGGCGACGATGAAATACAGGGTCCAATTTTCGGCCGACACTCGGTGTTTTTGGTGGGATACAACGGGGAGAGCCAGCTAAACGTCGTGAACCGCAAGCGGCGCGAAGATTTGATCGCCGTTGAGCAATCAGGCGAGGGCGTACCCTCCATCGGTTCGCTTGAGCTTTCCGAGATTGACCAGCCAGAGGAGCCGGAAGTTCACCTGCGCGAAAGTGGTCCACTCCACGCCCAGGTTCTCCTTCAGGAAGGCCATCACGTCGGCCTCCGTCTGCGGCGCATCGGAGGTCTTGAAGAACTCCATGATTTCCTCGACGCCCAAAATACTTTTCGCAAACACAGAATAGAGATGATCGCGGCTCTTGGTATCCTGAACCCGCTGGCCTTCAGTCGTGAGCCTGAATTTGCCGTCGACCATTTCAGTCATACCAATCGCGCGAGGCACATTCACGTACCCTCCCGCAGTCTTTTCGCTCCGGACTTGAGAGAAAGTGGTCATGAACCAACGAATCATCTCCGCTTTGGTCATTGGCCGAACCGAAAGGGTATCCAGCAATTGGAAGAGCGTTGTGACGTAGGCATCAATGCCACCGGGAAGCGGCCACATTGCCAGCAACTTTTCACACAGTTCCCGGCGGACGAGTTGGTTCTGGCGATCGACCGTCACCTCGGCGGACGACGCTGACGATTCGAGGGTCCGAACGGTGAACTTCCCCCGCCCGACTTTACGAAACGGCGACTTCGGGTTGTCGCGAAGATCCAAATAGATTTGCGCCCCCATCGTCGCATCCGGTGTTGCTCCCTCGGTGGCGATCAGGCCCGCGTCCAATGCACGTTCCACGATTTCCCTTGGGGAAAGCGGGGCGTTTGCTTCGCGTAGGACTTTCTCGGCTGCTTTTTTGAACGAAAGGGTGGCTATTGGCATGGTGCATTACTCCTTCAGGTCTTCCTCAATGGCGGCGAACTGTTCCAGAGCGGCCTCAAGGTCCGCGACGATGTCGGCGGCGATGATGCCGGGGGGCGGGGAGATTGGCGCTGTCCTCCAGCGTCTCATCCTTCAACCAGAAGATGTCGATGTTCTGCACAGCCCAGCCCGCAGCGACGAGGAGAGCGTCGATCTTCTCTCGGGCTTTCGCTTCAGGCGTCATGGCAATCGGAGCGGAGGATTTCCCGCAACACGATGACACGCAACGTCCAATTGCCTGTGCTCACAGGTAACAGCCACCGACGTTCGCCCGCTCAACGCGCCTCGCGCCTTGGTTGGGCCTTCCGGATTGGCCGCGCCAGCGAGCCTGAACGATCCCGGGTGCGAACGCCGCGACGGGCCTCATGAGGTCGGAGCAAGAGAGGCTCGGTGGAGTCCCTGGCAATTGTGGCCGCGATGCGGACACGATCTTGGGGCCAGGCATGTGCAATTGACAAAAAACAGCGCGAGTCCAAAAATGGACTTCACAGCATACCAATTGAGACCATGAAAGCAGTGTCCATCATCAAGGCAGCCAAGTCGACCTCGGCGGCGATCAAGCGAATCGCGCAGGGGCTGGAGTGGGCCGATGCGGAGTTCGTGGCGCAGAAGCTCGGGGTGTCGCTCGACCGTCTTGCCGTGCTGGTCGGTGTGCCACGCTCAACGTTCTTTCGCCGGCAGAGCGAAGGGCGTTTTGCCGAGTGGGAATCGGAGCACATCATGCGGTTTGCGCGGCTCTGGCGGGTCGCCTGTGACGTCTTCCCGAGCGAGGCGGCGGCACAATCGTGGCTGAACCGCGCCCAGGTGGGTTTGAACGGCAGCATGCCCCTGGACTACGCGAAATCAGAACTTGGCGCCCGAGTGGTGGAGGATCTGATGATGCGGATCCACCACGGCATTCTGGCGTAGTTGAAATGCGCGTTTGGCGCATAGAGAAAGCCGTCTTCGCCAGGGAGGTCCGCTCCGGGGGCGGTGCCCGTCTTTACGGGGGCCGGTGGAACAGCCCGGGGCGACCGGCGATCTATTGCGCCGGCTCCCTGTCGCTCGCGATGCTTGAAGTCCTGGCCCACGTTACGATCGAAGAAGACGCGGGGGAGAAGCGCGTGTTCTTCACGGTCGAGGTCGACGACAAGTGGGTGGAAGAGGTCGGGGCGTCGGAACTGCCGCGAGGCTGGCGGTCGGCTTTGAACCTGGGCCCATGCCGGCGGCTGGGCGACGCGTGGTTGGCCCGCGAAAGTTCGGTGGCGTTGAGAGTTCCGAGTGCCCTCGTCGTCGGAGAGTTCAATTGCATCCTCAACCCGGCGCATCCGCACTTCCGGAAGGCGACGACCTGGTCCGTGAGAAGGTCGCTGCGGATTGACTCCCGCCTGTTGCAGAATCCTGCCAAAGGTGAGTAGCGCACGGACGATTCGATCGGCGGCTGGCCGCACGTCCGGGCCTTTGGACCCCAGGGAAGTCAAAAAACGTGTCCCCCAAACGACACCCGGGCATCCTCCGCGAGAGAAAGGCCGAATCTCGCCGCCCCGAACATCAACGACGGGGGGCGGGTTGTCCGAGGTGCGGTGCCCGGGTGGGCACGTGGGGATCACGGCGCCGGTTTCAGTTCGCCGAAGCCGCCCGGGAGGCGGGCGAGGGCGCGTTGCAGCTCCCGCTTCATCGCCGCCAGGGTCGCGGCGTGTTGGGGTTCGGCGGCGAGATTGTGCTGCTCGTGTGGGTCGTCGCGCAGCGAGTAGAGCTGGTCGCGGTCGAAATAGGCGGGCTGCGTGCGCAGCGCCGCGAGTTCGTTGTTGTTGCCGCCGATATGGCCGAAGGCCGGCTGGCCGGGCGGCAGCGTGAACCCCTTTAGGTGGGGCGGATTGTTCACCAGGGCGAAGCGTTCGGGCTCGGGCGGATAACGCAGCGCGATGTATTTCCAATCGCCCTGGCGCACGCCGCGCGTGAAGCCCAGCTCGAAAAACACGGTCTCGTGAATCGGGTTGTTTCGCCCCTCGAGCGCGGCGCGGAAGCTCCGGCCGTCGAACCAGTCGGGCGGCACGGGCGCGCCGGCCAGCTCGAGGATGGTGGGGGCGAAGTCGAGGTTGGTCACGCGCACGTCGCAGGTGCGGCCGGCCGGAAACCCGCCCGGGCGCCAGACGATGCTGGGGGCGTAGGCGCCGGATTGGTAGATGGACCCCTTGCCGTCCTGGCCGTTGTCGTTGAAGAAAAAGATCACGGTGCGCGCGAGTTCGCCGGAGGTTTCCAGTTTGCGGAGCAGCGCGCCGATGGCGTCGTCGAGCCACAGGAAATTCTCGGGATTGCGTCCGGTGGAGGGGTGTTCGCGCAGGCGTCGCGCGCGGTCTTCGCGGGAGGGCAGCCCCTTGGGCGCGGTGTCGAGCACGCCCCACGGGGTGAGGCGCGGGTCGGCGTTCCACGAGCGCTCCGGGGTGTTCGGCGAGTGGACGAGCGTCGGGGCAAAATACAGGAAGAACGGTTTTCCCTTGCCGGCGTGGTGATCGAGGAAGTCGAGCCCCGCCTGGGCCACCCAGTCCATGTTGTGCACGCGCAGTTCCGCCGGGTTCAGCTCATCGGCGTTGCCCATGTAGATCCCGCCGGCCTCGTCGAAGCCGGCCTGGCGCAGGGCGGCCCGCTCGACCTGCGCATTGTGCGCGAGCATGGCCTTGATCTGCGGTGCGCGCGGGTCCGCGTCGGCGGGCGGGCGCTGCCGATCCCGCACGTCGACGACGTGCTGCTTGCCGGCGATGCCAGTCACATAACCAGCCTGCTGCAGAAGCTTGGGCAGCGTGATGTCGTCCGGCATGATCTTGGAGTTCCACGCGACGATGGTCGTGCCGGCGCGCCCGGTCTGGCGGGTGAACATCGGATTGACCGCGCGGCTGGCGTAGCGGCCGGTCAGGCAATTGTAACGGCTCGGCGTGCAGACGGGTGACACGATGTGCTGCTCCCGCAGCACCGTGCCTTCCGCGGCCAGTCGGTCGAGGTGGGGGCTCAAGTTCCGGCCGTTGCCCGCGGCCATGAAGTTCGACATGTCGGCGTGCATGTCGTCGGCGATGATGAAGAGGAAATTGGGCCGCGGATCCGGCGCGGGGGCGGCCAGGGCGATGGAGGCGAGGGCGACGAGCGCGAGGAAGACGGCGGAAAGTTTTTGCATCGGGAAAGAGAGCGGGAAGGAGCGGAGACTATTGCCAGCGGTAGATCCAGCCGCGGGCGGCGATGGCGAGCGATTGTCCGCCCAGCTTCACGGTCACGGGGGCATCGTTGAAGTTTTCGATCACCCAGCTGCCGTCGGCAAAGAGCACGAGGCTCACTTGGTTGGGCGCCTGGAACGCGAGGCCGAAGGGGCGCAGCAGCGGGGCGCGGAGGGCGTCGAGTTCGGCGGTCGGCAGCGCGAGCAGGCCCTTGGGATTGTTGCGGACGGGCAGGACGGACACATTGGGTGCGGCGAGGCGCACCTGGCCGGCCAGCTTGTCGCGCAGCCCGTCGGTGATCAGCACGGGTTTGCCGGTGGCGATGAAGGTGGCGAGCCGGGCGGCGAAGCGGGGATCCTTAAGCGCGGTCACGGAGAAGAAGGCGGCGGCGGCTTCGGCGGGAAACTCATGGCACGGGACCAGCGGCAGGCCGAGCATGCCGAGGAAGTTGCCGGCGTAGGCCTCCTTTTCCGCGGGGCTGGCGATCGGCTTGTAGGCGGCGATGCCGGTAATCTTCCGGCGCCGCACCTCCCCGGCCACGCGCAACAATTCCGGTAGGTGTTGCCGCAGCACCTCGATGTTGCGCGGGCCGGTGTCGCGCTGGAGGCCGCCGTAGGAGAAGAGCGTGGAAGCGCGCGCGCCGCCGAGGATTGTCTGCCGCGCCTGCTCGATATAGGTGTGCTCGGTGGTGCCGAGGGAGTCGTACCAGCCGCCGCCGCACTTCGCGCCGCCGATGCCGCCGAGCCAGCGCATGATGAAGGAGGCCGCGGTCGGCGGCCAGCCGCCCCAGCGCGCATCGGCAAAGTCGCGGGTTTCGGTGCCGACCCAGATGAGATCAAAATCGGCGGTTTGCCGGCGCACGTCGTAGCCGCGCTCGTGAAAGCGGTCGTACCATTGCGGATACTTGATGATCAGCTGCGCGCGGGGATTCACTGCCCGGACGGCGGCGATCACGTGGAGGCGCGAGAGCTGCAGCATCAACTCGCCGCGGTAGTCCTCCCACGTGTCGCCGGTCACGGGGAACGTTTGTTCGCCGATCACCACGCGCCGGGCCTGGCGGGCGGCGTCGCACTCGGGGCAGGTGCAGTCGGTGAACCAGAAATCGTCGATCATGATCTCGTCGAAGAGGCTGGCGCAGAATTCGAAGGCCGTCTTGAGGTTCCGCTGGGTGGCCGGGTCGGTGTAGCAGGAGATGACCTCCTTCCAGCCGGTGGAGGCCCTGCCCAGGCGGGTCGTCGTGATGCAGCCGGAGACATCGATGCCGGCGGCGCGGAAATGATCGCGGGCCCGGGCGATGACGGCGCGGTCGATCTGGAAGCTGCCGCGGAAGGATTCAAGGAAGACCTTGGTGATCGCGGTTTGCTTGCACCAGGCGATCGCCTGCGCGATGCCCTCGTCGGTGCCGAGGTGGTCGCGCACGTTCTGGGCGGTGAAGAGGGTGTTGAACTCGTGCACAGCGCGGGAGCGCCGGCCGAGCTCCCACAAGTCCTCCGCGGCCGCGGCCGGCCGGGTGAACAGGCTGGTGGCGAGCAGCGCCGCGGCGGCGGCGAGTGTCCGGCTAAGGCAGCGGCGGATAGAGTTCGAATTCGGCGAGATCATAGCGGGGGCAGTCTTTGACGAGGAGGCGGACGCGATCCGCCTTGAGCGGCGCATCGAGGAAGGTGACCGGGGCGAACTTGGGCTTCCACGTGAAGGCGGCCCGCCAGCCGCCGCGGCCATCCGGCACCTGCAGTTCCGGGCTGTGCCGCGGCGCCCACCGCTCGCCTCGTCCGGTCACCACGCTGCCAATCTCGACCGGATGGTCCCAACGAGCCTCGATCCAGATTTCGCCGCGGTCCTCGCGCGCTTCCCACTCCGTAGTCGCATCGCGGTCGACCACGGCCCCGAGTTTCTCCGGGTTTTGCGACGCCGTGAGCCGGGCGCTCCAGGTGAGCGAGGCCTGCGCGGCAAGCGGCTCCACCGCGACTGCGTCACCATCAAGTTGTAATTGGATGGTGGTGACGACGGGTTGCCGCGCTGATGGATCGACGCGGAACGTCCACGAACCCGGGCTGGCGGATACCTCGACCCGGCCGCCGGCGGGAAGGGTGGCGCCGGCGAGCTGGCGTCCGGGGAGGGCGGGCACGCTGAGGGTGTGATTTGACGGCCAGCGGAAAACGTGGAGGAAGACACGGTTGCCCTTGCAAGTCGACACGCCCCAGGGCGCCGGAAAGTACGGGCCGCCGCAGCTTCCGCGGATGCTGGCCTCGCCGTGGATCGCCCACCAGGCGGCGACCTTTTCGAGCACCGCCAACTCGGCGGGGTTGAGCGAACCGTCCCCGCGCGGGCCGATGTTGAGGAGCATATTGCCATCGCCGCCCCAGACGTAGAGCAGGATCTCCATCAGCAGATCGTACGACTTGGCCCCGACGTCGGGATTGTAGCCCCACTGGCCGGTGGTGGTGTGGCAGGCCTCCCAGAGTTGCTTCCGGTTGAAGTGACTGACCGTGTGCTACGGGGTGTAGAAATCGGCGCCGGCGCCGCCGCGATCGTTGACGAGCGCCTGGGGCTGGACCGCGCGGATGCGGCTCATGATCTCGGTCGCGGTGCTGCCCCACGGGCCCGGGCCGAGCCCGTCGAACCAGATTTGGTTGATGGTGCCATAGTGGCCGAGCAGTTCCTCCATTTGTGCCTTGTAGAAGGCGATGTAGCGGTCGTGGTGTTCGGCCGAGTCGCAATCGGGATGTTGCCAGTCGCGCGGAGAATAATAGAAGCCAAACTTGAAGTGGTTCCGACGGCAGGCCTGTTCGAGCTCCTTGAGCACATCGTGGCCGTAGGGCGTGTTGATGATGTCGTAGTCGGTGACGGCCGAGTCGAACATCGAAAAGCCGGCGTGATGTTTGGCGGTGAACACGAGGTAGCGCATGCCCACGCGCTGGGCGAAGCGGACGATGGCGTCGGGATCGTAGCGGACCGGATTGAAGGTCTGGTACTGGACGTCGTACACCTCCGGCGGAATATCAGCCACCTTGTAGGGTTTGCCGCCGGGGCGGTGGCTGGGGCTGTTGCGCGAGTGGCTCAGTTGCTTGCCCAGTTGGCTGATGGGGCCCCAGTGGATGAACAGGCCGAAGCGATCCTCGCGCCACTGGGCGCGCGCGGCGGGCGAAGCGGTCTGCACCGCCTGCCGGGGATCCACCGCGTAGCTGGCAAACTCGTCCGCGGGTTCGGCGGCGGGCAGGGCGGCACACAGGAGGAGGCTCGCGGCCAGGCCGGCGAGCTGGTGCCGGCCGATGAGGTTGAGTGCGGTGGTCATGAAAGAGACGGCGTGGAGGGAGGTGAGGTTCAGGGATTCTCGGCTTCGGGCGCGGCGGTGGCGGCACTGGCGGCGGCGGGATCGAAGTCGGGGTTGGGGCGCATCGGAGGCGCACCCGCCTCCTTCATCCAGGCCAGGGCGCGCGCCCGCAGCTCGCGGGTGAGCTCCGGCTGCCGGAGGGCGAGATCGTCGCGCTCACCGATGTCATTGCCAGTGTGATACAGCTCGTCGCGGTCGCCGTCGAAGAGGTGGATGAGTTTCCATTCGCCCCGGCGCACGACGATGCACGGGCGGTTGAAACTGGTGTAGTGGGACAGGTACCAGATGATCTCGCGGGAAGGCAGGCGGGCGGATGGGCCGCGGAAGAGCGGCACCAGGCTGGCGCCGTCGAGCACGTGGCCGGGCCGGGGTGCGCCCGCGAGTTCGAGGAAGGTCGGGTAAAGGTCGGCGCCGGTGATCGGCTCAGGGTTCGTGGTGCCCGGCGGCACGTGGCCGGGCCAGCGCACGATGTAAGGCACGCGGAAGCCGCCGTCGAATTCGCTGCCCTTGCGGCCGCGCAGCGGGAGGTTGCTGGTATTCTGCTCGCGCGCGCCATCCTCCGCGTAGGCGAGGCCCCCGTTGTCGGAGCCGAAGATGACGAGCGTGTTGGCGGCGAGACCGGTGTCGTCGAGCGCGCGGAGCACGGTGCCGACGGTGTCGTCGAGGCTCTTGATCATTGCCGCGGCCACGGGGCTGCGGTGGTTTTGCGACGGCGGTTTGGCGCGGAAATGTCCCAGATAGGCCTCCTTGGCCTCGAGCGGGGCATGGACGAGAAAGTCGGGGAGGTAGAGGAAGAAGGGCCGGCCTGAGCGCGCGGCGTCGCGGATGAACTGCACGGCGTGTTGGCCGAGGAAGTCGCTCAGATACTGCCCGGGGTCGTGCTCGAATTTGGGGTCCGTCGCGAAGCCGAAGTGTTTGCCGGCGCTTTCGATCGCGACATCGAAGCCGCGCCGGGAGGGGTGTTGATCCCCCTTGCCGAGGTGCCACTTGCCGAACAGGGCGGTGGTATGCCGGCGAGCTTGAGCGACTCGGCCACCGTGAGCGTGGTGGCCGGCAGGGAGGGTTGGTAATCGGGCTGCAGCAGCCGGAACGGCTTCAGGTCGCCATGGGTCTTCTTCCAGCGGTTCTGATAGTGGCTCACGTAGAGGACCGGGTGCCGTCCGACGTACTGGCCGCTCATGATCGACGCCCGCGACGGCGCGCAATTCATCATGTTGGCGTAGGCGTGGTCAAAGCGCATGCCTTGAGACGCGAGCCGATCCAGGTTGGGTGTTTCGTAGAATGCGCTGCCGAAGCAATGCAGGCCGGACCAGCCCAGGTCATCCGCGAGGAGGAAGACGATGTTCGGTCGCGGTGCGTCTGCCGCGCGGAGGTGGCCGGGGGCGCCGGCAACGAGCAGGGCGCCGAGCGTGAGGAGAAAACGGAGGTGCACGATGAGGGGAAGTTATGGCGGGTTCAGGGCAACGTGCTGAGGCGGGTCAGGAGTTCGAGCTGAGGTTCCCGGCTGCTGTCGGGGCGGGCCGGGCCGGCGGAGGTGCGGCCGGTCTTGAAGGCACCGAGGGCGAGTCGCGCAATCTTCGCGACCACCGCGGGATTCTGGCGGGCCACGTTCGTCACCTCCGCCACATCCTGCTTCAGGTTGTAGAGGGCGACCTCGTCGGACCACGCCGCCTGTCGCGGCGCGGCGGCCGGCGCATTGCCTTCCTCCTCGCGCGTGAGGCGATTGATCAACTCCTGCTCGCTGAGGCAGATGAGCACCCACTCCTGGTGGCGGAGCACGAGCTTGTTGCTGAGGCTGCTCATAATCAGCTCGCGCCGCGACTTGTCCTGCGGCCGGCCCTGCAACTGCGGCAGGAAACTGACGCTGTCGACGACCTCGGGCGGCAGCGACTGGCCGAGGACATCAGCCACCGTGGCGAAGAAATCCTCGAGGGTAATCATGCCGGCATCGCGCCGGCCCGGGCCCGTGAGGCCGCGGGGCCAGCGGACGATGAAGGGCACGCGGTGGCCGCCTTCGAACCAGGTGGCCTTCCAGCCACGGCGGCCGTCGCTGCTATCATGTCCCTTCAAGCGCATGCTCTTCACGGCAAAGGGTGCGCTGCCGTTGTCCGCCGTGAAGATGACGAGAGTGTCGTCGGCGATGCCCTTGTCCGTGATCGCCTGCAGCACCTGGCCGACCGAATGATCGACCTCCATGCGGAAGTCGGCGTGTTCGTCGATGCCGCTGCGGCCCTGCCAGGCTGCGCTGGGCACCACGGGAGAATGAGGGGCCGTGAGCGCCAGGTAGAGGAAGAGCGGTTCGCTCGTGTCATGTGCCGCGATCAAGCGCACGGCTTCACGGGTCATGTCGCCCAGGACGTCTTCGGGCCGCAGATTGGGATCCGCCAGGCCCTCACGGTTGCCGAACGCTCCCTTGGCCGGAACGAGCCTGGTCGGGAGGGCGACGGGAGTGCGATCGCGGAGGTAGACATACGGTGGCATGTCGAGGCTGGCGACAATGCCGAGCCAGGATTCGAAGCCATGGTCGAGCGGTCCGCCGGTGATGCCCTTCGCGTAGTCAACCACGCCGGGCTTGGGCTTGCGTTCGAGGACAGGGGAACCGTCGGTCCCCGTCCACTGGCCGCCGAGATGCCATTTTCCGACCATGTGGGTGCGGTAACCCTGCCCGTGGAGAAACTCGGCCACGGTCGTCAACGCCGGCTCGAGGTACGGCTGGGTGTAGCCCGAGGCGAGACCGATGCCTTCGCGCCAGCAATAACGCCCGGTCAGGATGCCGTAGCGCGTGGGGGAGCAGATCGCCGAGCCTGTGTACGCCTCGGTAAAGGCCATGCCCTCGCGTACCAATTGATCGAGATGCGGCGTGGGGAACTTGCATTCGGGGCGCAGCGCCCGCACGTCGCCGGCGCCCATGTCGTCGGCCAGGAGGTAGACGAGGTGCGGTTTGCCCGCCGCCAACGCCAGGGTGGCGCCCAACCAGGCGGTGGCCAGCAGGGAGCGAAGCGTTTTTTCATCAGCACTTCTATCAGCGTCTTTTTGTCGAGTCGCAGCGGGGCGGGACGCGCCGGATCAGAATTTAAACGTGTTCGTCCAGACCAGCTGGCGGGGGATTTCGGCCCGCAGCACCTGGGCGATGCCGCCGTTGGCGTCGAGTTCGGTGTAGATCGCCTCCTCCTGCAGCACATTGGAGAGGTTGATCTGGGTGCGCCAGTCGACCCGCTTGAACTTGCGGTGATAGCCGAACCGCAGGCCGAGCATCTGGGTGTCCGGGCGGTAATAAAGCTGCCGCACGCCGCCGATGGTGACGTAGGTCTGGCGCAGGCGTTGGCGGACCTGATAGGTCCCGCCGGCAAAGAATCCGTTCAGGAGGCCGGAGGTGAATTGGTAATTGGTGTTCAGGTTCGCGGAGCGCTCCGGGAAGCCGGTCGTCTTTTCGTCGCGGCCGAGCAGAAAGTACTGGCCGTTGTCCGGGGCGACAAAGCCGAGTTGATGGGCGCTGATGGGCAGGCCCGTGACGCCCGTGCCGACGCCCGCGGTGGTGAGCCGGATCGCCGAGGCATTGGTGATGCGCCCGCTGACGGGGTCGATGGTGGCACCGTAGGTGGCGGCGCCGGGCGCCTGCCGCAGCAGGTCGAGGGTGAGCGGCACCTGCGGGCTGGAGGCGACGTTGCGGATCGACGGAACCAGGAGGGGCGCGATCGCCCCGCCGGCCTGGCTCACCCCGACGGCGGTCGAGCCGTCGGCGAGTCGCACCGTGTTGAACTGGTCGTTGTAGAAGATCGGCCGCACGACATCGGAGCCATATTCGCCGCCCGTCGTGCCAGCGCTGATCTGCACCCGCCAGTTGCGCGTGGGGCGCAGGGAGAGCGAGACCTCGACGCCGCGGGTGCGCAACTGCACGGGGACGAACACGTCGCCATTGCGGCCGTTGATGCCGGCTGCGTCGATGACGTTCCGGCCGGCCGTGCCGATGTTGACGTTTTCGCTCTTGGACTCGTTGTCGAACACCGCGATGGAGCCGGACACGCGCTGCTCAAACAGGTCGAGCTTGAGGCCGGCTTCGCGCCCGACGCCGGAGCTGGGCGGGAGGAATTGATTGTCGGGATCGCGCCGCAGCGTGCTCGCGCCGTTGAAGGACTTGCCGTAGTTGACATACACCCCCCACGACCTGGTGACGTTGAACACCGCGCCGATCATGCCGGTGGTTTCGTCGGTGTCGTAGAGGACCTCGTCGTCCCCGGCTTCGAGGATATTCTTCAGCAGGATCTGATCGAGCCGGCCGCCGGCCATCGTCTCCAGCCGGCCCTGGAACCAGGTGCCGAGCCAGTTGGCGTAAACGGCGTCCTGCCGTTCCTGGCGCTTGGTGGGAAACCCACGAAAGTCCCACCGCGTCGGGCCGTAATCGGGGAGGCCGGGGAAACCGGACTGCACCGGCAGCGCGACCGACGCGACGCGCCGGCGCCCGCCATCCTGGGTACCGGCGGCAGGGTTGCCGCTGGCATCGAGCACATAGAGCGACTGGCTGCCGTAGGTCTGGTTTTTCTCACGGGTCTCGGCGCCGAGTACGAACTGGTTGGTCACCAGGCGGCCCACGTCGAGCTGGTAGACGAGGGCGCCCTGCCACGCCTGCACATCCCACTCGTTGCGGTTGCGCGAGGGATCGATCCGCACGGAGAACTGGCGGTCGATGGCGCGGCTGTCCGTCGGGGCGAGGAGCTCGCGCACGTTGTTGTTGATGTATTTTTGATCGAGGCTCTTGGCCGCATTGAAGGCGAAGCGGAAGCTGAAGTGGTGGAGGGGCTCGCCCTCGACCGCCAGGACCAGGTTGTGATCGCGGCGCTGATCAGCGCTGTTTGATCCGACCACGGAGGTGTAATTCTCCCAGGCCAGCGGCCGGCCGGCGATCACGATGCCCGCGGTGTTGCCGGTGCGGATCAGGGCGCCCAGGCGCTGGCCGGCGCGGGGCTCGGTGGCGCTGTTGTCGATCAGGGTGAAGTCGGACGAGGTGCCGCCCGGCCGCAGCACGGAATCGGTTTCGAGATACTCGTAACTTCCCCGCGTGCGCAGGGTGGGGGTGAGCCGGTACAGGACGTCGACCGTGCCGGCCTCGCTGCGCGTGTGCAGGTTTTCCTGCCAGAACTTCTGATCCCCCCAGAGGCCGTTCACGCGGACGCCGAGCTTGCCGTTGACACCCTCGTTGACGTCGAACGTCGCCCGGGCGGTGCCATTTTCGTCAGTGCGGAACTGGACCTCGCGGGAATTGCGCGTGGTGTTCGCCCGCTTGGTCACGGCGTTGAGCGCGCCGGAGGTGACGCCCTGGCCGTAGAGGAGGGATTGCGGGCCGCGCAGGAGTTCGACGCGGTCGAGATTGTAGGTGTCCTGGCGATTCATCGTGAGAAACCCGTCGCGCCGGCGCTCCTCCTTGGAGAGCAGGCCGCGCAGGCGGAATTGCTGGCCCTCGCCGTTGCCGCCGCCGCCGGAGTCCTGGATGTCCTGGATGTTGGCGGCAAAGGAGAGCACCTCGATCAAGTCGTTGGCGGCGATGTCGTCGATGAACGTGCGCGTGATCGCCTCCATCGACAACGGCAGCGTCTTGATTTCGCGGTTGGTGCCGGTGACGCCGAGGGTGTTGTTGGCCTGGTAGCTGTCGTTCGCATCGGCGACGATCTCGAAGGGGGAGAGGACGACGGCCTCCTCCGCGAGGGCGGTTTTCAACGCGGGCGCCGGGGCGGATTGGGCCGGCGCGGTCGCGGCGGCCAGCGCGGCGGCGAGGGCGTGAAAGACGAATGGGATTCGGAGTCTAGGCAAGGAGCGGAGGGAGGTCATGATTTGGTGTGATGGAGGTGTGGTTGGACGCGGGGCCCGCCCTGCCTCGCTGAGCCGAGGAATTGAGTCGAGGTGGAGCGCGTTGACCCCAACGCGCTGAACGTGAGAGCGCACGCACCATGGCGCGTTGGGGACAACGCGCCCCACCTTTCAGTGCCTCCGTTATCGGAGGTGAAATGTACTTCGAATGCATGGATGCGGCGTGAAGGGGTCGGAGCAGGAAGCCGGGACGCGCGCGGTTGGCCCTCGGGAGCAGGCTACTTTGCCTTCTTTGCGCCCTTCCCACCCGCGCGCTTCTTGGGGCCGTTCTCCGCGGGCGGGGTTTGGCCGAACGTGTCCTTCGTGTCGCGGATCCACTCCTGCAGCAGGCCGCGATGCCGGGTGACTTCCGCGGTCGTGGAGCGATCCGCGATGAGGTTTTTCATTTCGCCCGGATCGGCATCGAGATCGAAGAACTGCTCGCGATTCTCCCCCTCCGCGTAGGCGATGTACTTGTAACGTTCCGTGCGCACCATCCGGACCTGGGCGGAGTCGTTGATTTCGGACACGACGTAGTCGCGCCAGTGTGGAGCCGCGTTACCGCTCTGGTTTTCAATCAGGGGGCGCAGGCTCAATCCTTCCAGCGAGCCCGGGATCGGGAGGCCCGCGAAGTCACACATCGTCGGGAAAAGATCCAGGCCTGAGACGAGGTTGGTCCGGTCGACTCCGACGGTGAACGAGCCGGCCGCCCGGCGTGGCGGGCAGACGATCATCGGCACCGCGACGGCTTCCTCGTACATATAGGTTTTCGTTTTGAGCCGATGCGAACCGCCCATTTCGCCGTGATCGGAGGTAAAGACGATCAGGGTGTTGTCGGCGCCCGGCGTCTTCTCCAGCGCCGCCAGCACCTGGCCGACCAGTCCGTCGACGACCTCGGTGAGACGGTTATAAGTCCACCGGTATTGCCGCCATTCGCGTTCGCCCCAGCCGGCGATGTCGCTGCCCGGCTTCATCGTACGCGCGCGGTTGGCGGCGAGGAGCGACGGCTCGTGGGCCATGGCGGCGTAGTTGATCGGCAGCGGCGGCAACTCGGCGTCGGCCACGGGCGGCTTGGGGAAATGGTCGGGTTCCTTGGGATACTCGCAGATGTCGTGCGGATTGAGGAGGGAAACGACGAGGAGGAACGGGCGATCCTGCGGTTGGGACAGGAAGTTCACCGCGGCCTTGGTCGTGGTTGGGTCGCTGCCCATGCCGGGCGCTTTGTCGGCCTGGCTGCGATGGCCCGGTCCCTGGAGGGGGAGCACATCGAAGCCGGGCATCTTCGCCCGCTCGCCGGACATAAAACCTGGATACGGCGCCGGCACGTGCCATTTGCCGGCCCAGGCCGTGCGATAACCCGCCTGACGGAACACCGCCCCGAGATTGACCGCGTCGTCGGGAATGCCGGGGCAGGTCTGGTTCGACAGGATGCCGAACTCATGCGGCATCCGCGAGGTCACGTGGCTGGCGCGCGACGGCGTGCACACCGGGTACGTGCAATACGATTTCTCGAAACGCACGCCGCGGGCCGCGAGGCTGTCCATCGCCGGCGTCCGCAGGTACGGATTGCCTGCGGCGCTCATCATCGTGACGAATTGCTGGTCGGTGATGATCAGGACGACGTTTGGCTTCGGGCCGGTCGCGGCGGTGGCGGCGGCGTGGATCGTCGCCGGCTCGAGGGCGAAGAGCACCAGGGCGGTCAGCGCGCTGAGCGCGACGCCGGTTTTCTTTGCAGGGTGGTTTGGCATGGGAGGTCTCCGGTGGTGAGGTCCGACGCTGCGTGCGGCGGGCGGACGCCGGCATTGAACCAGAATCGAAACGAAGGTGAAAGCCGACAGTTCGGCAATGCTCTCTGCCGCGGTTCCGCGACGGGATGCGGGCGCACGATGACCGCACGCAGCGCCGTTCGACCTCCGGTGCGAGCTTTGAGGACCTCGGGGATCCCCCGCCGAAGTCCCGCCTCGTGGAATTCATGATTGAGGTTATCGACGTGGGCTTCGGGGGACGGTCGCTTTGTGATCCGCGGTTCCTCCCCGCACGGCTACGGAGATTTTTTGCGGTGAGGGGTCGGGTTCGACCGTGAAACCCCAGAAGCACAGCGCCATGGTGATTCGTGGGGATCGCACCCTGGTGGAAAACTGTCTGGTCAGCTTAGTCCCCGGGGTTCTTGCTGCCGATCCAACTTTGGGAATCGCTCATGTCCTCTGAACTCCATCCTGTCTTCTGCCCCCCAATTTCCCGGCGGGCGGTCCTCGTCCTGGTGGCGGGTCTCGGGTTATTTCTCCCGGGCGGAAACGCGGTCGCCGCAGCGTTGGAATGGGCGAGTGCGATACCCCTGCCCGGGGTAAAGGGCGGCTTCGACCTCATGGCCGTCGATGGGGCGGGCCAACGGTTCTTTCTCGCGGCGGAGGAGAATGGCTCCCTCGAGATCATTGATCTCAAAGCCGCCCGGCGCAGCCAGAGCATCGGCGGGATGGAGGAACCCAAGTGGGTGGTGTACCGGCCCGAATTGCGCCGGCTTTTCGTCTCCAATGGCGACGGCAAGGTGCGCCGATTTGATTCCGAGACGCTGGCCCCGGCGGGAAACTTTGAATTTCGCGAGAAGGCCAACAATCTTCGCTTCGACCCCGAAACCGGGGAACTGGCGGTGGGAGTGGGCAAGACCTTCGGCGCCATCGCCCTCATCGACACGCGCACCAGTCGGGTGACCGCGGAGATTGCTCTGGCGGCGTATCCCAAGCAATTCGAGATCGAGGGCGACCTGATCTACGTGAATGTGCCGACCGCCAATCATGTGGCGGTGGTGAGTCGCACGCAGCGCAAGGTTGTCGCCACCTGGCCGGTGCGCGTCGCCCGGGACAATGTGCCGATGGGCATTGACCGGGCCGCGCACCGGCTGCTGGTCGGCTGCGAGCCGGGCAAACTCGCGGTGTTCGAGACCCCGACCGGCCGTGAGATCGGGAGCGTCGATATCGCGCCGGAGGCGGACGGGGTCCATTACGACGGGAAGCGCCGGCTCATCTACGTTTCGTGCGGATCCGGCTTCATCGACGTGGTGCGCCAAATCGACCCCGACCATTACGAACGCATCGCCCACTTGCGGACGGCGAAGGGTGCCGCCACCTCGCTCTTCGTGGCAGAGTTGGACCAGCTTTTCCTGGCCGTGCCCGCCCAAGGCAGCGCCCCGGCGGAACTGCGGATCTATCGCCCCGGCCCTCCTTCCTCGACCCGGCCCTGAGTTGTCCCCCCTGCCTCCCTCCTTGGTCGTTGGCCCGCGCGCGGCCTGGCGGGGGTCTGTTCCGGAGCCAAACGGGTTGGTTCGGGTCGAGGTTCAGGGTGGAACCTGACACCGCCGGGAGGCGTTTTGACCCTCGGAGGCGGATCGAGACAATCTCTGCTTGCTTCGACCGGCAATCGGGCTTGTTGTCAGAACTCTCTCCCTCCCTCCATGGATACCATTTCTCGCGAAAACAACAACATGCTCCCCATTGGCGGCATCCTCGTCGGCCTCGTCGGCGTGGTGCTCGGTGGCTTCGCCCTCGCGCAAGCCTCCAAAGCCAACAAAGGCATCGCTGAACACCAGCCCAAGATCGAAAAGATCGACGGGATGGAGTCCCAAGTGGGCAGCGCGGCTGCGTCCGCGGAAAAGGCGGCGAAGGACGTGCGTGATCTCACGCGTTCCACCCAGGATGCGTTTAACGCCGTGGGCGGAAAGCTGGGCGAATTCCAGACCACGATCACGAAGATCGAGGACGCGATGAAGAAGCCGGTGGTCGCCGAGAAGGGCAAGAAGGGCGGCGGCACCGCAGTGGCCGGTCCCGGCGAGTACATTGTGAAGTCTGGCGACGGTGGCACGAAGATCGCGCGGACCGTGGGCGTCTCGATCCAGGACCTGATGGCGGTCAATCCCGGCGTGAACTGGAACCGACTCATGGTGGGCCAGAAGCTGAAGCTTCCCGCCAAGAAATAATTTCCGCGACGTTCGCGGTTGGACGAAATGCCTCTCGCCGTTCCGGCCGGGAGGCATTTTTGTTTTGGCCGATCTGCCGCCCGCCATGAGTTCCCCCGCCTCTTCCGCTTCCCCGCCTGCGCGCTGGGAAAAGCTCGGGCAGCAGGTCCGGCTCGGCACGCGGGTCTTTGCGGTGCAGGAGGTACGCTACCGGCATCCGGTGCGCGGCACGGAAAAGGACTTCGTCGTCATCCAGTCGGCGGACTGGGTCAACGTGGTGGCGGTCACCCCGGACGAGCAGTTGGTGATGGTGCGGCAATTCCGTTTCGGGATCGACGATTTTTCGTTGGAAATTCCCGGGGGCGTGATGGAGGCCGGGGAGGATCCCATCGAAGCGGGGCGGCGGGAGTTGCGGGAGGAGACCGGGTTTACGGGGGGCGCGGCGCGGCTGCTCGGCACGGTGCATCCCAACCCGGCGATCCAGTCCAACCGCTGTCACTACGTCCTAGTGGAAGCGGTGACCCGCTCCCACGATTTGGAGTGGGATGCCGATGAGGAGATCCAGGTGCAGACGCTGCCGGTCGAGGAGGTGTTGCGGCTGGTCCGGAGCGGAGGGATCACCCACGCGCTCGCGCTGAATGCCCTGATGTTTTTTGCCGGTCAGCGGCAGGCGGGGGGCGACGCGGGATGACGCCCCGATTCCGGCATTTGACAAGCGGGAAACCTCCCGTTTCCTGCCCCATCCACCCGCCGATGCCCGCCCCCACCTTTGCCAACCTGCCCGAGTCGCTCGGGGCGACGTCCAACGGGCATGTGCCGCCGGCGCTTGAGCGCGAAGTGCGGCGGATCTACGCCCGCAGCCCGCTTTACGGACAACGCTTTCCGCTGCATGCCGAACCACTCGAGTGGTCTTGTTACCGCGAGATCCCGGCGCTTTCGAAAAAGGAGATCGTGGAGCGCGGGCACCAGGCGTTCTTCGCCGACTACGCCGCGATCGAGCGGGGGTTCCAGACGAAGCAATACGAATACGAGAGCACCGGGGGCACCACCCAGTCGCCGATGACCGTGATCATGGAGGAAGGCTGGTGGAACGCGCAGACGGAGCGGGCCTACCTGGCTTCGCCGATCCTGCGGCAGTTTGTGGGCCGGCCCTATCGCAAATGCGTCCTCGCACCGGTGGGCTGCTCCAGCAATCTCTGCCCCTACGAGGATCATCCGTTTCCGCACCGTTATTTCGACGGCACGGTTTACCTGAACCTTTCCAGTGATCCGTTCGCGTTTCCGGAAACCGAGTGGGACCGCATCGTGCTCGAGTTGCAGGCGACCAAGCCCGAGGTCATCGAAGGGGAACCCATCTATCTTTCCTTGCTCGCCCGCGCCACCCGCCGGCGGGGCGTCACGGTGCCGAGCATCAAGGCGGTCATCCTCACCTACGGCAAGGCGAGCACCCAGCACGGCCGGCAAATCGCCGAGGTGTTTCCCGCCGCGCAGGTCGACCTCTATGGTTCGACCGAGGCTGGGTATCTCTTCGTCGGGGAGGCCTTCCAGGACAATTCGCGGGTGGTCGACGCCAATGCCTTTATCGAACTCATGCCTTGGCGGGTGCCGCCGGTTCCTGGCGTGGACCCGGCCGCCGCCGCGCCGGCCGGCCGGAATGAGGTGTATCAGATTTACGTCACGACCCGCGATCGTGAGGCGATGCCACTTCTGCGCTATCACACGGGCGACATTGTGCAGCGATTTCCGTCCGGGTTCCGACTGCTTGGGCGGGAGGGGAACCTGTATTTTCGCGGCGACGGGTCGCTGGTGTCGCCGACCGAAGTCGATGCGGCGCTGCCGGAGGATTTTGCCTGCTGGCACTATTCGCTGGTGCAGACCGGGGAGACGCGCTGGGACTTTCACTACGTGGCCGACCATGCGGGGGAGCATCGCGCGATCGAGGCGTCGCTGGCGCAGATGCTCGGGGGTGGGGCGCGGGTGAATGCCTTCCGGCGGAAGTTTATCGCCCCCGCCGCGAGTGGAAAATTTGCCCTGCTCAAGCCGCTGGGACGTTAGTCGACGGCGGGAGTTGCCGGCGCCGGCGCGGGCTCAGGCCATGGGTTGGCGCGTTCTTCTACATGGCGTTAGTCGTGCTTATAAGCATGCCAAGTGGTGCGCGTGTCTTTACTTCGCCGGTGGGGTCGTCGACTTTTTTTTGGCCTTGCGCTTCCTTCCCCACGGTAAATTCCTGCGATGAACCTTGTTGGCTTACTCTTTCGCTCTTCCATCGGCCGAAAAATCCTCATGGCGGCAAGCGGGTTGGTGTTGATCGGCTTCGTAACCGGCCACTTGGTCGGCAACCTGCAGATTTTCGCCCATCCGGATAAGATCAACGGCTACGCCCATTTCCTGCAGTCGCTGGGGCCGGTCTTGTGGCTGGTTCGCCTCTTCCTGCTCGCCTGTGTGGTCGTCCACGTTTGGGCGGCCGTGGCCTTGGTGCTGGAGAATCGCGCGGCCCGCGGTCCTGAGGCGTATGGCGTCAGCAAGTGGCTGGATGCGGTTCTCGCCTCGCGCTACATGAAGCACACCGGCGTGGTCGTGCTGGCGTTCATTGTTTACCATTTGGCGCACTTCACCGTCGGGGTGGCGCAGGCCGACAGCTTCAAGGCGGCCCTGCCCGAATATACGATGCGGGGAGAATTCCACCTGCTCGGGTTCCCGATCGTGGCGAAAGGCCAGGTGGTGCACGATGTCTACAGCATGGTCTTTCTTGGTTTCGCCAACCCGGTGGTGTCTCTCTTCTACATCGTCGCGGTTGGGTTGCTGAGCTTGCACCTGCTGCACGGGGTCGAGTCGCTGTTCCAGACCTTTGGACTGCGCAATCATCGGTGGGCAAAGTGCTTGCGTGGGGTTGTAACGCTGTATTGCCTCGCCTATTTCTTGGGCAACCTGGCCATCCCCGGCGCGATCCTGACGGGCATTGCCAAACCCGCCCCGGGCACGGCGGCGGCGAAACGGATCGCCGCGGTCTCCGTCCCCTCCACCTCCGTCGTTCAACGCTGATCATTTCGCCATGGCCAAACTCGAATCCAAGATTCCCTCCGGCCCCCTGGCCGACAAGTGGCGCAAGCACAAGGTCGACATCAAGCTCGTCAATCCCGCCAACAAGCGGAAATACGAGGTCATTGTGGTCGGCGCGGGCCTGGCCGGCTCCTCGGCGGCGGCCACGCTCGGCGAGCTCGGCTACAAGGTGAAGTGCATTGTCTTTCACGACAGCCCGCGGCGCGCCCACTCCATCGCCGCGCAGGGCGGCATCAACGCGGCGAAAAACTACCAGAACGACGGCGACAGCGTGTACCGGCTCTTCTACGACACGGTGAAGGGCGGCGACTACCGCTCCCGCGAGGCCAACGTGCACCGGCTCGCGGAGGTTTCCGTCAACATCATCGACCAATGCGTGGCGCAGGGCGTGCCCTTCGCCCGCGAATACGGCGGCCTCCTCGCCAACCGCTCGTTTGGCGGCGCGCAGGTCTCGCGCACGTTCTACGCCCGCGGCCAGACGGGCCAGCAACTCCTGCTCGGGGCCTACTCGTCCCTGTCGCGCGCGGTCGGCGAAAAGCTCGTCACCCTCGTCACCCAGCATGAGATGGTCGACCTCGTGGTCGTCAACGGCCACGCCAAGGGCGTCATCACCCGCGATCTGGTGACCGGCGAACTGGTCCGCCATGCGGCCGATGCCGTGATCCTCGCCACCGGCGGCTACGGCAACGTCTTCAACCTCTCCACCTACGCGCGCGGCTCCAATGCGACCGCCATCTGGCGCGCCTACAAACGCGGCGCCTGCATGGCCAACCCGTGCTTCACGCAGATTCACCCGACGTGCATCCCGGTCTCCGGCGACTACCAGTCGAAACTCACGCTGATGTCGGAGTCGCTGCGCAACGACGGCCGCATCTGGGTGCCGAAGAAGGCGGAGGACGCCCGCAAGGATCCGGCCTCGATTCCCGAGGCGGATCGTGACTACTACCTCGAGCGCATCTACCCGAGCTTCGGCAATCTCGCCCCGCGCGACGTGTCCTCCCGCGCCGCCCAGCGCATGTGCGGCGAGGGCCGCGGCGTGGGCGGGACCGGCCTCGGCGTGTATCTGGATTTCGCCGACGCGATCAAGCGGCTCGGCGAGGCGGGCGTGCGCGAGCGCTACGGCAACCTCTTCGACATCTACCACGAGATCACCAACGAGAACGCCTACCGGACCCCGATGCGCATCTATCCGGCGATGCATTACACCATGGGCGGCCTCTGGGTGGACTACAACCTGATGTCCAACCTGCCGGGTCTCTTCGTGCTCGGGGAGGCCAACTTCTCCGACCACGGGGCCAACCGCCTCGGCGCCTCCGCGCTGATGCAGGGGCTGGCCGACGGTTATTTTGTCATCCCGTACACAATCGGCGACTACCTCGCGCAACAGAAACCCGGTTCGAAACCGTCGACCGACGGCGCCGAGTTCCGGCAGGCCGAGGAAAACGTCGCGGCGATCACCGGGCGGTTGATGGGCAACCAGGGCCGGGAGCCGGTGAACTATTATCACAAGAAGCTCGGCCAGCTCATGTGGACCTATTGCGGCATGGCCCGCACGAAGGCGGGCCTGGAGAAGGCGCTGCAGGAAATCCCGCAGCTGCGCGACGAATTCTGGGCCAACGTCAACGTGCCGGGCTCCGCCGCCAACATGAACCAGGCGCTCGAGCGCGCCGGCCGGGTTGCCGATTTCTTCGAACTGGGCGAGCTGCTCTGCCGCGATGCCCTCACCCGCGAGGAGAGCTGCGGGGGACACTTCCGCGAGGAGTACCAATATCCCGACGGCGAGTGCAAACGCGACGATGAGAAGTTTGGGCACGTCGCCGCCTGGGAATACCAGGGCGAGGGCCAGGCGCCACTGCGCAATGTCGAGCCCCTCAATTACGAGACCGTCAAGATGAGCGTCCGCTCCTACAAGTGACGCTGAACTTACGATTGGACGATTGACGATTTTGGATTTCCAGGAAGCCCCATGACCTCAGAAGAGATGAAACAGCGTACTAAGACGTACGCGTTGCGGGTAATACGCGTGGGGCAGGCGCTCCCGCGGGACGTTGTCGCGCGGGAACTGGGCAACCAACTGCTGCGTGGGGGCACTTCGGTGGGGCCAACTATCGCGCGGCGTGCCGGGGCAAGTCGCGGGCGGATTTCATTAACAAGCTCAAGATCGTCGAAGAGGAGTGCGATGAATCGCTCTTCTGGATGGAATTGCTCGTCGAAGGTGAATGGGTTGCCGGCCCGCGGCGCGCTTCGCTTCAGCAGGCAGGCGCAGAGATCCTCGCCCTTATCGTCGCTTCGTTAAGAACCGCTCGGACGCGGCAATCGTAAATCGTCATTCCTTAATTCGAAAATCTCTCTGCCATGGTCGCCGAAAATACCACGAAAAACGTTTCCGTCACGCTTCGCGTCTGGCGCCAGGCCGGTCCCAGCCAGGCCGGCAAGTTCGTCGCATACCAGGCCGCCAACCTGAATCCGAACATGTCGTTGCTCGAGATGCTCGATGTCGTGAATGACGACCTCGAGCGCAAGGGCGAGGATCCGATCGCGTTTGCGCATGATTGCCGCGAAGGCATCTGCGGCACCTGTTCACTGGTCATCGATGGCAAACCCCACGGCCCGCACCGCGGCATCGCCAGCTGCCAGACCTACATGCGGAGCTTTGCGGATGGCGCCACGATCACCATCGAGCCCTTCCGGGCGAAACCCTTCCCGGTGATCAAGGATCTCATCACCGACCGCAGTTCGTTCGACCAGATCCAGCAGTCCGGCGGTTTCATCACCGTGCGCACGGGCGCGGCCTGCGACGCGAACGCGATTCCCGTGCCGAAGGGCGATGCCGAGCTGGCGATGGATGCGGCCCAATGCATCGGCTGCGGCGCCTGCGTGGCGGCCTGCAAGAATTCCAGTGCGATGCTGTTTGTCGCGGCCAAGGTCAGCCACCTTGGCCTGCTCCCGCAGGGCCAGGCCGAGCGGGATCGCCGCGTGCTGGCGATGGTGCAGACGATGGACGCGGCGGGTTTTGGCAATTGCAGCAATCAGTACGAGTGCAGCGCCACGTGCCCGAAGCTCATTTCCCACGACTTTATTGCGCGGATGAACCGCGACTACCTCGGGGCGATGGTCCGCACCGCGTTCAAGCCGGAGTCCGTGCCCGCGGGCGGGGGCGCCTGAAATCGCGACTGGCGCGCCTTTCGGCGGCGGGGAAAGAAAGCCCTCGCCACCGGCTTTGGGGCGGATTGCGTCCGGTCTGGCCTCCGCATTAACCCCGCAGGCGCGGCACTACCTCGTGAGCAAGCCTATCATTTTCTCGGTCGATCAGGCGGATCGCATTGCCAGCGTCAACCGGGAGTGGACCAGGTTTGCGCAGGCGAATGGCGGCGCGGCCGTCCTGCCCGCACGGGTCTTGGGCCAGGAACTGTGGACCCAAATCGCGGACGAGACCGTGCAGGAAATCTATCGCCTGATGCTCAGCCGGGCGCGTGCGGGCTTCCTGGTGCGGTTTTCCTACCGCTGCGATTCGCCCTCCTTTCGACGCACGTTCACCATGACGGTTTCGCTGCGTAAGTCGGGCTGGGTGCAGTTCGCCTCGTTGCTGACCGCGGAGGAAGCCCGTCCCCCGGTGGTGCTGCTCGAGGGTGTCCCGCGCGACCAGCGCATGATCACCGTGTGCAGTTGGTGCCAGCGAGTCAGGCTGACCGACGGCACGTGGGTTCCGGTCGAGGAAGCCGTTGAGCGGATGCAATACCTGCAGGCCGCTTCCTTTCCGCGGGTGACCCACGGCATCTGCCTGACGTGCATGACCGGCGTCCTGGAACAATTGGCCAAACCCGGCTGAAGGGCCGCGTCCTCACCCGGGCGCCCCGGCTCCTCTTCCCTTGTGGGTGCGGAGCGTGGTCCGCGCCTAACCCAGGTTTCAAAGCGGAAGGCCGATTGGGATCAGAAGATCGAGAGGGCCTTCGCGCTTTCGAGCACAATCCAGGCGCAACCGCCGGCGAGGGCGAAGCGGAGCAGGTTGCGCATCATCTTGCGCCCGCGCAGCACCGCGTCGTGCAGATTAGGATCGATCCGTCGCTGGTTGTTCTGCGCCATGAAACTCACGAACTGTGGGTTGCGGAAGCGCCCGTGAAGCCCCGGGCGAAATTTCCCTGGGGGCTTCGATCGGGGAAGAAAATTGAGCCACGCGCGACGCACGGGGTGACTCACGAAGTTTGGGGTGGTTTTTACAAGCGGAAACCGGCTAGTTATGCTGCTTTAACCCGAATTTCATTCCCGCCCACCCATGCACCACTTCCAGTATTCCGGTTCCGACCTTCATTGTGAGTCGGTCGACCTGGCCGCCGTCGCCAAGCTCTACGGCACGCCTACGTACGTTTATAGCGCGGCGACGATGGAGGACAACTTCCGCCGGCTCCAGCAGAGCCTGGCCGGTCTCGACGCGCAGCTGTGCTACGCGATGAAGGCCAACTCGAATCTCGCGATTCTCCGGCATTTCTCCAACCTGGGCGCCGGGTTCGATCTGGTGAGCGGGGGTGAAATTCGCCGCGTGATCTCCGCCGGGGCCAACGTGCGATCGAGCGTGTTTGCCGGCGTGGGCAAGAGCGAGGCCGAGATCGCGCTGGCGCTGGAAAACGAGATCTTCTCGTTCCATGTTGAAAGTGAACCCGAACTCGCCCGCATCAATCATGTCGCCGGCAAGCTGGGGGTGAAGGCGCCCATCGCCATCCGCGTCAATCCGGATGTCGACGCCCACACCCACGCCAAGATCACGACCGGTAAGAGCGACAACAAGTTCGGCATCCCGTTGCAGTACGCCGCCGCCGCCTACGAGGCCGCCGCCAAGTACCCGCACCTGCAAATTAAGGGCGTGCAGATGCATATCGGCTCCCAGCTCACTGCGGTGGCCCCATTCGTCGAGGCGGTCGAAAAGGTCGGCCCCCTCGCCGCCGAGCTCAAGGCGAAGTACGGCATCACTTACTTTTCCATCGGCGGGGGCATGGGCATCATCTACCGGGATGCGCTCGCGAGTGGGCAGGCGGCCTGGTGGTCGGGGCAACCGGACGACCTGCGCCCGCTTACGCCGGAGACTTATGGCGCCGCCCTGGTGCCGTTGCTCCAGCCCCTCGGATTGAAGATCCTGCTGGAACATGGCCGCTTCATGGTGGGCAACGCCGGCCTGCTGATCGCCCGGGTGGAGCACCTGAAGCGCGGGGCCGGCAAGAACTTCCTCATCGTCGACGCGGCCATGAACGACCTCGTGCGGCCGGCGATGTATGAGAGCTACCATGAGATCGTCCCGCTGCACCGCGACTCGTCGCGGCGCGCGTTGTCCGCCGATGTTGTCGGACCCATCTGCGAGAGCGGTGACTGTTTCGCCAAGGATCGCCAACTCCAGGAGCTGGGGGAGGGCGAGCTCATCGGCTTCATGAGCGCCGGCGCCTACGGTTACACGATGGCCAGCCGCTACAACACACGGAGCATGCCGGCCGAGGTCCTGGTCAAGGGCAGCGCCTTTGAACTCATCAACGCCCGGGAGACCTTCGAGCAAATGATTGCCGGAGAAAAAATCCCGGCATTTCTGACCTGAAGCGGAGAAAGGTGGAAAACGGGAACGGGAACGGCAGCACGGCCTTTTCCCTGATTTCCTGAGTTCCACATTTGTTTTATTCCAGCTTGGCTCCCTGCATGAACTTCGTGGTTGTTGGCGCCGGCGCCTGGGGAACCGCGTTTGCGCTGCATCTGGCGCGCGCCGGCCATGGCGTGGCGCTCGTGCCGCGCCGCGCCGATCATGCCCGGGATTTGCATGCCTCCCGCGAGAATGCCGACTACCTGGCCGGTGTGCCCCTGCCCGAAGCGGTGGTGATCACGGCCGACCTCGACGCGGCGCGGCGCGGCGCCGACGTCGTGCTGCTGGCCTGTCCGGCGCAGGCGTTGCGTGAGACCTGTGAGCGCGTGCGCGGGGCGGGATTCGTGGTGAGCCTCGCCAAGGGGCTCGAGGCCGGGACGCATTTCCGACCGGCGGAAGTGGTGGCGCAGGTGCTCCCGTCGGCGCTGATGGGAAGCCTGGCCGGTCCGACCAACGCGCTGGGCGTCGCGCGGGGAGACCCGTCGGCCATGGTCCTGGCCACTCTGAACGGGCGCGGTGAACGGGAAACCCTCCAAGCGGCGATCAGCGGACCGACGCTGCGCGTTTACACGAGCGATGACCTGCCGGGCGTGGAATACGGCAGCTGTCTCAAAAACATCTACGCCATCGCCGCCGGTTGCTGTGACGGCCTGAAGCTGGGGGACAACACCAAGGCCGCGTTGCTGACGCGGGCCCTCACCGAGATGGTGCGGGTGGGGGCCGCGCTGGGGGCGCGTCCGGAGACCTTTTATGGCTTGAGTGGATTCGGCGATCTCGTGGCCACGTGTTATGGCGGGTGGAGTCGCAACCGCGAATTCGGACAGCGCATCGGCGAAGGGCGTGCGGTCGCGGACCTGATTGCGGGGCGGCGGACGGTCGTCGAGGGCTACAAGACGACGGAGTCCTTTGTCGAGCTGTGCCTCGAGCGGCGCATTGACGCGCCGATCCTGCAGGAGATGCACGCAATCCTTTTCCAGGGAAAGAAACCCGCGGCGGCCCTGGCGGCCTTGATGAATCGGGAATTGAAACGCGAAACCGCCGCGCCCAACCGGTGACAGGAGAGGGAGGGGGCGCATCTCAGTTTCTGGAGGGATCGAAATCCCCGACGTGAGGGCAGTTCGCGTTTCACCGCGGCCAACAAACCAGGAGCCGACACATCGGTCTGTTCCGCACACGACGAGCGAAAATTCGTTGTCATCCCCTCTCATACCACGCCGGTAAGATCGCCGGTCAGAAAGTGGGATGCGCCCCTGGCGAGTTCGCGGCGGCCCGATCCCCGGCGTCGCCGGTCCCCAGGGGGAGTAAAGCGGGGAGCCGTGAAGCGGCTTGCCACGGGTTACGGGGCGGCGCCAATTTGGCGGGCATGGACAAATTGGAGGAAATTTTTCACATGCAGGACACCCTGAACCGCCGGATTGGAGTCAACCTGCCGCCGGAGACCGATGAGGAGAAGGCCAAGTGGGTGCTCAACTATACCCGCGCCCTGCAACAAGAGACGGCGGAGTTGATCGACAGTGTGCCGTGGAAATGGTGGGCCAAGTACCAGAAATTCGACGAGCAGAACGCCAAGGTCGAGGTGGTGGATCTGTTCCATTTCCTCGTCTCGCTGGCGCAGACCCTGGGCATGACCGCCGATGATGTCTACCAGGCTTACCTGAAGAAGAACCAGGTGAACCACCAACGGCAGGACAGCGGTTACGTCCAGAAGGACGAGGCCGACTCCAGGCACATTTGACCGGCCGCGGGGTGCGAACGCCTAGCGGGACACGACAAAGGCGGCGGTCACATCGACCGCCGTCTGACCGTTCTCGACGATCGAGGCCTTCAGCTTGAGTTTGGCCTGGCCGTAACGTTGCAGCGCGTCCCGGAACTCGGCGATGGCGGCTTGCGCCGGCCGTTCGCAAATCGCCCGCAGGTCGCCGATGACCGGCTTGCGGTACGCGGCCCGGCTCTCCTTGACCACGATGCGCCACTCGGCCTTCTCGGCGCCCTTTTCGTTCTTCATGAGCTCCCACACCACGCCGTAGCCGGCCAGGGTCGCGAGGGAAACGAGGCTGCCGCCGAAGGCGGTGTTCAGGGAATTCTTGTTCTGCTCCTTGGGGGCGCAAAGCACCAAGGCACGGTCATCGCTCACCTCCACACCCACCCCCATCGCCTTGGCGAGGGGGATCATTTCGTGGAGGAACAGCTCCAAGGCGGGGACCTTGACCGATTTCATTCGGGCCGACCGTGGAGCCTTTTCCGGTGCACGTCAAAGCCTCAAAGGCCGCGGATGAGCGGAAAACGCGTAGCCCGGGTTTGACCGGGCCGCGGCGGTGGTCTCACTCGGGAAAGATGATCCAGACCGGCCTGAAACTCGACCTGAATTTCCGACTGAAAGTATTGCTTGATGGCGTACCGCAGGAGGTTGCATTTTCCAGCCTGTTGCGGCGGCGGACGATCGTTTCGGTTTACCTGCGCAACAACACGCCGGGCTGCGACCGGCAAACGGCCAGTTTGGCCGCTGAGGCGACCGGCTTCGCGCAGGCAGGCTACGACGTGATTGCGGTCAGCCGGGATACCGGCGGTTCCCATGCCCGGTACGCCGCGGCGAAGGGGATTTCCTACCTGCTCGTCAGCGATCCCGAGGACCGGTTCGCACGGGCGGCGGACGCGATCATGCAAAAATCAATGTACGGCCGCGCATGGTCCGGCCCGGCGCGGGCGGCGTTCGTGCTCGAGCCGGACGGCACGGTGCTGGCCGTCGTGGCCAGGGTGGATACGAAGGATCATGCGGCACAATTGTACAACGTGATCAAGTCATTGTAGTTTCCGCGCGATCGGAATTTGGCGCGCATGTCGAAACATTTTTATGGATACCGGCTGGTTGGGTGGCTGGCTCTGGCCGGAGCCGCCGGCCTGCTGCTGGGCCTGCGACCCGGCGAGGTGCCGCCGCCGGCCGGGGTCGCGGTCGGGGCCCGGTCGCCGGGGGGCGACGTCGCGTCGGTTTCGGTCCCCCGCCGCCGGGCGGAGGCGGCCGTCGCGCCACCGGTCCGATCCGGAGCCGCGACTCCGCTTTTCGCGTACGTGACGCCACCCGAGGTCGCCCGGCTCGATGCGGAGCTGCCGGCACCAACGCGTGAGCTGCATTATGTGCGGGTCAACACGGCATGGCTGGCCGGCAAGCACTCGCCCTTCTGGCAGGCTCCCGGTGCCGGCCGGTTGGAGGTGCCGCTGCCCGGGGGCGAACGCGTGGTGGTGGCGGTGACGCAGAGCGAGATGCTCGGGCCGGACCGCTGGGTCAGCTCGGGCCAAATCGAGGGCCGCCCGGCGAGCCGCGTGCTGTTTGCCTGGCACGCGGGGTTTCTGCATGCCGCGATCGAGGATCCCGGGTTGGGCAGTTTTGCCCTGCGTGCGGCGACGGAGGACTTGGCACAGTTTTACCAGGTGGATCCGGCCCTGGTGCCGCCGTGCGGCGGCACCCGCCGACCGGAGCGCGCGGCGGACGGTTTTTTTCCGACGGCGCCGTCGGAGGTCGGGCCGGCGGCTGCGGCCCCACCCGACAATCCACAGCGGGCGGAAATTCACGTGATGATGGTCTACACCGAGGCGGTGCTGCCCACGCTGGCGGGGGCCGCGCGGGTGGCGGCACTGCAGAGCGCCTTCGACTTGGCGATCGCGCGGGTCAACGCCGCGTTCGAGGCCAGCCTGATCACCGCCCGCGTCAAGCTCGTGCAGATCCACGAGACGAACTACGACGAGGATCTCAGCACGGGCAGGAAGGTGCAGGACGATGCGCTGACGGCCCTGTACCGGACCGACGATGGCAAGATGGACGAGATCCACGCCCTCCGCGACGCCGCAGGTGCGGATACGGTCTGCCTGGTGCTAAACCGGCACGACGACGCCAGCAGTGGGCTTAGTTTCCTGCTCGACGATCCCGCCGACAACACCAACTCGCAGTATGCGTTTTCGGTCGTGCAGTACTCCTCGGTCGCCTCGTCCAATGTCGTGCCCCACGAGTTGGGCCATGTGCTGGGCTGCGCCCACGATCGCGAAAATGCCCGGAGCGGAGAAGGGGCGTATTCCTTCAGCTACGGCTACCGTTTCTACGGCGCGGACGGCCGCCAGTACCGCGACATCATGGCTTATCCGCCCGGCACGGAGCTCGCCTATTTTTCCAATCCCGCGGTCATCGTGCCGGCGCCGGTGAACGCTCCGATCGGCATCCCCGCGGGGCGGCCGGGTGAATCCAACAACGCGCTGACCATCGAGCGGAACGCTTTCGCGGCGGCGTCGTTCCGCCTGCAGACCCGGACCGTGGCCAACGCGGGCTTCCTGATCAACGTGGCGACGCGCGCCTACGTCGGCACCGGCGAACAGGTACTGATCGGCGGCTTCGTCGTGGCGGGGGCCTCGCCCAAGACGATGTTAATCCGTGCGGCCGGGCCGGCCCTGGCCGCGTTCGGCGTGACCGGGGCGCTGGGCGATCCCGCGCTGCGGATCTTCGGGGGCAGTCAATTGCTCGCGGAGAACGACAATTGGAGTTCTCCGATCGGCGACCCCCGGGCCGCCGCGGCGGGGGAGATCGCCGCCACCGTGGCGCGCGTCGGGGCTTTTCCTTTTGGCGCGGGCAGCGCGGACGCCGCCGTGCTGGTGACCTTGCCACCGGGCGCCTATTCCGCGGTGGTCGAGGGCGTGCGCGGAGCCACCGGCGCCGGACTCGTCGAGGCCTACGAAGTGGTGCGCGACCAGACCAAGGTCATCAACCTCGCCACCCGCGGCTTTGTGGATCGGTCGGGTCGGGAGATGTACGGCGGCTTCGTGGTGCAGGGCGCGCCCGGAGTGACCAAGCGCATCCTGATTCGGGTGCTGGGGCCGACGCTGGCCCTGGCCCCGTTCAAGCTGACCGGCGTGCTGGATGATCCGGAGATGGCGATTTACGATGCCGCGGGGAGCGTGCTCGTGCGCAACGACGATTGGAGCACGGGAGCCGTGGGCGGCGCGAGTTTGGAAAATGATTTCCAGCCGCTGGTGGTGACCTACGGGGAAAAGAAAATCTTCGCCACCGGGCATGCTCCCGGCAACCGGCGGGAACCCTGCGTGCTGGTCGACCTGCCACCGGGAAGCTACACCGTGGTCGTGCGGCCGTTTGAATTGCTTGATCCCGATCCGGAGCAGAATCAGCCGGCCAAGCCGGGCGTCGGGGTCATCGAGGTGTATGAAATTGATTGAGCCGGGGAATGCGGCCCGTAAGAGAACCCGGTTTTTCGCTCACTCCCCAAGAAGGATGTAAGAAGGATGTACGAACGAAGGCAAAAGGGAGTCGGAAATGTTTGTGGTTGGGCGTTTGAGTCTGTCCGCGCTACTGAATGACGAGACGTGCGCTTGAAAACGGGCGGAATCGCGACGCAAGCAGGACGAATCCGCCCAGTGTCAGAATGCCGGTCGCTGGCGGCAGCGAATCGGTGACCGGGACAGGATTCTCCCGCACGGCCATGATGGAGAAATCGTCGATTCCCAGGCCGTCGTCGGATCCCGCCGCGTCGAAGTCTGTCCAGCGCAACCACAGGCTCGCCCCGGGGACGAGGCTCAATCCACTCAATTGATGGGAGAGGCCAATCTGATTGGCGGGTGCGTTGCCGTTTAGAGCGCCGACGGCGCCCGTGGTGATCGGAGCGACAAAGTCGAGCTCGTCCAACCCGGTCCAGGCACCCGTGTTCAGGCTGGTCGCATCGAGGCTGTAGGCGAAATCGAGCCGGTCATTCCGACCGGTGGCACCAAGCCGCCATTGCTCCCCGGTGTAGGCCACCCGCAGATCAGTGATCGTCCCGCCCGTTTGGTTCCATACGACGACCCCGAGGCTCGGGATGACGGCCCCGCTTCTCAGCGTGCCCAGCGCGCGATCCGTGTCGCCGGTGACCCCAAAGCTGTAGGTGTTGCCGATCGCCGAATTGCCATACCCGGCGGCGTACGTTGGGTTCGCGAGGGAGCCCGTTTCGGCGAGGCTCCAACCCGCGGGCAGGATCCCGCTGGTGCCGCTGGTGGCCAGGCTGTCGAAATCTTCCGTGACCGGCGTGTTGAATAACCCGATCGAGAGGGCGGAGGCCGGGAGCGGGACGATGATGGCCGTGAGGATTGCGAAGGCGCGGTGGAGGGAAGGCATGATGGAGGGGGGCTCGCGGGTTCTCGTTGATGGCGGGTTCGGACCAGGGGAGAAATGGCTCCGGTGCTGGGATAGACCAGCGCGTCATCTACCCGAATTTGGGTATGGGCGGAAAACGTGCCCGTGGCGGGATTCCGGCGCCGTGATCCGCCATGTGGCCCGCCTCAATTCAGGGCAGCAGGGACCGCCATTCTGACGCGTCCCCGGGAGGCGGGTTGGAGCATTCTGGCACGCGCCCGGGGATCCATCAGCGCCGCCCCCGGGCACGCGGTGGATTGAGTACTGGCCCGGCGTATGCGAGAGTGTCGTATCATGGATTTTGCCAAACTCACCCAGATGTCGCGCCAGGCGGTCACCGAGGCGCAGGCCATTGCCCGGCGGCACTCGAACCACGAGGTCGATACGTGGCACCTCCTGGCTGCGCTCCTCGCCCCGGAAGATGGCATCGTGCCCGGCCTGCTCGCGAAGCTCGGCCTGCCCGCCGGCGCGGCGCAGCTCGCCGTGGCGCGGGAGGTCGAGCGGCTGCCCAAGGTCAGCGGCTCCGTCGACACCTCGAAGATCTACGTCACCCAGGCGGTCAACGAGGTGCTCACCCGCGCCGAGGACGAGGCGAAGAAGTTGAAGGACGAATATGTCTCGGTGGAGCACCTGTTCCTCGGCCTGATCGACGTGGCCAAGCCGGACGGCTTGAAGAAGCTGCTCCAGAGCTTCGAGCTCGATCGCGCCAAGGTGCTCGCGGTGCTCCAGCAGGTGCGCGGTTCCCAGCGCGTGACGACCGACAATCCCGAGGCGACCTACGCGGCGCTCGAGAAGTACGGCCTCGACCTCGTCGCCCACGCGCGGAAGGGAAAGATGGACCCGGTGATCGGCCGCGACGACGAGATCCGCCGCACCATCCGCATTCTGTCGCGCAAGACGAAGAACAACCCCGTGCTCATCGGCGAGCCCGGCGTGGGCAAGACCGCCATCGTCGAGGGCCTGGCCCAGCGCATCCTGCGCGGCGACGTGCCCGAGGGGCTGAAGGACAAGACCATCTTCTCCCTCGACATGGGCGCGCTGGTGGCCGGGGCGAAATACCGCGGAGAATTCGAGGAGCGGCTCAAGGCCGTGCTCGCCGAAATCAAGCAGGCGGCGGGCCGTATCATCCTCTTCATCGACGAACTCCATGTCATCGTCGGCGCCGGCAAGACCGAGGGCGCGATGGACGCCGGCAACCTCCTCAAGCCGATGCTCGCGCGCGGCGAGTTGCACTGCATCGGAGCCACCACGCTCGACGAATACCGCAAACACATCGAGAAGGACGCCGCGCTGGAGCGCCGCTTCCAGCCGGTGCTGGTGAACCCGCCGAGTGTCGAGGACGCGCTCTCGATCCTGCGCGGCATCAAGGAGCGTTTTGAACTGCACCATGGCGTGCGCATCCAGGACAACGCCCTCGTGGCCGCCGTCACCCTCTCTGACCGCTACATCACCGAGCGCTTCCTGCCCGACAAGGCGATCGACCTGATGGACGAGGCCTGCGCGCTTATCCGCACGGAGATGGATTCGATGCCGCAGGAGCTCGACGAGCTCACGCGCCGGGTGCTCCGGCTTGAGATCGAGGAGACCGCGCTGGCGAAGGAAAAGGACGAGGCCAGCAAACGCCGGCTGGACGTTCTCCGCCTGGAGCTCGCCGGAGCCCGCGAGCAGGCGCAGGCGATCAAGCTGCATTGGGATAAGGAAAAGGCCACCGTCGACCGCACGCGCAGGCTGCGGGAGACGATTGACGCCGCGCGCCTCGAGATGGAGCAGGCGGAGCGCGCCTACGACTTGAGCAAGGTGGCCGAATTGCGCCACGGGCGGTTGCCGCAGCTCGAGGAGGAGCTGCGGCGGCTCGAGCAAAAGGGCCGGGAGCAAACGACCCTGTTCAAGGAGGAGGTCTCCGCCGAGGAAATCGCCGAGGTCGTCTCGAAGTGGAGCGGCGTGCCCGTCACGCGACTCGTTGAGGGGGAGAAGGACAAGCTCCTGCGCCTCGAAGGCGTGCTGCACCAGCGGGTCATTGGGCAGGACGAGGCGGTGACCCTCGTGACCGAGGCCATCCTGCGCGCCCGCAGCGGTATCAAGGATCCGCGCCGGCCGGTGGGCAGTTTTCTCTTCCTTGGTCCCACCGGCGTAGGCAAGACCGAGCTGGCCAAGACCCTCGCCGAAACGCTCTTCGACACCGAGGCGGCCCTGGTGCGCATCGACATGTCGGAATACATGGAAAAACACAGTGTGGCGCGGATGATCGGCGCGCCGCCCGGCTACGTGGGTTATGACGAGGGCGGCCAGTTGACCGAGGCCGTCCGGCGCAAGCCGTATGCCGTGATCCTCTTCGACGAGGTCGAGAAGGCGCACCCCGACGTGTTCAACGTGCTGCTCCAGGTGCTCGATGACGGCCGCATTACCGACGCGCAGGGCCGGACCGTGGACTTCAAGAACACTGTCATCATCATGACGTCGAACCTCGGCTCCCGCTTTCTGCTCGAAGGGGTGACGGGGGACACGATTCCCGAGAGTGTGCGGGAGGGCGTCATGGCGGAGCTGCGCCAATCCTTCCGCCCGGAGTTTCTCAATCGCATCGACGAGACGATCCTCTTCAAGCCGCTCACGCTGGAGGAGATTGAGCGCATCGTGGATCTGTTGCTCGCCGATCTGAACCGGCGCCTGGCGGACCGGCGCGTGACCGTGGTGCTCGACCGGAAGGCGAAGTCCTGGGCGGCGGAGCGCGGCTACGACCCGGTTTTCGGCGCGCGCCCGTTGAAACGTTTTCTCCAGCGCCACCTTGAGACCAAGCTGGCCCGGGCTCTCATCGGCGGCGAACTGGGTGAGGGCTCCGATGTCATCTACACGGTTGAGAACGACGAACTGGCACTCGTTAAACCCGTGCCGGCGGCAAAAAAATAACGGCCTATGCACCTGCCTCAATTCCCATGACCCGGCAGGATTGCTTCGACTCGATCGAACAAGCCGCACATCGGGAGCCCACGCCGATCGTGGTTCCCTCCTTTCTCGTGGGCTGGAGACTCCGGCCTATTGGCGGGAGAGAAGTGCGGGCACTTGACGGCGGTGCAATTTAGGAACCCGCTCTTCCATAAGAAGTAAGCTCCTTTGCTCACCGCTCGAACGTTGCTCTGGACATCATGTCCATTATGGCCAACATAGCCTTGGCTTCGCCCATACTTGATGGTGGAACGTAGGGGGGTATTGCAGAGCAGTCGTGAGCTCGTCGGCCGTCAGCCAGCCATTCGCCCGCAGGCGGTCACAGTGACTTCTGAGCTTATAGACAGGGACAACGTAGCCGCTCGCTGATATCCGCGACACCTCCCCCCCTCGCCACGTCCGCCGAATCGCGCGGCCCAAGACACCCCATCGACCCCGCGCCCGCCAACCCGGCGACCAAATCACACCCCGCAAGTTAGACACTTACGAAGCTGGGGGGTGAAGCCGTGATAGCGGCTCTGACCCTGAAACCAATCGGTGAGGTATTGACTGCCATGATCGTGGCGCAATTCGACGCCGCGGGCGACTCCGGCGGTGCTGCGAGATAGGCGGTGCTGGAGCCAAAGATGCGGGTGACGGCTTGGGCGACCGGTTCGTAGGCGGCGAAGCGGTCGCCGCGTTTGCATAATGGTGGCCGAGGCATTCGGCATTCCAATGTTCGAGGGTGGTGAACACCCACAGCCAGCCCTCGCCGGCGGTCCACACTTTCGCACTTCATCCCGGCGCGCTTGCCATCCGCTATTTTCGCTCCAACGTCCATCTGTTCTTTGATCGTGACGCATCCACCTGTCTTTCCAGAGTCCAGGGTCCCTTTTCGGGGGTGTTCCGGATTCTACCCTCGGTTGGAGTGCGCCGCTGCCTGTCGAGAGTCGTGGGTCTCTCGCTAAATCCCCTGCGAAAAAAACAAACGGCAACACTGAAGAAATGCCCCTGGCTGCTTAATTGACAGCCACGTCGGCCTAGCGACACCTGCTAGCTGGAACTGACGTCGACAGCAGGCATAGCGCGTGGAGCGGTCCGCGGACCGCGCGCTGTATCTTCCATCCGGGGACTGGCGGGTGCTCAAGCGCGTGCGATGGCATGGCACCGGCGAGATCAAAGTTGCACTAAACAGGTAGACGCGGTGCGCGAAAGCCGAAGGCACGCGGGTTCAACTCCCGCCACCTCCACCAGTTTAGAATGTTTGTTACCATATGCTTACGAAATAGTAGATAAGACTACTGTCAAATTCTTGCCAGTTTTCTTGCCATTCGTGCATAGAAATGCCTTGCTCGGCGTATGGCTGCACGGGGAGGCACAGGTTCGAAATTGAAACGATGGCAACATCCGCCCAAGAGCGGAATTTGGGTTTGCGAGGTTCTTAACCGTTCTGGCGGTCAGATCTTTGGCGCCAGCTACAAGGTGACGCTCCCGGCCGCGTTGGCCGGAGTCAGAAAACGCAAACAGTTCGCCGAAAAAGAGGATGCGGAAAAATTTGCGACCGATGAATTCGCCGCTCTCCGCAAGCATGGTCAGGAATACCTGCCGATCACTCCGGCCCAACATCGCGAGGTTGCTGCCGCGCTCGATCTGTTGGGGCAGTCCGAACTCGGCCTGCTCGAAGCGGTGCAGTTCGCGGTCAAACACATGCGTCCGGAGGGTGGAGACCGCACGGTTCAACAGGTAGTGGATCAGTTGGTTGAGATGAAACGAGCGTGGCTCGACACCAAGGAGATCCGCGAGCATAGCTTTCGGGACTTCAAACATCGCGCAGCCAAGTTTGCGGAGGGATTCGGAACGGCCTTGGTCAAGGACGTCTCGCTCGAGGAAATCAAAGCGTGGTTGAAAGCGCTGGGGCTCTCCAGTCGTAGCACCAAGAACTACCGGATGGTCGTCAGCGAGATCATGAAGTTCTCGATGCAAAAGAAGTTTCGCGCCGACAACCCGATGTTGGGGTTCACCCGGGCGGACAAACGTGAACTCGAACCTGCCGGAGACGGAGGGAGGGAGCCGGGTATCCTGACGGTCAGCGAGGCGGAAAAGCTCCTTCAAACCGCCTTCGCCCATCCCGCAATGGACCTCGGCGCCGCCGTTGTTCTGGCCCTTTTCTGTGGAATTCGCACCGAGGAATTGAAACGCTTGGATTGGAGCGCCGTGCGTATCGACGACCCTCAGCCGTTTGTTAAGATCGACCGATCAATCGCCAAGAAGCGCCGCATCCGCAACGTCGAGATCCCCGCCTGTGCCATCGCGTGGCTGCGCGCCTGGCCCAACAAGTCTGGCAAACTCGCCCGCAACGCCTACATCACCGATTACGTGAAACGCTTCGCGAAGCTGACGAAGCTCGCCGGCTTCGGCCACACGGATGAAGACGGTGCTTGGGTGTCCACTTGGGACGATAATTGCATGCGCCACTCGTTCGGGAGCTACTGGTACGCCCTGACGGGCGACAGCCTCCGCACCGCCTCCCTGCTTGGGCACAAGGCCAACGACCAAGTGCTCTTCGACCACTACCGCGCTCTGACGACGAAAGCCGAAGCGGAGATGTACTTCGCGATAGTTCCCAAGGTTGAAGAGCAGGCCGCCCCTCCGAGCCAGGTCGATATGGTCTCGCGTCCAAATATCCCCTGAAAGGCTGCCCGCCACAAGCGGCTTCAACGCCGTGGGTATCACGAGATCATCCCCGGGCGCGTCGAGCGGTGTTTCCGTCAGATCCACATTCGCTCCAAGGCGGCGAAGATTTTCGCCGTATCGAACAATAATCGCGCTCCCAACCGGATGGACGGCAGCTTTCGTTCGGCAATCAAATCGCGAGCGTGACGTTCGCTGATGTCGAGCAGGATGCAGAGCTCCCGAAAGTTCAACAGTCGCGGCGGATTTCGCCGCAGTTTGGTGGCGGCAATTACTGCAGTGGCCGAGGACGCCGGTGTGGCCGGTGCATGCAACGTTTGAGTCGCCGGGAAGCCCCCGTCCTGGAGCCGGGCGTTCGTCGCACCCGGATCGTTCTGAACATCTCCATCATCAGGAAAGGCAAAGACCGATTGTCGAGCAAGGGACTTCATGATGACGATACCCTACCACGCCTCCCGCCCATTGAATTAGGGGCAAATGGACCGCGCCGCGCCCCTATTTCAGAATCGAACGATGAGAGCATGAGCACTCGACGGTCGATGTTTCGTGCCTATGCTACGTTCAAGTTGAATCCGACAGTTCATCAACGTACGGCACCGCCCGACTTCATGTCGCGGCTTCAAGAAGTCAGATCCTTGTCACGCGCCGAGCTCATCGGTGTCGCGGTCGCCCGTGGCTGCCATCATTACTCGCCGTTCGTCAGGTCGCAGCTGGTCGCTGACCAGGCCGAATTGCCGCAGGAGATCCTCGGCTGCGCGCTCCTCGCGGGCCCCCAAAGCCTCGAGACGTTCCAGTCCATCCGAGTGGCCGCCATGGTGCTGAGCGACGAAGCGTGTTCTCCCGCCTTGGTTGCCGCCGCCGCAGAAGAAATGGGCGTCAGTTCGCGGCTCGCCCATATTGCTCGGCTCGCGCTCGCGGTGGATGAACGCCCCGCCTACTGGCACGAGATTCTCATCTACCTCCCCGCGGAGGATGCCACAGACGAAAGCGACTTTCTCCCCGGCATCTCGCGTTTTAGTCTGGAGACGGGGAAGGCCGGGCCGGGTCGCGGCCCGGCGCGCATCTGGCTCCGGACGAATTACACCCGGTGAACAACGCGTGGACTATCGCCGAAGCACTTGATCACCATCTGTCGGCACCGACCGAGATCATCGTCTACGGCGCCGCGGCGCTTCTGCTCGACCGGCAATTAGCCGAATATCTGATTGGCCGCCGAACAAACGACATCGACATCATCGTCCCCGCCAGCCGGGAAATGCAGATCGATGCAGACCGACAATTCTGGCAGTCGATTGAATCCACTTTCACGGCGATTGGAACTACACATTCCGCAACGAACGCGAAACCATCTTGTTATTCTGACGCGCCTTAAAGCAGATTCCCGTGGATCCTATTGACTCCTCAAAACCAGTTGAATTTTTCGGGAACGTAAACGATATCCGAGCGGCGCAACATGAAGGATTCATCCTTCCTTCCATCCAGCACGAGTTTCAAATTCAGGGTGAAGCTTTGTGTCTTTTCCCCCTCCTGGCGGACGACCACGACCGCGGTCATCTTTGCCTTGGCGACATCGAAGCCACCCGCTTCCATGATCGCCTCGAGCGCTGTGATCGGATGCGTGGCCAGCACTTTCCCCGGGCGCAATACGGCACCCGATACAAAGACGGCGTACGAGGAGGAGACGACCGTGACGGTGACTTCTTTCGAGACCAGTTGAGGCGCGTACAACGCCACCAGTTCCTTCTCCAAGGCGCTGGGGGTCTTGCCCGCAACCTGAACTTCTCCGACCATGGGCAGGTTCATTCGTCCGTCGCCCCGGACTGCCTGGGTGGTCTCGAGCGCCGGAGTACCGGGGAAACCGATACGCACCACATCGCCGCCCTGCAGCGTGAAGGCCTCCGCCGGCACCTTCGTTTCCGCAGCGGCGGCGACCGCGCTCTCGGAGTTGATCAAGACCGGGGCCTGACATCCGACCAGAAAAAAAAGGCATACCGAAGTGATACCCCTCATACTCGCGAACGCAGGCAGCAAGGCCTGAAGACCAGTGCCGATGCTGGGCTGGGAACCTGAACTGCTGCATTCTCCTTTCATAATCGTGAATCGTTTCTATGCCGAGCCGGACAGGCCAGCCCGACGTGCCCACTTGGTTGTGGAAAGACGGCGCTCCAGCAAGCCGAAAGCAGAGCGGGTCATGGGACTTCACGGCAGAATATTGCCGATCAGTGCCGCCGCAGGATGCGTTTGTGGCGAAACTGCTGGAATCCCGTGGAACCGGAGTAGTTCAATACTCGTCAAGACCGAGGCGGCCAAGTGATCATCCCAGTCGCTGTTGACCGCCGGCATTGTGCGGTCAATGGATGACAACGGCTGGGGTCGAGGCAAATTTCTTCACTTTAGCGGCTGCGGCGCACGGTCCGTTGAGGAGGCCAATCTCAAATGCTGCGGTTCGCAGGTGGATAAGCATCATAGAGATCATGAGGGTAAACTGCGTACCTTGCAGCCCGTGACGGCAGTGCAGCGATTTTGGGCGTACTTCTACTTACCGGCGGGAGGGATTATCCACATCGAATGCCGCTCGACGATAGCAAGACCCCCGTCGTTGAGTAACCAATCGATCATGCTTACCCATTCTTACGCAACTCCGCGGCAGATTTCGATCGCCGCTGACCTTGGCGTCCCCTCGCGGGCGATCAATACGTCGGGACTCCCACGGTTGGATGCCTAAGCAAGATTACGCCGAACCGGGCCGCCACAACGCGTTGTCGATGAATTCTGAAAGCCAGGCACTCGAGCGCAGTCAAACCATTCGCTATCAACCCGCCACGGCGAGCTGCGGTGGAACTGGATGCGTGGAGCGAGAGAACGTGGCCGAGTCGACAAAGTCTTCCTTGCGCTCCGGGTTCGGGCGCGGTGCGTGGGGTTCGTGGCCGCTTTGGCTGGCCTGTCTGTTTTCGGGAGGGGCTGCGTTGGTCTTTGAAAACCTGTGGTTTCGAGCCGCAGGATTGGCGTTGGGCAACTCCGTCTGGAGCGCCGCCGTGGTGACGGCGGCATTCATGGCGGGTTTGGGGTTGGGCAATCTCATCGCTGCCACCGCTCACCTGCGCATTCGTGACGCGATTCGTGCTTATGTCTGGGTCGAAGTGGGAATCGCGGTGCTAGGAGTGGGCTGCTTCCTGTTGCTGTTCCGCGGCCAGGCTGGCGTGGCGGCAATTCTGGCGCCGTGGCATGACCAACCTGTGCTGCTCCACCTCTTCCGCTCCATGGCGGCGCTCCTGATTCTACTCGCTCCGGCGACGGGCATCGGGATAACGCTGTCCTTGCTCGTCGCCGTAGAGACGCGGCAGTTGAGCAGTTTCGGCACCCGGCTGGCGTCGCTATATGCTTGGAACACGTCTGGCGCAGTGCTCGGTTCCGTCGTGGCGGAATTCTTCCTGATTGAAACCTGCGGTCTTATCGGAACGGCCGTCATCGCCGGAGCCGGCAATCTCGCCGCCGCAGCCCTGGTCTTTGGCTCGAAGCGTTGGGAGGCAAAGGGATCCGGTCCGATGCTTTCCCCGACGGAACCCGAGGCCCCGCCGGCACCGGTGAACATATCCCCGCTCCGGGTAAGGACCCTGCTTTGTGCGGCGATGCTGGCGGGGCTGAACTTGCTGGCGCTGGAGATCCTGTGGTTCCGTTTCCTGCAATTGTTCTTCAACGGCACCACCAAGACCTTTGCGATCATGCTGGCGCTGGTCTTGGCGGGACTTTCGATCGGTGGGGTGATCGCGGCGCGCCTCTGTCGACGGGGATCACGGCCCGGACTCATTCGAGATTCATTCTTCCTGGCCGGTGCCCTTGTAATCCTCACGTACGCGGCGTTTCCGTACTGGCAGGCGGTCGTGGCGGCGCCCGGCGATGGCCGGTCTCGCACCTTGGTGGCATTGTGCGCTTTTCTGATTCTGCCAATTTGCACCCTGTCCGGCGCGCTCTTTGGGTTGATTGGACAGTCCTTGCATCAAGTTGTACGCCACCCCGTCAGGGCAACCGGGCTCCTCACTCTCGCCAATACCATCGGAGCCACCGCAGGTCCGCTGCTGAGTGCTTTCGTGCTGCTCCCGGTGCTCGGAGTCGAGCGAGGATTCCTTCTGATCGCGATTCTCTATGGCGTGGCGGCTTTGTTGGTGGGGGTTCCCGCCGCTCTCGCCACCCGCCGGTGGTGGCGCCCGGTCGCTCAGACGGCATGTTTCTTCATCGCGGTCGCCTGCTTCCCGCTTGGGTTGATGCAATTCAAGTTTTACCAACGAGTGGCATCGAGACTGCCGGACGCGACCCTGATGCACGCCCGCGAGGGCCTGACAGAAACGTCATTCTACTTCCGACACGACGCGATGGGCCAGCCGTTCTACCAACGCTTGGTCACGCACGGCTATTCGATGTCGGCCTCCGATCCGCGCTCGAAGCGCTACATGAAGCTGTTCGCCTGGTTGCCCCTGGCGTTGCATCCAGACCCGCGTAATGCGCTCTTGATCTGTTTTGGGGTCGGTTCGACTGCCAGCGCCCTCGTCGCAACGCCGGAACTGAAGCAAATCGATGTCGTCGACATTTCCCGCGACATTCTGCAGTCCAGCGAACTGATTTTTCCGGCGCCCGCCCGTAATCCACTCAACGATCCCCGGGTGACAACACGGGTAGAGGATGGGCGTTTCTTCTTACAGACGACCCGGCGGACTTACGACTTGATCACGGGCGAACCGCCGCCGCCCAAGATTGCCGGAATCGTAAATCTCTATACCGAAGAATTTTTCCGGCTGGTGCGCGACCGCCTCAACCCGGGAGGCTATTGCAGCTACTGGCTGCCCGTGTATCAAATGAAACCCCACGAGGCGGCTTCCATCGCCCGCGCCTTCTTGAATGTCTTTCCCGAGGCCACGCTGTGGGAGGGGGGGGGGCTCAATTGGATCCTTCTGGGCCGAAACGGCGCGGGCTCTGTTTCCTCCGCAGTGCAATTTGCCCGCCATTGGCAAGATCAGGATACCGCGGCCGAGTTCGCCAGCCTGGGCCTCGAGTCTCCTGGACAGTTGGCGGCTACTTTTCTCGCGGATGCCCCGAGGCTGGTTCAGTTCTGCGCGGATGCCCTGCCGCTCACCGACGGACAGCCCCAACGCCTCTCAACGGATATGCGCGATCGTTCGCCCGGGTCGCCCGCCTTTCGTGAAATTGAGGATTCGGGGCGTGCCCGGGCCTGCTTTGAATCCAGCGCGTGGGTCGCCGCCCACCTTCCCGCCGAGATTCGTGCGTCCGCCTCGGCCTCGTTCCATCTGCAAAGCTTCGTGAATTACGCTCTGTATCCGCCATATCGACCGGACGCGGGTACCATGGCAGCCGACACCCGCGAAATACTGCAGACGACTTCACTGCGCACCTTGCCGCTCTGGATGGTGGGCTCGAGCCCACAGGAAGTGGCGATTGCGCGGGAGCGGGCGGGATCTGGCCATGCCAGCGCCGAGGTGGAGTTCCACTTGGCGGCAAGCACATTGGCCGAACGCAACTACCCCGCTGCGACCAAGCATATTCAGGCGGCGTTGCGCGGGAGTGTCGCCACGCAATCATTAGGGATAGACGTGCTGGTTAAGACGCTTTCCCAGATTGATTCAGCCGCGGGTGTCGGTCAAAGAGCGGTAAACCGTGACAACGCTCAGACCCAATAGTCTGCTTCTTCTGGTCGCTAACTCAATCTACGGAATAGCCGCTCCTGCAGTGCGGGTATTCTCCGGGCCAAACCAACGACCAGCCTTAGCATCCGATTGGGCACCCACAGACGAGCTGGTGGAAGAAGCAGCGGTTGGGCCCCCAGGCCGAGATTGAAGTAGTCCCGCATGTTTCGTTGGGCCGGGGACAGCCCGCGACCGGCGAGGAGGCTTTCCGCGATGGCAGGATCCATCGCCGCGAAATCGGCCACTTGGAGGCCATTGGTGCCCGCCCAATCCAAGGCCTCAACCGTGAGCAGGGCGTTGACCCCGCGGCCCAGATTCCGCGAAATCCAACCCTTCTTCCAGAGGGTCAGCCGGCTGCCATAAGCAATGGTCAGCAACCCGGCCACCACCTGTCCGGCAACGGTGGCGAGACCGAGGCGCACCCCCGGTTGGAAGTTATCCCAAAGGGCCTCGAGCAACTCCGGACCCGATGGGTTGGGTGCCACCTTCTGCCGGCGGCAGGTCTCCGCCATCAGGGCGAAGAATATCCGCAGATCAGCGCGGTTGCCCACTCGGATCGAAGTGCCCTGATGACGAGCCTTTCGCACCTCCTGCCTCGTGCTGCGCCGAATTTGCGCCAGGTAGATTGAGGCGCCGGGAGACAAATCAATGACGGCTGTCGACCGAATCACGAAATCAAGTGGCCCGCGGCTGAAGCCGTGCTCGTCGAGCGTCTCCGACGAGATTTGACTAAAGTCGGGAGGTTGAACGATCAGCGCGCGCAGCCTCAGGGTCGAGGCGCTCGCTTTGATCCGAGTCAGAATGGCATCGATTGTAGAACGCCAACTAAACGTCGAGGTCGGCGCCAACTAGAATCCGTGTCCGGTTTTGAGCGGATTTTCGGTGGGAGCCGGTCTGCGTGAGCGGTAACGCTTGGGGCCTTTACGC
>JBBRWR010000058.1:0-50872 GCA_038249085.1 Opitutales bacterium
CCTCCTCACCCTCCAGCCCGGAGCCTACACGGTGCTGGTCACCGGCGTCGGCAATACGACCGGCGTCGCGCTTGTCGAGGTCTACGACACCCAGTAACGCCGCCTCGCCCGCCGGGGCCACGCGGAGTTGTCCGCGTGGATCCCCCTCTTGGATATGCCAAAGCGCCTCCCTTTCCGGAGGCGCTTTGCGCGTCGACCGTCAACGGCAGGGGACGCGGCTCAAGACCAATCGCCTTTGGGTTTTGGATGCTTGGTCGGGCGCAGACTCCGCTCCGCGCCGGGGTCACCGACCGGGTTTCATCCCGATCCTGCGGCGACGAAGGGACTCGCCGCCCTACCCCTGCGGCGCCAATGGAAAATCCCAAGGCCAAGGGATGATGGGATAAGACGCCACGAACCGACGGGTGCATCTCCGAGTTGGCGGTGATGCCTCGGGGAGTAGCGCCGCGTCTCTGACCGGCGGGCACCAGTCGAAGACGGGCGCGACGGGGAGGAACGAGCGCAACGCCACCGTCAACTCGGAGATGCACCCGGCTTAACTGGGCGCCACCCGCCCGCCTTGACGAAACCAACCGTAGCTACAGCGTCATCACATGGCGACGATCACGGCGAAAGTCTTCCAGTCCGGCAACTCGCAGGCCATTCGCCTGCCGAAGGCATGGCGGCTGGCCACCCACACGGTTCAGATCGAGAAGACCGGCCGGGGCCTGCTGATTCTCGACCCCAAGGCCGAGGCGCAGCGGGTCAAGGCTCTGGCCCGGCTCTATGGTTCCTGCCCCGAGTTCCCCGGGGTCGAGCCGCTACCGTGGTCGGAGTCGTGATCTACCTCCCGGATACATATGTCTTTTCCCGCTACCTGCGCGGAGAGGACGCCGGGATCAAGCAGCGGTTGGAAAGTGAACTCCGCTTCTGCCGCCTCTCTGCCGTCGTGCTGTCCGAGCTGGAATACGGTGCCGCGAAGCGGCCCGACCTCCCGGTCCTGCGGTCCCGCGTGGCACGCCTACGTCAAATTATGGCCGCTGAAGCCGCGTACACCGGGGCGGATGCGTTTTACTACGGGGCGATTCGGGCCCATCTCGCGCGACTGAAACCGAATGCGCAGCTCATCGGTCCCTACGACTTGATGCTGGCCGCCCAAGCCCTGCGCCTGGGCGCAGTGCTGGTGACGCATAACACCGCTGAGTTCGATCGGGTTCCGCATCTCGCGCTCGAAGATTGGCAGAGCTAAGCCGTAGAAATGCAGTCGAGGTGGCGCGGCTTGACCTCAAGACGCTCAACCTGGGAGCCAACGGACGCAGGCGCGTTGGGGACAACGCGTCCCACCTTTCGGAGGCTTCGTTTTCACGACTGAAAACACTCCGAGTGAATGGACACGGTTACCGCTGGCCGCTCCAGGTCGGGTACCAGAGCCCCTCCTTGAGCTCCGGAGTCTTGCCCGAAGGCGGGAAGGTCGTCTTCGCCGCCGCGCGCAGCTGCCGCGACAATTCGGCCACCGTCGCCGCGTGCGCGGGCCGGCCCGCGAGGTTGGTGAGTTCTTTCGGATCAGCGTCGTGGTCGTAGAGTTCCCGGCCCTGCCGGCCTTCGTCCCACTCCGTGTAGCGCCATTGCGCCGTGCGCAGGCTGTAGCCAAAAAACTTGCCGGTGCCGCGCGGCCCCTTGGCCTTTTTCTCGCCGCGGATCGCGCCCGTGCGCGACACCTGGCTCAGCGCCCAGCCCCGGCCGGTGACGGTCGGGTCCTGCAGCATCGGCCCGAGGTTCTGCCCCTGCAGATTGGCCGGCGCCTTCACCCCGGCCAACGCGGTGAGCGTGGGATAGAGATCGATGAGGCTGACGGGCGATTTCACCACCGTGCCCCGGGTCGTGACCCCGGGAACCACCATCAGGAGCGGCACGCGGTTGCTCACCTCGAACAGGCTCATCTTCTGCCACAGGCCGTGCTCGCCAACGTGGTAGCCGTGGTCGCTGGTGAACACGATGATGGTCTTGTCGGCGAGGCCCAGGCGGTCGAGCGCATCCACCACGCGGCCCACCTGCGCGTCCATGAAACTGATACTGGCGTAGTAGGCCTGGAGGGCCTTCCGGCGCAGATCGTCGGTCAGGTTGTCCTGTTCCCGCTTGTAACTGAGCAGCGCGGCGGGCGGCAGGTCGGCCTGGTCCTCCTTCACGTTGGGCACGACCGGCATCCTGGCCTCGGGATAGTAACCGAAATACGGCACCTTGGGGGAGATGTAGGGGGTGTGTGGCCGGAAGAAACCGACGGCGAGGAAGAACGGTCGCTCGGGCCGCTTCGCGCAGTGCTCGAGCACCCACTCCGCATCGTCGGCCAGGATGCCGTCGGTGTGATTCCCGTCGGACTTGGGCGAGGCGTACCAGCTCAAGGTGCCGCCGAATTGCCCGGGAATGAGGCTGAAGATTTGGTCCTGGTCCTCGAGGAAGTCGACGCCGGCCGGGTTGAACTCAATCTCCCACGAGGCGGGATCGTCATGCCCGTCGGTGCCGATGGAGGGCGGCACCGCATAGTGGTAGAGCTTGCCGGCCCGCACCGAGAGATAGCCGGCATGCCGGAAGGCCTGCGGCAGGCTGATGTGGGTCGGGATCGTCTGGCGGAAGATCTGGCTGTTGCCGAGAATGCCGTTGCTGTTCGGATACAGGCCGGTGAGCAGGGCATTGCGGCTCGGCCCGCAGAGCGGATAGGCGCAATAAGCGCGATCGAAGCGCACGCCCCGGGAGGCCAGCCGATCGAGGTTGGGCGTGCGGGCCAGCGGGTCGCCATAGCAGCCGAGGAGCGTGTTGAGATCGTCGGCCATCAGGAACAGGACGTTGGGCCGCGCCGGAGCGGCGGCCGCGGCGGGCACGGGCCGACCCAGGAGCAGGGCGGTGGCGACGAGGAGCAAGTGGGACAGTTTCATGTTTTTCTCGGGGAAGAGGGGGCGGGACGGGACGGCGGCGAAAGTCGGGGCCGCCCAGAACGTCACCGCGGAGCGCGACCGGTTCAAGACCGCAGCGCGGCAAATTCGAACGGGATGACGGGCCTGTTATTACATGGTCACGTTTCCGCGGAAAAACCGCGGACTCACATTGTAACCCATTAGGTTACTTTACCTCTGGTTGTTCACGGAAATCGGGTGGATCACTTCCCGAAGGAATGCGGGCGCCGCACGACGCCGAGGCCCGGCCGATCAGTCGGCACGATCCGGCCGTCGACGAGCGTGGCGCCATCGAAGGGGTCGTTGGCGATCAACATGGCGCCGTCGAGGTCCGCCCAGTCGACCAGGGGCGAGAGCTGCGCCGCGGCGGAAATGGCGCACGAGGTCTCCGTCATGCAGCCCAGCATCACCTTCAGGCCGAGCGCGCGGGCCAGCACGATCATCTGCCGCGCCTCCCGCAGGCCGGTGCACTTCATCAGCTTGATATTGATGCCATCGAACACGCCGCGCACCCCGGCGACATCGGCGAGGCGCTGGACGCTTTCATCGGCGATCAGCGGCAACGGGCTGCGTTCGCGCAGCCACGCGGTGTCGTCGATCTGCTCCTTTGGCAGCGGCTGCTCGACGAGCACCACGCCACGCTCCGCCAGCCACTCGATCAGGCGGAGCGTGCCGTCGCGATCGCGCCAGCCTTGGTTCGCATCAACGGTGATCGGAGTGGCGGTGACCTCTCGAATCGCCGTGATCATGCCCCGGTCGGTCGCCTCGTCGCGGCCGAGTTTCACCTTGATGATCTGGTAGGGCGCGGCCTCGCGGGTTTTGGCGCGGACGATCTCGGGCGTATCCAGGCCGATGGTGAAGGACGTCACCGGTGCTTTGTTCGGATCGAGCCCCCAGATCCGAAACCACGGCGCCCCCAGTGTCTGGCCGATCCAGTCGTGCAACGCGAGATCGACCGCGGCCTTGGCGGCGCAATTGCCCGGCGCGAGCGCGTCGACGGCGGGCAGGATCTCTTCCCGCCGAAACGGGTCGGCCACGGTGGCCAGCAACGCCGCCGCCCGGGACAGAAAGGCCCCCGCGGTCTCCTGGGTCTCGCCCAGGTAGGGCGGCATCGAGGCCTCGCCGTGGCCCACCACGCCGTCGTGCTCCAACTCGACCAACATGGCGGGTGTGGTCGTGCGCGTGTGGCTGGCGATGCCGAACGCGTGGCGGAGGGCGAGGGTGTAGGGAGAGAAGCGGAGGTTCATCGGAGGAAAATTTCCCGGCCATCCCGGCGCGCCAGGCCGCGAACGAAAGGGAAAGGAACGAGTGGTGCTGGTGAAGCGGGTACGGCAGAGGATTGAGTTCGGGCGGTGATCGGCGCGGCGCAGTGGGTGGAGAGACGGCGCGGGTTGCGACTTCTCAGATCGCACCCTTGAAATCGCGCATCGGTGCATTACGGGAAGGCGTGTGCCCGCCGAAGTGGGAAGAAAAGACCACAAAAAAGCCGGAGCAATCATCGCCACCCTGCTGCAGCCGACGGCACAGCGTAGGGCAGCCCGGATGCCATTTGCCGAAAAGCCCGGCCGCGTATCCGACGCGGTGCAGCGCGGCGGCGACGGGGATCGCGGCCAAACGGGCAGAAATTGCCTGACCGAGGGCCATATCTTCAAACCGCATGCCGGGATTGGTTCAGGGACGCGGGCCCGATGAAAGCGCAATCGTTTTCATTTCCGGGCGTCAAGGGACCCAGGCGTTCGGCGGGCGGGAAGTCCGTTCGCACGGACCGGTGACGGAGCCTCGGGGCGCCGCTGCGACGCGAACGTCTCGGGGGCTTCTCCCGCCGCGGATTGCGCGGACCGGCCGACGGGTTAAGCCGTGAACAACCTGCCGCGCAGGCCGCTGCTGAAGGTGCCGCTGCGCGGTGCATTTCCATGCTGGATATCGGCCGTTGGCGCGTCATTCCTTGCAGCACCCCCCCCGTTATTCCCCGACGGCAGCCCGACCCATCCCACCTTTTGAAATCGAAACTCCTTACGTCCCTTTCCGGCCGGAACTTCCGGGGCGGAGACGGCGCCATGGTCGCCTTGGGTGTTTTGGAATCGCTGCCGCTTCCCGCCGCCGCACCGCGCCCGGCGCCGAGAGCGGAGGCCGCGGCTGATGCGGCCCGCCGCCTGGTCTGCGTGGGAGGTCCGCCCCCACCATGAGCTCCCTGCTCCCAGACGCCCCTGACCCGCCCAGTTCGAATTGCAATCGTTGGTTTGTCGAGAACGTGCTGCCTCACGGCCCGCTCCTGAACGCACATCTCCGGCGCTCGTATCCCGCGATCCGTGACGTGGAGGATGTCGTGCAGGAATGCTTTATCCGCGTCTGGATGGCGCATGCCACGCATCCGATCTCATCCGCCAAGGCGTTTCTGTTTCAGGTGGCCCGGCATCTGGCGCTGGACATTGCGCGCCGGGATCGCGCTTCGCCGATCCAGGGCGTTACGGATTTGGCCGCCTACGGCGTCCTGGATGGCAGGCCGAGCGCGGATGAAATCGCCTGTTCGCGCGAGGAGTTCGAGCTGCTGGCCGAGGCCGTTCATCGTCTGCCTCCTCGCTGCCGGGCAATCGTCATCCTGCGAAAATTGCAAGGTGTCCCGCAGAAGGAAATCGGCCGCCGGCTCGGGATCTCAGAGCAGACCGTCCAGGTGCAGGTGCAGCGGGGAGTAAAACGGATCGCGGAGATTCTTCGATATCGCGGCGTTAGTCGCACCCTTCGCCATGAAATCAGAACCTGAGCACCGGCCGGCATCGCGGGCGGGCCATGCGGCCGGCGGTGGATCGATCGAGGATGTGGCGGCGGCGTGGGTCGCGCGGAGCGACGCGGGCCTGAGTGCGGGTGAAGACGCGGAGTTCCACCGCTGGCTCGAATCGGATGCACGCCATCAGGCCGCCTTCGACGAGTATCGCTCCGCGTGGGCGGCGCTCGACCGACCGGCGGCCGGGGGTATGGCGGACGAACTGCTCGCGCGGGTGCGCGGACTCGATCGTCGCCGCACGTTGCGGCGCGCGCTTGCGGGCGCCGTGGCCGCGGCCGTGCTGCTCGTTGGATTTTCGCTCTGGTCGATTGACCGGGAACGGCGGAGCGGGCGGGAATCGGCGCCCACGGCGACCTCGCGGGTGGTGGGGCCGGAGCGGCGAAGCCTGCCGGATGGTTCGGTGGTGGAACTCCGGGACGGCGCCGAAATCGCTCAGAATTTCAGCGGCGGGCAACGGCGAGTGATCCTCCAGCGGGGCGAAGCGCACTTTCAGGTGACGAAGGACGCCGCGCGACCTTTCTTCGTGGAGGCAAATGGAGTTGAATTCCGTGCCGTGGGCACGGCGTTCGTCGTGCAGATCCGACCCTCGGCCCTCGAGTTGATTGTGACCGAAGGCAGCGTGGCGGTCGAAAAACCTGCCAGAGCCGCGTCGGTGTCATCGGGGCCGATCGCGTCCGCACACTCTCCGGCGCCGGTCTTGGTGGCTGGCGAACGGGCGTTGGTCGATCCGGGTTCCGCAGGTGTGGACGTGCGGGCCATCGGAGCCCCCGAACTGTCGGCGCGCCTCGCGTGGCGCGCGCCGCGCCTTGAATTCAGCGGCATGCCACTGGCCGGGGTGGTCGCCTTGCTGAATCAGTACGCCGACGAGCGGCGCGGAATTCGGCTGAAGATCGCGGATCCTGAAATTGCGCAGGTGCGGGTCAGCGGGTTGTTTCAAATCGACAATACCGACGCCCTTTTAGACCTCCTGGACAGCGGATTTGGCATCGTGGCTGAACGCCAGGGCGGGTCCGAAGTGGTGTTGCGCAAGGCGCCGACCCCGCCGTAGCCGGCGTTCCGCGCCGCCGCGCTCCGGCGCGACTTGACGGTGGTGGGCGCAGCAATCCGTCGCGCGGGCCGGGCGATCGCCCGTGGGCCGGGAATCCCGTGCCCCCGGCCGGGGCGGGCGCGAACGAAACAATCTTGAAAACATCTGTAACAGATTTGGCCGGCCGCTTCGTCCTCACTGTGTGTCTGCCCCTTTTCCTGCCGCCGCCTGCCTGAGATTTTCGCGCGCGGTCGCGATCTCGTGCCTGCTGGCGCTCGCTTGGCCGGGATTAGCGTCCGCGGCCAGTGCGAGAGTGCGGTTCGATTTGCCGGCCGAAGGGGCGGAGGCGGCGCTCAAACGCTTTTCCCAGCAGGCGGGCGTCGAAGTGCTTTTTCCCACCGGGGTCGTGGCGGGGGTTCGCACCACTGCCGTGCGCGGTGACATGACCGCGCGGGAGGCCATCGATGCGATGCTCGCGGGGACCGCGCTCGTCGCGGTGGCAGGGAAGAATACGGAATCGCTGACTGTCCGGCGCAAGCCGCCGGCGAAGGAAGCGGAACCCAAGCCAGCCAAGACGGCGGGCTCCGCCCAGAATTCGGCAAAAAAAAAGCCCGTGAACAGAACCCAAGCCAAGAACCCATGAAAAAAACCAATCTCCTCACGAAGCTGGCGGCCTCGCTCGCGTTGCTCGTCGCCCCGGTCGGGGCTCAAACGGTGTCGCCGACGAGTTCCGCCGCCGCCGCCAAGCAGAACGATGCCATCGAACTCAGTCCGTTTGTCGTCAATGCCGACACTGATGTCGGCTATGTCGCCAACAGCTCGCTCGCCGGCAGCCGGCTCAACACGCCGCTGCGGGACACGGGGGCCGCCATCAGCGTGCTGACGGCGGAGTTTCTCTCTGACATCGGGGCGATCGATTTGCCGGAGGCGCTGCAGTGGGCCAACAACGTGCAGCTCGACGTGACGGACACGATGTCCAACCCGAACGACAACGGCAATATTCTCAGCTTCCCCAGTTTTCGAATCCGGGGCGTCGACGCGGACATCACCCGCAACTACTTCAAATGGCGGCTCTCGACGGACGCCTACAACATCGAACGGATTGAGGAACAGCGCGGCCCCAACTCGATCCTGTTTGGCATTGGTTCGGCCGGCGGGATCCTGAATTCGACGACGAAGCAGGCCATGCTGGGCCGCGACTTCCAACGGGCCGCGCTGGTGACCGGCAGCTATGGCAGCATCCGGGGCACCCTCGACGTGAACCAGCGGGCAAGCAACGGACGGCTGGCGGTGCGGCTGAACGCGGTGCACGGGCATCAGGGCAATTTCCGCCACCATGCGTTCAACGACACCCGCCGTCTGCACCTGGCCACCACCTTCAAGGTCGCGGCGAACACGACGCTGCGCGCGGAATACGAGACGGGGGACCTCGACCAGGTGAACAGTCGGAATTCCAACATCATCGACGGCCTTTCCCGCTGGCTGGCCGCCGGCCAGCCCACCATCGCCGCAGCCACGACCAACGCCGCCAACCTGGCGGCGCTTGGCCTCGAGAACTATGGCACCGCGGCGCGGGTGACCTACGTCGCAACTTCCGGTCAATTGTTTGACCTGCGGGGCCGGAATTTTTCGTCGAGCGGCGTATCCACCTTCCAGGTATTCGACAATCCGCTCTACGCCGATCGCACGGTCAACACGGGCGGACCGGGCCAGAAGCGCTGGGGGAACTTCAACACCGTCTCCATTTTTTCCGAACAGCGGCTCGCGCAAAACACCTTTCTCGAGCTCGCCTACAATCATCAGGCGGACAGTTTTGTCGCGAACATCTCCGGTCAGGGCTCGACGGAATCAGTCCGACTCCGGGCCGATCCGCACCAGTTGCTGCCCAACGGCCAGACCAATCCCTATGCCGGGCGGCTCATGCTGGAGGGGCCGCGCTTCAACCGCGGCCTCAATGACTATCGCTCCGACAACACCCGGCTCACGCTTTCGCACGAACAGGATCTCGGGAAATGGGGCAACTACCGGTTGGCGGCTCTCGCCGAATACCAATGGCGCGCGACCAAGGCCTCGAATCAGGTCGAGGCCTGGGCCGACCGCGCGTTCTCAGGCAGCACGCAGGGCCCCGAGGCGGCGCCCAATCTGGTCTATCGCCGCAACTACGTCACCCAGGGCGACTGGGCTTCATACTATGTCAGCGGCCCGGCTCAGACCGGACTAATTCAGGGCCTCGTCGATCCCGTGAGCGGGCGCACGCTTTCCTCCACTTGGGTGAACTTCAACATCAACGTCGCCGACAATCCCGAGTATCAAAAGACGCTGCTGCTCGGTGGCCAGGCCCGCTACTTCAAAGGCCGGTTGGTCGCCGGGGTCGGCGTGCGCCGGGACTGGCTCGACCTGACCAAACGCGTGGGCCGGAGAGCTCCGACCGCCAATGGCGTTCCCGGGGAATATTCCCAGTTCTATGACACCGCCACCTCCGAAAACTACACCTCGAACACCAAAACTCTGGGCTTGGTGGCGCATCTGCCGTGGAATGCCTCGGCCTTCTTCAATGCCTCGAACAGCTTCGGCCTGCCGAACACCGGTATCCGCATCCTGCCGGATTCAAAAATCCCGCCCAATCCGGAATCCAGCGGGTGGGACGCCGGCCTCGCATTTGCGTTCCTCGAAGGCAAAATAAACCTCCGCCTCAGCCGGTATGTGAACGACCTGAAAAATGCGGGCGGCACCGGTTTCGGCGGGAGCAGCGACAACCCGACCGTCCTCGCCAACACGGTCCTGGGCACCCTCGTCCGGGCTGGCCTCCTGACCCAGGCCCAGGCGGACGCGCGCACCCCCAACTCCAACGGCGCGACGACGGGTAGGCAAACCAACGGCTATGAGGTGACGCTGTCCGCCAATCCGACGCGGAACTGGCGGCTCCAGGCGAATTACTCCTACACCCGCGGCGCGGACGACAATATCGCCCCGGAAGTCAAATCCTGGGCGGCGGAGAACATTCCCTACTACCTCCAGTACGCGAGCCTGCCCACCACGGTGGATGGCCAGACGATCCAAAGCGTGATCACGACCTGGCAGAACACGGTGAACAATATCTTCGCCCTCGAAGGTCTGTCGCTGCGCGGCAACCGCCGGCACAAGATCAACTTGTTCACCCGCTACAACGTGCCGTGGGCGCCGCTGAAGGGCCTCTTCGTCGGCGGCGGTTACCGTCACTTGAGCAAGAGCGAACTCGGCCTCGATGCCACCAACGCAATCACCTACGGCAACTCCTACTGGCTGGCGGACGCGCTGGCAGGCTATCACATCGCGCGGCTACCTCTGCTGAAGCGCGGCGCCACCCTGCAACTCAACGTCGCGAATGTCTTCGATTGGGAAACGCCCATTACCACCCGGCTCAACTCCGACGGCACGGCCAATCGCTGGAACATCCTCGAGCCGCGAACCTGGCGGTTAAGTGCCAGTATCGAATTTTGAACCGCCGGGTGCCGGCGCAGGTCGTATCCGCTGGCGAAACTGACGCCGTTCCAGCCCGGATAATTTATCGGCGCGCCACTGGCCCTCATCCAGCACGAGCAGGTGGCCGCCGCTTGCGGCAATGGGTCGCCCGATCCCGCCCGCGAGGTCACCGGGCGGATCGCCACGGATGAATTCACCCGGGACGCCGATTTCAACCACCTGCACCCGGCGCGCCGGACGCCGGACCCGACAGTTGCAGCGTCCTGCCAGCGCTGCGCGGCCCCGCGATGGACCCCGCGAGTCGGCCGGCGGGATTTGGTCAAGGCCTATGTCGACGCGTGCCATGAGTTGGGGATGCGCGTGGGCTTTTATTATTCGCACGAGAAGGACTGGTTTCATCATGCCAAGCTCGCCAGGGCGCGCGGTCCGCTGGCGGAAAGTCATATCGAGCTGGTGAAGACCCAGGTCACCGGGTTGCTGACGAAGTACGGACAGATTGCCGTCATCTGGTTCGATACGCCCAGCCCGGAAGGAACTTTTCCGGGGGAAGACCAGATCCGCCTGCAGGCACTCGGAGACTGGATGGCCTTCTCCCTGAATGACCACGTGCGGTTCCGCACCAACCCCAAGGGGGAAATCCGCGCGGTCCCGGGCTTCGACTTGGAAAAGGGCCGGGAATACGAAGTGGTCTACAGTCCCTACCCGGAGGGACCGGAGGTTGAAATCGTCACGCTCGTGGTGGAGTGAAATACCGCGGGAGCTGGATCGGACCCGCTTCGATCCCAGCGTCATAAGAAAGATGCCGGTCTGTCATTCCGCCGATATTTGACCCGCCGGATCCTGAGAATCCGGGACCAAGAGTGGCTCGTATCCTCAATCCGAGAGCCGCTCGCGGATCAAATCGCTGAAGAGCTCGTAAACCAGCTTTCGTTCCCCGGCATAAACACAATCGATCGCACCCGACTCCGCATAGCAAAACACCACGCGATACCTTCCCACCCGGAGACGGTAGAATCCGGCCAGTTCGTCTTCCAGGCCCCGGATGTCCCCCTCCCACCGGGCCAGTCGTGAGATGGCAATCCGGATCCGGTGTTTGGTATCCGGCGGAAGCGCCCGCAGGAAAGCGTCGACCTGCCCCGAAGTTCTCAGCTTATACATCGACGGTGAAGGGTTTCATTTTCAACTTCCCCGCGCGGTACTTTTTGAGGGTGGCCCGAAAATCGTCAGAAGCCAGCAACTCCATCGTTTCCGCGATTGCCTCCATGCGGGCGCGGCCCACCACATAAGCCGCCACCGCACCGTGCCGTTCAATCGTCACCAATTCATCCGCCGCCTGCTTGACGATGCGCGGGAAGTTGGCCTGCCCCTCGGTCACCGTATATGTAGTCTTCATGGTAAACTACGTAATCGCGGGGATGCCGGGCGGCAAACCCAAAGAGGCCGCTTGCGGTCGCCGACCTGAGCTTCGGCCCGCGAAAATGACCGCCGTCTCCGCTCGGGGAGCACTCACTTCTTTTTCGCTGCCGGGCTTGGCCGCGCCGGTGGTGGCATCGTCTGGTTCCACGCCTGCCAGGCGACGTGCAACTCGCGGGTGAGATCCGGTTTCTCCGCCGCGAGGTCGCGGCTTTCGCCGATGTCGGTGGCCAGATCGTAGAGTTGGGGCCGAAACTCGGGCGCGAGCATCATGAGCTTCCAGTCCCCGCGACGCAGCGCGGCGGACGATTTGATCTTCCAAAAAATCGTTTCGTGCGGCACCCCGGTACGATCGCCGCGGAGGAACGGCATGAGATCAACCCCGTCGACGACGGTGGTCGCCGGAACCGCCGCACCCGCCGCAGCGCACAGGGTGGGCAGGAGATCCATGGCGGTCACGGACGGCCGGTAGGTGGCACCGGCGGCCAGCCGCGCCGGCCAGCGCACGATGAACGGTTCGCGAATGCCGCCCTCGTACAGGTCCGTCTTCGCCCCGCGCAATGGGGCGGCGGAGCCGACGATGAGCTGTTTTGGCCAGTCGGGTTTCCAGCCCTCGATATGCGGCCCGCCCTTGGCCGGGCCGTTGTCGCTGAGGAAGATTACGAGCGTGTTTTCCTCGAGTTGCTGCGCGCGCAGGGTGTCGAGAATCCGGCCCACATTGTCATCGAGCGCCGCCACCATCGAGGCGTAGTAGCGGAGGACTTCGTGCGGCAGGTGGGCGAAACGCGCCTGGTCGGCGCGGCGGCCCTGCCACGGGCTGTGCACGGCATTGAAGCCCACGTAGAGGAAAAACGGCTGCGCCGCGTGCCGCGTGATGAACTCCGCCGCATGCCGGCCGATGCGATCGGTGAGGTACTCGTCGCCCGCACGCTGCGGACCCCAATACTGTGTCTTGCTCGAGGCAAACCCGGGGCTCTTCGTCGCGTTGCTGCCGATATAGTGGCCGTCCTCCTGCGGGAAATAGTCGGACTCCCACTCGATGAAGTCGTGCACCTCGTCGAAGACACGCTCCGCCGGACGCACGATGTTCCACTTGCCGATGAGCCCCGTCGCGTAGCCCGCGGCGCGCAGCAACTCGGGCAGGAGGCGCTGCGTGTCCGGCAGCTGGTGCGCGCTGCGATCGTCGTTCCACGTCATGCCAAAGCGCTGCGGATACGCTCCCGCCATGAGGCTGAGCCGGCTCGGGGCGCAGGCCGGGCACATCACATAGCCGTCGGTCAACCGCACGCCCTCGCGGGCGAGGCGATCGATGCGCGGGGTCGGCACATCCTGGCCGCCGTAGCAGGCGATATCGGCGTAGCCGAGATCGTCGGCGAGGATCAGGACGAGGTTGGGGGCGGCGGCGGACGCCGCCGCACCCGTCGCCGCGGTCGCGGCGACGGCGAAGGCCAGCAGCACGCTCCGCGACCGTCGTCGAAAAAAGCGTCGAAGCTGAATCACACCGTGTAGGCGGGGTGCCCCCACCCCGCAGGACGCCGGCTGCGCAGTTTCCCAGGCGCGGGGTGAGGGCACCCCGCCCACCTTGACAGGCCTCGCGGGCCATTCGGATCGATTTGATTTCATGGAGATTCCCCGGGCGCCACTTCACTCCACCGGCTGCACCGCCAGCGGGATCAATCGCACCGGGCCGAAGAGGCCGGCCTCGATCAGGTCGAGGTTTTTCCACGCTCCGCTTTTCAGATCCGCCCCGGTCCCGCTCTGGGATTGGGTGATGTTGGTCCTGGTCCACCGCGGCACTTCGCCGCGGGCTTCGCCCACGAGCCGGTTATGCCAGGTGCCCACCACCTTCACCACGAGCTCGTTGGAACCGTCGCGCAGCGCGGCCGTGCAGTCGACGCGGAAGGGCGGCGTCCACACCACGCCGAGCGCCTGGCCGTTGACCATCACCTCGCCGATTGCCCAAAGGCGGCCGAAGTCGAGTTCGACGCGCTGCGCGTGCGCGCGCCAGCCCTCCGGCAGCGCAAACGTACGCCGGTAGCTGGCGGTGCCCGCGAAATACTTCACCTCGGCCCCCCCCGATTGCGTCCACGGTCCGATCCGATTCAGCGGGAGTCGGGGCAACGGACCCGTGGGCGAGTCAAAGTCCACGGTCCAGTCCGTATCGAGCATCAACGCACCCGACAGGGTCCCGACCCGCACCTCGGTGCGGAGCCCCGAGCCAAAGGTGACCGTGTAGGTGCCGGCCTTGTCCGTCACGATCCGGGCGTCGTCACCGTCGCGCTCGATCGCGGCGGCCGGCGTTACCGAGGCGATCGACATGGCCGGCAGTTTGCCGCGGAAGACGACAAAGGTGGAGCCCAACGGCGCCAGCGTGAGCGGCACCTCGATTCCGCCCTCGGTGCGGTGGAAAATCCCGGCGGGAGCGATGGTGCCCGTGCGCGGATCCCAGAACTCCGGCGCGTGCGCCCCGGCGCGGAAAATCGCGCTCCCCGTGAAGGCCGTGGTCTCCCGGTTGCGGACAAAATAGATCTCGGTGCCATCGTCGCGCCGATGGGTGAAATCCAGCGCCGGAGGTCCGACGAAATCGGGGGCGAGCTTGAGCTCGGTGAGCACCTCGCGTTCCGTCCGGCCCAAAACGACACGGCCCGCGCCGTGGGTCCGGCTGGTGCGCGCCTGCCCGTCGAGGTCGGCCCACAGCTTCGTGGCGAGTTCGCGCACCCGCGCATCGCTGGCCGGGAAACCCTCCAGGCCCGACGCCCGCTGCGGCCGCGGCCCGATCACCACGGCGCCCTCGTTTACCAATTTTTCGATCCGCGCGAGCACCGCCGGATGGATGTCGGCGCGATCCGGCAGCACGAGCACCGCGTAGCTCATGCCGTCAGGCAGCGTAAGGCGCCCCTCGCGCACGCTGAGGCGGTTGAGGATCACCTCGGCGTTGGTGACGTCGTAGTCATACCCGGGACCGAGCGATGGCGGATTACGCCGCGGGCCGACGAAATTCGCGCCACCGTCCCCGTAATAGTAAAGCACGTCGGCGACAAAGTGGCCGCGCTGCAACAGGAACGAGCCACGCGAAAGATAGCTGAGAAACGCCGGGGCCTGCGCCCACCAGGTGACGTTGCGGCTGAGGTGCGTGCCGGCGCCGTAGACCCAGCCGGGGAGGCCCGCTTCCGGACTCTGGTGCGTCCACGTGTGCCAGACGAAGTGGTTGCCGCCCTCGCAGAACACGCGGTCGGCGCTGGCCTTGAGGTCCTGCGGCCCCTCGGCCCAGTGACGCGAAGAGGTGAACGATTCCAGATGCACGCGGCGCCGGCCGTAAATGTGGGCGGCCGAGGCCGGCTCCTTGATCACGTTGAGTCCGTCGCTGGTCGGGCGGAACGGCCAGAATTCACCCTGGATGCTGTCGACGGCCCCGTCGGCCTGCAGGGACTCGATGGGCGGCGTGTGGATCGGCGGACCGGGACCTCCGGCCTCGGACTTGATCGCCAGCCCGGCCGCGTGCGCGACCTCGGTGGCCGTGCGATAATAGGCGTCGACCAACACCTCGCCGAGGGTCTTCTCGTAGTCGAAGAGGAAGCGCTCCGTGGTTTCGGCGTTGCCGATCTGCGCGCCGAAGATCGCCGGCAGGTACGACGTGAGCTCGTAGCCGCGGCGGCGTTTGAATTCACCGGCGAAGACCGGCGACCAGACCTTGCCGACCACCTCGTAGCTCGCGAGGTAGAGGTTCTTGAGCCCGCTCCCGGCAAGATCATCGCCCAGTCCCGCGCGCAACCGGGAGATCACGTGGTCCATATGCAGGCGGGTCGCCTCCGGGTTGAGGTGGTCGCTCGCGAGACCGTCCGACGCCGGACTCGGCACCTTGAGTTTCTCGCCCGTGACCATGCACACGTAGCGCAAGATCGTCCACGAACCGGCGGGCGCATCCCAGCGCAGCCGCCCCTCGCGATCGACGCGGGCGGTGACATCGACAATTTCGCGGGGATCGGTGACCGCGAAGGCAGGCAGGCCGTAGGTGCAGAAAACGCCCCCGGGGCCAGTCACGCTGCCGTTATTGAGGTTACCCGCCTTCCAGTCGTTGTAGGTGAGTGGCATGGGCGCGCGCACCGTCAGGGCACCGTCGACCAGGCGGTTGACGGCGTGCGAACCGGCCGCGTTGCGACCCGTCGAGTCGATCACGGAAAACTCACCGAGCGTCCAACGTGGTCGCGTAGCGTCATGGCCGCTGCGCAGGCGCAATTGCACGTACCGGGCCGAGGTGCCCGCGGGCAACGTAAAACGCTGGGGTCCGGCAGCGACGGCGAGGCCGCCCCGGAGAACTTCTTTGAAGTCGCCCGCGCCGGACCCGGTGCTCGAAACCGCCACGGTGAATTCGCGCACCGGCGTCATCGTCACCGCGAGGGCCGCGGGCGCATTGGGCTGGCCTTGGTCCAGGACCACTTCCTTGAGCGTGTGCTCCCCCGGAGGATCGAGGCGCAGCACGAATTCGTGCGCCGGCAGCCGCCGGGGCTCCCGCACGGCCAGGACCGCCACATCGCTCCAAGACGCGGGGCGTCCATCCGGCCCCAGCGGCGCCGCGCGCTCCGGGGTTGGAAACGGCAGCACCGTGTCGACCTTTGCTCCGCCGGCCACCGTCGTCTCGGCCGTGTACAACGCCATGCACGCATGGGCCGGATCGATCCACGGGCCGCCCATGTCCCAACTGCTGATGACCGACAGGTCGACCTGCAGGCCGAGCGTGTGCGCGGCGTTGACCGCCAGCTTGAGCTGCGCGAGCCACGGGTCGCTGAGGAACGCGGGGCCCGGGGGCGGAAACGCCGCCTTGTCGCCGCGGGCGCCCATCTCGAAGAGCAGCACGCCGCTGAGGCCCGCCTCCTTCATCGCGCGCAATTCCTCAAGGGCCGACGGCGCGTGGAGGGTGCCGTTGAGCCAGAGCCAGTAGGTGTGCGGTCGCGCCTCCATTGGCGGCGTGCGAAAGCCGTCCACGAGGGGATCGCCGGCGGCGCGCAGGGACGGATTGAACGCGACCGCGCACCCGAGGAGCATCCGCTGTAGGAGCGGCTTTACGCCGCGATGGAATTTCGGGGTGCAGCACCGCGCCACCTCGAACCCGCGGGGTGGGGGCACCCCGCCTACATCTGCCGTTTGCTGATTCATCTTCATTTATCCAGCTTGATGATGACGGTCTCGATGCCAAGCGCTTCGCCGAGGCGACGCAGCGCCTGGGCGCGGTGACCGACCCCGAGGGCGAAGTGATGCGTCGGGCCCTCCGCCACCCAGCGTTTCAGGAAGGTCCTCACGTCGGGGCGGAAGAAACCGCGGGTGTTGGTGTTGCCGGTGGCGGGGATGGGGCCGCGCACACTCTCGCCCTCGGCGACGATAAACTTGAACCGGCCCTGCGCCGTCACGCCGACGCTCAGCATCGTAATCGGGCCCTCCTTGATCTTGAACTCCACGCTGGCGCCATGGCCGGGCTTGCCGTGGTACTTGAGGAGGCTGCGGAGCACGGGCTTGCCGTCGGCGATGTTGAGGTGATGCGGCCCGTCATGGCCCACGAGCACAAAGCCCTCGCGGAAGTCGATCGGGTGGAACTCCGCGAAACTTCCGCCGATGCCCAGCCGGTCCATGATCAACATCGCCAGACAGGTCTTCAGATCTGATTCGCCGCACATCGGAAAACCAGCCGCGGTGAGCAGCGAATTGCCGACGATCAGGTTGGTCACGAGCGTGCGCAGCGGCGAACCGGGCTCGCCCTCGTAATAATAGGCCAGCCCGTCGATTTGATGGTGGGCGATGAACTTGTCGAGGGCCACCGCGACGCGGGCCGCCGCCTGCAGATCCTCGTCCGTCAGCTTGCGCGTGACCGGATCGGCTTTCGGATCCGGCGTGTCGAAAAGGCCGAGAATCTCGCTGCATTTTCGCTCCACCTCCGCGGGCGAAACTTCGCGCTCAAACCGGAGCAGATCGTCGGCCTCGGTCTGCACGATGTGGCAGCCGAAGGCCGCGGTGAGCGCGGTCTGATCGGTCTGCATGTCGAGCATGTGTTCGATGGGATGGCCGAAGTGGCCGATGCGGGCGCGTTTCACGTCGTGCAGCGCCATCGCGATCTCGCACCACTCCACGAGCTCCGCCTCGGCGGCGGCATCGTCCTCCAGCGTGCCCAGGATCACCTCGGGGGGGCGCTTCCCCATCCGGATTGCCACGCCGGTGAATTCCGGCACCGAGCAAAAATCGTCGTTGGCGAGTTGCATGCGCGTGGTTGCCCGGTCGTAGTCGAGCGCAGCGAGCGGCTGGAGCGCCACCAGCACGACCGGAATATCGAGCGCCCGGATGATGACGCCAAACGTCGCCGAGGTCGCGTAGGTGACCATGTCGCAGAAGACGAGGTCGAGATCGGCCGCCCTCAGTCGCGGCAGCAGGGCATACGCCGCCTGCGCCTGATCGATCAGGCCGAAGTTCGTCACGGTCACGCCCGTCGCGGCCACCTTGCCGGCGAGCACCTCGATCTTCGCCAGCATCTCGTCGCGCAGGCCCGGGAACTGACCCCAGTAGGTGTGATGCCCCACACCGAAAAGGCCGACGCGAGCGGTGCGGGGCTTGCGGCGCGCGATGCGCGGTGTCGGGGTGAGAGCGGGAATGGCTGGCGAAACGGGAGGAAGGGAGGACACGGTCATGGGAGGATGATCAGCGGAAAAGTGAGCGGCCGCTCAGAATCAGCCACGCGAGGGGATACACCACGGCCGAGGCGAGGAAGATCGGCGTGAAGGAGTAGTGATCCACCACCGGGCCGATGACGAGGTTGGAGAGCATGCCGGCGATGCCGCCGCACGTGCCCGTGAGGCCGACCGTGGTGGCGACGTCACCCGGTGCGACGGTGTCGCCGATCAGCGTCATGAAGTTGGTGATCCAGATGCCGTGGGCGAACATCAGCACCGACATCAACGCGATCGCGACGCCCGGCGTGCCGGCCAGCGCGGCGAAAAACGAGGCGGGGGTCAGCAGCGCGGCGATGAGCATCAAGGTCAGCCGGGCGCGTCGACGCGGCCAGCCACGGGCGGCAACCCGGTCCGAGACATGCCCGGCCCCAACGTTGGCAATTTCCAGGGCGAGAAACGGAATCCAAATCAACGCGCCAATCGCCGCCACCGACATGCCCCGCTCCCGGGCGAGATACTGCGGGATCCAGAACATGTAGAAATAGAAGACCGGATCGAAGCAGAAGCGCGCCGCGAGCAACCGCCGCACCTCGGGCCGCGCCAGCAGGTCGCGCCAGCTCGAGGTCGCGCGGGTCACGGCCGGCGTGGTCGCCGCATGCGGCAGCCCGCGAAACGCCAGCAGCCACGCGAGCAGCCAAATCATCCCGAGCCCGGCCGTCGCCGCGAAAGCCCCCCGCCAGCCAAGATGCTGCGCCGTCCAGACCGTAAGCGGTGGCGCCAGCACCGCCCCGACCGCCGCCCCACTGCTGGCCAGACCCACCGCGAGCCCGCGGCGCCTGGGATCCATCCATTCCACGGCGCCCTTGATCGCACCCGGAATCGCCGGCCCCTCCCCCACGCCGAGGAAAAACCGGGCGAGACCGAGGCTCACCGGCCCGGTGACAAAGGCGTGCGCCGCGCTGGCGAGCGACCAGAAGCCCACCGAGAGTGTGAGCCCGCGCCGCGTGCCCAGCGCGTCCATCACGCGGCCGCCCAGCGCCAGCATGATCGTGTAGCTGAGCACGAACATGAACACGACGCGCGAATAGACCGTGTTCGACATACCGAACTCCGCCGTGATCGTCGGCGCCAGCACGCTCAGCACCTGCCGGTCGAGAAAGCACAGCGCCGCCGCGAAAAACAACAGGAGGCAAAGCACCCAGGCGCGGCGGGGAGAGATCATGGGAGCGAAAGGACAGCGAAACGCTTACGCGTTCCGCTACGATCCAGCGATCCTTGTAGGCGGGGTGCCCTCACCCCGCGAGGCGCCTGAACGGTATGCCGCAAAATGCGGGGTGAGGGCACCCCGCCCACATCAGACCGCCGATGGCTGCCATGGTGATCCCTCCGCATTATCGCCTTAGAACCCCAGCGAGACGGAGAGGCGGAAGCTGCGCGGTTCGCGCGGAACCACGCGCCAGTAGCCGTCGCCCACGCGATTGAGGCGGATCACCTGAATGCGTTCGCTGTCGAACGCGTTGGTGATGTTGAGCTGCGCGCGCAACGTCGTGCCGCGGCCGAGCGGACCGGATTTCAGCCGCGTGGAATAACCAAAAAGCGCGTCGACGTTGAAGATCTCCGGACCGTAAAGGATCTTGCCGAGGATGTCCTTGTTCAGCGCGTCGAAGCCGACGATATCGCGCTGGAGCACGTTGTTGTCCTGCCAGCGCACGCCGCCGCCGACGAAGAAGCCCTTGAGTTTTTCGCCATCGAACGAGTAGCGGATGAAGGTGTTGGCCTTGTGCGGGCGGTTGTTATAACCGATTTCGTTCAAGGCGAAGAGATTTTGGACGCCCGTCTCGATCTGCGCGATCTCGGTGCTGATCGGAATGTTGGAGGTGGTGAGGAGCGACGTGGGGAACTTCGCGTAGTACGCCTTCTGCTCGGCGAACCACGGACCCCAGTCCTGGCCAAGGTTGCTGCGCTTGAGCTTGGTGTAGGAATACGACGCCGTGATGGTCCAGTTCTTGGTGGGGTTGGCCTTCACCTCGAGCTCGTAGCCGCTGGTGGCGAGGTCGGACATGAAGTCGCCGAGGTAGCCGATGACCGACTTGCTGTCGGTCTCGGCCTGGGTGATGAGGCCGGCGTCGCGATAGGCGGTGACGATGCGGCGATGCGCGACGATGAAGGCGTTGTCGCGCACGGTGGGGTCGTTTTTCGCCTGCGTGTCGAAGGCGGTGGCCCGGGCGAAGAGACGGCCGTCGAAGAAATTGAGGATGAGGCCGTAGTCCTGACCGCGGCCCTCGGGCGGCACGGGCAGCGAGGCGTCGGGCAGCATGCGGCGGTTGGTCTGCGGGGCGCCGTTGTTGTTCGACTCGTTGTAGAAGACGCTGACGCCCCGGAGCAGGCCGAGCACGGCACCGGCGGTGTAGGTGTTGAAATCGTACGAGCGGATGTTGGCGGGATCCTCGCCGAGCAACTCGTACTCGTAGGCGATCTTCTCGCCGGAGGCCACGCGGGGGTCGGTGGGCGCGATGCGGGCGTTGCTGAACGGCGTGATATCGACCTGGTCGCGGCGGAGGCCGCCGGTGGCGATGAGGCGACCTTTGAGGAAGCGGCTCTGCGTCGCCAGCATCAGGCTGTCGATCTGGCGGACGGCCCCGTTGGCGTTGGCGTTGGTGATGAGCCGGCCGACGTAGGTGGCGCCGCCGTAGTTGATGGGGCGGGAGTCGAAGCGCGAGCCCGCGTAGTAGGTGTCGGGCGCGCCGTTGGCGACGTAGTTGCGGCGGTAAAGATGGTTCTGGCCGTTCTCGGGGGCGGTGGCGTTCATGATCGGCACGCCGGTGGTCGCGTTGACCAGGATCTCGGGGCCCTGCGAGGTGCGGTTGGTGGACTCGGCGCGCTCCGCCATGCCGGCGAGGCGGTGTTCGCCGGCGCGACCGAGGTCGAGTCGCCACGAGGCGGTGGCGCGGAGGACCTCGTTGCGGACGGCTTCGATGTTGTGGTACCAGATCTGGTCGACGTAGAGCTGGCCGGCGCGGGGGTTGGCGACGCGCGTGGCGGTGCCGTCGGGGTTCGGCGAATACTGGTTGGGGTCGCCGTACACGGCGAAGTCGCCGGACATCTGATGGGAGAGGCCGGAGCCTTTTTCCCAGTTATAGGCCACCTCGAGGAAACCGTCGCGGCCGAGCTGCTGCTCGAACTTGAAAAACCTCCGCTTGATGTCGTTGGTGCGCCGGGCCTCGGGACCGTAATAATTGATGTCGTACGGGGTGTAGGGCATGCCGTTGGCCTGCGGCGTCGTGGGCATGAGCGTCTGGTAGGCGCCGGTCTCGAGCCGTTGGGTGGGAATGCCGCTGATCGTGCCGGCCTCGTAGCGGCCGGCGCTGCGGTACACGACGGTGTTGGCACTGCCGGCGCGCGCCATGATGGGGCGGCCGTCGTTGGAAACCCAGACGTTGCGGATGCCGACACCGCGCGCGCCAAAGGCGTTTTGCACGGTGCCGGTGCCCGTGCCGAAGGCGGTGTTGTCCATGGTTTGGTGGCCGCGATCCCACCAGAAGGAGATGTTGTCGATCCGGTTGTAGGGCCGCTCGGAGGGGTTCTGCAGATCGCCGTCTTCGTAGAAGGCGGTGAACGTGGTCGACTTGAAGGGCTTGAAGGCCGCCACCGCCGACCAGCGTTCGGTCTCGCGGCTCGCGTACTTCCGCCAGGTGTCCCGTTCGTCGTGGACGCCCATGATGCGGAAGGCGAGGCGGTCTTTTTCCGCGACCACGTTGATGTCCGCCTCGGCCCGATAGGCGCTCCACGACCCGGCGGTGAGATTGAAATTCACCGAGGTGCGCCGGAGATCGGCGGCGCGCGTCTGGGCGTTGACGATGCCGCCCGCCGAACCGAAACCGAAGAGCACGGAGTTGGGGCCGCTGGAGACGTCGAAACGGCCGGTGTTGTACGTGTCCATCGGCAGCGAGGTTTCGAGGAAATCGATCGTGCGCGAGGCGGAGAGCCCGCGGTTGTTGACGCGCACGCTGTTGAGCAGGCCGCCATCCATATAGAAGAAGCTGGGGGCGGTGGAGACGGCGTTGTAGTCGGCGTTGGCGTTCACGCCATACTCAAGCACGTCGGCAAGGTCGGTCGCGCCGAGGTCCTTGAGAAACTCCGCGGTGAAGACGGACACGGAGGCCGGGGTCTCGGAGAGCTTGGTGTTCATGCGGCTGCCGGCCAAGGTGTTGCCCGCCTGGTAGCCTTGGTCGGCCGAAGACGTGACCGTGAAGGGGCTGAGGACGATGGGGTCGGGCTCGGCTGCGGGAGTCAGCGAGGCCGGGGGGGTGGACTGCGCGAGACCGAACGAGCCGACCAGGGTGGTGGCGAGGACGAGGCTCACCTTTGGGGACCGTAGAACCGGAAACCGAAAGGCGCAGCCCATTAGGGACAGGTTGGATCGCAGAGCGACAAGGGACAGGTTGGATCTCATAGCTGGGGTCAGGGTTAGGGAGGAAACTCCAAGGCTAAGCTTCTCAGAACAGCGTTCGGTTTTAGTGAACACCTAGTCATAGCCACCGCTTCATTCGTAGTGGCAAGAGAAAAGTTCTTCTATTATGAATGCTGTTCCGCTAATAGGAACATAATGAATCGTTCCATCGCCCTGTTTCTCCGCCGCCACGGTCCCTGGGAGGGCTTGCCTTTGACGAACCGTGGGTGGGTTTTGAGCGCAAGTGGCTCAAACTCGCCCCAACCCAACCGGCCCTCGAACCCATAACCCCCATGGTACAATCCGTCGAAAAGGCGTTGCGCCTGCTGCAGCTCTTGGACCGCCACAACGACTGGATCGGAGTGCGCGAAATCGCGCGCCAACTCGAACTCTCGCCCCCGGCGACGCACAGTATCCTCAAGACCCTGCAGGCGGCCAATTTTGTCGAAACGAACCCGGTCTCCCGCCAGTACCGCCTGGGTTTGGCCGCGCTGCGCCTCGGTGCCAGCGCCGACCCGCTGAACCACCTGCGTCGCTTTGCCCGTCCCTACATCGAGACCCTGGCGGAAAAGTCGGACGAGACCATCGTGGCCCTGGCGTGGCAGCACGAACAGGCGGTGGTCGTGGATTGGATCCAGGCGGGCCACACGCTGGCGGTGACCCACAGCCACGGCGTGATCGACCACCCCATCGTTTTCGCCTCGGGCCGGGTCCTGCTCGCCCACCAGGATCGCGAAACGCAGCAACGCTATACCCAAACCGAGGACTTCGCCGGCCTCGGGGTAAACGCTCCGCGCGACGCCGCTGAGACCCTTGCTCTCCTGGCGCGAGTGGCGACTGAGGGAATCGCGGTCACCGAGAACGTCGGCAACAGCGGCGTAGTGGCGGTGGGCGCGCCGGTCTTCGATGCCAGCGGCCGGTTGCTGCTCGCCGTCGGCTGCAGTGCCCCGCTCACGCGCATCGATCCGGCGCGGCTGGCCCACCTGCGCGAGCGGGTCTTGGAGATCACGGCGGAGATGACCGCACGGCTCCGTGCACCGACGCACCCGCCGGCCGCGCCTCCCGGGGAATGATCCCGCGTCGCACGCCAACTGAAGCTGACGGGATGCGTTCGTCTGCGCCGATGGCTTCCGCGGTGCTTTCTTGATACCAGCCACGGGAGGTTGAGTCGCAGCGGCCGAACGCTGTTGCTGGGGAGAATTCGCTTCACCCCGTTCCCCGCTCCCACTCCGTTGCTTTCATCATGACCCCCGCCCAACTCCGCACCGCGCTGCACGCGGGCCAACACGTCTACGGGACGCTAATCGTCTCCGACTCCCCGCGCTGGCCCACGGCCGTCGCGCAGATCGGGCTGGATTTCGTGTTCATCGACACCGAGCACGTCGCCCTCGACCGACAGGCGCTGGCCTGGATGTGCGCGACGTACGCCGCCCTCGGCCTGCCCCCTCTCGTGCGCATCCCGTCACCCGATCCCCATGCCGCCACCATGGCCCTCGACGCCGGCGCCGCCGGCATCATCGCGCCCTACGTCGAAACCGTCGCACAAGTGCAGGCGCTGCGGGGGGCCGTGAAGCTGCGGCCCCTCCAGGGGGCGCGCCTCGACGCAGCGCTCCGCGATCCCGCCACCCTGGAACCCGCGCTTGTCGCGTACCAGCAGGCGCACTACGCCGACAACCTGCTCGTGATCAACCTCGAAAGCCGGCCCGCGCTGGACAACCTCGACGCCCTGCTCGCGGTCCCCGACCTCGATGCCGTGTTGATCGGCCCGCACGACCTGTCGAGCAGCCTGGGGGTACCCGAGCAGTACGACGCGCCGGAATTCGAGGCCGCGATCCAGACGATTGTCCGCGCCGCCCGCACCCGCCAGGTCGGCGCCGGGATCCACAGCTGGATGGGCGTCGACCGCGAGATTGCCTGGGCGGAGGCCGGCATGAATTTCTTCATCCACAGCGCGGACATCATCGCGATGCAGGAGAAACTCTCCGCCGAGGTGCGCCAGCTGCGCACGACCCTGGGCGACCTGCCCGGGGGCGGCCCCGCCCAGGCCAGCCACAGCTAGCATTACTTCGTTAAGTTGGTCGTCCCAAAACGCCCTGGCTGAAGCCGTCGCACCGGGGTGCATCTCCGAGTTGACGCCACCACGAGAGATCCCGAGCGGCGCCCAAGGGAGCGCGGGCACTCTTGCCCGCCTCTGCGCCGGGCGGCAGGCAGGAGTTCCTGCGCTCCGTTCGGTTCCACCGTGCGCCGCACCGGGAGCCCGCCGCATTATTCTTGGATCGCAGCGGCGTCCGGCGTTCAGTGCGGGCACGCCCTGCCAGCCGCCCCGAGACCTTCCGGGCGGTTCAGCGGCGAACCTTATGCGTGTCGCAATCTTCGTTACGATCCTGCTCGCCGCGACGGCGCTACGCGCGGCCAAGCCCACCACGCCGCCGCCCGCGGCTGGCGCCTTTGCCATTCCAACCTTTCATTGCCTCGGCCTCTACTGGTCCCCACCGGGCGGCACGGCTGACCGGGCGGTGCTGGTGCGCTACCGCCTCCCCAGCGCCCCCGCGTGGCAGGAGGGCCTGCCGATGCGTTACCACCCGATCCCGGGGACCGACGAGGACCTGACCGACTACCGGGGCAGCATCGTCGACCTCACCCCCGGTGCCACCTACGAAGTCGAACTCACGCTCGCCGGCACGTCGACCCGCACCCTGCTCAACGCCACCACTTGGAACGAGACGGCGCCCGCGGGCCCGGTGGTGCGGGTGCCCGGCGGCGATCAACCCCTGGCGATCACCGAGTCGGGCACACCCAACGGCTACCGGATTTACGACGGCCGCGGTGCGACCCTCGATGTGCGCCACCGCCACGACTCCTGCATCACCATCGACGCCTCCTATGTGATCGTGCGTGGCTTCACCCTCCGGGGCGCGGGTCGGGCCGATCGCGCCAACCCCAAAACCATCGGCGCCATCCTCATCACCGGCGGCCATCATATCGTGATCGAGGACTGCGACATCTCCGACTGGGGCCGCCTCAACCCCCAGACCGGCTTTGGCGTCAACCTGGACTCGGCCATCTACTCCCGCGCCGCCGGCCTGAAGCAGCTGGTGGTCCAGCGCTGCCGCCTCCACGACCCCACCTGCGACGGCAGTAATTGGTCGGAGCCGAAATACCCGACGCACTCCGCCGGGCCGCAATGTATCAGCCTCTTCAACACCGCCGGCAACCACGTCATCCGCTATAACGAGTGCTGGTCGGACCTGGAACATATGTACAACGACGTCATCGGCGGGGGCAGCAACGGCAGTTACCAGGGTTCGCCCGGGCCCGACTCCGATATCTACGGGAATATCGTGAGTCATTGCTGGGACGACGGGCTCGAGGTCGAGGGCGGCGGCCGCAACGTGCGGGTGTGGGGCAACTACATCACCCAGGCGATGATGATGATCGGCAATGCCGCGACCTCCATCGGGCCGCTCTACCTCTGGCGCAACGTCGTTGGTCGCAGCCAGTCGAAACCGGAGGCCGGCGGCGGCAATTTCCTGAAGATGGGCTTTGCCGGCGGCGAGGAATGGATGACCGGCACCCAGTACATTTTTCACAACACGATCTTTCGGGAGGGCGACTGGCTGCCGACCGGCGGCCTCGGCGGCACGCGCATCGTCAAACACGTGGTCTCGCGCAACAACATCCTTCAGGTGCGGGCGCCGTCGCAGTCGAGCCTGAGCAGCAACCCGGCGAACATCGACAACAGCTACGACTACGATCTCATCAACGGCCAGACGCCGCCCGACGTCGAGGCACACGGCGTGCGCGGGGAACCCGTCTACGCCGCGGGTGCGGGCTTCGACCCGGCAACGAAGACGGGCCGCTTCCAACTCGCGCCCGGGAGTCCCGGCGCTGGTGGCGGCGAGCCCATTCCCAATTTCAGCGGCGCCTACGCGGGTGCGGCGCCCGACATCGGTGCGCACCAGCGCGGCGCCCCGCCGCTCCGCTACGGCGTGGGGGCGCGGTAGCGGCGGGCGGGCAGGGCGGAGGGGTTGGGGCGTTATTGCACCGTGATGACGATGGGGTTGGAGAAGCTCTGTTTTCCCGCGTTGTCATAGGCGCGGGCGACCACTTGGTGGGTGCCGGCGGGTACGCCGGTCCAGTTGATGGTGTAGGGTGCGTTCGTGGCGCTGCCGAGGTAAGTGCTGCCCACCAGGAAATCGACGCGCGCGATCCCGTCAGCATCGCTGGCCGCGACGGTGAGCGGAATCGTGGCCCCGGCGGGATAGAGGGCGTGGGCGCCGGGAGCCGTAAACGCGACGACGGGCGGCGGATTGCCGGCGTCGTTATAGGCGAAGTAGACGTAGCCAGGCTTCGAGACAGTGTAGCCGTCGCTCACGACGTAGGTCAGGGCCACGCCGCCGCCGCCAGCCACGGGGCTGTAGGTAAGGCCGGGCGCATTGCCGGTGATCTTGCCGCGCGCCGGCAGACCCGTGACCGTGAAGGTCAGCGGATCGCCGTCGTTGTCGCCGCCGACGAGGGTGAACGCCAGCGGGCCCGGGCCGACGAGGGTGAACGCCAGCGGATACGCCACGGGGACGTGGTTGTTGGGAGGCGGCAGGTACGCCGCCGGCGACTCGAAGGCGCCGAGATCGGCGGCGTTGCCGATGACGGCGCGGGCCGCCGCCTGTTGCGGAACGACGCACTCCTGGGTCACGTCGCAGCCCTTGGCGAGCGCGGCGGCGGCGAGCGGACCCGCGGCGTCGAGGGCGTCGGAGCCGCCGACCAGGTGATAGTTGCCGGCCGCGAGCGAGGAGAAGCCGGGGGCGTTCTGCCCCAGAAAATCGCCGACGATCAGGTTGCCCCAGCCGTTGAAGATCGTGCCGGAGGAGTGGCCATACCAGTTTTGCTGCGTGCCGGGGCTGACCCAGTTCAGGCCGAAATCCATCGTGGTGACGGCGCTGGAGACGGCGAAGTGAAAGGCCTGCCAGGGGTTGTTCTGGATCGCGGTGTCGGTGTAGAAGATGTTATTTCGGGCATCGACCTTCTCGGCGATGTTGGGGGTGCCGGCATAGATGGGATCGGTGAGGAAGAACCCGCCGACGCCGTTGCGGTGGTTGACCACGGTGTTGTGGTAAAAGTACAGCGTGCCGCGATGTTCGGTCTGATACTGAGCGACGCCGTTGAGCGCAGCAAACCACACGAGGTTCGTGGCGCCGGTGCCGGTGTTTTGGAGCGTGATGAGGTTGCCGTAGACGAAGGCGTCGCGGTAATCGGGCTGCTGGTCGATGTAGCCGGCCCCGCCCTGCGGATCGAGGATGGCAAAGATGTTGGAGGCCTCGGTGCTGACGACCTCGTTGTAGCGGATGACCGTGCCGGACGAGCGATCCTTGATCATGCAACCGTGGCAATTGGGGCGCAGCGGCCCGAAGCGGTTGAACTGGTAGACCGCGCCGACGGATTCAACATAGATGTGGTGCTCGGCGAAACCGTTGGTGACGCCGGGAATCGTGGGCTGGCCGTTGTCATGGAAGTAGTTCTTCTCAATGAGCAAGTCGGCCGAGGCGGCGGCGGGGCCATACTTCGAGTTGGCGGCAATGCCGTTGCCGTTGAAACTGATTTCGCAGCCGCGGATCGTCAGGTGCTGGGCAAACTCGACGTAGATGCCGCAGGCGAAGTGATCATAGAGGCGCGTCGCGCCACGCTGATCGGTGAAGTGGATCCCGCCGGTGGGATCGTAGAGCGCGTTGCGAATATCGAGTGACTCGATGGTGAGGTACGCGGGAAACGTCTTCCCATAGACGTAGCCCGCGGCGCGCGGTGTGACAATGATCACGCCGAGGTTCTCGAACACCGGATGGCGGAAATTCACCTGCGGATCCATCACGGCGCCGGCCCCGTCGATCACCGGCAGGGCATGCGTGACGGGGTCGGGGATGCCGCGGATGAGGATGGGCTGGGCGGCGGTGCCGGCCGCGGAGATCTGGATGATCTCGTGGTAGCCGCCGGGTTTGCCGTGGATGTTGACGATGTCGCCGGGTTGGAGGCCCCCCCACGGCACTGCGGCGAGGAACGGGAGTTGGCCGGCGGCGGGGCCGACTTCATAGGTGGCGGCGCCGGCGGTGGAAACCGCGAGCAACGCGAAGGTGAACGGTCGGAGGGAGCGGATTATTTGAGACATGATCGTAGGATGGATGATAAATGCGCCGGAAATCCCGGCGTACGTCGGATCAGCCAAACGGACCGCCGACATTACAGGCGGCGGCGGATTCTTTTCCGGCCGGGCGTGGGCCCGACGACCCGGCCTACGACGTCGCCGCCTTGGCGCGCCACTCGGCGGCCTCGGCCTCCCGGCCCGACGCGAGGCAAATGAACGCGAGGGTTTCGGCCAGGCTCGCCACCTGCTTCCGGCGCAACGGGGAAAGCTGCGTCAGACGGGGCACCAGGGCCGCGTAACTCTCACGCAGGCGGGGCTCGGCTTCGGCGGGGCGGGCCAGACGGAAGAGCGCCTTGCCGAGTTGGCCGTTTGCCAGATACGTGCGCGTGTCTTCGGGCTGCGATTGCTGCAACCGCTCGGCGACGTGCCGCCAATGCGGCTCGGAGTCGTCAAACCGGTCCTTCCAGTCGAGGGCGTTGGCCAGCATTTCCTCCCGGGTGAGCGTGCTGTCATCGTTGGGGCCGAAGGCCTGAAGGGAGCCGCGGTAGGCGGCTTGGGCGGCGACGAGCGCGTCGTCGTAGCGGCGCGCGCTCAGGAGCATGCCAGCGAGGGTGCCGAGGTAATCGATGGTCTTGAGGTGATCAGGACCGAGGACGCGCGCGCTGACGGCGGCCACGTCGCTCATTTCAGCGATGGCCTGATCGAGCTGGCCGATCCGGCCCTGCGTGAGGGCCAGGAGTTTGCGCGCCGCGAGGGTGAGCGAATGCTCGGGACCGCGCAGCCGGCGGCGCGCGGCCACCAGTTCCGCGTAGACGGCCCCGGCCTCCGCCGGTTTTCCGAGCTGGCTCAGGGCGGTGCCGATGAGGCCCAGCGCGCGCAGCGATTCGGGATGATCGGGACCCACCAATCCGCACAGTTCGTTGTGCAGTTGGCGGAGGGAGACGAGGGCTCCTTCGGCCGGGCCGAGCAAGGACTCGGCGGCGGCAAGATCCAGGCGCATCGAAAGGGTGTGAAAGTGCGCCGGGCCCAGCACCCGCTCGGAAATGGCCACGGTCTCCCGGCAGAGGGCGGCGGCCTCGTCGTATCTTCTTTGGCTGGCGAGGATCTTGGCGTGGATCGCGAGGGCGTTGCTGGTGAGTTCGAGGTCGGGTTGGCGTTGGCGACGCGCCAACCCGACCGCGGCACCGGCGAGCCTTTCGGCTCTTGCGAGCTGACCAAGTTGGAATTCGGTGTCGGCCTCCGCGGTGATCGCATCGATCGTCGCGGGGTGGGTTTGCCCAAACAATTGGGTCAGCGCGGCGGTGGCAGGTCGGATGAGTTCGGCCGCCTGCTGGGGGTGGCCGAGATGGTTGAGACAATTCGCCAGCGCCACGGTGGATTCGAGGGTCGCAAGATCGTTCGGGCCGAGGTGAAAGCGGCGGAGGGCCACCGCCCGGCGATACTGCTGTTCCGCGCGCTCGAACTCCCCCAGCGTGTCATAAGTGCCGGCCAGGGCCAAACGCAGCTCGGCCTCCCCGAGGGGCGCGGTGGCAAAACGCCGCGGGATGTTTTCCAGCGAGGCATCGATCACCGTGCGCAGCCTGACGTCGGGTGCGCGTCCGGCACTCGCCGAGGCCAGTATATCCTGGCGCAGGTAGTCGGCAAACGCCGCGCTGTTGGCGGTTTCCTGGTTGGCCCGCAGGCGTTCGCGGTTGACGAGCACCGCGGCAGTCAGCGACGCCCCGGCCAGCAACATCGACAGCACCCACGTGGCCGCGAGCGCGGGCCGCCGGCGCGCCCAGCGCAGCAACTGGCTGGCCCGGGAGACGGGCCGGGCGAGAATCGGTTCCCCCGCCAGGAAGCGGCGCAAGTCCTCTCCGAGCGCGGCGGCGGTGGCGTAGCGGCGGATCGGCTCGAACTCGAGGCACTTGGTGCAGATGGTCGCAAGGTCACGCGGAACGGCCGGAGCGAGCAGGGCCAGCGCCGGCACTTCGCCGGCGGCGAGCAGGCCGGGCAATTCGGCGGGCGAAGCGCCCGCGAAGGGCGTGCGGCCGGTGAGCATCTCAAAAAGGATCACCCCCAGCGAATACACGTCGGACGCCACCCCGGTGGCCGCGCTGCCGTCTTTCAGCGCCTCGGGCGCGAGATAGTGCGGCGTGCCGAGGATGGCGGTGCGGGCGGTGAGGCCGCTGCCGCTGTCGAGTTCGGCGGCGAGCCCGAAATCGGCGACGAGCGGCGTGCCCGCGGCCAGCAGGATGTTGGACGGTTTGAGATCACGGTGGATCACCCCCGCGCCGTGGCTGTACGCAATCGCGCCGGCCACCTCGCGCATGAGGGTCGCGGCCTCGCGCGGGGTGAAGGGCTGGGCCCGCAGCCGGCGCGCGAGATCGCCGTCCTCCAGATAATCCATCGCGAAATACGCGTGGCCGCGGTCGCGGCCCGCATCGTAGACCGTGACGATGTGGGGATGCGCCAGCCGCGCGATGGTGCGGGCCTCCCGCAGGAAGCGCATCTCAAGATCGGAGGTCGCACTGCCGGCCACGGGAATCACCTTGAGCGCGACGACGCGGCCGAGCTCGGCGTGCTGCGCGAGGTAGACGGCGCCCATGCCGCCGCGGCCGAGTTCGCTGATGATCGCATAGGGCCCGATGTGCGCGGGACCGGCGAAACTTTCGTCGGTCGGAATCGGCGGGGTGGAGCCCGGCCGCGCCGCCATCGTCTGCGCAAAGATCAGCTCCCCGGCGCAGAGCACGCACACTCCGCTGGCGTCGAACGCGCCGGCCACCGGCCGGCCGCAACGGGGACAGGGCGAGGAGGCCGCGGCCCCGGCGGTGCTCATGGACTGCCGGCCCGCCGGCGAAACGCCTGCAGGAGATGCTGCAACTCCTCGTCCGCATCCGCCGGATCGTTGAGGGTCGCGGTGACCTCGAGTTTAACCAATTCACCCAGCCGGCGCGAGAGGCGGTGGAGCCAGACGGCGACGGTCGCCCGCGAGGTTTTCAACCGGGCCGCGGCCCGCGCGTAATCGCCGGCGGCGGGCGGGGTGTGCAGGAATGGTCGCAACGCCGCAAACACCTCGGCGCGCCCCGCGGCGAGCTGTTCCTCCTCGAGCCGGCGGACGGCATGGTTCAGCACGGTGACCGCCCACGACAATTCATACGCTTCGCTCGGGTCGAGCTCCGGCTGCGCCAGCGCGGAGAATTCGCGTTCGGCATCCACCCCGCCGAGGTCGACAAAGGTCACCTGCCCGCCGCGTTTTTGCGCGAGGGCGCGGGTGCGCTCGTGGCTGACGAATTGGCGCAGGGCACCGACCAGGTAGCCGCGAAAGCGACCCTGCGCCGGATCCGGGCGCGACAGGAAATCTCCGGCGATGAGATGCGCGAAGAACGCCTGCGTCGTGTCCTCCGCGTCGGCGGGCGCGTGGCCGCGACGCCGGAGAAAGCTGTAGACGGGCAGCCAGTAGGCCTGGCAGAGATGCCCGAGGGCCCGCTGCCGCGTGGCCGGATCCTGTTGCGCGGCCGCAACCAGGCTCCATTGCGTCGAGGCAAATCTGCCTTGGCGCGAGTCGGCCGGGGGATGGTGGGAACGGCGTCCGAGCACGGCGCGGACTCTGCGACGGGCGGTTCGGGGGGGCAATGGGAAAGGTCATGGCAGACGGCCGCAGGCGCGCCGGAGCCATGAATCCTCAGCGGCGGCGGCAGCCCGGAGCGGACGTGATCGACGGGCGAGAGTTCGCGCCCACGGGCGGCGGGATCAGAGGGATCCGGGCAGGTCGATCGAGACGAACCACAGGTGGCGTCGGTGCTTGATTACCTGATTCAGCAGTTTGATTTGCAGGCCACACCGAAAACGAACGCGATTGTCTGCGGTGTTGAGGAGATGACCACGGGACGGCCCCGTATGACGGGTAATTTTTCCGACCTCCGTTTGCCCCAATGAGCCTCCTGGAGTTGAAGCAGCGAGTCTCCCGTCTTTCTCTCCGCGAACGCCAGGAGTTGCAGCTCCACCTCCTCAGATTCAAGCGGGAGACCCCGGCGTGGAAACGGGCGACGGCGAAGCTAATTCGCGCAATGCCGGCGGGAAAGTTTACGACGATCGACGAGCTCCGGGAGCGCATCGGCAAGAAGTGAGATGCGCTACCGGACCGTTTTTTCCGATACGGCGGTTGTTTTCTTCACTTCCTTGACTCGGCGCAAGCAGTGGAAGGCGTTGGACCGCGCTCAAGAGGCAGTTAGCAGCTGATCCGTTTCTCATTCCCGATTTTCGCCGCGTAGACGAAGAAGCCCGGGAGATTTGGCGCCTCCTGATTGCGGGGTGCCTTTTTGGTCACTGGGTCGACCACGCAGCTCGCGTCGTGATGATCTCCGACATCGAAGACATTGCATAGGAAAAGGCCGCACCAACCGCATCCGCCAGCGCCGGGATCGGTCACGCCGCGATTGCCGATCCCTAAAAACGCCGATAGACGATCCGCATGAAGAAATTCCGTGCGGTCGAGGTTCTGCGGTGGGCAATGCTGTTGCTGCCGATTTTCGCGCTGGGCGGCTTCAGCGCGGCAGCCGCGGAGCGCCTGCCCAACGTGGTCCTCATCCTCGCGGATGATCTCGGCTACGCCGATGTCGGGGTCTACGGCGCGAAGGGTTTCGCGACGCCGCACCTCGACGGGCTGGCGCGCGCGGGCATGCGCTTCACGGATTTTCATGTGGCCCAGGCGGTGTGCTCCGCCTCCCGCGCCGCCCTCCTCACCGGCTGCTACGCCAACCGCGTCGGCATCGAGGGCGCCATGGAACCCTGGTACGATTTCGGGCTGCACCGCCGGGAGCTGACGCTGCCCCAGATGATGAAACAAAAGGGCTACGCCACCGGCATGGTGGGCAAATGGCATCTGGGCACGCCGGTCGAGTTCCTGCCGACCCACCGCGGCTTCGATGAATTTTTCGGGCTCCCCTACTCCAACGACCAGTGGCCGCTCCACCCGGAAAAGCCCGGCAAGTTCCCCCCGCTCCCGCTGCTCGAGGGGGACGCCATCGTCAACCCGGACGTGAGCCACCGCGACATGGAGAAGCTCACCGGGCAGTACACGGAGCGCGCGGTGAGCTTCATCGAGCGAAACAAGGATCGTCCGTTCTTCCTCTACGTGGCCCACACGATGCCCCACGTCCCGCTCGCCGTGAGCGAAAAGTTTCGCGGCCAGTCCCCCCGCGGGCTCTACGGCGACGCGGTCCAGGAGATCGACTGGAGCACGGGCGAGATTCTGGCCGCGCTCCAGCGCCACGGCCTGGAACAGGACACCCTCGTGATCTTTCTCTCCGACAACGGACCCTGGCTCATCTTCGGCAACCACGCCGGTTCAGCGTATCCGTTGCGCGAGGGCAAAACCACGACGTGGGACGGCGGCACGCGCGTGCCCTTCATCGCCCGTTGGCCCGGCCATATTCCCGCGGGCACGGTGTGCGATGAAATGGCCATGACGATCGATCTCCTGCCCACCCTCGCGCGGCTGCTCGGCGCCACGCTGCCCACGCACAAGCTCGATGGCCTGGACATCTGGCCGCTGTTCGCCGGCCAGCCCGGGGCCAAGAATCCCCACGAGGCGTACTTCTTCTACGGCGTGCCGTTTGGCGTCTGGACCGGGGCGCAGCTCGAGTCGGTGCGCACGCGACAGTGGAAACTCATCCTGCCGCACACCTATCGCACCCTGGGCGGGCGCAAGCCGGGCATGGACGGCTGGCCGGGGGAATACCAGAAACAGCCGCTGACCGAACCGGAGCTCTACGACATGGCCCGGGACCGGGAGGAGCAGCACAACGTGGCGACCCAGCACGCCGATCTCGTCCAACAACTCCTGGGTCTGGCCGAGCAATGCCGCGACGATCTGGGCGACCTCGCCCAGAACCGCACTGGCAAGGGCGTCCGCGGCCCCGGGCGCGTGGGGGAGTGAGGGTCGGCGGCGGGGCCGGCCTTCTCGCGCCGCAGCCCGCCTCAGCCGAAGAAGTTCAGTCGCGGTGAAGCGGCTTGTCCGCAAGACGCTCGATCTGCGAGAAAACGCACCAAGGCGCGTTGGGGACAACACGCCCCACCTTTCAATGGTTTCATTACCAGGAGCGGAACGTACTTCGATTCCATCCGGCCGCCCTCAGCGCCCTTCGAGTTGCCGGGGATCCTGGATCTTCAGCCGCGACGGCAGCGTTTCCTCGAAACCGATCGGGCCGTACTCGTTCGTCGTTTTCTGGCGCAACGCCTCAAAGACCTCGATTTGCCGCACCAGCGTCGCGTTGGTCTCGCCGGGTTTCCGCCGCTTCTTGTCGGCCAGCCGCACGACTTCGCGGTGCTCTTTCAGCAGCGCCAGCGCCGCCTGGAGATACCCCACACGGCGGCGGCTAAACGCATCCTCCGCGGCCACGACCGCGGCCGCCCGCGCCAGGATGGCCTCGGCCGGTGCGATCACCTCGTCCGTGTAGAGGTAGGGCAACAGCACCCAGGTGCCCGCCAGGGTGCTCCCGGTCACACCGAGCTGGCGGGCGACCGTCTCATAGAGCCCGTCGCGATTCTGGGACACATCGCCGCCGGCCGGGATTGGCGAGGCGATCCGGCGGGTGAACGCCTCCCAATAGTCGAGATAGTCCCGAATGAGCGGCGCCGCGCGACCAAACGCCCCGGCGTATTCGCCGATGACGTCGTCCACTGTCAGATCGGCCCGCGTCGACAGTCGCGCGATCAGATAATAAAGCGCGCCTTGGTTGCCCCATTGCCCCAGGAGGCTGTCGAAATCGAAACCGATCATCCCGTGCGCCTCGGCCGTCCGGAAGTAGGCGCCCTGCGCCTGCAAGGGCAGATGCGGCGCGGAACCGCCGAGATGCCACCAATTGGGCCGCAAAATCATTTTCGCGCCGGTCCCGTGCCACTTCAGCCAGTCGTCGGTCTCCGCGTACCCCTGGACCATACCCAGCACCATGCCCGGTTGCAGCTTCACGTCGATCGGCGGATTCCGGTAACAACTGTAGGCATACGTCGACAGGGTCACGCGCGGATTCTCCGCGCGCATACGTTCGATCAGTCCGTTCCAAAACCGCACAAAACGCCGCGTGAGATTGGCCTTGTTCCGCCAGATGTCCTCCGGCGTAAACCTGTCGGGCAGGTCCATCGCCCGCGCTGCGGCGCTCGTATCCCAGCCCGAGCCGTCGTTCGGGCAGACATTCCAATTGTCGGGCCGGCCCGCCGCGCGCCAGTTGGCGATCATCTGGTCGGCGACCGCCGGGTTGCCCAGCCGCAGTTTCACCCACTCCGCCCGCGGATACGGCTGCCGCTCGCCCGCGGGCGGAACCGCGAAGTAGTCCGGATGCGTCTCGTGGTATTTTTCCCACCAGTCGTTGAAGGCGTGGCCGAAACGATAGGTCATCCGCGAACCCATCTGGTGATGCCGCAGCCAGTCACTCTCGGCCCCCTCCGCCCGGGAACGCAGCCGGCGCTGCTCCAGCGCAGGGCGCCCGGTCAAATCGAAGTCCGGCACGATGATGGTCGCGGCCCGCGGCACGTGGGTGCCGAGTTCGCCCGGCCAGAGCCACCGCACGCCGAGCTGGCGATCGAGGAAGCTGCCGACGGCCCACGCGGTCGCGTTGGAGGTGCCGGTGTCGTGCCCGACAAACACGATCGTGTTGCCCCGCCCGACGACGCGGTACGCTTCCGCGGCGAGATCCGAGTCATCCCCTCCCGCCGCGCGGCTCAACCGGCCCGCCCCGACCAGGAGGCGCGCGAAGGCGGGATCGACTCCCCGCGCCCCCGCCTCATCGACGATGGCAAACGCGGCGCCGGTCGCCCGTTGCAGGTGACGCTGCAGGTCCTGCGCCGCAGTCGCGTGGAGGCGGTTCGCCGCATTCTCAACGACGATCACCGCCCGGGCCACGCCGTGCTCCGCGAGAGTGACCGCGCCTGAGCGCGGGGAGGACAGCACCAATCCAAACGACGCCAGAACCAAGCTGAAGCCACGATTCATGAAGCGACCACTTCAGCGATCCGCCGGTCAAAGTCAGCCCAGGATTCTCCGCCTTCGATCAGGACGCACGGCGGATTTTTGCACGGCGAACCGGCCCGAAAATGACTTGTCTTATCCCGCTTGTAGGAGCGGCTTTATGCCGCGATTCAGCGCGTGCGGATTTCCATCGCGGCATAAAGCCGCTCCTACCGCGCGACCGACCGTGCAAAAATCCGCCGTGGATCAGCCCGCCAGCGCCTCGCGGGCCTGCGCGACGAGGGCAAGGCTGTGGCGGCGGGCGGTATGATCGTAGATCGCACTCGTCACCATCAATTCATCCACGCGGGTCCGCGCGAGGAATTCGGCGAGGCCGCGCTGCACGGTCGCGGGCGATCCGACGACCCCTTCGCGGAAGGCCGCGGCGACGCCCGCCTGTTCGCGAGGATTCCACCGACCGTCCATGCTTTCAACCGGTGGCGGCAGCGGACCCGGCGTACCGCGGCGGAGGTTCACGAAACTTTGCTGGAGCGAGGTGAACAGCCGGGCCGCCTCGGCATCGGTGTCGGCGGCAAAGACCTGGATCGCCGCCATCGCCTGGGGTTGGGCGAGCGCGGCCGAGGGTTGAAAACCACTGCGGTAAAGCTGGAGCGCTTCGTCGAGAAAGTCGGGGGCGAAGTGCGCGGCAAAGGCGAAGGGCAGACCGAGGGTCGCGGCCAGTTGCGCGCTGAAGAGGCTGGAACCCAGCAGCCAGAGGGGCACGGCGAGACCGGCACCGGGCACGGCCTGCACGACCTGCCCCGGCACGGTGGGCTGGAAGTAGGACTGCAGCTCCACGACGTCCTCCGGAAAGAACTCCACCGGATCGGCGCGACCGCGGCGCAGGGCGCGTGCGGTGGGCTGATCGGTGCCGGGGGCGCGGCCGAGCCCGAGATCGATGCGGCCCGGAAACAGGGCGGCCAGCGTGCCGAATTGCTCGGCGATGACGAGCGGCGCGTGATTGGGCAGCATGATGCCGCCCGCGCCGACGCGGATGGTCGAGGTGCCGGCCGCGACGTGCCCAATGACGACGGCGGTGGCGGCACTGGCGATGCCCGGCATGTTGTGGTGCTCGGCGAGCCAGTAGCGGCGGAAGCCGAGCTCCTCGGCGTGGCGCGCGAGGTCGCGGGCGCGGGCCAGGGCCTCAGCGGCATCATGCCCCTGCCGGATCGGCGCCAGGTCGAGGACGGAAAACGGAATCATGCGCCAAGGGAAGCGAATCCAGGCGATTTGCGAGCCCGTCGTCCAGCATTCCCGGCGCGGAACCACCGCGTCCAGCGTCGGCCGCGGGATCGCCGCGGGCCGCGAAACTCCTCCGTTGCCACGACAAGGTCGCACGAACAATGCGGGGCGGACCGCGAGCAATCCTGGCGGGGTCGCTTCAAGGGCCGCGGCGGAAGTACCCCGCTTTGGCACCGGTGGGAGGCTGGCCGGCGTACAGGACCGGCGCGAGCTCGCGCGGTACGTCGGTCTCGAGGATGTCGACCCCCCGCTCGAGCATCGCCCGGTACTCGGGTCGCAGCGGTTCCAAGGTTGCCACCTGACCACCGAGCCACCGCCGATCGAGGTTGCGCGAGGTGCCGGCCATGCAACTCGCCCCCTTGGCCCGAATGCGACGGCAAAGCTCGGCATCGGGAGTCTGGGTATGGCCCACGAAGGCGATGATGTGGCTCCACGGCACACCGGAGCGGTCGAATTCCGCCACGCGCTCCGCGGTACCCAGCATGACCTCCATCATGATCTGCGGGTTCAGGGCGTGGCACTCCGTGATATCCTTGAGGCTGTAGGCCATCACGAGGGTGTGAGCCTCCGCGCGATGTTCGGTGACAAAGCGGACGACCTCCTTGACCGGCACCTCCTTCTTGTCGAGCACGAGGATCGTGCGGCCACGCGCCCACTCCATCGCCTCGTGGAGCGTCGGGATGGAATATTCCGTCAGGTTTCCCTGCCGGTCTTTCAGCCGCAATCGGCGCAACTCATCCAGCGTGTGGTCCTGGATCCGACCCCGGCCGTTGCTCGTGCGATCCAGGGTGGGATCATGCATCAACACGATGGTGCCATCCCGGGTGACGTGCAGATCGATCTCCAGCATCGACCAGCCCCGGCTCACCGTGGCCGCGAAGGTTGCCAGGCAGTTTTCAGGCAATCCGCTGCCGGCGCCGCCCCGGTGCGCACTGAGGAGCGGCAACCGTTCCACCGTGGGGGCAAACAACTCCTGCAAGCTCCGGGGCGCCTGCGCATCGATCAGGAAGGACGGCGCCTCACCCCGGAGGGGCTGCCTCGCCACGGCCAGCGCGGCGCAACCAAGAGCAAGCGTGAGGAAGAGCGATGGTTTCATGCGGTCTGCGAAGCCAGCAATGTCTCGCGCGCCCGCGGAAATGGCCACCTGAATCAACCGGGGGCGTGAAAGGTGGCATGGTTCCAACCGCCCAGAACCGGAACCCACCCGACCCGATCGAAAACGGAATCCTGCACCATGCGCTTTAGGGCCGGCTCAGGAACACCGCGTCGAGCGCCGGCACCGCGATGGCGGCCGGCAGCGACGTGCCTGCTCCCGGGACGCCCTGGAGCGGGACGAGCCGCGGCTCCAGCGACGGGTTCACCGCGATCACGCCGTGGGTGAAGGTGCGGACCAGCGTGTCGGCGGCGCTGTGCGCCGTCACTCCGTACAGGGCGGCGCGACCGTGGCCTTCGAGCACAAAACTCACGTCGATCGTCTGGGCGGGCAGGTTCGGACGGCGGAGATAGAACGCGACCACGGAGCGCCGGTGGGTGCCGATGTAACCGTTCAGCTCGGTATAGTACGACTCGTAACGTTTCTCTCCATACGTGGGGACCTGGGAAAACCTCACCGCCACTGACCGCGGCACGAAGGTGTCAGCGGCAAATCCCTCCAGCGGTTCCAACGCCTGCATCTCGACGAAGATCGTCAGGTCGCCCGCCGGCACGGCGAGTTGCCGGAGCGTCACGGTCATCGCGCCGGTGGTCCCCGCCGTCGGGGTGATTTCGAGTCGATCTCCGCGCCGGGTGAGCGTGCAGTTCTCGGCCGACCAGGTGGCGGCCAGACCCGCGCCCTGGAGCAGGTCGGGCGCCTGGCGGGCCGGTCGAAGCAAGACTCCCTCGGGCACGCCAAGGGATCCCGGCGCCGCCAAGGCCTGGGGCAGCAGGCCCGCCGGCAACGCCGTGGTTCTCGCCCCCAGGCAATAGGCCGTGCCCACGGCCAGCCGGCGCAACTGATCGCCGCGCTGCTCGTCTGCGGGGTTCTTGAGCTTCAGCACCACGTAGCGGAAGTCGTGCGGTCGCGGCGTGTTTTCCGCCCAGTAGAGGTGGGTGTTGACGGCGCGCGAAAAACCGCGGAAGCCGTCGTTGTGCTGCACCAGGCCTTCGGACTCGATGCCATCCAGGATGCCCACCGCCTGTTGGTTTCGCATGTGCTGGCCATCGGCCATGATGAGACGCTGGTCGCCGAGCGCCTGGCGCAGATCGCTCAGAAATTTCCAGTCGCCGAGGCGCCAGACATTGACGCCGGCCACCACGCCGCCATCCCCGCGCCCGTCGTTGTCGACATCCCAATCCGGCTCGCGGGCGAACCAATAGTTCACGTCGAAGGCGATGCCATTGAAACGCGCAAGGATCCCTCCGGCGCCGAACCAGCCCGCAATTTCAGCCACAAAATTATCCGCGGCGGTGTGGCCCGCCCGATCCTTCGGGCAGGTTGAGGCCAGATTGTAGAACGCCATCGGCGCCCCACCCCAGATGCCCGCGGCCATCGGCGCCACGTAGGTCCGCGCGGCGGCATGGGAACGAGCGGTGGAGAAAAGTTGCCCGCGCTTGACCGCGATCATCTTCCGCGCCCGGTCGACCCGCGTGACGATCACTAATTCCGATTGATTCCAGTCGCGGTTGCCCTGGGCGTCGGTGGCGACCAGGCAGAGGATCTGGGGAAACCAATGTTTGCCGCCCTCGTTGTCGCCGCGGTCGAGGTACGCATCGACCTTGAACGGCGTCGCGTCCGCGACGGTCAGTTCCGTCGCCTCCGCCGAAAGCGCCGCGGTGAGCAGGCTGCCCGGTTGATAGACCCAGTGCCCGGGAAAATACCGCTGATGCACCGCCGCCTCGGTCGTGACCTGACGCGCCTCGCCGTTGAGGTGAAGGAGCAGGAGTTTCTCCGGGTGCTCCCGGGCGTAGCGGTCGGCCCAGGCGGGCGACTCCGGGTTGAGGTGGGGCAGTTCCTCGGGGATGAACTTGCGGATCACCCCCGCCTCGCGCTGCACCGCCTGGCTCCACACCTCGTAATTCCGGTGCAAGGGGCGGATCATCTCGCCGCGAAAAATCAGTCCCTGGGGAAACCCGGTGGTGAAGACCTCCTTGGTCTCGAGGTTGGCCGGCTCGAGGGGGGAAGCGGCGCGGAGTTGGGCGGCGGAGAGTCCGAAGCAGACCGCAAGAGAGGAGAGAAAACGGAACGGGCAACGGCGGCGAAGTCCGGGACGCAGGCGATTCATGGGGCAGGACTACCACCAAATGCGCCGGCACGCCAAGGAAAGGGCGATGGTGGGTCGGGCGGAGCGGATCTGATCGCCCTCGATTTGACCTCGTGGTTTTTTCCCGGCGCCCCGGAGCCGGGCTGGTTCCGAAACATGCGGTTGGGGATAAGCCGATGTCTCACGCGAAAGCGAAGGTGTTGCAGAACTCACTTTGGCCGCCCACGCTCGCCCACCGTCGGGGCCAAAACCTCTCCCCGCGTTCCGCCAATCGTTCAACCTCCCGCGTCCCATGAAACGTCTCCTCGTTGTGCTTCCCTTACTGTTCTCGTCCACTCTCCTCGCGGCCGAGGATCCCGGCCGACTGATTTTCCAAGACGATTTCGCGCGCAACGAGTCGCAGGAAAAGACCGACGATCCCGGCAACGGCTGGGCCACCAACAGCCAGAGCCGCGCGAAGGGGAACAAGCAGGTCGATTTGCGCAATGGCGCGATGTACATCTACCTCAGCCCCGAGGCCGACCACGCGGTGTCCGTGACGCATCCGGCCGAGTTCACCGACGGCGCGGTGGGCCTGCGCTTCATGCTGGAGGATGCGCGGGACAGTCTCGGCCTGGACTTCGCCGACCTCCAATGCAAGGAGGTGCACGCCGGGCATCTCTTCGCCGCGCGCATCAGTGCGAAACAGGTGCTCCTGCAGGATCTGAAAACCGGCAGCATGCGGCTCGACATCCACGAGGCCCGCACGGCGAAGAAAAAGCTGACGGCCGAACAGCAGCAGGTGATCAAGACCAAGCAGAAGGCGGTGGCCCGGGCGCTCGCGGTCGGCCCATGGCACGACCTGCTGGTCAAGGTGGCGGGCGATGAGATGTCGGTCACGATCGACGGCCAACCGGTGGGCAGCTTCAAGTCGCCCGGCTTCGCCCATCCCACCAAGCGCATGCTGCGTCTGTCGGTACCGCGCAACGCGGTCGTGGATGATGTGAAGATCTGGCGGACACGCTGAGCGGCCGGACGGCCAAAGGTCAGAGGTGAAAGATTGGCAACCTGACCCCGGAGCCCGACGCGGCGGAAGCCCGAACCCGCTTCCGCCGGATCCATGCCAATCGGGGCAACCGCATCACCTGCTCGCAAAACGGTCCGGTGGGATGGCTTCAAGTACCCGGGAGATGTCGGCCAGGAGACCGGAGCCATCTTCTGCGGCATCGGCTGGTTCTGGCCGGTCGCCGAGAGGGGTCGGACTTTCCACTGGCCGAACGCCCGCGGCGACGGGCGACCCGCGACGATCTATTCGGCCCACGCGGCCGCCCCGAGGGCTGCCGTTCAGAAATGACGGGGTATCAATACCCGCATTGCGAACCCACCGCCCGTGCTCCAATTCACTCCCATGCAAATCCTCAGCCTCTTCCTCAGTCCCGGCCACAATTTCTTCGGCCACCACGGGGCTCCGGCCGGAAAAAATTTTACCATCGAGGTCGAGGCCCTCGAATGCGTCGCCGGGCGCGGCGTGCGCGGGGATCGTTTCTTTGACCATGCGCCGGACTACAAGGGCCAGATCACGTTCTTCGCCCTCGAGGTGATCGAGCAGCTGCAGCGTGAACTCGCCCTGCCGCATGCGCACCCCGCCGCCGCCCGCCGCAATGTGCTCGTTTCCGGGATCGACCTCGCCACCCTCGTCGGCACCGAGTTCGAGCTGCAGGGTATCCGTTTCTTCGGCACCGAGGAATGCCGGCCCTGCTATTGGATGGACGGCGCCCTCGGCCCCGGCGCCAACGCCTGGCTGCGCGGCCGCGGCGGCCTCCGCGCGCGCATCCTCAGCGACGGCTTGCTCCGGCGCCCGTCCGCCCCTTCCCGGTAGCCTCAAGGTCGGCGCGGCGTCTCTCTTCGCATGCTCCTCCTCCGCCTCCTGCTCCTCACCGGCGTCACGTCGGCCCTCCTGGCTGCCCCCACCCCTCCGGTCGACAAGATGGACGTCTGGCGGAGCGGGGTCCGTGGCGCCAATACCGCTTGGAAACGCAACGCGGCCGAGCTCCGCGTCCTGCGCGAAGGTTTTGGCGCCAACGTCGCGCGCCTGCTCGGCAACACGACCCCCCTGCGCGCCCCGGCCGCGCCGCATGCGTTCCTCGAGGCGAACTGGGCGCTCCTGCACCGCGTGTGTGACGACGCGCGCCAGGTGGGGCTCTACGTCGTGATCGATCCTCACACGACCCCGGGCACCGCCAAACCCACCACCACCAATCCCCAGGACGCCTTCTGGAAGGATTCACGTTACCAGGATTTCTTGGCCGACACCTGGCGGCGCCTCGCGCACGAGTTCAAGGGCCGTCCGGAAGTGATCGGCTACGATCTGTTGAACGAACCCGCCATCCTCGCCGACGCGCCCGCCGGATCTCCCGGTGATTGGAACGTCCTGGTCAAACGGCTGATCAAGGTCATCCGGGCCGAGGATCCGGATACGCCCATCGTGATCGAACCGCCGGTTGTCCTGCGTGCCGGCAAGCGTGTCTACAGTCGCATCTCCGGCCTGGAGTACCTTGCGCTCGACTGGGGCGACGACCGCGTGGTGTACAGCCCGCACATCTACGAACCGCACCCCTTCACCCACCAGGGCGTGAACAACCTGCCCTTCGGGCCGAGCTACCCGGGCTGCGTCACGAAAGAACGCGCCGCCGACGGTTCCGTGCGGGAAGTGACCTGGGATCGCGCCGAACTCGAGCGCGTGCTCGCCCCCGCCATCCGTTTCGCCGGTGCTCACCACGCAGTGATCTTCTTCGGCGAGTTCAGCGCGAATCGCCAGGCGGCCGGGGGCGATCGTTACGTGCAGGATCTCGTGTCTCTCTTTGAACAGGCCGGTTTCTCCTGGGCCTACCATTCCTTCCGCGAAGCCGCGGTGTGGGACAGCGAGCTCGGCTCCGATCCGAAGAACCGCACCCCGCTCCCCCACGCGCCCCGCGCCGAAATCCTGCGGGCGGCGATGACACGAAACCAGGCCTTCCTGCCGGCGCCGTAGCCTGACTTCGTCGCACGCCGGCGAAATCTCCCGGGTGAGTCTGGGAGTATGCGGTCCGCGCGTCGCACTTGCGGTGGCGAATCTGGTCGCGCGTTGCGAGTTTCGCCCCGTTCCTGATGCGGGGGCTGGTCCCCTCGGATTGTCCTCGGCTCGTCTCCTGTGCCCCATCTTCGCTTCCCGCACACCGGAAGTGCACAGGAGATCAACCCGAGGACAGGCCGAGGAAGTTCACCGGCCCCATGCAACAAAACTGGCACGGGGTCACGTCTCACCTGGCAACACATCAAGAGCGTGTCGGAACCAGCTTCATGATTCCGGGCATCGATGGGCTGCTCGAGGGTGTAACGGGAGGTGAAGTCAGGTGCATGGAGAAAGCGGCACGGGGTCCTTGCCGCCGGGCCTCGGTCCGCCGCCAGGAGGCGACCCTACATTGACAGGCCATCCGGGCTCGGCCACCAACCGGGTCGCCCCATGACCAAAGATCTTGCCGCCTGGATCATCCGCCTCGTCTGTGGCGTCCGAGCCCTCCCGGCGGCCGCCCTGCCTCCCGCCCCGGCGATCTATTTCGCCAACCACTCGAGCCATCTCGACTTCCTGTCGATCTGGGCCGCCCTCCCCCCGGCGCTGCGCGCCCGCACCCGGCCGGTCGCGGGACGCGACTACTGGGAAAAGACCGCCCGGCGCCGGCGCATCGCCCGGGATTTTTTCAACGCCGTTCTCATCGAGCGCCAGCACGTGACGGTCGCAACCAATCCCCTGGCTCCCATGGTCGCCGCTCTGGAGGCCGGGGATTCACTGATCGTCTTCCCGGAAGGCACCCGTAGCGCCGATGGGGCCATCCATGAATTCAAGTCCGGCCTCTACCACCTCGCCCGCGCCCGCCCGGGCATCGCGCTGGTGCCGGTCTATCTTCAAAATCTGAGCCGCATCCTGCCGAAAGGTGCCATCCTGCCCGTGCCCCTGCTCGGCAGCCTGTCCGTCGGCCAGCCGCTCACCCTCGGAGCCGACGAGGCCAAACCCGATTTCCTCCAGCGCGCACGCGCGGCGGTGCAGCAACTCGCCACCTGATCCCATGCATCTCGACCCAGAACTCCTTTGGCTTGTCGGCGGCATCGTCGGCCTGCTGGCCCTCTCGTCCACCATCACCTTCTTCCTGAAGCGCCGGCCGGGCGACCCCTCGAAGGTCGTCGCCAACCTCGACGCCCGCGTGAAGGCCTGGTGGATCATGGTCGCCGTCTTCGGCGTGGCCCTCGCGACCGGCGGCCTGGGGTCGGTCATCCTGTTCGGCTTCATGTCGTTCTTCGCCCTGCGCGAGTTCATCACGCTCACGCCCACCCGGCCCGGCGACCACCGCACGCTGTTCTGGGCGTTCTTCATCATCACGCCGCTGCAATACTACCTCGTCGCCATGGAGTGGTATGGGCTCTTCTCAATCCTCATCCCGGTCTACGCCTTCATCTTCGTGCCGACCCGCAGCGCCCTCGCAGGCGACAGCGAAAAATTCCTCGAGCGCACCGCCAAGATCCAGTGGGCCCTGATGGTCTGCGTCTATTGCGTCAGCCACGTGCCCGCCCTGCTGACGCTCAAGATCAAAGGCTACGAAGGCGAAAACGCCAAGCTGCTCCTGTTCTTCGTGCTCGTCGTGCAAATCAGCGACGTCCTGCAATACGTCTGGGGCAAGTTGATGGGCAGGCACGCCATCGTTCCGACGATCAGCCCCAACAAAACCGTCGAGGGTTTCTGGGGCGGCGTGCTGTCGGCCACCGCCATCGGCATGGCATTGTGGTGGGCCACCCCTTTCACCTGGTGGCAGGCCGGCCTGTTTTCCTTCCTGCTCACGCTGATGGGATTCTGCGGCGGCCTGGTGATGTCTGCCATCAAGCGCGACCGCGGCGTGAAGGATTACGGCACCATGATCGAGGGCCACGGTGGCATGATGGACCGGATTGATTCGCTGTGCTTCGCCGCCCCGGTGTTCTTCCACCTCGTGCGGTATTGCTACACCTGAAAACCCCATGGCCTCCATCTACGACATCAAGCCCGCCTTCCAGCACCTGCTGCGTCCCCTGACGCGCACCCTGGCGACCGCCGGGGTGACGGCCAACCAGGTGACCGTGGCCGCCGCGCTGCTCTCGGCCGGCGTCGGCGCCTGCATCTGTTTTTTTCCCGGGGCCCGCTGGCCGCTGCTCCTGTTGCCGGCCTGCCTGTTCGTCCGCATGGCACTCAACGCCATCGACGGCATGCTGGCGCGCGAACACCACATGAAGTCCCGGCTCGGTGCCGTGCTGAACGAGATCGGCGACGTGGCGGCCGACACCGCGCTGTATCTGCCGCTCGCGCTGGTGCCCGGCTTCTCGCCGGGGCTGGTCGTGGCCATCACCATCCTCGCCCTCCTGAGCGAGATGACGGGGGTGGTGGCGGTGCAGATCGGCGCCACGCGCCGCTACGACGGCCCGATGGGCAAGAGCGACCGCGCCTTCGTCTTTGGCCTGCTCGCGCTGTTGCTCGGCCTCGGGGTGCCGACTGGGGCCTGGCTGTTCTACGTCCAGATCATTGTCGGCGGGCTGTTGGTGTTGACCATCATCCGCCGGGCACGCCGCGCCCTGGCCGAAACTCCCGCCGGCCAGTGAGCGTCGCGCCGACCGCTCCTGCTATGATGGCGTCGCGGGCGAAGCGCTCGAGTTCGTCCGGGTCTGGCGCGGGCGGCAGACTGGCGGCGCCGAAGTCGGCGGCCAGGCGCGTGACGGTGGCGCGTTGCTTGCGCACGGCGGCATCGGCCTGGCGCCAGGCGGGGTTGACGACGAGGGTGGTCGCAGGAAGAGGCGTGGGGCCGTACCCGCAATCGGAAAACCCCGCCGCACTCCTCCACGACCCGCCCGGCCTACCCGGGTGAAAACGCTCCGCGAAGTAACCGCCCGGCGTCGGACCGAGCTTCTTCGCCGTCCGCACGCGTGCCGAAGCTACCCAAAGAAACACGGCGATCGGACTCACGCGCCGCCCACACCGGGCACCCGATCCGGGCGGTTTTCGAAAACGCTGAGTTTTGGGACAAGCTCTAAATAGCCTCCGAAGGGCGGATTGGCCAAAACCATGTCGTATTCGCCGTGCTTGCCGGCGAGCGCGTCCTTCGTGGTGACCGGGAGCGCGTTGCCCTCCGGAAGACCGTCTCCCTCGGCCCCACCAATACCATGGAGGAGCATGTTCATCGCGCAGAGGCGCGCGACGCTGTCGACCAGCTCGATGCCGTGAAAGGTGCCGGATTTGAGCGCTTTCTTTTTCGCGCGGTCGAGGTCGGGTGATTTAGCAAAAGCCTTCGAGGCGCCGATCATCCCAGCGCTTTCCTGTCCGTCGTTCCCGCAAACGATGGCAGCGGTCCGGACCGGGCGATTTTGGTCAATCGTTCCTGAAATGGCCGTGCGTGATCTTTCAGCCGGTGCAGTACACAGGGTATCCGACGATGGCCTGCGGGCTCTCGTCCGCGAAGCGATGCTTGCCTGGAACCCACGGCTGATCCGAATCCGTCCGGGCGCGTCGAAGGTGCGGAAGATGGAGCAGGAGGCTCGTGCCGCCCTTGAAAAGAAAGGGCAACCCGCTCCACCCCAAACCCTGCCGCCGTCAGTGCCGCCGTATCGGCCGCGACGTTTTCCGCGAGCATCCGCTCGCCGTCATGTAATATGTCCACGTCCTCTGAAAAACGCGGCGATCCCGGATCGCGGTGCAGCGCGATGGCCCCGGCTACGTGGCTGTCGGGGCTTCGCTGTCCGCGAATCGTGGCAAATAATGCTCTTTGTAGATCGTCGAGGGGCATAGCTTCGTGGACAGCAAGAACTCGCGCCGACCACCTTGCGAGCGCAACGCGTGCGCCACGCCGGGCAACAGGGCCTCGGTCACGCGTGTTTTCGGATCCCAGCTCCAAAAGCACTTCACAAAAAGTTCGTCGAACGCCGACTGCGCCAGCGCGAGCCGCTCCGCCAGCGGCAGCTCGCAGCGCTCCTCCCTTCCGTCCTTCGGCCTGTCTGCGCCCGCGATGATCTGCGAAAGCCGCTTTTCCAATCTTGGAACAGGGCCGGGCGGATAAGCTTGCTGTCAGCGAAGGGGAAGCTAAGGTTGATTCAACCTTTCAAGCCATGCCTAACCAGCTCTCAAAGTCCAAGCGCCGCCAGAGTCTCGCCGAGCACGAGGCGGTATTGGTCGCGCTCGCGGAAATCGCACGTCGTGAGAATACAACCGTGATGGCCTTACTGCGTCAGGCGACCCGCGACTTGGTGAAGAACAGGGTGAGCGAACCGATTCAGGCCGAGCGCCTGCGCCAGTTGGTCTGGCAAAAGGCCCCCCGGATGCCGGCGCAGTTCAAGACGGCCGCTCAGGTGGCGCGCTTCAAACGCAGTCAACGCGAGTTCGACCAGGTGCTCCTCGATTTGGCTTTGGCGAGTCCCCAAGCCGTTCAGCAGCGCAATTCCGTCGTTTCACCGCGACAGGTCATTCGAATGATCGACTTCGACCAAGCTCATGCCACTGCCGTCTGACGCCGAGCCACGCCCGCCCGAGGACTTCGCGCCGCTCCTCGCCACGAATGAGCCAGTCCTTTTGGTCGGCGGTCAGGCTGTCAACGTATGGGCAATGTATTACGAGACACGCACGGCCACGTTGGCGCCGTTCGTTTCGCGGGACGTGGACGTGCTCGGCGACCGGGCGACCTTGGAGGCTCTCGGCAAACTGGCCGGCACCAAGCCGCAATTTTTTCCGATCAAACCCCCGACCAATGAAATCGGGGTGGTCATAGCCAAAGACCAGCAGGGTCGCCCCCTTCTTATAGAAGTGCTCCGCTATGTGCACGGCGTGAGCAACGAGGAGCTGCGCGAGCCGGTTTACACGGTCGCGTTGGGCGAGACCCATGTTCAGGTGCCGAGCCCAATTGCGTTGTTGCAGGCGAAAATCACGAACGTCGCCGACATCGCCCAGACTGGCCGGCAAGATGCCCGCCACGTTGTTATACTAGCGCAATTACTGCCCGCCTACCTCGGAGACCTTCAGAACGCAGCGGTCGAAGGACGTTTGGACGAACGCAAACTGATCAAATTCCTTGAGCGGTTGCTTGGCGTTGTGACCGCGATGAAAGCTCGGAAGGTGTTTGTGCAATTGCAGCTCGACGCGCGCTCCCTCTTTGGCGGACTGGGCCACGAAAAACTAACGAAGCTTCAGGGTTTCATTGAAAAACGCATCCCTCGCGCCCGGATCTAAATATACCTTCGCCCATGTCGTCCGAGTCCGAAACACGAAAAGCAATCATCGACCTGCGCCTTAAAACGGCGGGGTGGATTGTTGCTGATCGGACTCAGGTGATTGAAGAATATTTTGTCGCTCAAGAAACCGAAGCGACGGTCCAAGAACCTCCGGGCGCTTACGGTCCGCGCGAGTTCAGCGACTATGTCCTCCTCGGCAAGAACGGCAAACCGATCGCCGTCGTTGAAGCCAAGAAATCTTCAAAGGATGCCGAGATCGGCCGCGAGCAGGCGAAACAATACTGCCTCAACATTCAGCTCCAGACCGAGGGCGAGTTGCCTTTCTGCTTCTATACGAATGGCCACGAAATCTTCTTCTGGAATATCGGCGAAGCGCCTCCGCAACGGGTTCACGGATTCCCGACGCGGCAGGACCTCGAAAGGCTGCTTTATATTCGGAAGCACAAGAAACCGCTAACTGACGAGCTGATCAACACCGCCATCGCCGGGCGCGACTATCAACTGCAGGCCATTCGGTCCGTCATGGAGGGCATCGCAAAAGGCCGGCGGCAATTCCTCCTCGTGATGGCGACAGGCACCGGCAAAACCCGCACTTGCATCGCGCTCGTCGATGCCCTGATGCGAGCCGGGTGCGTCCAGCGGGTCCTGTTCCTCGTGGACCGAATTACACTTCGTGGACAGGCACTCGACGCCTTTAAGGAGCACATCCCTGACGAGCCTCGGTGGCCAGAGCCCGGCGAGAAAACCATCACCACCGACCGCCGCATCTACGATGCGCTTGCGCAGTTCCCCGATGTTGGCGACGGGTGATCCCATTTCCAAACGCTGTGCGGCCTCCTCATTGATTTGCTGATTTCGTTTGGAAAACCGCGCGATGACCGAGGCCGGGACGCCTTTGATTTCAAAACTCCGTGCCGTGTTTTCGATCTCATAGCCCAGCGCCCGGAGGCCCTTGCAGAGTTCGTGCCGGTAGAAATTTGTCGCGAAATCCTTGGCGTGATACATGCCCGCCGGATGAAGCGCCTTCCACCGGTTTTCGACCGGATCGAAGGTCGCGTTGAACACGACGCAATGCGTGTGGAGGTGCGGGTCGAGTTCCCGACTGGTGTCGTGCCGAAAACAGGCCGTCACGAGATTGCCGGTTATGCGTTCGGCATCGGCCCCCGCCCAACGACAATTAGACCTCGCCACTGACGACAATTAAAAACCGCCATCCTGGCGGTTTTTTCGGTCGTTGGTCTGCGAGAGCGGTAAGCTTGGACCTTTTCGCAGGTCCCATGATTACCGAGCTTCAATATCGACGA
>JBBRWR010000059.1:0-50837 GCA_038249085.1 Opitutales bacterium
CCAATATTGAACGGCGCGAGGCCGAGCGTGGGACCCACGGCGCGCAGGAGCACGGTGCGGTTGCCCGAGCCGCCGATCACGAAACCCGCCGTGAGCGAGGTCCCGGCGCCGATCTGTTTCAGCACGGACACATTGATCAGGCGCGGCGTGGTGGCGCCAAAGGCAGCGCCGGGCGTGGCGTCGTAGAGTTCGGCGATCACGGTGCCGGAGCCGGTGCCCGCATCACTCACCTGCACCGTGTAGTTTTCCACGGCGAGGGTGGGCAGGGAAAGCCCGGCATCCTTGGAATCGGCGGCGGCATAGGGAAACGCCCCGACCCGGGCAAAGGCCGCCCCGAGCGCCGCATCGCCGGCCCAATTGTCGTTGCTGGCGACGGTGAGGCCGTTGGCCTGGTTGATGAGCGCCATCTTCGGATCGGGCAGGACCCCGGTCACGCCCAGTTGGGTCAGCGCCGGACCGGCCGCGCGCACGACGATGGCTTTGGTGCCGCTGGTGCCGGCGCCGCCGATGGCCGTGCCAATGGTCATGATCTCTCCCGGGGTCAGCGGCGCGAGCACCGAGAGATTGATGAGCCGGCCAAGATTCAACGGATCGGGAATGATGACGAGCCGGGTGATGAAGCCGTCGTTCGGGTTGCGCGGGTCGCTGCCGACGAGAAATTCGATCAGGTTGCTCAGGCCGTCACCGTCGGAGTCGAGGGCGGCATCGGCGGCATTGTAGGGATCGAAGCCATAGGAGATCTCCCAGGCGTCGGGCATGCCGTCGCCATCGCTGTCGGGGTTGATCTGCAGGTTGGGAGCGCCCGGCGTGGGTGGCATCGCGACGGCGGAGTTGGCCCCATCCGGGAACCGGCCCTGGGATACACTCTTGCGCTGCGGGCCATAGACCACGGTATCGATCGGCTTTCGTTGGGGGGACATGAATCCAATTTCTCCCTGCAGGGGCGACAAACGGAAGTCCGCGTGGTCTGGTCCCTGGGTCGCATCCCCGTCGGCCTTGAAGGAAATGAAGCCGCCGGCGGCGATAAAGGTGAGCGGCTGGATCACGCTGCGGTTCGGCCAGCCCACGGGGTTGTCGGTGAGGAAATGCCCGCCGAGGTCCACCGGGAACCCGCCGGCATTGTACAGTTCGATGAAGTCATTGGCGAAGAGCGTGCCGGCGGCGGAAAGCCATTCGTTGATCTTCACCGCGCTGGCGGGCGACTGCGTGGCGAGGACGTTGGCCGCCCCAAAGGTCGGGAGGCACAGCACCCAGGCGCCGTTCCCACTGCGACCGATGGAGAAGTCGGACAATTGTTGGCCCCACACGACACGGTCGGCAATTCCGCCCCCGGCCGCGGCACTGCGGGTGAGCGTGAGATCGTCGCCGGAGGCGCTGACCCCGAAGCCTGTCTTCGGCCCGGTTACGACCGGGTTGCTGCTGGCGTAGATGACGTAATACGCCCCCGGGGCGAGCGTCGTGCCATCGGGGAAGGTGTATTTGAAGGGCAGCGACGCGTTGTCCGTGAGGCCCCAGCCGCTGAGATCGGCCGGGGCGTTACCAGCATTCGTCAGCTCGATGATGTCGGGAAACACTCCGCTGAAACCCACCGTCGCCGTGTTGCTCGCGAGCACTTCGTTGAGGCGGACGTTGGCCGCGGCGGGCGGCGGAACATAGCTGGTGTCCACCGTCCAGGTCGCGCTGCTGATGCGGGCATCGGCGCCGAGCACGGCGCTGTCCTGGTAGGTATTGGCGTCGTTCTTCCCGACGACCTCGAGGGTGTGCGGACCATTGGCGAGGCCCGTGAGCGCGATGGGCGAGGCGGTGGGCGTCTCCGCACTCCACGCGCCGCCGTCGAGCCGCCACTTGTAATGGGTCCAACCGGAGCCCTGCGGGAATTGGGCGGCGCCGCTGGGGATGCCCGAGCCGGTCATCAACGTCCCGACCTTGATGGTCGCGACCGTCGCGTTGGTCGGGCCCGTGGGCAGACCGCCGAGGCTGACACCCAGGGGACGAATGCCACCCTTGTCGGTGCCATTCGGACCGGTGCCGCGCGCCGGCGAGCGCGCATCCAGCCCGAATTGTTTCCGGATTTGCGCCACCACCTGGCGGTAATTGTCCTTGGTCGGCGTCGGGACGTTGGATACGCCGGTCGCGGCGTCGACCGTCACGTCGTTGAGCATCGCGGCGGAACTCGTGTTGCCACTGCCGGGGCCCGTCCACGTCAGGCCGGGGGGGAAGAGATTGTTGTTGAACGTGACCTGCTCGGCCCCGGTGTAGTTGCGGACGAGCTTTTCGGCGGAGTGGATGATATTGCCTTCCGCATAAATTCCCCGCGCGCCCGGAACACCGTCGTCGCCGACATTCAGCACCGCGGGTTGGAAGACATTGGGGCGGTTGGCGATGTCCTCCAGCCGATCCTCACTGTCGCGCGAGTTCTGGTCGACGACGGTGTTGTGGAGGAAGGTGTAAAAATTTCCCGCCCCCGCCTTCATCGCGTGATCGACGTCATAGAAGAGATTGCCGACGACCGTGATTTCCGACGTCTGGCCGCTGTCATCTCCTCCGGTGATCGCGCTCGCGGAGCCCGGCGAGCCGTTCCGATGGCAGTGCATGAAAATGTTGCCCTCGATCCAGGCGTCGGTGCCATCGAGGTCGAGGATGTCGTCGCCCGAGCCGAGGAAGACGTTGTTGTAAACCTCCAGGAGGGTGCCGGGACGATTGCCGCCGGTCAGGTCGATTACATCCATGTAGGCGACCGGGATGCTGTGGGTGGCCCCGAAAAAACAGTCGCGGATGATGGCGCGCCCTCCGGCCGGCGGAACTCCGTTACCATGGATACACTCGAAGTAGGACTCCGCCTCGGCGTTGGGGAAGATGCAATTGCTGACGATAAAGGAGGCGCCGTCCAGACCCAGGTACTGGACGTCGGTGCGCAGCCATTCGCAATAATCGAAGATCACGTTTGCGTTCGCCGTGCATTCGACCGCCGGGTTTCCGCCAAAGTTGAAAAAGACGTGGTAGAAATGCGTCTCCGGCGCTCCGGCCACTCCGTTGACGGTGATTGTTCCACCATTCGAGGCGCCGGGGACGCGGGTGAACATGATGGGGTTTGCCTCGGTGCCTTCGGCCACGATGCGTCCGCCACCGGCCACGGTGAGGTCGACATCCGCGGCCAGATAGATCGTCGTGCCCGCTTCAATCGTGAGCGTCACGCCGCTGCTGACGGTCAGCGCCGCCGTGACCTGGTACGGCCCGCCGGCCGCGGTCCACGTGGTCGACGCGGTGAGGGCGCCGGACACATTCGCCACACTGCCGTCGTTGTACCACACCTCGTAGTAGGTTTTCTCAATCTCGGCGCCGGTCGCGTCGAAGGCCTGGATGAGCAGACGGTTGATGCCGGGCTGGAGCGCGACATTCGGAAGCGACCACTCTCCGATTACGATGGTGTAACTGTTATTGCTCGCCGTGGTCGTCGCCACCTTCCACGGCACATAGGTCGCGGCGACGCCGTTGACCTTCACGCTCTGGGTGCGCCCGGGATCGGATTTCCCGACGAGGCTGGTCGTCGCCGCCCGGCTCAGCGGGTAACCGGACGCGGCGTCCACCGCGGGGCCGCTGGTAACCTTCAGGCCCGGATTGACGATACTGTCGACGTAGGCGTGGCGCGCGGCGTACCAGGCCTTGCGATCGGCGATCCGGGTCGCGCTCACGACTCCCGTGAGGGTCTCGTCCGCGAGAGCATTGAAATGGGCGATCGCGAGCGGGCCCTTCATCAACTGTTGGAGCTTGGCGAAGTAGATGGGGCCGAAAGTCGGGTGGCGCAGAAAGGGATACAGAGGGGTTGGGGTCAGCGCGGGATAATTGTCCGAGTTATGGCGGATCATCTGAAAGAAATCCTCCGTGGCGCTCGAAGGATCATTGCCGCCGCCGAGCACCGTATCCAGATCGTACGGGATGAGCCGGGCGCGGGGATCGCTGGCGCCAAAGTACAGATAGAAGTCGTCTCCGTAGCCGTTGGTGAGATTCGACTCGTTGTTGCCCATGAGCGCCTCGGCGGCAAACCACGTCATCCACTGATCCACATCCACGGTCGCCTGCACAGCGGCGACGTAGTCCGCCTCCCAGGTGGGCGGGGCGAGCAGGGTGGTGAAATGCCCCTTGGCCATCGCCTGCGTCATGGCCATGAGATCGCTCCAATTGTCCTCGGAGCTGTTCGTGTTCTTGAAGTAATTGCGCCGGTAGGGATCGGCGCCGTTCACCCCGACGGGCGGGAGGTAGGTGAAATCGCCCTCCTGATAGGACCCCGAGTCGGTGCGCCGGACGCTGTAGATATTGCCGTTGTTGTCGTTCGGAAAATGGTGCTTGGCGAAATTGGTATCCTGAAATTCGTTGCAGACATAGAAGCCGTAGCTCGGCACGGTGGGCGTGCCGTCGGTCGGGTCCAGATTGTTCACCCGCAACTGGATCGCCCTCGACTCCGGCGCGACCACCCCGGCCCGGCGCAGAAAGGCGCTGCCGAGCAGCTGGAGGTACGTGTACTGCGTGTTGAAGTTCAGCGCGGTACGGCCCTTCCAATCCCGATCGCTCGGGATCGCCACGTTGAAGCTCTGCGGCTGCTGGGTGGCGCTCGCGTGGCCGCGGTTCCGCGCGCCGGTCAGGTAGCGCAGTTCGATGCTGGTGCCGTCCTGGGTGATGAAGGTCGTATTGAAGAGCGCATGGCTGTCCCGGCCGTCACCGTGGTTGATCGCGGTGAGCGTGGCGAAGTCGGCGGTCTTCATCACGAACCGGTAGAGCGGCATCGCCCCCGCCCCGATCGGACTGACCACCTGGTAGAGGCAGTTCTGCGATTGCTCGGCCACGAAGGGATCCCCCTCGTTCGCGTTGTTCATGGCCGGCGCCGGCCAGGTGCGCGCCTGCGAACCATCCGTCGCGGTGATGAAGAATTCCACGATGGTGTTGCCCGCCTCCGGAGGCAGCACCGCGCCATAGACCTTGTCCCCCGCGAGACCATCGTTGTGCGCGCCGTCGTCGAACATCTGCAGCCGATTCCAGCTCTCCACGCCCTCCTGGCGGTAGCTGACGGTCACCGTCACCGCCGCGCCGTGATCGTCGAGCACGGTGGCATTCACCGTCACCGCCTCGGAGCTGGCCGGGGAGAAGGGGTAATGCCGCACGGCCCGCACCACGGGGGCGATATCCGCGGCCGCGATGGTGTTCGCCCCGCCGGGCGTACCCTCGGGCGCCATGCTCGCCCCCCAGTTCTGGCCGGTGTTGTTGTCGAACGCCGCGTTGATCAATTCCAGCGATTTCCCGTGACCGTCGGCCTGACTGCGCCAGCGCCAACCCCGCCAGCCGTCGTCCAGTTTGTCGCGCTCGCGCACGGCCCAATCGCCTTCGTCGGCGTAATCCACCTGGTCGACCTTGGCGCCGCCCTTGTCCCGGAGCACGATGGAATCCGCGGTGTTCGAGAGCCGGCCCTTCCAGCCGGCCACAAAATTTTTCACCGCCGGATATTTGGCGGCAAAGGCCGCGCCGTCCGCCGCCACGACCAGGTAACCTCCCGCCGCGATCGAGACGTTGGGCAACGTCAAGGAGACGGCGGTGGTCAAGCGCCAGCCCTCCAGGCTCACCGGCGCCGTCCCCGTATTGTGAAGTTCGATATACTCCTCCGTGGTCTTTTCGGACGCCGGGTGGTACATGATCTCATTGATCACCACGTCGGCCCGGAGGAGCACAGGCACGAGCAGGGTGACGAGGAATCGGAGATAGCGGGGCATGGGCGGAGGGGGGTTGGGCGGCGAGTACGAAGCGAGAAGACTCTAAGGGACCCCGTCGACACGGGAATCCGAATTAGGTTCGTAAAATACTTGGCCCGAACAGCTAAAATATTTTTCCCAGAACGGCCGGAGACCGTCGGTGGGCGCAGACGGTGCCGGGCCTCCGGCGAAAGCGTGGCAAGGCGGGCCCGGGGCAATCCCGGGCGGGCCGGCCGTTACGCGAAAAACCGCCACGCCGTCGCCACCAGGAAGGTGACCGCAAAGCCCAGCGCCACCGGGAGGAGCGTGGCGACCGTCGTCCACTTCACGCTGCCCGTTTCCTTGTAGATCGTGAAAATCGTCGTGCTGCAGGGATTGTGCAGCAGGCTGAAGAGCATCAGGTTCAACCCCGTCAGCACCGTCCAACCGCCCTGGGTGAGCAGGGTTTTCACCGCGGCGGTGGAATCGAGTTCAAACATCACGCCCGCGCCCTCCCCCACGCCATGGAGGCGGCCCACCAGCACGGTGAGCATGAGCACCGTCGGAATCACGATTTCGTTGGCGGGAATCGCGACGATGTAAGCGAGCAGGATCACACCGTTGAGGCCCAGCGCCAGGCCCAGCGGATTCATCCCGTTGATCAGGTGCTCCGCGAGGGTCAGACCGCCCAGGTGGATATTCGCGCTGGCCCAGATCACCCCCCCCGCCGGCAACGCAAACACCACCGCCCGCCACAGCACCAGGAGCGTCCGGTCGATCAGGGACGTGTACAGGGTCTGCCAGAGCCGCGGCGGTCGGTAGGGCGGCAGTTCCAAACTGAAGGTCGACACCTCGCCTTTCAGCACCGTGCGCGACAGGCCCCAGGCCGCGAGAAACGTGAACCCCACGCCCAGCAGGGCGATGCCCGTGACCGCCGCCGCCGAAACCAGGCCCGCCACCGCCGCCGGCACCAACCCGCCGATGAAGATCGTGGCAATGAGGATCTGCGTGGGCCAACGCCCGTTGCAGAGGGCGAAATTGTTGGTGATGATCGCAATCAGCCGCTCGCGCGGGCTGTCGATGATGCGCGTGGCCACGACCCCCGCCGCGTTGCACCCGAAGCCCATCATCGTGCTCATCGCCTGCTTGCCGTGCGCCCCGGCCGATTTGAAGAGCTGGTCGAGGTTGAACGCCACGCGCGGCAGATACCCGAAATCCTCCAGCAGCGTGAACAGGGGGAAGAAAATCGCCATCGGCGGCAGCATCACGCTGATGACCCAGGCGGTCGCCAGGTACATGCCGTCGATCGTCAACCCCCGCAGCCACCACGGCACGCCGAGCGCGGCCGCCCCGTCGCGCAACCAGGGATAAACCCGATCCACCAGAACGTCCGCGAGCAGCGCCGAGGGCACGTTGGCCCCGCTGATCGTGAGCCAGAACATCAGGGCGAAAAGCCCGAACATCACCGGAAAACCCCAAATCCGGCTGGTCACCAGGCGATCCAGCGACCGATCGAAGGTCGCCCGGGCCTGGTGTCCCGGCCGGGTCACGGCGCGATCGGTGATGCGCGCGGCATCGGCGTAGAGCGCCTCGACGAGGTGCTCATGGACGTCGCCCTGAATCCGTTCGCGCAGCCGGCGGGCGGTCTGCAGGATGTCGTCGCCCGCCGGCGGGGGGGCGCTCGTCGCCACGGGAACATTCATGAGGCGGCGGGCTCCTTGGATTCGTTCAGCAAACCCCCGGCGGCATCGCCCACGCGCGCGGCGAGGGTGGCCAGTTCGCCCCGGCGCAGGGCCTCGGCGATCCGCTCGTCCCCGCCGAGCAGGCGCATCGCCACCCAGCGGGCATTCGGCAGGCCCGGATAGGAGGCTTTGATCTTCCCGGAGAGTTCGTTCAGCGCGTGTTTGATTGCCGGGGGTTCCTCGGACAATCGGTAGACCCGGCTCGAAACCCGCCCCGCCACGACGCTCGCGACGGCCGCCAGTAATTCCGGCAGGCCCTTGCCGAAACGCGCCGAGGTCGGCACCACCGGCACCCCCAGATCCCGCGCCAACTGCCGGTCGTCCACGGTCACTCCGTGACGTTTCGCCTCGTCCATCAGGTTCAGACAAAGCACCGCGCGATCGGTGATCTCCAGCACCTGCAGCACGAGGTTCAGGTTGCGTTCGAGGCGGGTGGCGTCCGCCACGACAATGGTCACGTCGGGCTGACCGAAGAGGATGAAGTCGCGCGCGATCTCCTCGTCCAGGCTCGTGGACAGCAGCGAATACGTGCCGGGCAGGTCGACCAGCTTGTAGCGTTTGTCCTGGTAGTCGAAACCTCCCTCCGCCCGCGTGACCGTCTTGCCGGGCCAGTTGCCGGTGTGCTGGCGCAACCCGGTGAGGGCGTTGAACACCGTGCTCTTGCCCGTGTTGGGGTTGCCGGCGAGCGCCACCACAAAATCACAGCGGTCGACGTTGACCCCCAGTTTCTTCAGGTTGGCCGCGCGATAGACGTCGCACTTCGCGCACGCCTCGCTCGGGGCGGCGGTGACTTCGGGCGCGGCGGCTGATGGCGCCGGGATCATGCCGCCACCTCCTGCGTCGGGAGGATGCGCACATGCCGGGCCTGGTCATGGCGCAGCGCCACCAACGCCCCACGCACCACATACCCGGTCGGATCACCCATCGGGCTCGCCAGATTCGCCTCAATCTCCGAGCCCGCGACAAACCCGAGGTCGAGCAGGCGTCGCCTCTCCGCCCCGCGGCAAGCCGAACTCAAGCCCAGCACCCGGCCGCGCCGTCCCATCGGTAATTCATCCAGGAACCGTTCCTTCCGCAAGTCGCCGCGGGTCACACCCGGCAGCGGTTCCACCGAAAGCTGCTGGGCGACGCTCGGCACCAAATCAAACTCCCTCCCGTCTGCCCACAGCCGCAGGTTTTCCGGAGTCTTGCCCATCACGTAGGCCCGCATCCCAGGACGCAGCCCCATCCGCAGCACTTGCGCATAAAGCGCCTCCGGCTCGTCCTCGACGTGAACGATGGTGAAGGGCTGTCCGGGCTCGATCGTGTTGACCGACTGGCCGGCGTCGGCCGGCAGGGCCTCACCCGTGTCCGGAATCGTGTCACCGTGCGGGTCGTGCAGCGGATGCCCCAGGCGCGCCGCCAGAACTTCCGCCGCCTGCGGTGACAGCAGATGCTCCTGCCGCTCCGCCAAATGATGCCACTTCACCTCCGCGACCCCGGTCTGATCGGCCAGATAACTCTCCCACAGCCGGTGCGCCCGCACCACATGCAGCGCCAATTCGCGACCCGCCGGCCGCAGGGCCAGCCGTCCGGCTTCAAACGAAACCAAGCCACCCACCTCCAGCTCCCGTAACAGACGCGCAGCCGCATCATCGCTCAGCCGCAGCGCCCCGGCCACGCTCAAGACCGTCGGATCCTGGCGGTTGGCCTCGCATTTGACGATGTGCTTGAGCGCGTCCTCCCTCCGCGCCCGCTCCGCCAAACCGCGCGACTCGCGCCAGCGGGCCCACAGGCCGTGGCGCGGCCAGGCGACCACCGCGAGCAGCGCCAAACCGACGACCAACGCGAATGAATCAATCACGGCGCATAGCAGAACGCGCTATTTTGATTAGTCAAAATCAATCTTAGGTTGCATCAAACAACCCATTTTGTATTTCCAAGGGGTGGCCACGAGCACCGTAGAAAACTACCTCAAGCACATCTTGTTACTGGCCGAAGGAGGCGACGATCTGGTGTCGATGGGTGAATTGGCCGGCGCCCTGGCGGTGGTGCCGGGCACCGCCACGACGATGGTCAAGGCCCTGGCCGACGGGGGGTTGGTGGCTCACGAGCCCCGCCAAGGGGTGCGTCTCACCGTCGAAGGCCGGCGCCTCGCCCTGAACGTCCTGCGCAAACACCGCTTGGTGGAGACCTTCCTGGTCAACGTGCTGAAGATGGACTGGTCCAAGGTCCACGACGAGGCGGAGCGGCTTGAGCACGCCATCTCCGACGAGGTGCTTGACCGCCTCGACACCCTGCTCGGCCACCCGGCGACCGACCCGCACGGCGATCCGATTCCCAGCCCGCAGGGCAAGCTGAGCGCGGAGGTCTACGCCACCCTGGCCACGTGTGTCGCCGGGCGCCCGCTGCGCATCGTGCGGATCACCGAGCAATCCGCGGATTTCCTGCAATTCGCCGAGCAGCAGGGACTCCAGCCCGGCACGGAGCTGAGGGTGGCCGCACGCAACCTCACCGCCGGCATCGTCACCCTGCGAGACTCATCCGGTGCCACGATTGCACTCAGCCTCACGGCCGCCGGAAAGATCTTGGTCGAAGTGGTGAAGTAGCTTTCCCGCATCGCAAAAGACGCGAGGCAAAAACGACGCGGCCATCAATGTCGACGTCGTGGTCGCCGTCCGGCCAGATGCCCGCACTCTCACGACCGCTCCGTTGCCAGCTTGCTCCGCCGGTCGATGTGCGACGGCATCATTCCGACCCAGTGACGTCGACGAGTCAGAACTCGGCTCGATTGATCGCGCGAAGCTGCAAGCGATGAGGTGCGTTTACCTGGAGCAGAAAGACAGTAGTTCGTCCGACGGCAGTCGTTCCGAGTATTTGATCGCCATCGAGGCGGAAGTGATCGTGCCACCGCTGTCGGCGAGGATGAAAAACCGGCGTTACTGCTCCGGTGTCGGGATCGATGCTCGTGATGTTCGGCCCCTTGACGAGATTACACTGGTGACAGGCCAACGCCAGGTTCGAAGAGTCGTCGCTTCCGCCATGCTGTCGCGCCACAATATGTTCCACGTGGTACGGGAACAAAGGCTCCCATGCGTTTGCCATCCGACAATATTCACAGCGTTCCGCCGCCCGCATTCGTACGCGCCGCCGCTCAGCTGCCGAAATGGCCATCAAGCAGCCCCGTTCAGTCTCCGCCGCGCCTTGGACTGCAGCACGCCGAGGAAACTCGCGAACATCACGCAGGTTTCGTATTCGGTCCGCTCGGCGGCTGAGAGTGTGCCCTCGTTGGCACGCGCCGCCAACCCTGCCATACGTTTCGCCGCTGTGGAACTGGCCTGCAATTTGACCAGCGCCAGCAACGACGCTTCATCCAGGCAATCCGCCACCGGCGACATCAGTTGCTCCAATCCGCTGTGATTCATCGCCGCCACCCTGCCGGATGTTCAGGCAATTTCAACTCTTCCCGCGAATCCGAATCGTTCATCATCGTACGGCCTCCGCGAGATCGTGCTTCCACCTACGGTTGGCCGGGACCTGGCCGATCCAACGGGCTCAGGCCGAAACCTGCAACACCGCCGCCCCAGCCCCTGCGCCTCGCGTTGCACGTTTCGGCCCCCCGTTCGGTTAGCCGCTGAAACAGAGCGAGTGGGCGGTGGAGTCGCGTTATCCCGGAGACTGGCCTGATGCCGACCCCGCGGAGGCCCGGGATGCCGTCGGGGCAGCCGGGAGCGTGTGCACGCAGGTCGAACAAGCCGCCAACTCGTAGAGAAACCCCGGTCGGGCATCCTAACGGGCACTTCGATTCGAGTGCGGCAACAAGAAGCTCCGCTGCGTTCGGCGGAACTTCGGTAGGTCGACGCTCTCTCAGCGAGCACTTCAGGCGCGTAGTTGGGGGCGTACCGCAGCGAAACCGTACAGGGCGAGGACGAGCAACCCGACCGTGCAAGCGGAATCAGGAACCGGACTGCCACCACCGCCACCCGATCCGCCGTTATTTGAAATGATCTCCAAGGGAGCCGCACCATACGTCGAATGTACGAACTGCACATCGGTGCCATCAAGGTTCGCACTGAATACGCTGCCGCTGCTCGCTGAAGTCGATTCGTTCCAATAAACGCGACCAGCTGTCAGATCCAGCCCGATCCCCGTCCTGTCGACAGTACCACCAATGAGAGTTTCTAGTCCCGTGCCGTCGAGGTTGAAACCAAACACTCCGTCGTCGCCGGAAAAATATGCCTTCTGGTTCGCGACGTCCAAGGCGATATCTCCGCCTTGAATATTCATGCCTCCAAACAAGAATTGCCCATTTGTACCATCAAAATCGACCTGACCTACGGCGTTGCCCGTCACATAGTACACCTTACCCCCCACTGGGTCGATCGCCAGGCCACTTACTCCCAGCAGCGAATAAATCGGAGTGACATCGCTCCCGTCGAGATTCGCTCGCAAGATGCTTCCCGCCCCGGCGGACGAGTAGTAGATATGGCCGTGCAGGAGATCCAAGGCTGACGCGTACGGGTATGACGTCTGGGTCAGGGTTTCTATGCCGGTACCATCGAGATTAGATCGCCGGACATTTCCAAGATTGGATTGCCCGGACCCGAGATAATTGTAATACTCGGTCCAATACAACTTACCGGCCGATTGATCGGCCGAAAGCGAGGTGATTGAGTAAACGGCCGGAGGGCTCAGCAAGGTGGTTACGGGTGTCCCCGTCTCATTGGTCTGGTGTATTCCATAACCGTCCGCCCAGAGCACGGTGGCTGCGTGCATCCTCGCTCCGAGAATTAGCGTACCACCAAGGACGAAGCACCGGACCGTTGTTGTTAATTTGGGGGATAATTTTCTCATGTTTCTTGGAGGTTGCTGTTTTCAATCATAGCCGGACTTGGCCGGCCCAGGAAGTGCACACGCACTGATCACTCCGTCGGCCAAGGCGAAAGCAGATCTCACGACAAACGAGAGTCGCAGACGTGTTTGAGGTGATCATGGTGCAAACGAGAAACGGCGGCCTCGAAAAGCGCGGCGCGACAGCGCGACGGCGGCCAAGCCGATCCCAATCAGTATGACCGTCGCGCCGCCCTCGGGCACGGCGGCGCCGCCGCCTGGGGTGGCAACCGCCACGCCTTCAAATCCCGGGTTGGGGCCGGGATAAAAATCGCCGGTGAATTCGGGATATCCCCACGAGAACGCGAACCAGTTGACGGAGGTTGGAGCGGTCGCCGCGGTGCTATGCAGGTAAAACCCTGGCAAGGTCTCTCCGAACGGAATCGTATCCGCATCGTTGCCAATGCTTACGCTGGTTTGCCAAAGTCTGTTATACACGAGCACAGCGCCACCGAAACCGGCGGTTTCGAATGACGCGTTGGGATTCTTGTTCCAGCCTGCCGGCGCTTCCATCTGGTCCACGTCGCCCAGCAGCACCCCGAAGAGATAGATCTTCTGTCCGGCTGCCTCGTTGTTCGTTACGCTAAAATACAAATCGTAGTGGCCGGCACTGCCGCTGACCGCCAATGCCACGTCAACGGATCCACCCATCACCCGCGTGCCAAGCAGGACGATCCATACCAAGCATAGGCCGAGCAATCCGCGAATCGGTTTCATAGGTTTCGGAAGAGATCGGGCATTCAGGATTATCGCACTGTCATCCTTTCTTGGAAACCTCACTCCGGCGGCACCAAGGAGGGTGCTCCTAATTCAGCAGCATCAAGTGCCATAAATCATACGAATAACCGCCAACCTGCTATTTGACAGAATTCCCGTAAGTTACATTAGAATTAATACTGCGGTTCGTCTCAACCGATAAGTAGCAAGACGTATCATGTATAAAGCATCCTGACATCCGGCAGCCAAATACAGACGATGGAATCGTATTATTCCGTTTACTAACAGCATGATGCATTGCAGTCGCATAAAGTGTAAGATTTCCCGACGAAATTACGCTTTCCGTCGGCTCAGTGAGATCCCGAGCGGCCGTTGAATCGCAGATTGGATGACTGTTGAAACCAAGCTGGGAATAATGGCTTTCACCGGTAACTCGCGCCGCCCAGTCCGGCACTCTCCTTGAGCTTTTGCGATTCTTTCGCAGCAAAAACCTACCACCGCCAATTGGCCCGCCAGATGTGCGTCCAGGAGGCCGCCCGGAGGCCGAGCCCCCGCTGCAGTTCGTAATCGAATTCGAGAAACTGCGTGAACCGCCACAGCACGCCCCCACCCACGGTCGCCGCGGAACTCGAGAACCCCGTTGAATCCAACTCGGCCGTCGCCTCGCCGTAGACCGAAAATGCCCGCGTGAGATCACGCACGGCAAAGCCGCTCACGAACCAGCGCGCGTCGTAGCCGTTGTCCGCGTCATTGCGTACGACGTCCCACTGGGCCATTGCGCCCGCCCTGAAGCCCGCCCCGGCGTCGATCGCCCACGGCACGATCACGCCCCCCTCGACCGCCTTGCCGCCCACTCCGCCGCTGCCGGTGGGCAGCCGGACATAGGGCAGCACCGCCGCCGCCGCCCCCGCTTTTTCATCGCGCCAAAACGTCCACTTCGTGCGCAGGGATAAGTCCCCCAGCCCCGAACCGGACCGACGCGCCCCCCCGGTGTCGACGGTTTCCTTGATGAAGAAATCGAGCCCGAGCTGCAGGTCGACCGTCTCGGTGAGCCCCGACCGGATGGTGGTTGAGGCGACGCCGATCACATCGTGCCGGTTGCCGGCGGCGTCGGCGCGATCGAAGGATAGCTTGATGCCGTCGATGCGCACGAGCACCCGGCCGGGAGCCTCGGTCCGCGGGGACTCCGTCACTTGGGCGACCGCGGGGAGCGCGAGGAGAGCCAGCCACCAAACGAGGGGGTGCCACACGCGAAAGCCAGGGTTGGTCATGCTTGGCGGAATGTCCCACCGGCGCGCGAACCAGCGCGAGCCGAAAATAAGTCCGCGCCGCCAGGCGCGGACTGGCGGACTTCCCCCTTGCCGCCGCTCGCGCCGCCCCCGCACACTGCCGCCCGATGTCGCAGGCCCTCGCGCGCTTCGTATTTTTCGTCACGGCGCTGTTCTTCGCCGCGTTCTTCCTCTGGCCCGTCGCGCAGATTCTGCGGGGCGGTTTTGTCGACGCCGACGGCCACTTCACGCTCGCCTACCTCGGCGCCCTGCTGGCCGACCCGCGGTACGTCGGCGGGCTGCGGAACTCCTTCGGGATCGCCTGCGCCACGACGCTGCTCGCCCTGCTCATCGCGCTGCCCCTCGCCGTCGTCAGCGACCGGTTTCTCTTCCCGGCCAAGGGCCTGCTCGGCGCGCTGGCGCTGGTGCCGATGATCCTCCCGCCGTTCGTCGGCGCGATCGGCATCAAGCAGATCTTCGGTCAGTACGGGGCGTGCAACGCCGTCCTGCATCACCTCGGACTACTCGCCCCCGGGGCGACCATCGACTGGTTTGCTCAAAACCAATTCTGGGGCATCGCGATCGTGGAGGCCCTCGCGCTCTACCCCATTATCTACCTGAATGCCGTCGCCGCCCTCGCCAACATCGACCCGGCGATGGAGGAGGCGGCGCAGAACCTCGGCTGCACCGGCCTGCGGCGTTTCGTCAAGATCACCCTGCCCCTCATCCGTCCGGGCCTGTTTGCCGGCGGCACGATCGTCTTCATCTGGGCGTTCACCGAACTCGGCACGCCCCTGGTCTTCGACTACGACCGCGTCACGAGCGTACAAATCTACCATGGGTTGAAGGACATCGGCGCCAATCCGGTCCCCTTCGCCCTGGTGGCGGTGATGCTCTGCTGCTCCGTGGCCGCCTACGGCCTGAGCAAGATGATCTTTGGCCGCTCGAGCCACGCGATGATGGCCAAGGCGACCTCGACGGGCGGCGCCCGCGCGCTGCCTCCGACGCGGGCCTGGCTTTGCACCGCGCTGTTCGCCGGAGTCACGTTTGTGGCGGTACTCCCGCACCTCGGCGTGATCCTCGTGGCCTGCGCGCAGGACTGGTACGGCACGGTGTTGCCGGAGCATTTCACCACGGGAAACTTCCAACTCGCGCTGGGCCACGACCTCACCGTGCCGGCCATCGCCAACAGTCTCCGGTTCGCGAGTATCTCGACCCTGCTCGATCTCGTGCTCGGGGTCGCCATTGCGTACGTCGTGGTGCGCAGCAAGGTGGCGGGCCGCCAGGTACTCGATTTTCTGGCGATGCTCCCCCTCGCCGTGCCGGGACTGGTGCTCGCCTTTGGCTACCTGGCCATGGCGCAGGACGGACGGTTCTTCGGCTTCCTCAATCCCACCCGGGATCCCACGATCCTGCTCGTCATCGCCTATGCGGTGCGCCGCCTGCCGTACGTCGTGCGCTCCGCCGCCGCCGGGTTCGAGCAAACCAGCGAGACCCTTGAGGAGGCGGCGCAGAGTCTCGGGGCGCCGCCCCTCAAGGCGCTGCTCAAGATTACGCTTCCCCTCATCACCGCCAACCTCATCGCCGGCGGCCTGCTCGCCTTCTCCTTCGCCATGCTCGAGGTCAGCGACTCGCTGATCCTCGCCCAAAAGCAGGCGTTCTACCCCATCACCAAGGCCATCATGGAACTCTTCCAATTGCTGGGCGACGGCAAGTTCATCGCCAGCGCGCTCGGCGTCTGGGCCATGGTCTTCCTCGGGGTGACGATCGGCGGACTGAGCCTCATCCTCGGGAAGAAGCTCGGGGCGATCTTCCGCGTTTAGCCCAAGTTCCTCCTTCGGCCCTCACGATTCACCCGAAACGTCAGAGGGAAAGTCCAACGACAACGAACGATGGTTTGCGGTCTCGGATTGTCCTCGGGTTGACCTCCTGTGCAAAGTCTGGGGACCCGAGCTCGAATCGACAGGTGTGCCGCCAGGGTTGCTTGGTCACGAGGGTCCAGATCAGTCATAGTCACAGGAGCGCAAGCCGAGGTCGAACCGAGGAGGTCTGAAACCAATCGCCGTTGTTTTTTTGATTCTTGGTGGAGTTCGGACTCCGCTCCGCGCCGGGATCACGGACGGGGTGGCTCCACGATCCTGCGGCGGCGAAAAGGAAAACGCCATCAAGCCCATCGATGGCCAGTCCACCACGCTCGACGCCTACCGCTGATCCCGCCGGTGTCCGGGCGCGCTGACGACCTCCACGTAAACCTCGGCCGCCCCCGCCTGGGCCACGGCATCGATTGCCCCGCCCACCTGCGCCAACGGCAGGGATTCCGCGGCGGCCTGAGTCGGGCCCACCTGGCAGGCGAAAAGCCACCAATCGAAGCCTTCCGGCATGGGCTTCTGCCGTTCCCGGCGCACGTATTTGTTCACCTCGTGCCGGATCTTGTCACGCACCCGCGCGTCGTCCTTGCCTGGCTGGTGGAGTGAAAAGACTTTCTTCATGGCAGCTGAAGCGTTGCCCCGGAATCCGCCGAAGCAACGCGAATAGCGCCGGTTGGACCGGGGCCGGCTTCCCCCAAGGAGCGGATTCGCCCACTCGTTCGTTGACGCGGCTCCGGCGGGAACTTTGTTTTGCGCCATCCCCACCCCGGCAAGTCTGCCCCCGCGCCCCCCTTGCACCCGGCGATTCGCCGGAGGTTCGTCGGTTCAGCCACGAAGGCCGTGCCATCCTCGCCCCCGGCCGGTTGCCGCCGCCGCTAACCCTCCCCGCGATCATGGACGTTCCAGCCGAGACCACCCCGCCGCGCCCGCCCGCGCTGATCGACACCCACGGCCAATAGCCGCCATTCTGGGATCACAGCGTGCTGTTTGTCGCCAATCTGCTCGCGCTCTTCTTTGGCAACGAGGAGGAAACCCGCCTGCTCCGCGACGAAGTGCGGGGCTCGGATACCTACGGCGGGCGTCTGGTGCCCATGCTTAACCTGCTGTACCGCGGTGGAGCCAACCAATTGGTGCTCGAGCGCCGGCCCAATCCCGACCTGATCGACTATTTCCGCGGCGAACTCGGACTCGGCGTGCCGGAAATTCAGGTCGTCGGCCGCCACCTGTATGAGGATCTCGGCGACCAACTGATCCGGCCCGCCGCCGCGGGCACCATCGACGGTTACGTGACCGACGAAGCCCTGACCGCCCTCGCCCGCCAACTCGACCTGCCCACCGTTTCCGCCCCCGCGGGCACCTATTACCAGATCTGCGAGCACTACATTCGCGGCCGGGGGAGAGTCATCCGCCGCCCTGGTCCGGCGGCCTTGTGAATTCGGCGCCAATTCTTGCCACCTGCGTCTGGCTGTGCGCCGATGGCCGCCCATGTATCTGCTGGTCATCGTCTCCATCATCTGGGCGTTCTCCTTCGGGCTGATCAAACACTACCTCGGCGGCGTGGACTCGAGTCTCGTCGCCACCATCCGGCTCGGTCTGGCGTTGCTCGTCTTCCTGCCCTTCCTGCGGTGGCGGGGGCTGGCCGGACGCACGGCGCTCGCCCTCGCGGGCATTGGCGCCCTCCAGTTTGGCCTCATGTACCTGGCCTACATCGAGAGCTTCCGCTACCTGCGGGCCTATGAAGCCGCCTTGTTCACCATCACGACCCCGATCCTCGTGACCCTCCTGGCGGATGCGCTCGATCGGAGGCTCCATCCGTGGGCGCTCGTGGCCGCCGGAGTCGCCGTCGCGGGCGCCGCCGTCATCACGATAAAGTCCTCCGACGTCAGGCTCACGCTGGCCGGCTTCGCCCTCGTGCAATTTTCGAATGCGGCGTTTGCAGCGGGACAAGTCTGCTACCGCCGTCTCCGTGCTCGTCACCCCGCGATGCGCGATCTGCAGGTCTTCGCGTTTCTCTATGCGGGTGCCTTTCTCGTCGCGGCTGCGGCGCTGGCGACCCGTCACGTTTCCGCCACGTTGCACGGGCCCCAGTTGCTCACCCTGCTCTACCTGGGAATCCTGGCCTCCGGGGCCGGCTTCTTTCTCTGGAATGTCGGGGCCACCCGGGTCCGCGCCGGTACGCTCGCCGTGCTGAACAATGCCAAGGTTCCCCTCGGGGTCGCCTGCGCGCTGTTGTTCTTCGGCGAGCAGGCGAATCTGCCGTGGCTCGCGGTGAGCCTGCTCCTGCTGGGCGGCGCCGTGTGGCTCGCGGAACGGAAAAATCCGGTCTGAACACCACTCGGGCCACAGCTTGTCCCGCCACGGTCCCGTGATCTCTCACGGCCGGAATCCCGGAGCCGTATCGCAGCCCATAAGGTTAGCCTAGGATCTCGGCGGGCCTACGACATGCGCAGCTGCGCCGGGTCTGCATGACACGCGGTTGCCAACCCAACCAAAGTCATGAGCCAGCCCATCGTCCTCACCAACGGACAACACGAAAGCAAAATCTACACGGTCCAGAATCGCGCCGTGCCGTTCTTCAACTCTCGTTCTACGAAGGCGGTCATCGTCAGCACCAAACGTACGGCAAGCTGTCCGACGCACGCCGCGAAGCCAAGGTCGTTCGGGACCGACTCGCGGTGAACCTCTGGGAGGAACGATTGCAGGCCCTGGCCAAGGCGGCGCGGATCGATTTGGACCGCCTGCCGGCGCGCAAGTCGGATCCGGGGAAGGTCCGGCTGGCGGCGGCGATGAAGCTGGCGAGTTCGGTCGCGAACGGCTGGCTGGCGACGCGGCTGGCCATGGGCCGTCCCGCCTCGGCGAGCCAGTTCGTGCGGCGCTGGCAAGCGGACGAGCCACGGCGGGCGGCGACCGCTGCGCTCTTCGTAGAGTTGGCAGGAGACATCGGCGCGAAGCGCCAGCCGTCTCCCGCCCCTGCATCAAACCGGACAGGCGGTTTTCCCGCCTATGCCGGGACCGGCATAGTCCCGCATCCGGCTTTCCGAGGTCGTTCACCATTTGGCTATCGGTTGCCCGGGGCATATGATGGGAGGGTGAAGAGCTGATACTGTCCTTGGAGACGGTCGTTGGTGAAGAACGTGTGATACGCGCTGCACGCCAACCGCAAGAGCCTCTGCGCTCCGTGCCCGGAACGCGACCGGCAGTTTCGCTACCTCCAGCGCCAGCGACGGCGCTTCGTCCGGGAGCAGGCGCCCATCATCAGGGCCGATCCAAAGGGGCCGATCCAAAGGGGTCATGTACGGAATCCCGACAGATTCATGTCGACCCTGCGGTGCAAAACTCCCGGGCGCGCCGTCTTTCCCCACGAGAACAGGGCGGATTTGTCCGGATTCCGGACATGACTCCGTTTTCTCCCCCAGCTATTGGAACACCCTGGCGGCGCAGGCGGGCGACGATGGCGATCGCCCCAGCATCGGTTACGATTGATTTATGGGACAAGGCCGCGGTTCGGACGCGGAGGCGCGCGCCGGACAGGCAGGGCGATCACCCCGGGGTGGAGAAACCCTCGGCCGTAAAATGGTCGTCGTCGCCGATGTACTCGCGCACCCGCCCGCGATGCATCACCTCGAACGACACCCAATCCCGGGGGGGCACGCGCCATGGGCCGCCGTGCCGGCACTCGACAACCATCCGCTGAATCCCGTTCACCCCTCAAACCTCAACGCGAATGCGGGTCCGGCTTTACGCAAGCGGTTGCTTTATCCATGCGACCTGAAAACTGTTCGGACCAAGAATCCCGCGGCGGTCGCGTTGGGCGCGCGCGGGGGGCAGGCCGGCGTCGGCGCGGTGAAGCGCCGGGGCGATCCCGATTACTATCGCCGCCTCGTCGCCCGGCGCAAGGACCGGCAGGCCGGGACGACCGCCATGCCGCACCGCCACCTGAACCATCAGGATTTCACGCTGGCGGCAATCGACGACATCATCGGCCGCGGGCAGCGGCCGGCCTGGGAAGCGTTGCGCTCGGCGGTACTGCTGCACGCCGTCATCCGCGAGAAGGTCCTGCGCGTGTGCGCGGCGCGGGTCTCCGATCCCGCGGCGCAACGTTTTCACTTCTGGAACCTCTATGCCCGCGCCCACCAAGCCGCTGCCTGAATGGGACCGCGTGCTTTCGGCCGCCGCCCACTTGCAGCGGATTTTTCCGGATGCCGTGCTGGTAGGCGGAACAGCTTCGGCGCTCGCGGCGAAACACCGCATTTCGCTGGATGTCGACCATACCCTGGTTGATTTGCGCCGGCGTTTCGATCGCGTGCTGGCGCAACTCGAATCCGTAGCCGGCTGGCGGACGGCCCGCGTGCAGCGCCCCGTACAGATTCTAAGCAGCCTGGACGGAATCGAAACCGGGGTTCAGCAGTTGATCCGGGAGATACCGCTCGAGACCCAGGAGATCAGCTACCGTGGGCTTGCCCTCACGGTGCCGACCGACGCGGAGATGCTGCGCATCAAGGCGGTCCTGATTCTATAGCGGAACGCCACGCGCGATTATCTCGACTTTGTCGCCCTGCAGGATCGCCTTGGTGAAGCGGCGGTGGCGGAGGCCATGCGCGGCTTCGACCGCTTGTACCCCCAGCCCGGTGGTGAATCCGCCTTGCAGCAATTGCTCGCCCAGCTGGCCGCGCTGCGACCTTATGATCTCGAGGAGACGCGGCGGTCCGAATACAAGCAGCTCACGCCGCGCTGGCACGACTGGAAGGTGGTGCGGACCGCGTGTGCCCGTTGCGCGGTGGTGTTGTTCGATGGTCTGGCCGCGACGGCGAACCTGCCAGCCAGTCGACCACGTGCCAGGGGTCGATCCGCGCGCGAATAAGACCGAGCCGACAAGGTCAGCTGTTGCACGTTGCGCCGATCACCCCTCGGGGCCGAGTAATCGCGATCCCGCGCCACGGGCACCGCGGGTTCCGGGCACGTCGACGTTGCGAACCAGGAAACGACCTGACGCCGTGAACTGCATTCGCAACGCGCAACCGCCTGACCCCGTCCGCCAATGATGCCCCGTCCGCCTATGCCGTCCGCCTCTGACATGACACTTGCGCGAATCGCAATGGTTTAACCGGAAGGCCGGAGATAGTGCCTTGTCCGGGCATCGGATCGGGAGAACGCTCGTCCCTGCCCGGGAACGGATCCGTGGCCCAGCCCATCCCACCTCATGAATCCTGATCGCGACCTTTACAAGTACGGCCGGGTGCGTTCGCTGCTCTTCGCGGTGGTCACCGGCCGGAAAAAATCCGGGCGTTGCTGGCGGGCGCCATCGGCTCGGCGGCGAATGCCGGCTGCCTGGTCGCAGCGACGTACTCGCGGGCGATGTTGGCGCAGGGTTTCAACTGGCGCGGGATCATCGGCATGGGATTTGTGATCGGCCTGCTCCGTCTGCCGGTGATTTGGTTCGTGCCGGAGCCGACCAAGTGGAAACAGTCCCGCGCCAAACACCAGCAGACCTCGTTGCGGGAACTCTTTACTCCGCAATATCGCCGGAGCGTGGTCGCCGGCCGTCTGCTGTCCACGGTGGCGCCGCTCGGCACCTGGGGCTCGTTCCTCTGGCTGGCGACCTATGTGGACAAGATCGCCGAGGGCACGGCGCAGGCTGGAACCGCCAAGGCCATCGTGTCGCAATGGCAGTCCATCGGTCAGGTCGCGGGGGCTTCATGGGCGGGTTGCTGGATGGCTGGCTCGGCCACAAGCGGTCCTGGTGCCTGCTGTGCGTGACCACGTGGGTGTCGCTGATGGCGCTATTTGGCCTGACCACGCAATTCGACGTGCGCGTGGGAGTGCTGGCGATGGTGGCCGGACTCCTCGGGTTGATTGTGATCCACTTCGCTCCCGGCACCGGCGGAAAAATGCGGCCGCACGCGGCGTCCTGATTGCCATGAGCCAGCGAGAGCAAACCGCCCGCCCCCCCAGTTCATGCTTGAGTGATCTAATCGCGGGCAGCAATCGTGCGCCTCGTGGAGTTGCCCCAGTCGTCACCCCAATCGGACCAGACCCAATGGTTTGCCGCGGAGGTGCAGCCGCACGAATCACACCTGCGGCGCTGGCTCGGGGCCCGCTTCCCGTCGCTCAACGATCGGGACGATTTGGTGCAGGAGAGTTTTCTCCGCCTGCTCCGGGCGCGGGCGGCGGGTCCGATCGGCAATGTCCGCGCCTTCCTCTTCCGCACGGCGCGCAATCTTGCGCTGAACCACCTCCGTCACCGGCGCCACGCGCACCCGGAGGGCTTGGGGAAAATCGATCCGACAAGTGTCTTGGATGAACGGGCGGACACGCCCGAAGCCGTCGCCCGCCGTCAGGAACTCGAAATCTTGCAGGAAGCCCTCCAGTCGTTGCCCGAACGTTGCCGTCAGGTTTTCACCTTGCGGCGTCTCCACGGGGTCCCGCAAAAGGAAATCGCGGCCCGGCTTGGCATCTCGGAAAAGACCGTCGAAAATCACAGCCTGCACGCGCTGCAGCGCTGCGTGGCGTTTTTTCGCGAACGCGAAGCGCTCGCGAACCCCGCCGCGTCGCGCGACCCACCCCACCCGCCTCCGGTCCAGGTCTGGCCGACGGAAAGCCCGGAGGTGCGCCATGCCTGAGCACTCCGCCTCGCGCTCCGGCGCGGAAGCCGCCGAGCGCGCCGCCGCCCACTGGGCGTTGCGCTGCGCCGATGGGCTTTCGCCCGCGGAAGAGTTCGCGCTCGCCGCCTGGCTTGCCACCGACCCGGATCATCCCCGGCGGTTGGCCGAGTACCGCGGGGCGTGGGCTCGCTTCGAGCCGATGGCCGCCGCGGGGGTCGGTTGGATGGCGGCGGCGGCGACCCCGGGCCCACGTCGCCGGGGACGTTCCTCTTTCCGTCAGTTTGCCCTCCCCGCGCTGGCCGCGGCGGCGGCAATCGCTTTCGGACTGTGGTGGCAGGCTTCGACCGGACTGCCCGTGGCGCCGCGCCTTGGCCAGACCGCCGCCACTCTGCCGCTCCCCGCGCCGTGCGAGCAGCGTACGCTGGCCGACGGCACGGTTGTGGAAGTCAACCGCGGCGCGGAAGTGACGGTTGAGTTTACCTCGGAGGTGCGCCGCGTCCGGCTCCTGCGAGGCGAGGCCAGCTTTGCCGTGACGAAAGATCCGCGGCGCCCCTTCGTCGTGGTTGCGGGTGCCGTGGAGGCGCGGGCGGTCGGCACGGTGTTCAACGTCCGCCGGGGAACGGCGCACGTCGAGGTGCTCGTGACCGAAGGGGCGGTGCGCGTGGGGAGCCTGGCCCCCGCGGGCGCGGGCTCCCGCGACGCGGTGCTGATCACCGCCGGCCAGCAGGTCGCGGTGGCGCTCGATTCACCCGTGGCGGTCCCGGCGGTAAACACACTCTCGGTTGCGGAGATGGAGCGCCGGCTCGCCTGGCAACCGCGGCTGCTCGAATTTGACGACGTCCCGCTGGCGGAGATCGTCGCCGCCTTCAACCGGCGAAATCCGGTCGAACTCGTCCTCGCCGATCCCGCCCTCGCCGCCGAGCGCATGACCGCCACCTTCCGATCGGACAACGTGGAAGGTTTCGTCCGTTTGCTCGAGGCCAACTACGGCATTCGCCTTGCGGTCCGCGACGGCGGGGCAATCCAGCTGCGCCGACCCTGAGCCAGGAGAAAATTCCCCGCGGTTTCCTTGGGGGATTGCCCGGTCCCGGGGTTCATGAGCATGCGATCCCAACCAACACCATGCCCCCTGCCGTGCTTCCTCCACCCGCCCGACGATTGTGCCGGACAATGCTTCGCGTCCTCGTCTGTTGTGGCCTCGTGGCGGCGGCCTTTGCGGCCAATGCCGCCAAGGTGCGCTTCGATCTCCCGGCCGGAGAGGCCCGCCCGATGCTCCGGCAGTTCGCCACTCAGGCGCAGCGGGAGATTGTCTTCCCGGTCGAGTCCGTCGACGGCGTGCGAACCCACGCCGTGGCAGGCGAAATGACACCCCAGGAGGCCGTCGACCGCATGCTGGCGGGTACGAATCTGCGGCCTTGGCCGATCCTCAATCCGGGGCCTTTGCCGTCAAGCGAGTGGCACTCCCAAACGTCGTCCGGGCGGCGCCAGCGACCCCAAGCGATCGCCCGACAACAAACGCGGCTCCGGAACCGAAGTCCGCCAACCTTGATAATATCGTCGAACTGTCGCCGTTCGTCGTGAGCGAGAGCGACGCGGCCGGCTACTCGGCCAACAGCACGCTCGCCGGCACCCGCATCAACACCGCCCTCCGTGACGTGGGCGCCTCGATCAGCATCATCACGCCCGAGTTCCTGATCGACACCGCCTCGACCAACCTCGGCGAACTCCTCACCCTCACCACCGGCACGGAGGTCGGCGGCCTCTTCGGCAATTTTGCCGGCGGGACGGAGAACTTCGGCCGCCCCGATCAGAGCGAGGCCCGGGAGAGTCCGCAAAACAACCAGCGCGTCCGCGGCATCGGCCCGGCCTCCACCACCCGTGATTTCTTTCTCACGGACATTCCGATGGACTCCTACAACACGTCCCGGGTCACGATCAACCGCGGGCCCAACTCCCTGCTCTTCGGCATCGGCAACCCAGCCGGAATCATCGACACGTCGCTCCACAAGGCGCAGCTCGCCCGCAACCGCAACGATATCACGGCCCGCTACGGCTCCAACTCCTCCTATCGCAGCACCCTCGACTTGAACCGGGTGCTCATAAAGGATCGGCTCGCCTTCCGTCTCGCGACCGTCGGCGAACAGAACAACTACCAGCAGGAACCCGCCTTCGACCGCAAGCGCCGGATTTACGGCGCGGTCGAGTCGGTGGTCTGGAACGGCAAGAAATCGTCGATTTTCGGCAGGACCTCCCTCCGTGCCTCGTTCGAAGCCGGCGACAGCCAGTCCACCCCGGTCAACGTCGTCCCGCCGACCAACGCGTACAGCATTTTCTTCGAGCCGCCCGATCCCTCCTTGGACAGCCTGCCCGGGATCAATCTCCACCCCACGGTGCTCAAGAGCAGCCCGGGCTACATCTGGACGCCACGCGTCACGGTGGACAACCGGGCGGGTTCCTCGGGCATTCCGCAAAACAACGGCGCGTATTACTTCGTTCCGTGGTTCATTCATATTCCCCTCGTCTTCGACACGCCCGGCCAGCGAACGCCCGGTTACCTCGGTTCCAACAATCCCGCCCTCGCCGGGATTGCCGGCGTCATGGGTCGCATCCGCTATGCGACCAACCCCAACAACCGTCCGGCCATTGATGCCGTCTCCACCACGTCGATGTATAACCTCATCCCGGGCTTCACCACGCCCACCCTGCAGGATCGCGACGTTTTCGACTATCGTCGCCGGTTGATCTCCGGCGCGAGCAACCGCATCGAGCAGAGCTTCAGCGCGGTCAATGGCGCCGTCACCCAGGAGTTGTTCGGCGGTCGCGGCGGCATCGAACTCGCCGTGGACAAACAAACCAGCCGGTCGACCCGCGTGCTGCCGTTCTCCCAGGGTCAGAACGGCTCCGCGAACGGGCTGTCCGACGTCTACATCGACGTCTCCCGCTACCTCAGCAACGACCAGCCCAACCCCAACCTCGGTCGCCCCTTCATGCAGCAACTCGGCGTGCAGGATCGCTTTCAACTCCGCGCGCGCGCCTCATTCCGGGGCACCGCGTTCTACAAGTTCGATTTCGACGACCGCCGCCGGACCCTGTTCGGCCTGCCTCTCGGCAATCACACCGTCACCGGTCTCTACAACACCCAGACGATCGACGCCCGCACCGAGTCATTCCAATCGGCCTGGGAGAGCAGCACGCGCGATCTCAACACCACCGTGTTTCAGGAGACCATTGGCAACAGCTACCGCCGCAGCCCCGTGCTCGTGCAATACCTCGGGCCCTCCGTGCTCAACGCGAATTCCGCCGCCGACCTGCGCCTCACCGAGGTCTTCAACGGGCAGATTCCCCGCGACGGCGAGGGGCACAACGTGACCTTTTTCGACTTCGTCACCAAGCAACTGGTGACCGAAAGACTCTCGATCCACCGCTACCTCAACGGCGGCGCGCTCAGCCGGCAGACGATCGGTTCCAAGTCGATCAGCATGAAAAGCGATTTTTTCCGCGACACCCTCATCACGGTCGTCGGGTGGCGCTGCGACCGGCTGACCACTTACGCCAACGAGGCCAACCGGCGCCTCGCCGACGGCACGCTCGACCCGGATTTCCGTCTGAGCGAGGTCGCCAACCTCGACGAAAGCGGCCGCAACTTCACCTGGAGCGCCGTCGGCCGCTACCCCAAGCGCCTGCTGCCGAAGCTGCCATTCGGGCTCGATCTGAGCGCCTACTACAACGAGTCGGGCAACTTCAACCCCGTCAGTCCGCGCGCCAACCTCCACGGCGCCATCATTCCCGCTCCCGCCGGCACGACGAAGGAATACGGCCTGCTCGTGGAATTCCTCGAACGGCGGGCCTCGCTGCGCCTGAACTGGTTTCAGACGCGGCAGACCAACACCTCCAACAACGCCCAGGGCGCCACCGCCCAGCTCTACAATTTTCCCAACCTGATCGTCGGCGGCTACCGGACCGCCGAGACCCAGGGCCTCGCTTTCGCCACCATCCCCGGCGTCACCGCCGCCGGTTTCACCTCGTATCAGCAGATTTATGACGCCGCGTTCCAGCTCCTGCCGGAGCCGACCAGCACGCGGAAAAACCTGCGCTTCAACGCCGCAGGCAACCTCCAGTCGGATGCCCTCCCGGGGCTCACCGACACGAGCAATCTCGAAGCCCGCGGCTTCGAGGCCGAGCTCGTCGGCAATCTGACGAAGCGGCTGCGGGTCTCCTTCAACGTGGCGGAACAGGAGACCGTGGTGAACGGCTCCGCCCGCCTCACCAAACAAGTCGGCGATGTCGTTTACGCCAGTCTAGCCAAATTCAAACTGCTCGGCATCTCCAGCGCGCCGTCCCTGCCCGAGGGTCTGACCGTCGATCAACGCTACAATTTCGTCGTCAACACCCCGCTTGCCGCCACCGCGGCCCGCGACGGCGCCGTTTCGCAGGAGCAGCGCAAGTGGCGCGCCAACTTCGTCGCCACTTACGACCTCAAGGGGCTCGAACATCCGATATTGAACAAGCTGAGCGTCGGCACCGCCGTGCGCTGGCAGGCGAAGATCGCCATCGGGAATCCGTTCCTCACCGGGGAGCGCCTCAAGGAGAAAATCGTCGCCACGAACCCGAGCTATCAGAGCACCGGCGACATCAAGGATACGGATCCGGTGATGCAGTCGCAGTTCCCCGATCTGGCCAATCCGTACTACGGCCCCGAAGAACTCGCGGGCGATTTCTGGATCGGTTACCGGCGGCAAATCCTCCAGGGGATCGATTGGCGCGTGCAGCTCAACGTGCGCAACGCCTGGGGCAACGATCAGGACATGCCCGTGAAGGCCAACCCCGACGGCATGATCGCGGTGATCCGCATCCCCAACGAAACCCGCTGGTATCTCACCAACACCTTCAGTTTTTGATCGCATGAAACGAAAAAACCGGTTCGCCGTCCTGGGCGCATGGATTGCGGTCGCGCTGATGCCGGCCGAAACTAGCGCGGCGATCCCAGCCGGCTCTCTCCGCGGCAGCGTGAGCAATGCCGTCACCGGAAACCTGCTCGCGGGTGCGTCGGTCGAGGTGCCCGCGCTCGGCCGCCGCGTCGTCACCGACGCCACGGGACAATTCTCGCTCACGGAACTCCCGGACGGGACGCACGAGGTCGCCGTTTCCTACCTCGGCCTCGATTCGGTCCGTGCGCAGTTGGAGGTCGGATCCGGGCGGGTGACGCGACGGGATTTCGAACTCACCACCGCGATCTACCAACTCGACGCCTTCAAGGTCGTCGGCGAGCGCGAGGGTTTCGCGGCCGCCATCACCGCGAAGCGAAACGCCAGCAACGTGAAGGATGTCGTGGCGATGGACCAGTTCGGCAACCTGCCGAACCTGAGTACAGGCGAGGTCGTGATGCGACTGCCGGGCATCGCGGGCAGTCCGTCCGACGAGGGGATCAGCGGGCGCTTCATGACTCGCGGCATGGATGCGGCGCTGAACACCGTCACGGTCGACGGCAGCCAGATGACCACCCAGGGGCTGGCCCGCAACGCCTCGCTGGGCAACGTCAACGCAACGATGTTCGAGGCCGTCGAGTTGATCAAGGGCCAGACGCCCGACAAGGGGGCCGATTCCCTCGGCGGCACGCTCAACCTCAAGACGCGATCGCCCCTGACCATGCGGGAGAAGCGCCGCACCACCTACAACTTCGTCGCCCGCATCGCGCCCTCGTTCTTCGAGCAGACCCCGCAGCGGGAGCAGCACCGGTCCCACCCGCTGATGACCCTCGCGCACCAGGAGGTCTTCGATGTCCTGGGTGGCAGCCGGAACCTGGGGGTGGCCCTCAATCTCTCCTCCTGCGAATACGCGATCGGCGGCGCGAGTTCGCTCTTCGATTATCAGAATACGACCGATCCTGCCGCCTACATCTGGGACTTCCGCACCTGGGACAATTTTAACAACCGAAAGCAGATGAGCCTGAATCTGAAGTCGGAATACCGCTGGTCGAGTGCGACGAAAATCACGGTGGGCTTCATCAGCAATCTCAACTTCGAGCGGTTCCGCCACGTGCGGGAGGTGCGGGCGTTCACCGGCGCCGCAACCACGGTGCCCAACGCCACGACCACGGGCGTCGTGCCCGGCGCCTACTCCGCCACGCGCACCGTGGTCCGACCCGTGGCGGCCGCAAACATCGACATCCTCTCGCGGGGGCCGATCCAATATAATGTGCGGATGCGGCAGGGGGAAATCGGGGCCGAGCACGACTTCGGGCGCCTGCGAGTCGACTACAACGTCGCCTCCGCGCTCACGTCGGTCAATGACACCCAGGGCATCGCCGGCTCACTCACGATGCGACTCTCCGGCGCGGGGTGGATGCTTGATCGGTCGCAGTCGGACATGTTCCCCCAGTTCCTGCCAAACGGCGGCCCGGACTTCACCAATCCCGACAATTACCGGCCCGTCGCCAACGGTCTCACCAACACCAACAATCAGCAGGATCAGTTGCTGAGACAGGCGCGTTTGAATCTCCGCTATCAATTGCCGGTATCCATCCCGCTGTGGGTCAAGACCGGGGGAGCCTGGCGCAATCAGGTCGTAGACACGTGGGGCAAGGACAATCATCGCTGGAGTTACGTCGGCGGTCGACCGCTGGCCGCCGACCCCGGCTACGTGAGTTACAACCAGGCGCAGACCGGAAGCCGGATGCCGCAGTGGCTGCCCCAGATGTACATCAACGACCGCCAGCCGCGCGATCCCGCGCTCTGGTCGGAGGACCGCTACTACCACGAATCGCAGAAGTTCACCCTCACCCGCGGCGTGAGCGAAGCGGTGACGGCCGCCTACGTGATGACGGAGGGGAGGGTTGGCCGCACCGGGTTTCTCGGCGGCGTGCGCGTGGAGGACACCGAGACGAACAGCTGGGGCTGGGTGCGGGCCCGTCGGCTCAGCACGGTGGCTCAGCAAACGGCCAATCCGGTGGAGTCCGCGGCGCGCGACTACGCCGCCAACTACCGCGAAATCGATGGCAAGTACGCGAAGTGGTTCCCGAGCGTACATGCGTTTCACGATCTCACGGCCAACCTGAAGGCGCGGCTGAGTTGGTCCACGAGTTTCGGGCGCGCTGGGCTGAACGAATTCCTGCCGGCGGAGACGCCGGACGAGGCGAATCAGCGCGTGACGATCAACAACCCGGGATTGAAGCCGCAGACGGCGTCAAATTGGGACGCGATGATCGAATACTACTTCGAGCCGGTGGGCAGCTTCACCGTCGGCTGGTTTCACAAAACGATCCAGGACTTCATTCTGCGGGGCCAGGAGGTGGGGATCATCGGCAGCGGGGTGGACAACGGCTTCAACGGCGAATATGCGGGCTGGAGTGAGCGCACGTCGGTCAACGCCGGCACCGCCGTGGCGCAGGGTTGGGAACTCGCCTACCAGCAGCAGTTCACATTCCTGCCCGGCTGGCTCAAGGGTCTCGCGGCGTCGGCGAACTACACGCGGCTCGTCACACATGGCTTGTATGGCGGCACGACCTATCTTACCTCGCGCGAGTTGCCCAACTTCATCCCCTATACGGCGAACGCCTCGCTTTCGTGGCGCTACCGGAAATTCAGCACCCGCTTGCTCTACAACTTCACGGGGGAGCACATCACGAGCTACAACGCGACCAGTCCGGCGCTCAACCTCTACCGCCGGTCGAACAAGACGGTGAACTTCGGTATGGCCTATCAGGTGCGCCCGGCGCTCAATCTCAGCCTCGATGTCGCCAACCTCTTCAACGAACCTCAGGTGCTCTATCGCGGCTTCAAGGACCGTACCGAGCGCACGCTCTACAACTTCGTGACCATCACCGCCGGCGTTAACGGCCGGTTCTGATCATGCCTTCGCTGCAATCTCCTCCGGCGGCGCCGCGGCGCGGCAACGTCGTCTGCCCTTTCCGGTTTCGCCGCGGCCTGGGCGGCCTTTGCCTGCTGCTGGCGCCGGCGGGTTTCGTCGCCGGCGCGGCCGATCCGGCCAGTTCCGTCCTCTGGTACGACCAACCGGCACGCACCTGGATGACCGAGGCGCTGCCGCTGGGCGGAGGCTCCCTCGGAGGCATGTTCTTCGGCCTCACCGCAACCGAGCGCGTGCAGTTCAACCACAACACCCTCTGGACCGGCAACGAGCAGGACACCGGAAGGTATCAGGCGTTCGGCGACATCTTCGTCCAGCTGAGCCACGCCGCGCCGACCGGTTACCGCCGCCAGCTGGATCTCGAGCGGGCGGTGCTGACGATCTCCTACCGGGCCGGCGGCGTGCGCTACGCGCGTACGGCTTACGTGTCGCACCCGGCGCAGGTGGTGGTCTATCAATTCACGGCCGACCGGCCCGGCGCCTATTCGGGCCGCGTGTGGCTCGCCGACATGCACGATGCCGCCTTCACGGGTGCGGACGACCGGTTGACGGCCACGGGCCGTCTCGGCCCGGACGGACTTGCCTATGAGTCGCAGCTGCGAGTGCTCCACACCGGCGGCGAGATCCGCCTCGAAACCGCCCCTCTCACGCCGGACGCCAATCCGCTGGCCGGTGTGCCGGACACCAAGGACGGCAAGCTCCCCGGCATGTACCTCGTGTTCGAAGGCTGCAGCACTCTCACGCTCGTGCTCGCGGCCGACACGGACTATGCGCCCGATCGCGCCAGCGGCTGGCGCGGGGCCCATCCGCACGCCGCGGTCACCGGCCGCCTCGACGCCGTAACGGCGTCGGCGCTGCCCGGACTGTTGGCGGCCCACGTGACGGACTACCAGTCGCTCTACGGCCGCTTCCGGATCGACGTCGGCAGCACTGCGCCGGACGTCGCCGCCGGGCCGACGGATCGCCGCCTCGTCGCCTACACGCGACAGCAGGCGATCGATCCCGACCTGGAGGAGCTCTGCGTCAACTACGGACGGTACCTGATGATCAGCTCGTCCCGGGCCGGCGGCCTGCCGGCCAATCTCCAGGGCCTGTGGAACCACTCCAATACGCCGCCCTGGCGGAGCGACTACCACTCCAACATCAATATTCAGATGAACTACTGGCCGGCGGAGCCGACCAACCTGGCAGAGTGCCACCGGCCATATCTCGATTACGTACGCAGCCAGATTCCGGTCTACCGCGAGCGCACGCGAGAGCAATACGGTCCGAACGTCCGCGGCTGGACGGTGCGGACGGAGAACGGCGTCTTTGGCGGCGGCAGCTTCAAATGGAATCCGCCCGGCAGCGCCTGGCATGCGCAGCACTTCTGGGAGCACTTCGCGTTTGGCCGCGATCTCCGCTACCTGCGCGACGTGGCGTATCCGGTGCTCAAGGAGCTCTGTCAGCATTGGGAGGACCGGCTCGTCGCGCGGCCCGACGGCACGCTCGTCACGCCCGTGGGCTGGTCGCCGGAACATGGACCGGAGGAGCCGGCGGTCGCGTACGACCTGCAACTGGTGCACGACCTGTTCACCAACTATGTGGACGCGGCGGATGCGCTGGGCCTCGACGCCGGGTATCGAGGCAGGGTGGCGGCGATGCGCGCCAAGCTGCTGCCGCCGAAGATCGGCAAGTGGGGGCAGTTGCAGGAATGGGAAGCGGATCGCGACGACCCCAAGGACCAGCACCGCCACGTGTCGCACCTCTTTGCGTTGCACCCCGGCCGGCAAATCACCGCGTCGGGCACACCGGCGCTCTTGGCGGCGGCGAAGGTGTCGCTCGAGGCGCGGGGCGACGGCGGCACCGGCTGGAGCCGCGCCTGGAAGATCAACTTCTGGGCTCGCCTCCAGGACGGCGACCACGCCTATTTGATGCTGCGAAACCTGCTCACCGTCGTGAACACAGTCGGCACGGACATGAGGAACGGCGGCGGGGTGTATCCGAACCTCCTCGACGCGCACCCGCCCTTCCAGATTGACGGCAACTTCGGGGCCACGGCGGGCGTGGCCGAGATGCTCGTGCAGTCTCATGCGGGCGAAATCGTGCTCCTGCCGGCGCTGCCCCGGGCGTGGCCCGCCGGCTCGGTTGCGGGGCTGCGGGCGCGGGGGGGCTACGAGGTAAACCTCGCGTGGCAGGCGGGACGGTTGGACTCGGCGACGTTGCGCAATGTCGGCGGGAAAGAGGCCAAGGTTCGATACGGCTTCCGCACGATCGCGCTGAACTTGCGCCCCGGCGAGCAAGTGCGGCTCGATGGGGATCTGACCGAAAGGAAATAGATGAGGACTTCTTGCGGCAACGAACCGGCGGGTTGGCGCGGGGTGAGGGCATCCCGCCTCCCAGCGACGCTCCGGGCGGTGGGCGTCGCGCTGGTGGGTGCGGTGGCCGGGCTGGCGCAAGTGCCGAACATCGTCTTCATCATGGGCGACGATATGGGCTACGGCGATCCGCGCTGTTACAACCCCGAGTCGAAGATCCCGACGCCGCACATGGACCGGCTGGCGGCGGAAGGGATTCGCTTCACGGATGCGCACACCCCGGCGGCGGTGTGCACGCCCACGCGCTACGGAGTGTTGACGGGGCGTTACTGCTGGCGGACGCGCCTGAAGCGCGGGGTGCTGTGGACGGAGTACGAGGAGCCGCTGATCGAGGTGGGGCGGCCCACGGTGGCGACGGTGCTGCGGGGCGCGGGCTACCGGACCGCAGCGGTGGGCAAGTGGCACCTCGGGGCGGATTTTGCCAAACCCGGCGGTGGTTTCGTGCGCGGAAAACCCGAGCATTTCAACGGCGCGGGCGGCACGCGCGAGGTCGACTTCACCCGACCCATCGAGGGCGGCCCCACCGCGCTTGGCTTCGACACCGCCTTTTTCCTTCCGGGCGGCAACAACCTGGAACCGCATTTCTTCGTGGCGAACGATCGCGTGGTCGGTCGCCCGACGGTCTGGCGGGCGAACGGGGCCCCGACCCGGCCCGGCACCTCCGGCCTGGAGGTCCATGAAGGCTGGATGAGCGAGGGCTGGAGCGACGAAGCGATCGGGCCGTCGCTGACGGAGAGGGCGTTGGACTTCATCGACGAAAGTGCCAAGGCCCGAAGGCCGTTCTTCCTCTTTTATGCCGCGCAGGCACCGCATCGCGCCTGCACGCCGCCGGATTTTGCGCGGGGCAAGAGCCAGGCCGGCGTGCGCGGCGACATGGTCTACGAGCTGGATTGGAGCATCGGCCGCATCCTCGCGAAACTCGACGAACTCGGCTTGGCACGCGACACCCTCGTGATCGTGACCAGCGACAACGGCGGCGTGGCCAAGAGCGACGAAGGTGAGGATTTCGGGCACAAGTCGTGCGGTGAACTCCGGGGCAACAAGGGCGGTATCTATGAAGGCGGACATCGGGTGCCGTTCCTCGTGCGCTGGCCCGGACGGGCGCCGGCGGATACGGTGAACGGTTCGCTCGTGGTGCTCACGGACATGCTGGCAACCTTCGCGGAAATCGCAGGAGTAAAGCTACCGACCGGGGCGGGACCGGATGGGGCGACCATCCTGCCGGCGCTCGGCGGTGCGGTGATGGATGCGGCGGCGCGTCCGGCGGTGGTGCTGCATTCCGGAGGCGGGCAGTTCGCCATCCGGAGCGGACGCTGGAAGCTCATCTTCAATGCCCAGCTGAAACCGGTTGAATTGTATGATTTGGAGCGGGACTTGCGCGAAGCGAGCAACGAAATCAAGAAGCAGCCCGAGACGGTGGCGCGGTTGCAGCAGGAGTTTCAGCGCATCCACGGCGCCAGTCTCTGATGGTGGAAAACCCGGCCGGGTGCATCGTCATCTTCCCGCCCGGCTCCTGGCCCGCGTGTTCGGGGGCTGGAACATCCGACGGGGTCAACCCGCGGTTCGCTCCTGCCAGCCAGGCCAGAGTCTCCGCGACGCGAGCCTGAAGGGGCACAAATCCTGGCGCCCCGCATCGCGAAATTCGCCCGTTCCCAATAGGAAACTCCTGGAAACGCGCCGGCGAACCGGTCCGGGCATGGTACGCGGCAACGCAGGACGGCCTTCTTCCCCTCAGAAGGAACGCGATGAAATCGACCTCGACGGCAGCCATCGCCGCCCACCTTGCAGCCAGTCGTGCGGAACATCGACAAGCCCCTCCGACCCAACCCCCGGAAAATCCAGTTTCCTGACAGTAGGTCGGCCCTAGCCCTTCGTGCGATACGTGCGGGAGTGACCGGTGGCCGGGAGGCTGAGCGTGTAGCTCGCGCCGTCGGCTGCGACCGTCATCTTGACCACGTGGGCCGGGCATTTGGCGGCTTCCGGCCCGCGCAAATCCCCGAAATTCGCGACAAACTCGGCGGCGGCGTTGGTCGCGGCGGGCACATTGTAGCTCTGGTGCACCTGGAATAACGCCTGCACCGAACCCGCCGCGCGAATGGCGGCAAACGTTCCCGGCTGCCCGCCTTTCCGCGGGCCATTGTTCATGACCACCACCGTCGGCGCGAGGCGCTGCAGCAGGACCGGATGGTTGCTGACCTCCAAGCCGTGGTGATTGGTCTGATACACGTCCACCACCCCGGCCAGGTTGTAGGGCGTGACGAGCTGGGCCTCGAGATTCCACGTCAGATCCCCGCCGTCGAAAAACCGGAACGCCCCAAAGACCAGCAGCAGGACTGCGCTGTTGGCGTTGTCGCTGGTATCCCTCGGCTTCGCCGGCAGTGCGGCGACCGCCGGCGCCGGGTGTTTCCGCTGTTCGGCCGTCGGCTCGACGAACGCCTGGTCCGCGCCCAGGCAGCGCAGTTCGATCCGCGGCGTCCGCGAACCCGCCCCCTGCCGCAACGGAATCACGGTCCCCGCCGCCAGCACGACGCGTGGGGTCGCCAGCTCCCGGTACGGCCGGATCTGAAGCGGAAAGGCCGACTGCGCGCGCCCGTCGGGATCGCGCTCCGGAATCGCACGCTGATAAACGGTGCCGAAGGGAATCTGCTGCGCCACCTCGGCGGCGCCACCAAAATGATCCGTGTGCCAGTGGGTGATCACGACGTGGTCGATCCGCGCAAGTCCGGCCGTCTGCGCCGCGCTGACGATTCGGCCGGCATCCCGGCCGCCCGGGTTCCCGGTGTCGATCAGCACCGATTCCTGCTCCGGCGTCACGATCAACGTGGAGCCCCCACCCTCCGAATCAATCCAGTAGACATCGAGGGTGCCGGTGGAACGATCAGCCAACGCGGCGGGCGCGAGCAACGCCGCCAGCAGGCGGACGAAGGGGGCGCATCTCGGTTTTCTGACTGAGGCGGGACGCGTCAGCCACGTGGACGAGGCGTAGCGCCTCGTGGACGGCAGAAAAGTGAAAGGCACCCGGGCGGGGGTTTTCATGGGGACAGGAAGGCCATGCAGCCGCATTACGCGGCGCGCACAAGCCCGGATTGCCGCCACCCCGCCCGTCGGGCTGACCTCAGGATGTGAGCACTGACGCGGTAAGGGCGCTTTTCCAAGCGCCCGTCGGCGGTGGCAAACCTCCGCTCCGTAGATGTCCCGCCCACGCACAAAAGCTGCATGGCGCCCCCACCCGGCTCAGCCCTTGGCGTAAAACGCGTTGATCAGGGCTTGGATAGACCAAACCCATGGGAATCGCGGAGCCGCCTGCCGCGGATTGTCCGGGAAAAAGAACCAGCCCCAAGGCGGCGCCGGTCTATGATATCTTACCATCGTTCAGGTTGACGGCGCTGACCGACGGTCGACGTTGCGCGCCCGTCGGGCGATTGCGGGAGGATCCGACGACCGGCAGGAAAGCTCGTAGTCATTCCAGGGACCCGCGGCCGTAACCCGATCGAGGTGGTGTTCTGATCCCGGCGCGGAGCGCAGTCCACTCCCCACCAGGAATCCAGAAACCAAGGACGATAGCTCCTGGCCCATCAATTGAAAATCCGCTCCCGCCTCGACCCCGCTCAAAGGCAGGGCGCTCGCCCCGCCGCCAGATTCATTCCCCCCTCACGAAACCGGCCCTGCCAGGCAACTTTCCCTCCCACGAACAAACCCTGACGAAAGAGAACGGGGAACGAGAAAGCATGACCCATCGAATTTGACGCCGCCTTGGACAGCGACGTCGCTGGAAGTCGCGCCGCGCCGATGGCCGGCGCCGGCCCTCAGCTCTGCCGCGGCGACCCGTTCCCGGCCGCGCCCCGGCGGCGGCGCCACGCCAGCAGCCCCACCGCCGCGCCGATGAAAATGAATCCATAGGTGGCGGGTTCGGGCGCCGGCGTGATCTGCTTGTCGTACGATTGCCAGACCGTGCTGTTGTTGGAAAATCCGTTGAACGCGATCTGGTTCTGGGGCGAGGCCCCCCGGACGTCAGGCACCGCTCCGGTGAAATTCTGGGCGAAGAAATAGTCCGAAACATCCACCCAGTTCTGCACCGAGAGCTGCAGGCCGGCATTCTGCAGCGTCACATCGTTGACCGTGAGCACCGAGTCGGTGGAATTGCCGAAATCCAGGATGGAATTGCCGGTGAGGTTGAGGTTGCCGAAGGTCGAGGTGCGGCCGTTGAGCGCCAGCGTTCCCCCCGCCAGGGTGAAATTCACGTTGGGGGCGTTGAAATCCGCGCCCAGGGTCAACGTCGCTCCCGGCCCGATAATGATGGTGCCACTGCCACTGAATGCGCCGGAAAACGTCCCGTTGCCACTCGCCAGCGTCAGGCTCCCCGTGCCCCCGCCGCCGAGGGCCAGCGTGCCGCCGCCGTTGAGGCTGCCGATCGACTGCGCGAACCCGTTCAGGTCGAGCACCGCCCCGGAACTCAGCGTGAGCGGAGCGGAATTATTGAAGACTTGCGCGGCGTCCGCCACGATGCTGCCCGCACTGATGACCGTCGCACCCGCGAAGGTGTTTCCACCCGCGGCGCCCAGGCGCAGCGTGCCCGCACCTTCCTTGACCAACCCACCCCCGCCGGTGGCGATGATGCCGGTGATGCTGGTGTTGCCGGCACCTCCAACCGTGAGAGTCCGCCCGCTCCCGCCGAGGTTGCCGGTCAGGTTCAACGTGCCCGCGCTCGACTGCACGCGCGTGTCGGCGGCCAGCGTGACCGCACCGGAAAGCGTGTTGGTCCCGGCGATGTTTTCGATCGCACCGTCCACGGCGCCGGTGCCGGCCCCGGCCAGCGTCAGCGCGTTGGCCACGGTGATGCCCCCCTGGATTTCCAGGTTCGCCCCCGCCGCCACCGCGACCGCACTCGTGCCGAGCGCGTTGCCCGACTGCAACGCGACGATGCCGGAGTTGACGTTGGTGGTCCCGGCGAAGGCTCCGCTGCCGCCCGACAGCGTCAGCCGCCCCGCCCCGTTCTTGTTCAGCGTGCCCGTGCCGCTGATACTGCCGGCGTAGGCGCCCGCCGCCAGGTTGTCGATGGTGAGGGCGCCGCTGCCGAGTTGGACCTGCGCCGCGCCCGCCGAACTCGCCAGGCCGCGAATCGTCTCGACCTGGTTGTTGAGGTCGAACACGCCCGAACCCGCCAGCGTCACGGTGGCCGTATCGGAAATCTGGTTGCCGGAGGTGAGCCGCAGCGTGTCCGTGCCGGCGCCATCGCCCACCGTCACATCCCCGGCGAGCGCGTTGCCCGATGATTTGGCCAGCACCAATGTGCCGGCATTGACCGCGGTGGCGCCGGTGAAGGTGTTGGCATTGCCGCCGCCCAGCGTGAGGGTGCCGGTGCCTTCCTTCCTCAGCCCGCCCGTTCCGGTGGCGATCACCCCGGAGAGGGTCAGATTGCCGGCGCCGGTGGTGGTGAGCGTGGTGTTCGCCCCGGTCAGGCCCCCGGTCAAGGTGAGGGTGCCCGCGTCGGACTGGAGCCGCGTGTCGCCGGTGAGCGTGACCGCGCCGGACAGCGTGTTGGAGTTGGCCGTGTTGCGCAGCGCGCCCTGGTTGCCGGCGCCGTCACCGGCCAGGCTGAGCGCCTCGCCGATGGTGAGGTTGCCCGCCCCACCGACCGCCAGCGTGGCCCCACCCGCCACGGTCGTGGTGCCGGTGGTGTTGCCGAGGGCGTTGTTGCTCGCGGCCCGCAGCGTGCCGGCATTGATGAAGATATTGCCCGCAAACCCGCTGCTGTTGCCGGACAGAATCGCGTCGCCGCCCGTGCCTTCCTTCACGAGATTCGAGGAACCGGTGAAAGCCGAGGAGATCGCCAACTGGCCGGCTCCGATGGTGTCGAGCACCGTGTGATCCTGCAGCGCCAGCGTGGAGATGCCGATGGTCTGGTTGTTGGCCGATTTCTGCTGGATGAAGGCGACCGCCGTGTTGTTGCCCCCCAGTTTCAGCGTGCGGGAGGAACCGTCGTTCGTGACATCGTAGCTCGCCGCTCCCGGGTCGAAGCGGATGCCGCGCACCGCATAATTGTTGGAATTCAATTGGGGATTCAGCTGCGTGCCCGTGCCGAAGACGGCGACCTCGGTGTCGGCGTTGGGCTTGTTGCCGGTCCAGTTTCCATTCTGGCTCCAGCGCTGGTCCGAATGGCTCGACCAGATCCGCGCCACCTCCGCCGCGGGCGACAGGGCCAGCCAGCCGCCGCCGTAGGTGCCCACCGTCTGGCCGGTGCCCGACTGCGTCGCGCCCGATCCGTAACCCGAGAAATAAACCGCCCCGAGGACGCCGGCGCCGAGGGCGGTCTGGCTCGCCAGAATGTCGTTGGCCTCATCCCAATTGTTGATCGTGAGCACGCCGGAAGGGGTGCCATAGGTGTTGTTGAAAAGGAGGGCGTTCGTCGTCGCGGCGGGGCCAAAATCGACCGAGCCGTTGGTGAAGGTGAGATTGCCGATCCGCTCCGAGTTGCCGCCGAGGTCGAGGGTGCCGCCGGCCAGGTTCAGCGCCGAGGTGTCGGCCAGCCGGTCGCTCGCGCTGAGAGCGATCGTGCCCGCCGCGACGATCGTCTCGCCGGTGTAGGTGTTGCTGCCGGCCAGCGTCAGCGTGCCCGCACCGGTCTTGGTGAGGCCGTCGGCCCCGCTGCCCGTGCCATTGGCGATCGCGCCGCTGATGCTGGCATGGTTCATGCCGACTTCGAGAGTGAGCGTCCGCGCCTGGTTGTTCTCGGCCAGCGTCACCGGGCCGGTGAGCGTCGTGCCGTCGAGGAGGAGGGTGTGGTTGCCGCCCGTGTGCGTCAGCGCCCCGGAGCCGGTGATTTGCGTCAGCCCGGAACTGCCCTGCACCGCGAGCGCGTTGGCGATTGTGTTGCCGGCGGAGGACGACAGCGTCCCGCCCGCCAGCGTCACGGCACCGGACCCAAGAGCGGCATTGTTGGATACGACCAGGGACCCACCGCTGAGCGTCGTGCCGCCGGCATAAAGATTGCCCGCCCCCAGCGTCAGGCTGCCCGATTGCGCCTTCTCGAGCGCGCCACTGCCACTGATGATCCCATTGGCCGTCGTCGCTCCACTGCCGTCAAACGAGAGGGTGTGGCCCTGGTTGTTGATCCCGCCTCCGAGCACCAACCCGGACGTCGTGTCGTTGCGGATGGTGGCGGCCTCATCGAGGGTGAGGGCCGAGTTGATGGTCTGGCCCCCGGTCGCGACGCCGTTGGTCTGGGAAACCGCCACGCCGACAAACCCGGGCAGCCCGTCCGAATTGAACGTGAGATTCCCGTTGTTGAGCGTGTAGGAGAACGGCGCGTCGATTTGCAGGGAGCGGAGCGAACGGCCCGCCCCCACGTCGATCGCCTGCGCCGTGCTGACAAAGGTGTTGTTCAGGAGCACATCGGCGCCACTCGCCGGCGTGAAGTCCGGCGCCCAATTGCCCGCTCCGCTCCACCCCCCGGTCCCGCTCCCGTTGTCCCAGAGGTTGGCGACCAGCGTGGCCACGGTGAGGTTGCGCAACTCGTGGATCTCATTCGCCCCGCCGGTCCCCGCCGTGAAGCCAAACTTGATCGTCTCCGGCCGCAGGTAACCGGAAAGATCCGCCTGCAGCACCTGCGTCAGCGCCGACCCGGCCCCGGCCTGGAGCCAGACCGTAAGTTGATTGGTCGGGGTCAGCAGGATCTCGGCATGACGATAATCGGCCCCGGTCTGCAGCGGGCGCGTCGGGGAACCGGGAAAGTCAAGTTGCGCCGTAAGCGCTGGATTCGTGCCATCACCGGTGGAGGCCACAAAATCGTACCCGGAGTAGCCGCTGCCGGGACCGCGCACCGAGATGCTGTTGGGCGTCTGCCCGACGCCGCCAATGCGACCCTCGGTGCCGGCGGCGAAGTTACCCCAGTCGTCAAGCGACACCGCCATGTAACCGCCGGCGAGACCCGGATGATCGAGCTCGCCGCCACCGGCGATCGTCTTCTGCGCGTAACCCATCGAGCCGCCATAGGCGCCCGCCGCGAATGTCGCGCTGCCGTCGAAGAGGAAGAAGGTCGTGCCATCGGCCCCGGAGCCGTTGTAGTGGGTAAAGTCGAAACTCGTGAAGACCGTGCGGTTGGCGGACGTGAGGGCCGTGTCGTGATAAGCATAGGCCGCCCGATTGGCGCCGTTGTCGGTGAGTCGCAGCCAACCCTGCCCGGCGGGGTCGAGGCCCCCCGAAGTCAGAATGGGACTGAAACCCGATCCGCCCAACACCCAACCCGGCGCCGTGCCACTCATGAACGACTCCGCCACTGTCTGCGCTGAGCCCACCGCGCCGCTGCCCAGCAGCAGCAGCGCGCTGGTCAGCACGCGGTATAGGTTCGGTCGTTTCACAGCCGTAGTATCTCATCCGGCCGCGCCTTTCACGAACGACACCGTCTGACATTCGTGTCAGAATTACGGCATCTACGCATCGTAGTATCCACCCGTTTCGGACCAGACCGGCACAACGCGCAGCCTGGGCGCAAAACCACCGACAACCGGGCAATGAGCCCGCCGCTCCGCACGGCGGATTTTTGTACGGTCGGTCGCGCGGCTTTATGCCGCGATGGAAATCCGCCCACGCTGAATCGCGGCGTAAAGCCGCTTGTGTACAAGAGGGATTCGACAAGCCATTTTCGGGCCTGTTCGCCGTGCAAAAATCCGCCGTGGCCGCTCCGCCGCGTCCGCAAATCGAGATCGCGCCCGGCCCTGGGCGGGCTCATGCTGGCCTGATCAAAACCTCCGTCGCTCCCTTGAAAGTCATTTCGATTTTCCCGTTCGCCGCCGCCCTGCTCGGCGCCAGCCTGTTCCCGGCCGGCCCGGGCGCGCGTGCGGCGGGCGCCAACCGCGTGCTCAGCGTCGACAACGGTCTCATCCGCGCCACCTACGACCCCGCGAACTCGATCTTCACGCTGACCGAACTGTCCGCGGGCCGGACCTTCCTGCGCGACGGCCACCTGCTCACCGCCGGTGGTGGAGCCGCCGTGGTTGAGTTGACCGATCCGATCTGGGGTGCCGCTCGCGGGATCGAGATCACGCAGGCGAGCGGCGCAGTGACCCGCCTCTTGGTTTACCCGCAGCTGCCGTTTGTCGTCCTGCAAGGCGCGATCGCGAATCCCGGCGATTCGACCCTCAACCTCGCCCAGGTCCAAACGATGCAGGGGGCGCTCGACCTCGGGACGAAGGCGGAGGATCTCCGCGCCCGCGGCACGATGGGGCTCACCGGCGTGGACGCCGCCGCCAATCCCGGCAGCTACGCCTTTCTCGCCGTCGCGGATCCGGCGACCCGCGCCGGTGTCGTGGGCGGCTGGCTGACCCACGATCGCGGCACCGGCGTGGTCTTCTCCTCCCTTGAGAAAGATCGCGCGATCCTCACCGCCAAGATCGATTACGGTCGCCTGCTCACGGCGCCGGGCGCCACCACGCCGCTCGAAACGTTCCTGCTCGGCTGGTTCGCCGACGCCCGCCTCGGCCTCGAAGCGTACGCCGATGCCGTCGCCCGCCAGTACGCCATCCATCTGCCCCCGCAACCCACCGTGTACTGCACGTGGTATCATGCCCGGGCCTCCAACGAAAAGGCGCTGGCCGAGACCGCCACCTTCGCGCGCGAACACCTGCGGCCGTTTGGCCTCGGCGTGATCCAAATCGACGACGGCTGGCAGGACGGCAGCGTGAAGCCGGGCTTCAAGAAGAACGGTCCCCTCCGGAATTTCAACACGCACCGCCCGGCCGGACCGTACGCCGCCGGCATGAAGGCCACGGCGGACAGTCTCACCGCCGCCGGCTTCACCCCGGGCCTCTGGCTGATTCCGTTCGCCGGCTCGGTCGAGGATCCGTTCTTCGACGACAAGCAGGAACTCTTCGCGCGGAAAGACGGCCAACCCTTCGTCGCCTACTGGGGCGGCACGTGTTTCGACCTCACCGTGCCGGCGGCCCGCGACTACGTGCGCCAGATGGTGCACCGCATCGCCCATGACTGGGGCTATCGCTACTTCAAGCTCGACGGCCTCTGGACCGGCTCGGCGACTTCGATCCTGTATGTGAACACCGGCTACCTCGTCGCCGGCGGCAAACGGCAGGAAGGCGACGACGCCGGCCTGGTGGATTTCCATGACAACCGCGTCACGCCGGTCGAGGCCTACCGCAGCGGGTTGAAACTCGTGCGCGAAGCCGCCGGCCCGGAGGCCTTCATCCTCGGGTGCAACGTCGCCCAGAACATGCGCACGCTCGGCGGCTCCTTCGGCCTGCTCGATGCCATGCGCATCGGCCCCGACAACGGCCGTTCGTGGTCGTCCCTCACCCGCGGTCCGTTCAGCGGCAGCAGCGTCTACTTCCTCCACGGCCGCGTCTGGCTCAACGACCCCGATCCCCTCTACGTCACCGACCAGGGTCTCTCGCCGGCCTTTGCCCGCCTGCTCTGCTCCTGGGTCGCGCTCAGCGGCCAGCTCAACGCCAGCAGCGAGGACTACGCCGGGCTCTCCCCGGCACGATTGCATCTCCTCCAGCGCACCATGCCGGCTCATGGCTTGCGTCCGCGCCCGGTGGACTTCTTCGAGGAACGCATTCCCGCCATCTGGCTGCTCACCGACGACCGCGGCCCCGTGCGGCGCGACGTGGTCGGCCTGTTCAACTGGCACGACAAGGAGGCGACGGTGATCAACCGCCCGCTCGCCAACCTCGGCCTCGATCCGACCCGCGCCTATGTGGCCTTCGACTTCTGGGGCGACCGCTTCGTCGCACCCTTCCGCGATTCGCTGATTGCCGTGCTGCCCGCCGCCGACTGTCAGGTGCTGGCCGTGCGGCCGGTGGCTGATCATCCGCAACTCCTCAGCACCTCGCGCCACGTGGCCCAGGGCATCGTCGATGTGATCGAGGAAACCTGGGAGCCGTCCGCCGGCGTGCTCGCGGGCACCAGCCGGGTGGTGGGCGGCGACCCCTACGAATTGCGCGTCGCGGCCCAGCGGCCCGCGGGGGTCTGGCGCTCCCTGCGGGCCGAGGTGGCGGCCGCCGACGCCGCGGCCGGCGTCTCGATCACCCTCAAGCCCCAGGACGGCTGGAAGGTGCGCGCCGAGATCTCCGCCCCCGCCAGCCGCGAGGTCCGCTGGCGTCTCGCGTTCGAGTGATGCTGCTGGGAGCAGCGCCGCGTCTCTGACCGGCGCGCGCCAGTCTCACAACTCCTGACGCGCTGAAATTACGCTGAGCCAGGTTCGCCGGGGTGGCACGCAGGCTCAGACCTCCTGACCCCGTGGAAATGACCTGATACCGTTCCTGCGCCAGCAATGCGCTGGTAGCTCGTGTAACTTGTGCACTTGTCGCTCAGAATCCAGCACGGTTGTCTCAGGAACATTCCACGCCGAAAAAAGAACTCCGGCCGGGGTCAGGAGTTCTGAGGCTCCGACTGGCGTGCCGCCGGTCGGAGACCGGCGCTACGGGCTCAACGCGATTCCACGTGCACCCGAAATTGCGCCCGCGGGTCAGGAGGTCGACGACGGGCGCTACCGGGCAGGACCGAACTCCCTGCCACCGTCAACCGGGAGACGCGCGCCCCCGGTTGGGAACGGCTCCAGTTGAGCGTTGAGCGTTTCCCGTTCACCGTTGAACGTCTCCCTGTTGCTCGACTCACCCTCCAGTATCCTCGGCCTGCCCGCGCCACTCTGGCAATCGCTCTGGCTCACGCTGCGGCTGGCCTTCATCACCACGCTGGTGCTCGGCCTCGGCGGGTTGCCGCTGGCGCATTGGCTCAACTCCACCCGCTGGCGGATCGCCCCCGCCATCGAGACGCTCGTCGCCCTGCCCGTCGTGCTGCCGCCGACCGTCATCGGCTTCTATCTCCTTGTGGCGTTTTCACCCCACCATGCGCCCGGCAGTTGGTGGCGCGCCGCGACCGGTGCCCCGCTCGCGTTCTCCTTTACCGGGCTCGTGATCGCCTCGGTGTTCTACTCGCTCCCGTTCGCGGTCCAGCCCTTTCAGGCGGCGCTGCGCAGCGTGCCGCATGAACTGCTCGATGCCGGCCGCACGCTCGGGGCAACACCCGCGCGCGTGTTTGTCCGGTTGCATGTGCCGATGGCCTGGCGGGGCATCGCCGCCGGCCTCACCCTGGGCTTCGCCCACACCCTCGGGGAGTTCGGCGTTGTCCTGATGATCGGTGGCTCCATTCCCGGCGTGACCAAGGTGGCCAGCATCGCGCTTTACGACGAGGTGCAGGCGCTGGCCTACCCGCAGGCGCATGCCTTCGCCGCCACCCTGCTGGTGCTCTCCTTCGCCCTCCTGCTAATCGTGACGCTCCTGCAGCGCCGGCGGCAATGAGGCCGCGACGGCCGACGGACGCTTTTCCTCCGGTCCGCGTTGCCGCGCGTCCCGCAAACCCGCCGGGCTGCCGCAGAACATACGCCCTGATCGTTTCGACTTTCGATCATCCCCTCATGGGTAGGGCGGCGAGTCCCTTCACCGCCACTTTCCTTACGACCTTCCGTCCGTCTTCCCGGCGCGGAGCGGAGTCCGCGCCCCACCAGGAATCCAAAAGACGATCGCGCCGGCTATCACTCGCGTATGCCAGACCCTGACCGGCTGCCGTCGGAACCGTTTCTCTTCGCCGCTCCTCGAACCGGCACCAGGGCGAGGCGGAAACCGGTGTAGAGGGAGCCGAGATTGGGAAAAATCCACCAACGCAACCCGGAGCGGCACGAACCAGCCGCACTCCCCGAGCATCCGCCGCGGAGGACGCGAAACTGGCCGATGGCCGGACCCAAGGGATCGGTCACGACCCCTCCCGGGTAGCCGCCATACCAATCCGCACACCACTCCTGCACATTGCCGTGCATATCGTAGAGACCCCAGGCGTTGGGCTGCTTCTGCGCCACGGGATGAGTCTGACCGCCGCTGTTCGCGTCATACCAGGCCATGGCCGGGAGGTCACCGGCATAGATCCCGGTGGTGCCAGCCCGGCAAGCGTACTCCCACTGCGCCTCTGTCGGCAGATTGTACTCATAGCCCGCGGGCAGACGACCCGCCGCCCGCTCGCGTTCGCTGACATTGGCGCAGAAGATCGCGGCGGTTTCCCACATGACACTTTCCACCGGCCGATCCGACCCCTTGAAGAAGCTGGGTACGGGTACATTCTTGATCACCGCCTGCCATTGTTCCTGGGTCACTTCGGTCCGCCCCAGCCAATAGCCCCGCTTAATCGTCACCTGCGTGTCGTCGCCGGCCCCATGGGTGCTACTCATGTAAAACGTGCCCGGCTCGATCCAGATCATCGCAATGGCGGGCTGCTCGACCGTGAAGCCCTTTCCGGGCTGGGGCACTGGTGATTCGCTGCCGCCGGGCAGTGTATCCGGGGAATCGATCGCCAACCCGGCTCCGACTCCGAGCGTCAGCCAACCGAAAAGGGTCATCGCGGCACGTTGCACAAGGACGAGTCTGCGTGGAGGGCCCGACCGATGCAACCGGCAGTTTCGCACACCCCCGGGGCGACCTCGGGCGGCGTCAAAGTCGATTGGTCAATCTTTCTCGTTCCTCTTTATCTTGGCTGATGTCGCTGCGCTCGGTACTCTTTCGTCAGGGTTTGTTCGCGGGAGAGAAAGATTAAGAGAAAGAGGAAAGAGAAAGACTGAAAGGCGAGAGATCAACTTTGACCCGCCCGGGACCTTTTCGGCCCCCCGGCGGCGGGTCCATCTGCTGTTTGGCGGCGGTACCTCCGGGAGTAGCGCCGCGTCTCTGACCGGCGGGCGCCAATCGAAGACTGGCGCTACGGGGAGGACCGGGCTGAATGCCACCCCCAACCAAAAGCTTCGCCCCACGCACCGGATCACGCCGCGTTGATCGATTACAGTCGCCCGGGTTCGGGTCGCCAATTAGGCTTCGCCGCGAATGAGCCCCACCCCCGCCGTCCCCCCCGCGGGAAGCTCGATCCCTTCCCTCCGGGTCCTCGCGCTTTTCCTGGCCCTCGCGGTCGGGTCGCGGGCCCCGGCCGGGCCGAACGAATTGGGGCATCCCATCGTGCGGGATTTTCCTCCCGGACGTTCCAATATCAATCATCTCTGCCAGGCCATCACCCAGGATGACGCCGGCTTCATCTACCTCGCCAATGCCCTGACTCTTCGTTTCTACGACGGTGATACCTGGCCTTTGATCACGCTTCCGACCGAATGCGCCGGCATCCGCAAATTCGCCCGCACGGCCGACGGGACGATCTTTGCGGGCGGCGCCGGCGTGATCGGCTACCTCCGCGGGTCGGGGGAGGCCGGCGTCTTTGTTTCACTCGCCGATCGACTCCCACCCACCGCCAGTGGTTGCGACAACCTCTTCGACATGCTCGCGCTCGGCTCCACGGTCTACTTCGCCGACGAGGAGAAGATCCTGATTTGGCGCGACCAGCGTTTCACCGTCATTCCCTGCGCCACGCCCCCGCACTCCCGGGGAGCCCGCCTCCACCGCGTCGGCGGCACCGTCTACGTCACCGCCCTCGGCCACCCTTTGTATCGGATTGAACACGACAAATTGATCTTCGTCGCCGATGCCGCCGTCCTCCGGGAAAATCAAATCATCTCCATCGCCGCCGGACCCGGCGGAGCCCTCTCGCTGCTCACGGCGGAGCAGGGGTTCTTCCTACTCGCCGCCGGGCGCGTCACGCCGCGCACCCTCGAGACCAACCGCTGGCTCGCCGGTCGCACCATCCTGCGGGCGCACTACCTTGCCGATCATTCCCTCGTCGTCGCCTTTACCTCCGTCAGCGGTGACGGCGGCATGCGTTTCGATGCCGCGGGCCGCTACGTGGGTCCAATCGACAATTCCATCGGACTCTACGTCAAAACCCTGCGCGACTTCTTCTGCGACCGCGAGGGCGGCCTCTGGCTGGGGACCGAGACGGGGCTCTTTCGCCTCGAATGGCCTTCCGCCGCCACGGTCTTCGACGCCTTCAATGGCCTCGGCGCCGGGGCCGTGGCCGACGTCACCCGCCACGACGGGGTGCTTTACGCCGCCACCACCGAAGGGGTCTATCAGTTGATGCCGAGCGACGCGGCCGGGCGGGGGGCGCACTTCGAGCGGGTGTTTGATCGGCCGACCTATTCGCTGCTCTCCCTTCCGGCGGGCTTGGTGGTCCTGGGCTACAGCGAGGTGTTCATCTACTCCGCACCCGGCTTCACCCGGGTCGCCGCGGTGCCCGCGGGGGGAGGCAGCCTGCTGCGCTCGAAGCGCGATCCCCATCGCGTCTGGATCATAACCACCAGTGGCCTGCACTCCATCCTCCATTCCGCCGGCAGCTGGCGCGACGAAGGGATCGCCGGTTCGGAACGGTCCTCCGACGAGGTGACCGCCGATCTCTCCCATCCCGGCGAATCCGACTCACTCTGGCACGCGGACGCGACGGGGATCTTCCTCGCCTCGGCGCGCGGTGACCCGCCGCGGGCTCTCCCGCAGTTGGTGCGGGAGACGACTGGCCCGATCGCGCACTTACGCGAGGAACCCGGGCCCGACGGCGCGGTGCTTTGGGTCTGCGGCGCCAAGGGGCTCGTCCGCGTGGAGGTCGCGCGCGCCTTCACCGCCTCCGTGCCATTCGCGACCATGCTGACAACGCCGGATCTCCGCGCGGGCGACCGGCTGAAACCCGTCCACCCGGTGATTCACTTTAACTTTGTGGCCCCGCGCCATCAAATCGCCCACGGCGTCACCTACCAGACGCGACTGGTGGGCGACGACTCCGCCTGGTCACCCTGGGGCCCGGGCCGCGAACGTACCTTCGACCATCTCTCCGCCGGAGACTACCGCTTCGAGGTTCGCGCCCGCGATGCCGACGGCCAGCTCTCCGCTCCCGCCGCGCTCGCGTTCATCGTGCTGCCTCCTTGGTGGGGCACGGGGTGGGCGCTCGTCGGCTACGTCCTGGTGGGCATCGGACTGTTCGCCGGGGGCGTGCGCCTGCGCACGCGGTCGCTGCACCGGCGCGCCGACCACCTCGAACGGATCGTGACGGAACGCACCCACGAACTCGCACGGAAGAATCTCGAACTGATCCGGCTCCACCAACTCGAGCTGGACGAAAAGATCACCGCCCGCCTCGCCGAGGAGAAGGCCCGCCTCGAGGTGCTCCGCTACCAACTCAATCCGCACTTCCTCTTCAACACCCTCGCCTCGATCAGCGCCGCCCTGCCCGCCGGTCTCGGGCCCGCCCGCGCCATGGTCGAGCGCCTGGCCGCATTCTGCCGCCTCACCCTCCACCGCCCCGACGACCGCGATTGGACGACCCTCGGCGAGGAAGTGCACCTCCTGCGCGCCTACCTCGCCATCGAGCAGTCCCGCTGGGGCGACCTGCTCGACGTCACCCTCGACGTCGACTCCGCCCTGGCGGAGGTACAACTGCCCCATTTCCTGCTCCTACCCCTGGTGGAAAACGCCCTGAAGTACGGCCGCGCGACCAGCACCGACCGCGTCGGCCTCCGTCTCTCCGCCCGCCGCGCGGAAGCGGGCGCACTCGTCCTCGCCGTGGCGAACACCGGCCGCTGGGTCGAACCCGCCGCGACCAAGACGGTCTCCTCCCTTGGCATCGGCCTCGAAAACCTGCGCGAACGCCTCCGCCGCCACTACCCCCGCGCCCATCAGCTCGACATCACGACCGCGGATGGTTGGGTGACGGTGACATTGCGTATCCTCCGCACGCCCGCAGGCTGACTCTCCTGACATGACCCGGGCCCTGATCATCGAGGATGAAACCACCGCGCGCGCCGACCTTCGCGCCAAGCTCGTTGCGCACCCCGACGTCACCGTCGTCGGCGAGGCGGCGACGGTGCGGAGCGCGCGCGAACGGCTGGCGCGACCGGATTACGACCTCGTCTTTCTCGACATCCAGCTCATCGGCGGCAGCTCGTTCGAACTCATCCCCGACCTCCGCCCTGGCGCGCACGTCATTTTCGTCACCGCCTACAATACCTTTGCGCTGCGCGCCTTTGAGATCAACGCCCTCGACTACCTGCTCAAGCCGATGGTGCCCGCCCGGCTCGCCGAGGCCCTCCGCCGCCTCCCGGTCACCCCCGACCCGGTCCCGGAAACTCCCCCCGAAGGTCCGCCCGGCTCCGCGCTCCGGCTCGACGACGTCGTTTACCTTCGGGCCGGTCCGCGGGCGCGTTTCGCCCCCGTGGTCGACCTCAGCGTGATTACCGCCCGCGACAATTATTCGGACGTCCAGCTCGCCGACGGCTCGAGAATCTTTCTGCGCAAGAGTCTCAAGGCCTGGGAGGAGACCCTGCCGGCCACCCACTTCATGCGCGTCCACCGCACGCAGATCGTGAACCTCGCGCGCATCACCCGCTACGAGCGCGATCGCGACGAACACACGCTACTCTACGTGGAAGGCGCGGCCGAACCCGTCGCGGCCAGTCGGGAGCGCTGGAGTGAATTGCAGGCGCGCCTGAGCGCCCTGCGGTTGACGCCGTAGCCCGGCCGGCATCTTACCGAATTCGCCGACCCGGTAAGAGCATTTGCGGCCCTGTCGGAGCATTTGCGGCCCTGTCGGAGCATTTGCGGCCCTGGTGGAGCGGCTTCACGCCGCGACCGTTCAGTACGATCCGGAATACTCTTTCGCCCCGTCAGGACGGCGCAGAACGGGGTTCGCGCCCTCCCTCTGAAACCGGCCTGGATCGAAGAATCCACCAGAGGCGAAACAAAGGCCCGCGCGCCTATAGGCGGAATGGCCCTTACATAGAGCTGGTCCCACTCGGACGCCGGCTGATTCTGCATAGGTAAAAGCGGACGGGAGACCTCGCCGCAAGGGGGATAGACGAGGGCAAAACCGGCGCAGACGGCCAAAAACGATTGCCATAATGCCGGGGGGGCTGG
>JBBRWR010000060.1:0-50495 GCA_038249085.1 Opitutales bacterium
GGAAAGCACCGGCGCCTGGCCAGACTCGGGCCCGGCGGTCACCCTCGGCTCAAAACCGACCAATCATGCCGGTCAGTCGCTGATGCGGAACGCCGAATTTGGAGCGTTTTCCAAAAAGCCGGTTTTTGGGACAAGCTCTACATAGATCGACCTTCCAACAGTCACCTCTTGCCCGAAGCCCTGAGCCTTTCGCTCAGGGCTTTTTATTTTTCCGCCCATGAACTCCCGCCCAACTCCGGCCCGCAGCCTCGCTGATGTCATCGCTGCCCGCCGTCGCCTCGCGACCGGGCTTCGCCTCACGCCGTGCCAGATGGCCCTGGCGCTGACCGAAATCACGGGCCTGCCGATCTGGTTGAAACGCGAGGACCTGCAGCGCACCGGATCCTTGAAGGAACGGGGAGCGCGCCATGCCCTGCTCTGCCGCGAACCCGGTCGACCCACCCGGGGGGTCGTCGCGGCCTCGGCGGGCAACCATGCCCTCGGTCTCGCCTATCACGGCGCCCAGCTCGGCATCGCCGGGACCGTCGTCAAGGCGCTGCGACCGCGCGTGCGCGTGATCGCCGTCGAACCGGCGCATGCGGCGGGTTTCGTCGCCGCCTATCTCCACGGCCGCCCCGCTCCGGTCCCGGCCCGGGATTTGGCGGTCGCACCCACCAGTGGGGCCCTGCGCCGCGCGGCGTAGCCGGGACGAACCAGGTACTTTGGCCCAGATCCCGGGTTGCGTCGCGGGGAGGGATCGTCGAGATGGTGGGTTGCTCATTGCATGATGGACCAACGACGCGACAACCAGAGGCCGAATTCACCGCGGGACAACCGCGACAGCCGCCAGCAGGGCGGTCCGCGCGCGGGGCAGCCGGGTGGCGGCCAGCGCGGTCAGCGCAATCCACGGGATCCGCGCACCCACGGGCGGCCGTTGCCCGCGCCCCCGGCGCCGCGGCCGGAGCGGCGGCCCGAGCCGGTGTCGGCGGCGGTGGTCCAGTCGGGCGTACCGCACGGGGCGAGGGAGGGCGGCTGGCTGCCCGATTGCGTCTACACCGGGGAGAAATTTGAAACCGGCCTCGCCTTCTTCGCGGACGCGATGGGGCGAATCACGCGCTTCTCGCGCGAGCCGGCGGATCTCGCGGCGGCGCGACGGCTGGCGGGGCAGGCGGCGCTGCCGGGTTTGGTCAACGCCCACTCCCATGCGTGGCAACGGACCCTGCGCGGCCGCACCGAGCAGCGGGGTCGCGCCGAGCAGGGGCCGCTGGGCGCCTGGCGGGAAGCCCACGATCGGGTGGTGGCGCGGTTGACGGGCGAGGACGTGTTTGACGTCGCCCGCCAGGCCTTCCTCGAAATGTTGCTCGGGGGCATCACCTGCGTGGGCGAGTTTCACGCCCTGCATCACCAGCCGGATGGCACGGCGTGGCCGGATCCAAATTTCCTCGGCCGGGAAATCATCCGCGCGGCGCACGATGTCGGCCTGCGCCTGGCACTGCTCAAGGTGGCGGTGCTGCGCGGCGGCTTTGGGGCCGGGGGTGGCCCGGCTCCCGCGCGCAGCGGGTTTGCGGAGGCGGATCATTTTGTGCGCGAGATGGAGGCGTTGCGGGTGGTGGTGGAGAAGGAATATCCGGCGGACGAGGCCTGGCTGGGGGTCGCACCTGATTCGCTAGCCACGGTTCCGCTCGAGGCGTGCAAAGTCCTGGCGACCTATGCGCGGGCGCAGCGACTGCGGCTGCATGTGCACGCGTCGACGACCCCGGATGAAAACGCCGCCTGTCTGGCGGAGTACGGGCGCACGCCGATCGCGTTGCTGGCCGAGCAGGGTTTTGTCGACAAGCGCTTCACGGCGGTCGATGCCATCCACGTTTCCGACGACGAGGTGAAACTCCTGGGTGCCGCCCGCGCGGCGGTGTGCGCGTGCCCCAGCAGTGAGCAGAACCTCGGCTTGGCCGTGGCCCCGGCGGAGAAGCTGCTGGCGGCGGGCGCGGGCGTCGCGCTCGGGAGCGACTCCAACCACCAGATTGATCTGCTGGGAGAGGCCCGGTTGCTCGAATACCGGCTGCGGACCGCCGGGCGCCCGCGCGGGGGCCTGGCGGCCGACGCGGCGACGGCGGTCTTTCACGCGGCGACGGTCAACGGGGCGCGCAGCCTCGGCGCGACCGGGGGCGCGCTCGAAGTGGGCCGGCCGGCCGATTTCTTCACAGTAAATCTCCTCGATCCCTCGATCGCGGGGGCCGATGCGGGCTCGCTGCTGGCCAACATCGTCTTCGCGCTGGAGCGGCGGGCGATTCGCGACGTCTGGATTGGGGCGCGCCAGCGGATCGCCAACGGCCGTCATGTCGCGCACGGGGCGATCGTCGGGCGTTTTGTCGAGTTGCAGAAACGCCTGTGGGAGGGCTGACGGCCGGTCCGGTTGGCTGCGTGGTCAGGAGGGGCGTTGACCGCGGCGGGGTCGCCGGTTTTCGTCCACCGGAATGTCCCTCTCCCTCGTTGTCCTCGCCGCCGGCATGGGTTCCCGCTACGGCGGCCTGAAGCAGATCGACCCGGTCGGTCCGTCCGGCGAGACCGTGCTCGATTACGCGGTGTTTGACGCCCTGCGCGCCGGCTTCACGCGGGTGGTGTTCGTGATCCGGCGCGACTTCGAGGCGCTGTTTCGCGAGACGATTGGTTCGCGCTACAGCGGCCGGATTGCGGTGGACTATGTCTTCCAGTCCCTCGACCAGGTGCCGCCGGGATTCGCGGTTCCGGCCGGCCGCGAAAAGCCCTGGGGCACCGGCCACGCCGTGTGGTGCGCGCGGGCGGCGCTCCCGGAGAATTTCGCGGTGATCAACGCGGATGACTTCTATGGCGCCGATTCGTTTGCGCAACTGGCGCGGTTTCTCGGTGCCGCCCAGGGGCCCCGGTTCGCCATGGTGGGCTTCCGGTTGGCGAATACGCTGTCTGAGCACGGGGCGGTGTCGCGCGGGGTGGTGGTGGCGGCCGCGGACGGAGCCCTGCGATCGATTGTCGAGACGCATGGCATCACCGCGGCGGAGGTGGGCCCGGGCAGGAGGTATTCAGGCGATGAATTCGCCTCGATGAATTGCTGGGGCTTCACGCCCGCACTGTTTGCGGGGCTGGAGGAACAGTTCCAGTCGTTCCTGCGGGAGCGGGCAAACGAGCCGAAGGCGGAGTTTTACCTGCCGGCCGTGGTCTCGGCGATGGTCGCGAAGAACGAGGCGAGCGCCCGGGTGCTGCCCACCGAGAGCGCGTGGTTCGGCATCACCTACCGGGAGGACAAACCGCGGGTGCAGGCGGCGATCGCGGCGCTGGTGCAGGCGGGGCGTTACCCGGCCAGACTGGGGACGTGAGGCGGACGGCGCCGGTGAATTCCTGGGGGCCTCTGGCCGAACGAAGCAGGCGGAGGATGACACCGGTCGATCCGATGGCGATCCGAATGTAGGATTCCCCGGGCGCCGCGTGCATCTGCGAGTTGGCGGCGACTTCCCTGTGGGCGCGGTGCCCTCACCGCGCGGCTCGGCGGGGACGAACTATCGCGGGGTGGGGGCACCCCGCCTACAAGAACCGCCAACTCGGAGATGTTCCCCCGGCCCCCCCGCGTCGCTTGACGGCCCGGCGGGGTGGCGCCTAACTTCGATTCCCGCGTCATGTTTTCCCGTGCCCTGCAGATCCGCGTTACCGCTGTTGCCGTCATAAGTTGCGCGGCGTGGGGATGCCTGAACGCACAGGTGGCGTCGCGATCGCCTTTCATGCCGGTCACGGCGGCCGGCGCCGCGCCGGTGCCGACGGCAGGCGCGCCCCTGGAGTTCCGGGGCTACATGGATGCGGGCGACGGCCTGCTGTTTCGGCTCTTCGATCCGGCCCGCAAGACGGGCGTGTGGCTGCACCTCAACGAGAAGAACGACGAGTTTGAGGTCGTGGCCAAGCAGCACGACCCCGCCCAGAAGACCCTCGCGATCGAGCATCAGGGCCGCACGCTGACGCTCGCGATGCGCGAGGCGAAAGTGGTCTCCTCCGGCAACGCCGCGCAGATGATCCCGCCGCCCCCGCCGTCCGTGGCGCCGGCCGGTCCGCCCAACGTGGGGGCGGCCGTCACCCAGACCGTGGTGCTGAATCCCACCCCCGCGGACGAACAGCGCCGGCTTGAGGCGGTCGCGGCGGAAGTGGCCCGGCGCCGCGCGCTGCGCGAACAGGCGACCCAGCAAATCTCCCAGGGCAATATCGCGCCGCAAAAATTCATGCCTCCCGGCCTGCCCGGGGCTCCGGGCGGAGGCCGGCCCCCGGGCATGCCGCACCAGCAGGCGCGTTAGACGTCAAATCCGGGCCACGCCTAAAATATTCCGTGCGCCCCGGGGCCCGCCCGGTAGCGTGGGGGGCTTCATGTCCTCAGCGCCGCCACCCTTGACCGCCGCCGTTCCGGCCTCGAACTGGCGCCTGGTGCAGCGGCTCTTTGGTCTCGCGTGGCGTTACCGGCGGCAATGCCTGCAGGTGCTCGGCATCCAATTGGTGCTGCTCACGCTGGGCATCAGCGGCCTCAGCCTGACCGGGGTCGGCATCGATTACATCAAACACAAGCTCGAAGGCGTGCCGTTGGGCGCCAACAAGCTCCATCTCACCCTGCCGGTGGACTGGCCGCCGTGGCAGGTGCTGGCCCTGCTGGCGGGCATCATCCTCGTGCTGGCCGGCGCGCGGGCCGTGCTCAACTTCACCTACGCCGTCGCCGTCAACCGGGTCGTGCAGCAGCGCCTGGTCGTGGATTTGCGGGGCGAGGTCTACGACAAGATGCAGCGGCTGAGCTTCCGGTTCTTCGACGCCAACAGCACGAGCTCCATCATCACGCGGGTCACGAGCGACGTGCAGAGTGTGCGGATGTTTGTCGATCAGGTCCTGATCCAGAGCGTCATCATGGTGATCTCGCTCACGGTCTATCTGGTCTACATGATCAATCTGAGCCCGTCGCTTACGCTGGCCTGCCTGGCGACCACTCCGCTGCTCTGGCTGCTCGCGGCGTGGCACACGCGGCGAACCCAGCCGGAATACGCCCAGAACCGCACGCTGGTGGAAAAGATGGTGCAGATCTTCGTCGAAAGCATCCAGGGCATCGCCGTGACCAAGGCGTTTGGCCGCGAGGCCGAGGACCGCGCGCGCTTCGAGGCGGCGAACGACGCCGTGCTGGCCCAGCAGCACGTGATCTTCTGGCGGGTGAGCCTCTTCTCGCCCGCCATCGGGTTTCTCACGCGCATCAACATGATGGTGCTGCTCGGCTACGGCGGCTGGCTCGTCATCCAGGGGCGGCTGCCGCTGGGCACCGGCCTCGTCGTCTTTGTCGGCTTGCTCGAACAGTTCTCGGGGCAGGTCAACAACGTCGCGACGATCATCAACTCCGTGCAGCAATCGCTGATTGGCGCGCGGCGGGTGTTCGAGATCCTCGACGCGCCCGTCGAGGTGAAAAACACGCCGGGGGCGATGCGCCGCCCGCGGTTGCAGGGCGACGTGCGCTTTGAGCAGGTCTCCTTTGGCTACGACCGGGCGCAGGTGGTGCTGCGCGAGATCGATCTCCACGTGTCGCCCGGCCAGTGCGTGGCGATTCTCGGCGCGACCGGAGCGGGCAAGAGCGCGTTGATGAGCCTGGTGCCGCGGTTTTTCGATCCCACGGCCGGCCGGGTCCTGCTCGACGGCATCGACGCCCGCCAGATCGATCTCGACGACCTGCGGCGCAACATCGGCCTCGTCTTTCAGGAGAGCTTTCTCTTCTCGAACACCGTCGCGGCCAACATCGCCTTCGGCCATCCCGACGCCACGCCCGCGCAGATCGAGCAGGCCGCGCGGATCGCCGCGGCCCACGAGTTCATCCTGCAGCTGCCGAAGGGCTACGCCACCGTCCTGGGCGAGAGCGGCAACAGCCTTTCCGGCGGCCAGCGGCAGCGCCTGGCCATTGCGCGGGCGGTGTTGCTCGAGCCCGCGATCCTCCTGCTCGACGATCCCACGGCGGCGATCGACAGCGAAACCGAGCACGAGATTCTCGAATCCCTCGATCGCGCGATGGCCGGCCGCACGACCTTCATCGTGGCGCACCGGCTCAGCACGTTGCGCCGCGCCGATTTCATCATCGTGCTGGAGCACGGCCGCGTCGTGCAGCGCGGCACGCATGCCCAATTGATGCGCGAGCCCGGGCCGTACCTGCACGTCGCCAGCCTGCAGCTCGTCGACAACCGGGAGTTGCAGGAACTCAAGCTGCGGGAGGCAGGGTCATGAAGCGCGCCCCCCCTTCCCGGCCAGAGATCCACGACCTCGGGCTCGTGCGCCGCGCCCGCGACGACGACGAGGATCTCGAGGTGCAGCAACCGCTCGAGTGGTCGCTCATCCGCCGGCTGTTCACCTACGCCACGCCGGTCCGGGGCAAACTGATCCTCCTCTGCGTGCTCACGGTCATCCGGGCCGCCCAGTTGCCGGCGCTGGTGTGGATCGCCTCGCTTGTCATCACCGGGCCCATCGCCCGGGGCGACACCTGGGCCCTGGCGCTCGGGGTCGCCGGCTATGCGGTGCTCGCCCTTTCCACGGACGGCCTGTTTCATTTCCGCCAGCGTTTCGCCCTCGAGATTGGCGAGACCGTGGTGAACCGCCTGCGGGCGGACGCGTTTGCGCGGGTGCAGCGGCAGCCGATGAGCTTCTTCCATCGCGTGAAGCTGGGCCGGATCATCGGGCGGGTGACGAGCGATGTGGAGTCACTGCTGGTCGGCATCCAGGACGTGATGTTCGTCAGTGCGATCCAGGGCGGCCAGATGCTGTTCGCCGCAGTGGTGATGGCGTGGTCGGACGGGGTGCTGTTCCTGGTGGTGCTCGGGCTGGCGCCCATCCTGTGGTCGCTCAACCGGCATTTCCGGGTGCGCCTCAGCCACTACTCGCGCGCCGCGAGCGACAGCTTCAGCCGGGTGACGGCGACCCTGGCGGAGTCGGTCAACGGCATCCGGGTGACCCAGGGTTTCGTGCGGCAGGAGACCAACGCCGGCCTGTTCCGCCAATTGCTGGCCGACCACTCGCGCTACAGCATCGCGCTGGCGCGCACCTCGGGCATCCTCACCCCGCTGCTCGAGCTGAACAGCCAGTTCTTCGTCGCCACCCTGCTGATGTTCGGTGGGTGGCGGGTGTTTCACGGCGCGATGGGTATCGGGGATCTGATTACGTTCTTCCTCCTCGCGAATCCGTTCTTCGCCCCGATCGCGATCATCGGCAACCAGTACAACCAGGCGCTCGTGGCCATGGCCGGCGCGGAGCGGGTGTTCCGGTTGATCGACGCGAAACCCGATTGGGAGGATGCGGCGGACGCGGTGGATCTGCCGGATCCGCGCGCGGCGCGCGGAGCGAGTACGGAGGGACGGGTGGCTGAGGCCGTCCCGCCCACGCCCCTCGCCACCGGCCCGGCCGGCTGCGCCGGCATGCGCGTGGAGTTCCGCGGGCTCTCCTTCGGCTACGAGCCGGGCCGGTTGGTCCTGCACGATCTCACCTTCACCGCCGAGCCCGGCCAGACGATCGCGCTCGTCGGCCACACGGGCAGCGGCAAGAGCTCGATCATCAACCTGGTGACGAAGTTTCACCTGCCGGTCGCGGGCGAGCTGCTCGTGGATGGCCGGGAGATTCGCACGCTGACGAGCCGTTCGCTGCACCGGCAGATGGGCATCGTGCCGCAGCAGAACTTTCTCTTCAGCGGCACGGTGCTCGACAACCTGCGTACCGGCCGGCCGGACGCCACCCGGGCCGAGGTTCGCGCCGCCGCCGCGCAGCTCGACTGCCTCGACCTCCTGGACGCCCTGCCCCGGGGCCTGGACACGGAGGTGGGCGAGCGGGGCGCGGCGCTGTCGGTGGGCGAACGGCAGCTGGTGTGCTTCACCCGGGCGCTGCTCGCGAACCCGCGTCTGGTGATCCTCGACGAGGCGACCAGCGCGATCGACGCGCTCACCGAGGCGCGGCTGCAGCGGGCTCTCGTATCACTTTTGCGGGGACGCACCAGTTTCGTCGTGGCCCACCGGCTCAGCACGATCCGGCACGCCGACGGCGTGCTGGTGCTGGACCAGGGGCGCGTGATCGAGCGCGGCACGCATGGGGAGTTGCTCGCCCGCGGCGGGCATTACGCCGCCCTCTACCGGCAGTTTGTGCAGATCGACGAACGATCCGCGGACGGGGATCGGCCCGCCACGGGGGCCTGACGGGGGGGCGATCCCGGGGCGCCCCCCGCCCGAAAGATGAAGATTTTCCTGTGCAAGGGCGGATTTTTCCCTCTAGAAGTGGCCTCGTCTCAGAGGAGAAGTCTCAAAAACCAAATTATCACTATGGCTAAAAAAGCTGCTCGCAAACCGAACGCTGCGTTCATGAAACCGGTCACGCCCAACGAAAAGCTCGCCGCTGTCGTTGGCGCTGCCCCGCTGCCCCGCACGGAGCTCACCAAGAAGCTCTGGGTCTACATCAAGAAAAATGGTCTGCAGGACAAGAAGGTCCGCACGCAGATCAACGCCGATGCCGCCCTCAAGGCTGTCTTCGGCGGCAAGGCAAAGGTCTCGATGTTCGAAATGACCAAGCTCGTTTCGAACAACCTGAAGTAAGCGCGTTCGATTTTACCCAGCCGCCGCGATGACAATCGCGGCGGCTTTTTTTTGCCCGCGTGGGCCCTTGACGGGATACCAGAATGATATCACAGTGGTAGCTCGTTTCACCCCTACCATGAATACTCCGACTTCCTCTGACCGGATTCGCAGTTCGGAACGCGTCGTGCGTGTTCCCAGCGGCTGGCTCATGCTGTGCATCACTCTCCTGCTCTATGCCGCGGCGATCGCGACGTTGGTGGCGGCCGTGATGGCGGCCAGGAATTACGCGCCGGGCGGTGGCTGGCTGTTTCTCGCGAGCGGCCTCCTGGGGGCTCTCGCGGTTTTCGCCAGCCTGGGCCTCTTCACCCTGCAACCCAACGAAGCCGCCGTGCTCATCCTCTTCGGCGCCTACCGGGGCACGGTGCGCGACAGCGGTTTCCACTTCACGAACCCCTTCAACCGCAAGCTCAAGATCTCGCTGCGGGCGCGCAACCTCAACGGGGAGAAGCTCAAGGTGAACGAAAAACGCGGCAACCCGATCGAGATTGCCGCAGTGGTCGTGTGGCGGGTGCAGGACACCGCCCAGGCGATGTTCGACGTCGATAGCTACGACAACTATGTGAGCATCCAGAGCGAGTCGGCCGTGCGCCACGTGGCCAGCAGTTATGCCTACGACGAGGGCGAACCGGACGAGATCACCCTGCGCGGCGGCGCCGATGTGGTCTCCGAGGCCCTGACCCGGGAGCTGCAGGACCGGCTGGCCAAAGCCGGGGTGCACGTCGAGGAGGCGCGGTTGACGCACCTCGCCTATGCCCCGGAGATTGCCCAGGCGATGCTCCGCCGCCAGCAGGCGGAGGCGGTGATCGCCGCGCGCACGAAGATCGTCCACGGCGCCGTCAGCATGGTGGAGATGGCGCTCAATGATCTCGCGGCGAAAAAGGTCGTGCACCTCGACGATGAGCGGAAGGCTGCGATGGTCTCGAACCTGCTCGTGGTCCTGTGCGGTGAGTCGGAGGCCCACCCCGTCATCAACACCGGTACGTTGTACCACTGAGCCGGCGCGCAGGATTCCTGCCATGCCGCGACCCCGGAAGCGCTCGGACCCGGTGACCTTTGCCGCCCCGCTGGGGCGCCGGGTGCGAGTCGTCACGGCGATTGGCGGCCTGTATCGCTGAACCATGGCCGAAGAACGCAAAGCATTTCTCCTGCGGGTCGATCCCGCACTCTGGGCCGAGCTCGAGACGTGGGCGGCGGACGAGCTGCGCAGCGTGAACGGCCAGGTGGAGTACCTGCTGCGTCTCGCGGTGCAGCGGCGGAAGAAGGCGAAGCAACTGGAGGCCGAAGGCGAAACCTCCCCCTGACCGCGCCGGCGGCCGGCGCAGCGGCCGGTTGGCGGTGACTGCCATGTGGGCGCGGTGCCCTCACCGCGCGGCCCGGCGGGGGCGACCCTTCGCGGGGTGAGGGCACCCCGCCTACAACTGCCAACTCGGAGAGGCGCTCCGCCGGCGGCACGTTCGGGATTGCGCGGATCGGCGGCGATGACTGAAGTCGGGACTGCCCCCGCCACCTGGCCCGACCATGTCCTTTCATTTCCCGCCTCGTCTGAAACTCTTCTCCGCATGGACCGCCATCGGGCTGCTGGGTCTGATCGTGGGTGCCATGACCTACCGGTCGCGCGACACGCAGCAGCGGGGAGACCTGATCGACCATGCCGAATTGGTGGCCGCGGCCTTCAAATTGGCCGACGTCACGCCCCTCGCCGGCACCCGGGATGATGTCGGCACGCCGGCTTACGCGGAAATGAAGGAGCGTTTGCGCCGGCTGCAGGCGGTCGACCCGCGGGTGCGTTTCGTCTATATTTCCGGTTTTTCCCCGCCACCGGGAAAGTCGTTTATCTCGGGGATTCCGCGGTCGCCGGAGCCAAGGACGAATCGCTCCCGGGCGATGATTATCCGCAGGCGCCGACTTCCCCGGGGTTGCAGGCCATCATTCGCACCGGCGAGTCCTCCAGCGAGGGACCGTTGGCCGACGAATTCGGCACCTGGATCACGGGTTATGCCGCCATCGGGGACTGGAACCTCGCCGGCGGGCCGGAGCCGCGCCACATCCTGGGAGTCGACATCGCCGCCCTGGATTGGCGGCGGGATCTGATCCTGGCCGGGCTGGAGCGGGCCGTCCTCTGCTGGATTATCCTGGGGGTGCCGTTGAGCGGCTGGCTCGTCACCCGGAAGCAGCGCGAGCAAAACGAGGTCATCCGCAATCTCTCGGAGGCGATGGAACAGAGTGGGTCGGCCATCATGATCATCGATCACGCGGGTCGCATCGAGTACGGCAACCGCGGGCTGTGCCGGCAGCTCGGCTATGTTCGCCGGGAGTTGATTGGCCACAGCTGGCGCAAGTTTCACGATGAGGACGGGACGGATCTGGTGCTGAGCGAGATCAGCGCCAACCTGCAGGCCGGTCAGCCCTGGGAAGGGGACTGGACGAGCCGGCGCAAGGACGGCACGGTGTTCCCGGTGCGCGGGGTTTTCACGCCGGTGAAGCACCGGAACGGCGCGATCGCGTGTTTTGTGGCGGTGTTCGACGACGTGACCGAGGTGAAACGCCGGGAAGCGGAGATGCAGGAAGCCACCGAACTGGCGCAGGCCGGGGATCGGGCGAAGGGCCATTTTCTCGCGACGATGAGCCATGAGGTGCGCACGCCGCTCAACGGCATCGTGGGGTTCACCAGCCTGCTCCTCGACACGCCGCTCAATGACGAGCAGCGGGAGTATGTGCAAACCATCCGGATGAGCACGGAGGCGCTGATCCAGCTGACCGGCGACATCCTCGATTTTGCCCGGATCGAATCCGGCAGGCTCAAGCTCGACCCGTCGCATTGCGACCCGCGGGAGTTCGTCGAGGATGCCCTCGACATGCTGGCGACCAAGGCGGCGGACAAGGGGCTGGAACTGCTGCACCGCGTGGCCCCGGAGGTGCCGGCCGCCGTGTTGGTCGATGCGGGGCGCCTGCGGCAGGTGCTGGGCAACCTCATCGGCAACGCGGTCAAGTTTACGGAACACGGCGAGGTGGAGGTCACCGTCGCCCGGGTGGCGGAGGGCGAGACCGTACCGCCGGTGGTCGGTGAGCCCAGGCCGGGTCCGGAGCTGTGCACGCTCCTTTTCACGGTCCGCGACACGGGCATTGGGATTGCGCCCGAACATCAGCCCAAGCTCTTCCGCGCCTTTACCCAGGTCGACGACTCCACGACCCGGCGCTACGGTGGCACGGGACTCGGGTTGGCCATCAGCCGCAACATCGTCAACCTGATGGGCGGCAATATCAGCCTGGAGAGCAAGGTGGGCGAGGGTTCCTCGTTCCGGTTTTCCATTCGGGTGCCGGTGGCGAGTCCTCCGCCCCCGCCCCACGATCTGCGGGGCGCCCGAATCGTCGTGGCGGCGCCGGCGGGGCCGTGGCGACGGGAACTGATCGCGTTGTTGCGCGACTGGGGTGGGGAGGGGTCGGAGGTCGATTCCCCGGATGCCGTGCCGGCCATTCCCGGGCAACTGGTGCTGACGGATGTGTCCCCTGATCTGGCGCGCGATCTCGCGGCGCGGGCGGCACCGGCAGCCGGTTGGGACCCGGCGTCGACCATCGGCCTGGTGCCGATCTCGACGGCCAACGACCTGCGGACCGCTTTACGCCGCCATTTCCGCCTGCTGGTCAACAAGCCGATCCATCACGACGCCTTGTTCGCCCTGCTCGCCGGCGCGCAGCGGCGTGGGGCGGCGCCGGTCGGCCCGACGACATCCTTCGGCTTTCGCGTGCTGGTCGCCGAGGACAATGCGGTCAACCAGCGGCTGATCATGCGGGTGCTGGCCAATCTGGGTTGCACGCCGACGCTGGCGGAGAACGGCCGGGAGGCGTTGGAGGTGCTGACGGCCCATCCCGGTGAGTTCGACCTGCTGCTGCTCGACATGCACATGCCGGAGCTGGACGGATTGGCGACGGTGAGTGCCATCCGCGCCGGCCAGGCGGGACCCGAGGCCCAGCGCCTGTGGGTCATCGCGCTGACGGCGGATGCGCGGGAGCAGCAACGGGCGCAGGCGATGGATGCCGGGCTCAACGGCTATCTCACGAAGCCCCTCAACCTGGCCGAACTGGACGCCGCGCTGAGCCGGCTGCGGGACGAGCGCGGTGGCGCGCCGGCCTGAGGCGGCGCGGGGATTTTGGTCGCGGCGTGGTCGGAGCGTCGCACCCTGTGGGGCCTCCGATGAAGCCTCCGCCCTCCGCCGAGCACCTGCGCGCGCTGTTGATGCTGGTGCTTGCGAACCTCTTTTGGGGTCTCAGCTTTCCGTTGATCAAGGCGCTCCTGCTGCTCCAGCCGCAGCTGCTGCCGGGGGCCGGGCCGTGGTTTTCCACGATCTACACCGTGGCGCCGCGCTTTCTGATCGCCCTCCTGATCCTGGTTGCCCTGCGGCCCCGGGAATGCTGGCGGATCCGGGCCCGCGAGTGGCATCAGGGGATCATTCTCGGGCTCTTCGCCGCGGCCGGCATGCTGTTGCAGAACGACGGATTGCAGTTCACCGCCGCGAGCACGTCGGCCTTTCTCACCCAGTTTTATGCCATTCTGATTCCGGGGTGGGTCGCCTGGCGCGGCCGGCACAACCCGGGGATGCGGATCTGGATCTGTTGCGCCCTGGTGCTGGCCGGCGGGGCGATCCTCGGGCGCTTTGACTGGCGGGAACTGCGCCTGGGGCGGGGTGAGGTGGAGACGCTGCTGAGCTCCCTGTTCTTCATGGGGCAGATCCTGACGCTCGAACGCCGGGACTTTGCCGGCAACCGGGCCGCCAAGATCACGTTCGTGATGTTTGTCGTCGAGGCCCTGCTTTTCTGGGGGCTGGCGGTCGCGCTGGTGCCGGACCCGCGGGCCCTGCTGGTGCCGTGGACGTCGCCGATCTGGCTCGGGCTCACGGGGGTGTTGACCGTGTTCTGCACCGTGGGGGCATTTTCGCTGATGAATGCCTGGCAGCCGAAGATCACCGCGACCGAGGCCGGCCTGATCTATTGTGTCGAGCCGATCTTCGGCTCGACCATGGCGCTGTTCCTCCCGGCGCTGTTCTCGGTGTGGGCCGCCATCGACTACCCGAACGAGACGGCGACCTGGACGCTCGTGGTCGGGGGCGGGTTGATCACGTTCGCGAATGTGCTGCTGCAGCTGAAACCGCCGGAAAAAAGGTGAGCCCGGCCGGGGCTCGCGGGGCGAGGGCGAGGTCAAAGTCGTTCCCCTGCCCCATCGTCTGTCTCTTGCTTCTTTCTCCCAATCTTTCTCTCCCCAAACGCTCTGTTTTCAGACGTAATTTCACGTATTACGTGAAAAGCCAGCCAGGGGACTTCGGTCGAGGGGGCTGACGATGCGATCCTAGGCCGGGGAGCGCCCCAACCGGAGATGGCTCCGCACGGAAGCCCAGGCCCGCAGCGTGACCGCGCTCAGCACGATGACGCCGCCCAGCAACGCCCAACCGGAGGGTCGCTCGCCGACAAACAGCAGCACCCACACGGGATTCAACACCGGTTCGATCACCGGGATCAGCACCGCCTCGAGCGCCGTCACATGCCGGATGGCGCGGGCATACAGCCAGTACGAGACGCCGAGTTGGACGACGCCGAGCGCCAGCAACGCGGACCAGCCGGACAGCGGCAACGCCGGCGAGCGTACGATCCACGGGAGCCCGATCACGAAGGCGAGCAGATTGCCCAGGATGATCGACTCCACGGCGGAGCCGTTCTTTTGCCGGCGCAGGCTGAGCGCCATCGCCGCAAAGCTGATGCCGCTCAACACCGCCAGCGCGTCACCGGCGGCATGGCCGAAGGCGAGGCCGTCCTTGAAGAACAGCGCCATGCCCGCGAGGGACGCGGCAATGGCGATCCAGTCGGCGCGGGTCGCGCGTTCACCCAGCAGGGAGGCCGACAGCAAGGCGACCCAGACCGGGGCGGTGTACTGGAGCAGGATCGCGTTGGCCGCGCTGGTCAGGGTGGTGGCGGTGCAGAAAGACACGGTGCAACCGGCGTAGAAGAAGGCGCCGGCCAGTTGGTCGCGGGAGAAGTGGAAGCGCAGCCCGCGGTTCGTCAGCAGCAGGAAGACCGCCGCGATCCCGCCCCGGCCCCCCGCGACGGCGAGGCCCGGCCAGGAGGTTGCGACGGACTTGATCAACACGCCCGCCAGGCTCCAGCACAGGGCGGCACCCACGAGTTGGAGGACGGAGCGGCGGTGGTTGGGATTCACGCGGTGAACGGTTGGATTGCGGCGGCGGCGTGATTCGTGCAACGAGAAACCGGCACCCCGGCCGGGCGGGCGAAACAAAGCGTTGGCGGGAGGCCGGCTCCCACCCATGCTCCGCGCCATGAAGCATCGCGTCGACGGGGGCGTTGGGTCCGGGGCGGAGGCCGGCGTTGCGATCGGCGGTGGGACGGCGGGTCGCGCGTGGGCGGCGGGGGGCGGGAGCATCCCGGGATGAATCGGAGCGTCGCCTGGCGTCTCGGCATCGTCGGGTTGGTTCTGGGCTGCGCCGTACTCGGATTCTGGCTGGCGCCGCGGCGCGTGGTGGTCCCGGCCCTGGTGGAACCGACACGCCACGACCCCCCGGCCGCTGCTCCCGCCCCGGCGCCTCGCCCGCCGGACACTCCGTCCGCCGCCCTGCCTCCGGATCTGCTCCGACTGGCCATCGCGAAAGCGGCGCGCGTCGAGAAAATCAAACGTGATTATGACGAGGTGCGCGCGAAGGCGGCCGCGGACTACGCCGCTGCGGGAAAATCGTTTCCGGGAGGGCTCAATGGTTTCCTGCGCCAGCTCGCCCTGCTGGAGCGGGAAAAACGGGCCGACCTCGCGGCTGTGCTGACCCCGCTCGAGCTTGAGGATCTCGAATTGCGCGAGAGCCATGCCGGCAAGACGGTCCGCAGCCGCCTGGGCGACACGGCCGCGACGGACGAGGAAATCCGCGCGGCCTTCCGGTTGCTGTGGGCGCATGAGGATCGTTTTGCGCTCACGTTTGACCTGTCACCCGCGGCGTTGCTGGAGCGGGAGACGGACCGCCGGCAGATGAACGGGGGGCTGCGGGCCGCGCTGGGCGACGCGCTCTTCGCGCGGTGGCTGGAGGGGGAGGGGGCCGAGTACAGTCGCATGGCGGCCGTGGCCGCCCGGCAGGGTCTGCCGGTGGAGGCGGGGCTCCAGCTGTGGCAGGTAAGGTCTGACTATTCGGTGCGCCGGCTGGAACTCAACGCGGCGACCGGAATGTCCGCGGTCCAGCGCCGGGCGGCGAACGCCGCGCTCGTGCGCCAGACGGAAATCCGCCTGATCGGAATCCTGGGCGCCGGGTCCGTGCAACTGGAGCGCGACGGAGCCCTGCAGTGGCTGCCCCGGCGGTAGGTGGGCGCGCCCGTCAGCGCGCGCGCCGCAATTGATCGCAGATGATGCCGGCGGCGACGGCGGCGTTGAGCGACTCGGCGCCGCCGTGGCGGGGAATCGTCACGCGCCGGGTGACGAGGGCGCCCACCGCGGCGGACAAGCCGCGGCCTTCGCTGCCGATGACGACCACGGCATCGCGCAGGGCCGGCAGGGAGTGGACGTCGTCGCCGGTCAGGTCGCAGCCGAGGATCGGCGTCCCCGGTGCGGCCGCGGCGAGGGGCGCCAGGGCGGCGGCCAGGTCGGCCGTGTGGGTGCAGACGCGGGCAAACGAGCCCTGGCTGGCATTGATCACCTTCTGGTGAAAAAGATCGGCGCAGTCGGGCGACAGCACCACCCGGTCAAACGCAAACCAATCGGCGATGCGCAGCAGGGTGCCGACGTTGCCGGGATCCTGCACCCCGTCGAGGGCGAGCGTGAGACCGCGGTCGAGGGCGCCGGCGGCCAGGGGGCGGCGCTCGATCCGGCCGACAGCCAGCACCTCCGAGGGCGTGGGGAAATGGCTGATACGGGCCATCTCGGCCGGGGTGACGGGCGTCACCGGTCCGGGCGCCCCGCCCCCGGCCGGTGGGTGCCACGCCGGCGTCGCGTAGATTTCCGCGAAGGGAAATCCGGCGGCGAGCAGGTCGGCGACGACCTTCCGGCCCTCGATCACGAACAGGCCGAGCGCCGCGCGATGCTTCTTCTCGCGGAGCGAACGCAGGCGCAGGAGCTCGGCCTTGGTCAGCATGGGGCCGGGTTGCCGGGGGTCATTTGCCGGAGGCCAGCAGCGCCTGGCTCCGCGGGCCGTCGAGGATCAGGCGGTGGGCGGTCATGACATACTGGGTACGCGGGCCGTCCTCAAGGAGGAAGCCAATCTGGAAGTCGCCGGTCGGCAGGCGATCGAGCCGGCGGGCAAAGTGGAACCCGGAGTCGATCCAGCCCTTTTGTTTGGTGGCGGCCGCGACATCCGGCCGGGTGGTGGGCACGGCGGTGTAGAGCAGCGTGGCCTGCGCGGAGCGCAGGATCAGGTGGATGCTGCCGCGCCGGGTGCGGCGGCCCGGGAGGCCCACCCAGCCGCGGACCGTGGCGGCGGAGGCGTTGACCATCAGGTCGTCGAGATAGTAGCTGATGGCGTTGTTCAGCTTCGCGTGCGGCGGAAAGGGCCGGGGCAGGCAGACGTCGCCGAGCCGGTACACGCCCAACTGCTCCGCCCGGGCGAGCATTTCCGTGGAGTGCGCCGGGATCGGGTGCAGGTTGAACGGGCCGCGCCCATCGGCGCCGTATTGGTTGTAGCTGACCACGGCCATGTCCCGGCACTCCAACCAGGAGTTGGTCTCATCGACGAATTCGCGGTTGGCGACGACGTTGAAGGCGATCAGCGCGGGCAGGGCGGAGCCGAGCAATTGCAGCGGGCGCCGCGGGTGCGAATGGCGCTGCAGCACCATGAAGAGTGCGAGGGCCCAGGCCAGGGAGCTGAGGACGTAATAGCGGGAATGGACCAGGCCGCCGGACTCCTCGGCCCGGCCCAACGCGATCAGCCCCGCCGCGCCGATCGCCCAGAACGCGAGCGGCAGGGCAATGCGCTCACGCCGGAGGGCGCCGCGCAGCATCACGTAGGCGAGCAGGAGCAGCAGGGCCCCGCCGAGGAGGGGGGCGAACGTCTCGCTGCCCGCCGCGGGCGCCGCGCCCAGGATGGACAGCCAGTACTGCAGGACCTTTTGCGCCCCCTCGACCGAGAAGGTGGCGAACGATTCCGCCTGGTTCACCCGGAACCCGGTCAGGAATCCGCCCACGGCGAGCAGGCCGAACCCGCACCAGGTGGCGAAGCCCCGCCGCCCGGATCGAAACCAGAGCATCAGCGCCCCGATCGGCCAGAGCACGAGGCCGTGGGCCAGCGTGAACGTCGCGAGAGTGGCCAGGATCCCGCCCACGATCGCCCCCGCCAGGGTTCCGCGGGCCAGCGCGATGATCGCGGCGGCGGCGAGCATCACGATCTGGAAGTGATCGATCGACGCGCCCGACCACAGGAAATTCTCGTAATTTTCCAGCTGGAACAGGAGGAACGCGAGCAGCACACCCAGCCGGACCCGGCGCAGGGTGGACCCCGCAGTGGCGATCAGCAGCAGGCACAGCACGACGATCGTGGCGTTGCCGATCACGTCGATGGTCGCAAAATTGATGGTGCCCGTGAGGGTGTAGATGGCGGCGAACAGGAGGCGACTGGTCACCATCCGGTGCTCGTTGCTGATCGCGAAGAGTTCGTGCAGAACGGCCCCGGCGGCGGGCCTGGCCTTGAGCTTCAGGGCCAGATCGAGACCCGAATCGAATTCGTCCCAATAGATGATGTCCCGCCGCGCCTCGGCGGTCCGCCCAAAGACGTAGAACACGGGCAGGAGCGTGACCAGCACCAGGAGCAGGAGGGTCAGGTGCCGCCGGTTGGCGCCATCCCGGAGGCCGCGGCGCGCCGGAAGGGTGAGGCGCTGCCAGAAGGGGACGACGGACGCGGCGGTCGGCGGGTTGGTGGTGAGGGGAGTCGTTGGTTTCAAGGTGGGGGCGCCGGACGAAAGGCCGTCGCTTTCCGGCCGGCGGACAAGAGCAGACGGTTGGGCGTCATCAGATATTCCGGGCCATCGGCGCCGTCGATCAAAACCCCCACGTCGAAGTCCTCATCCGGCAGGCGGCTGCGGAGGACGACGGCGCGAAACCCGGACAGCCGCCAGCGGGGTTCGTCATAGGCCTTGGCGACGTCGGGGCGCTGCAACGTAATCGTCGAAAGGATCCGCCGGGTGCGGGCGGATTGCAGCACCACGTAGATGCTGCCGCGGATTGATTCCTCATCGGGGATCATGGCCCAGCCGCCGACCGTGACGGCCCGCTCGTTCACGAGCAACTGATCGACATACGTGATGATGCCGGCGTTCGGCACGGCGTCGGGAAACTCCGCGTCCTGGGAAAAGCGCGGCAGCGTATAGAGGTCCCGCTCCTCGGCGCGCCGGAGCAACGCGTCGGCATGGCCCTCCTGGGGGTGCAGGCGCATGAGGCCGTGCCCGTCCTCGCCATATTGCTTATAGGCGGTGGCGGCGCGCTCGCGCAGCTCAATGTAACCCTCGGCCAGCGGGGCGTAGCGCACGTTGGCGGCGAGATTGAAGGCGACGAGCGCCGGCAGCAGGCAGGCGAGCAGGCGGTAGGGTCGCGCGGGTGTCGTGGCCAGCTCGAGCAGCAGGAAGATCAGCAACGCCCAGGCGAGAGCGCCGAGCACAAGGTAACGGGAGTTGATCTCGGAGCCGGCGAGTTCGGACCGGCCGTAGGCCACCAGGGCGAGGGCGCCCACCGCGAAAAAGGCGGAGCCCATGACCGCGGGCTCCCGCGTCAGGGCACCCCGGGCGAGGAGCACGCCGAAACCGGCGAGCAGCGCCAGCCCCGGCCAGAAGGCGAAGCCCGTATCGCCCAAGGTGAGGGGTGCGCCGAGGAGGGCCAACCAGTAGGAGACGACGGGAACGAGCGACCGGCCTGCCGGTGGGGTGATGAGGTGGCTGGGGTTGAACGCGAAACCCTGCAGGAAGAGGGCGGCGGTGATGACCGCCAGCCCCAGCCAGGCGAGCAGCGGCTTCCAGCGCTGTTGGCGGGCCAGCAACAGCGCGCCGATCGGCCAGACGAGGGAGCCATGGGCGAGGGTGAAGGTGGCGAGCACCCCGAGCAGCATCGCCCCGAACAGCGCCGCCCGCGAAGCGCGGGCGACGAGGACGATGGCCCCGACGGCGAGGGCGACGACCTGGAAATGGTCGATGGAAGCTCCCGACCACAGAAAATTCTCGAAGTGCTCCAGTTGGAACATCAGGTACGCCAGGATGACCCCCAGGCGCACGCGGCGCTCGGCGCCATGCACCGCGGCGACGAGCGTCCCGCACGCCGCGACCAGAAACAGGTTTCCGATCGCGCCGAACACGTGAAAATTGACCGTGCCCGTCAGCCAGTAGCTGATCGCAAACATCAGCCGGCTCGTCATCATGCGGTGTTCGTTGCTCACGGCAAAGAACCGTTGCAGCAACTCGTTCCATCCCGCCCCCATATCGAGGCGCAGAATCAGATCCAGGGCCGTGTCGAATTCATCCCAGAAGACGATGTTGCGGCTCGCGGCGATCGCCTGGAGCGCGATGTAGCCGACCGGCAGCGCCGCCATCAGCAGCCAGGCGAACATCTGGTAACGGCGTTGGAGGACGAGGCTTGGCACGTAAGACAAGGTGCACGCGCGGAGATGGCGGCGACCAACGCGGCGTGGGGGCGGAAAACTTGGGTGGCGGGAAACCCCGGGCAAGGTCCAATTCCGGAAACTTGGCCGCGCGCCCGGCGGTTGGACGACGATCGCCGCCGACCGGGTGTAATTGCTTTTCAATCCGCCTCCGGGCTGCAATCTCCGCGCCCATGAAACGCCTGGCCCCGTGGACCCTGCTCCTTGTCACGCTGCTCGTCATCGCCGTGCCGCTGGTGCTCGCTGCCGCGGCGACGACCGCTGCGCCTTCCCGGGCGGATCGCTCCCCGGTGGCGCCGATCGCCACGGCAATCTCGACCATCACCGGCATCGCGATCTCGCCGCTGCTTGGTACCAGCGCGTACGGCGCCTACCAGTGGGTCACGGCCAGGGACGCCGCCGCCCGCGGGGCGCTGCCGTGGTATGCCCAGGTCACGTTCTGGTTGCCGGCGCTGCTGATCGTCGGGCTCTGCGCAGCCAAGGACGGGTTGGGCGCGGTCGTGCCCCCGGGTTGGAAGAAACCCCTCGATGTGCTCGAGACGGTTGAAAACAAGTTCAGCGGGTTGATCGCCGCGGGGGCGGTGGTGCCGTTTGCCGTCAGCGCGATGACGAAGCTGGTCTTCGATGGTGGCGCGGTCACGACGGCGGGGGCGCCGGTGCTGGCCTCCAGCGGCGTGGCGGCGATCCACCTTGCGAACGTCGATCTTACCTGGCTGCTCAACCTCCTGACGGTGCCGTTTGGCGTCGCCGTGTTCGTGCTCGTGTGGCTGGCCTCGCACGCCATCAACGTCCTGATCCTGCTCAGCCCGTGGGGCGCGATCGACGCGGCCCTGAAGGCCGCCCGCACCGCCCTGCTGGGCCTGGTGACGCTCTCGGCCACGCTGGACCCCCGGGTGGGCGCGGTGCTCTCGCTGGTGGTGGTGGTCGTCGCGTACTTCGTGGCGGGGTGGGCCTTCCGGCTCACGGTCTTCGGGTCGGTGTTTTCCTGGGATTTCTTCACGCGCCGCCGCCATCGGTTCACGCCGGGCGAAAATGACAACCACATGTTTGCCGGCGCGAATTGTCCCGGCGTGCCGGTGCGCACCTACGGCCGCCTCGTGCAACGCACCCGGGGCGGCCTGGAGTTCGCCTACCGGCCGTGGCTCTGCCTGCCGCCGAAGGTGGTGCCCCTTCCGGTGCAGGCGAAGGAACTGGCCGTCGGCGAGGGGTGGTTCTTTTCCGACCTCGAGACGGCGGACGGGCGGACCTTGTTCTCGCTGCCGCCGTGTTATCGGGGCCACGAGGCGGTCTTGGCGCGGGCGTATCTCATGGGTGGAGGCGTGCGACCGGCGGGCCTGCATAAGGCCTGGGCCGCATTGCGGGAGATGTTGGGCGGGCGGGCGATGAAAGAAGAGCCGGCCGGCGCTTGAGGCAGCGGGGAAGTGCGGCCGGGTCGGGCGGGCAAACCGTGGGTTGTCTCCGGCGTGGGTTCTGTCATGCCGGGTCACCTCCCCATGAATCGTCGCACGTTCCTTCACCGTACGCTCGCCGCGGGCGCCTATTCCTCGCTCCATTTCAACCTCCGCGCCGCGGACAAGGCGGGGCGCCGCTATCGAACCGCCCTGATCGGCGCCGGTTGGTGGGGCGGCAACGTCGTGGGCGAGGCCATGGCCAGCGGCCAATGTGAAATCGTCGGCCTCTGCGACGTCGACCAGCGCCAGTTGGATGCCACGGCGGAAAAAATCACCAAGCTCAGCGGTGACCAACCGCAGAAACACCGCGATTTCCGCGAGCTGCTGGCGAAGGAAAAGCCGGAGATCGTGATCGTCACGACGCCCGATCACTGGCACGCGCTGGCCACGATCGCGGCGGTGCGGGCGGGCGCGCATGTCTACGTTGACAAACCCATCGCGCACACCGTCGGCGAGGGTCGGGCGATGGTGAAGGCGGCGCGGGCTCACGGTCGCGTGGTGCAGGTCGGCACGCACCGCCGCATGTCGCCGCATCTCATCCGGGCGCGCGAACTCATCCGCAACGGCAAGGTCGGGACGGTGGGCATGATCCGCTGTCATCTCAATGCGGGGGGAGCGGGGCCGGAGAAGCCCTTGCCGACGGTGCCGGTGCCGCCGGAACTCGATTGGGACATGTGGTGTGGTCCGGCGCCGCTGCGACCCTTCAACGGTGGCGATCCGCTGCACCCGGATCAGGGCGCGGGGACGCGGGGAATTCATCCGCGGGGCTTCCGGCATTATCTCGATTACGCCAACGGTTCGCTGGGCGACATCGGCGTGCATTGGTTTGATCAGGTCTTGTGGATCACCGGCGAAAAATGGCCGAGCCGGGTGCATTCGACCGGCGGGCGGCCGATCAAGGGCCAGCCGATCCTGACCGCCCAGGAACAGACCAGCGATGCGCCGGACCATCAGGCCGTGCACTTCACGTTCGAGCAATTCACGATGACGTGGGAGTCGCGTCTCTTTGGCGGCAACGCCTCCGAGCGGGGCGACGTGGCGGGAGCCTACTTCTACGGCACCAAGGGAACCTTTCATCTCGGCTATCGGGCGGGCTCGACATTTTACCCGATCGACGGCGGGCCACCGGAGCATGCCGAGGCGAAACTCAACGAGCCCGACGGCCAGAATATTCGTGAACTCTGGGCGGACTTCCTCGACGCCATCAAGACCGGCCGCCGGCCGATCTGTGACATCGAGGAAGGGCACCGCTCGACCAATTGCTCGCTGCTGGGCATGTTGAGCTACAAACTCGGTCGCAGCATCGCGTGGGACGGGGAGAAGGAGACCATCGTGGGCGATGCGGCGGCCAACGGGCTCTTGCGCCGCGAATATCGCCGGGGTTGGGAATACCCGACGTAGGCGCCGCCTTCCGTTCTGCCGCCCCGCCGCGTCGCCTGCCGCCATGTCACTTATTACGTGACAAATCGTGCGGGAAAGACCGTCCAGTGTCACGTAATACGTGACACTGGTTTTTCGGGAACCCGGCCTGGAGCCGAGGTTGATGGCGGGTTGGCTGCTGCTCGGTCGTCGACAAACGACCTTCCCCGCGCCAACCCTCCTGCCCGATGAAACCCCGCATGCTTTTTGTCCTGTTCGCCCTCGTGGCGGCGGCGTTTGCCGCCGAAAACCCAAAACCCGCCGACGGCCGCTACCTCTACGTCGCCGTGCCCGGCATCCGCAACTACCTCGAATATGGCGGCCACGGGGTCCTCGTGTTCGACATCGATCACGGTCACAAGTTTGTCCGGCGCATCCCCGCCGCGGGCCGCAATGCCGAGGGCAAGATTCTCAACGTCAAGGGCGTCACCGCCAGCGCCGCGACCCGCCGGCTCTATGTGAGCACACTGCAGTTTCTCACCTGCTTTGACCTGCTCACCGACAGGATTCTCTGGGAAAAGTCCTACCCGGGCGGTTGCGACCGGATGGCGCTCTCGCCGGACGGAAAGGTGATGTACCTGCCCTCGCTCGAACAGGACCACTGGCACGTGATCGACGCGCTCACCGGCGACGTCATCACGCAGGTCGTGCCGAAGTCGGGCGCGCACAACACGGTCTACGGACTCGATGGCAGACATGCCTATCTTGCCGGCCTGCGGTCCCCGCTGCTGCGCGTGACCGACACCGCCACGCACACGATTGCGATGGAAGTAGGGCCCTTCAGCGCGCCCATCCGGCCTTTTACCATCAACGGCCGCCAAACCCTCGCCTTTGTGAACGTGAACAACCTCCTCGGTTTCGAGATCGGCGATCTTACCACCGGGAAGATGTTGCACCGCGTCGAGGTGCAGGGATTTCAGTTGGGCACGCCGAAGCGGCATGGCTGCCCGAGCCACGGGGTCGGGCTCACCCCGGATGAGAAGGAAGTGTGGGTGTGCGATGCTGTGAACCAGCGCATGCACATCTTTGACGCCACGGTCATGCCGCCGAAGCAGCTGACGAGCGTTTCGCTGCGCGACCAGCCCGGCTGGATCACGTTCAGCCTCGATGGCAAGCTGGCATATCCCTCGACCGGCGAAGTGGTCGACGTGGCGAGCCGCCGCATCGTGGCGGCGCTGACGGACGAAACCGGCGCCGCGGTGCACAGCGAGAAGGTGGTGGAAATCCAATTTGCCCACGGCGTGCCGGTGCGCACCGGGGATCAGTTCGGGGTCGGGCGCGTGCGGTGAGCGGGTCAGGCCGGCGAACGCCGGGGTGCTCCGACCCCGCTGGTCACTCGGGTAAGTGGGTGGTGCGACGGTGCCAGCTGGCTCCCGTGGTCGGATTGAGGCGAGGCGGGTGAAATTCAGTCGCGCTCCGAACCTTTGGGGATTGAGCCGCGCGAGTCGCTCGCGGATTGGGTAATTTTCCTCGTTTGTGCTCCGGCGGTGAGATACCGGGAAATCCATGGCTTTCCCTTGCGGCGCAGGCAGAAGACTCATTTGCATCTGACTGGCACGAATCCGGCAAGGAAGGAAGGGATGATGTCACGAACCGTTACGCGCTCCCAGGACTGTCCGGCTGATGGCGGCGGAGATCGGGGTAACTTCTAAACTCTATAACCGTCTTGCGATCGTCCCAAGAACTCAGGTAAATGGCCTAATTGTCGAGATTAGCGTCGTGTCGAAATGTCCAGGATTCAGCGAAATATTCTTTATATGCAAATCATGAAAACCCCCGCAGGCAGGGAAATATCAATGCAACGTCGGCCGCGCTGGACGCGGATTATGGTTATGGGCTCGGCACTCATGTGCGCCGCCCAATTGTCCGCCCAGAATGCCGTCAGCACCCTGGCTGGATCCGGATCTTCCGGCGCCACCAATGGCACGGGCACGGCCGCGAGCTTCTCGTTCACCAATCCTTCAGGGGCGGCGGCTGACGCTGCCGGCAACCTCTACGTGGCCGACGCGTTGAATCACTTGATTCGCAAGGTGACCCCGGCGGGCGTGGTGACGACGTTCGCCGGTGCCGGCGTCCAGGGTTCCGCCAACGGCACGGGCACGGGGGCGAGTTTCAACCGTCCGCAAGGCATCGTGATTGACGGTGCGGGCAACCTCTATGTCGCTGACTCTGGAAATCATACGATCCGTATGATTACGTCAGGCGGTGTCGTTACCACCCTCGCGGGCACGGTGCTCATCCCGGGCCGCCTCGATGCAACCGGTCTCGCTGCCACCTTCAATACGCCTTTGGGCATCGCCTGCGACCGGACGGGCACCGGAGGCGCCGCCGCGAATCTCTACATTGCAGACGCCCAAAACAACTCGATCCGTCTCTATGTGGTGGCGACCGGGGCGGTCACCACCCTGACTGGCAGCGCGACCGGTGCCAATGGCAACGCCAACGGCGTTGGGACGGCCGCGACGTTTTTCCATCCGGATGCCATCGTCGCCAACACCGCCGGCACGATCCTTTACGTGGCTGACACGTTCAACCACCTGATCCGCCAGATTGCGATTACGGCCGGGCCGGTCGCGACGGTCACGACCCTCGCGGGTTCCGGTTCGGCGGCATCCGTCGACGGCACCGGAACGGGAGCTTCGTTTAGCGGACCGGCGGGAATCGCGCTCGACACTTCAGGCAACATCCTGGTCGCCGGGACCAATTCCCACACCATCCGTTCGGTCACCACGGCCGGGGTGGTCACGACGATTGCGGGCTCCGCCAATTCCAGCGGCACGACCGACGGTCTGTCGACGAGCGGGGCGAAATTCAATTTTCCCTCCGGCATCGCCTCCTACTCGGGGGGGTTGGGCCCCGTCATTTGCGTGGTGGACACCAACAACCAGAAGATCCGAACGATGTCTCCGGCGGTGGCACCTTCGATCAATGCCCAGCCGGCCAACGTAACCACCAATGCCAACACCAATGTAACCTTCACGGTGGCAGCTTTGGGAAATCCGACGGTCTCGTACCAATGGCAGATTCAGCCCGCGGGGACGTTTACGTTCTTCAATGTCTCGCCGGGTTCGACTTATACCGGTTCCACCACAGCGACCCTCTCGGTCAATTTGGTCACCCAAATCATGAGCGGCGACAAATTCCAATGTGTGGTGAGCAACGGTTTCGGCACGGCGGCCACGAGTTCGGCGGCGACGCTCATCGTCAATCAGACGCCAGTCTTTACCAGTGCCTCGAATGCCAGTTTTACGGTCGGGCAGGCGGGCTCGTTTATTGTCACGGCGACGGGCAGTCCCGCTCCTGCCTTGAGCTATTCAGGAAATTTCCCGTTTTGGGCCGGGTTCAACACGGCCACCGGCGAGATCTCCGGCTTCCCCTCGAATGCGTCGGGCTCGCCCTTCACCTTTACCCTGACGGCCACGAGCACCGCGGGCACGGTGAACCAGACTTTCACGCTTACGGTGCTGACGGGTCCGACGATCAGCTCCCAACCCAGTACTCAGACCGTGAGTCCGGGGACCACCGCCCAGTTCACCGTTTTGGCCACCAACAACGGTGGTACGCTGACCTACCAGTGGCAGAAGCAGTCGGCCGGCACCTTCGGTTTCTTCAATATCTTCGATAATGGCGTCACCTATTTTGGCACCACCGGGCCGACCCTGACGGTGAGCAACACCAGCCCGTCGGTGAGCGGCGACCAATTCCAGGTCGTGGTGAGCAGCGGCGTCGGCAGTCCTGCCACGTCCAACCCGGCGACGCTTACCGTCACCCAGGCACCTCAGATCACGAGTCTCGGCTCGGCGACATTTGTGGAGAACCAATACGGCACCTTCAACATCCTGGCCACGGGTTCGCCTTCTACGATCACTTATTCCGTCATCAGCGGCTTCCTCCCGAGTGGGTTGCTCCTCAATTCCTCGACGGGTGTGATCTACGGTACCCCCAGTCCGGGCGTCAGCGCGTCCTCGCCCTTTTACGTACAGGTGAGCGCCAGCAACGGGGTTCTCCCGTCCGCGACCCAGACGCTGTCTCTCGTGGTGTCGCCGACCGCGCTTGTTCCGAACTTCACGATCCAACCGGTCAACCAGACGGTGGCCCTGGGCCAAACTGCGATCTTCACCGTGGAGGTGACGGGCACGCCGACTCCCGTTATCCAGTGGCAGCGACTTCAGGCGGGTGGCGCGTTCTTTGTCGATCTCTTCACCGACTTGAACTTCAGCGGGGTGAACTCGACCACGCTTACGGTCACGAACCCGTCCTCGGGCATGAGCGGCGACGTCTTCCGGGCGGTGGCGACCAACAACATTGGTTCGCTCACCAGCTCCACGGCCTCAATCAGCATCGTGGTGGGTACGACGATTGCTACCATCGCCGGCCAGGCTCCCTTCTCTGGCTCTGCGGATGGGGTCGGAACTGCCGCCCGTTTCAACGGACCCTCTTCCGTCGGGGTCGACCCCTCGGGTAACCTTTATATTGCCGATACCTCCAATCATGTCATCCGCCGGGTCACGAGCGCCGGCGTCGTGACGACCCTTGCAGGATCGCCAGGGGTGAGTGGCAGTGCCGACGGCGTCGGAACCGCGGCGCGCTTCAACGCGCCCTCGGGTATCGCGGTTTCAAATGTCGGCACGGTCTACGTGGCGGACTCCTACAATCACACGATTCGCGTGGTTTCGTCGAGTGGTGTGGTCACGACTCTGGCTGGCCTTGCGGGCAGCACGGGAAGTTTGGACGGCACCGGAAGCGCCGCGCGTTTCTTTTATCCCTATGGCGTGGCGGTTGACGTCGCTGGCACCGTTTACGTTGCCGACACCTTTAACCACACGATTCGCCGCATCACCTCCGGCGGAATCGTAACCACCTATGCCGGCGCCGCCGGTATCCGGGGCACGTCCAACTCGTTTGGCACCAACTCGCGCTTTGCGTTTCCGTTTGCGCTCGCGGTCGACTCCGGTGGAACGGTTTATGTGGCCGATTCCTACAATCATGCCATCCGCCGGATCGATACCGCCACCAATGTATCGACGCTGGCCGGCAACATTGGCTTGGCGGGCAGTGCGGACGGCATCGGCACCGCCGCTTTCTTCAATCAGCCTTCCGGCATCGCGGTGGATGCGACGGGAAATATCTATGTCGCCGATACATATAGCAGCACGCTCCGTCGCGTGAGCCCCGGCGGAGTGGTCACCACCTTGGCCGGAATGGCCGGCACGACCGGTTCCACCGACGGCGTGGGCACTGCGGCGCGTTTCAACCAACCGTTTGGCGTCGCGGTGGACGCGGCCGGAAACCTGTTCATCGCGGATACGCGCAACAACGCGATTCGCCGGAGCGGAAATGTTTCCGCCCCCACGATTATCACCCATCCGCAGTCAACCGGCGCCGCGGTCGGTGGCAGTGCAACCTTTACGGTGGCGGCCACGGGATCTCCGACGCCCACGGTCTTCAGTTGGATGCGCCAGCCGGCGGGCTCATTCGGGTTCACCACCCTGTTTGACGACGGCATCTTTAGTGGCACCAACACCGCGACGCTCACGATCACGGGTGCGACCAGCGCCATGAACGGTGACCAGTTCCAGGCCATCGTCAGCAATCTGATCAGTCCAAACCCGACGTCGCTCTCCGCCACCCTTACGGTCGGCACGGCGCCCACCTTCACCAGTGCGAACACCGCTTCGTTCCAGGCCACGATCGCGGGCAGCTTCACGGTCACGGCGTCCGGTTCCCCGACGCCGTCGTACAGTTCCAATAACCTGCCGAGTTGGGCGTCGATCAACGCGACCACGGGTGAAATCACCGGCACTCCGCCGGATACCTCTGGTTCACCCGTTACCGTCACGATCACGGCCACCAATGGCATCCCCGCCACCCAGACGCTCACGCTCACGATCTTGCCGGCGGTGGTGGCGCCGACCATTACCACGCAGCCGGCCAACGTTTCGGTCAATCCAGGCCAGACGGCGACCTTCAGCGTGACCGCTTCCGGCACGGCGTTGAACTATCAATGGAGCCGCAACGGTGTGCCCATCGGCGGAGCAACCGAGTCCACCTTGAACGTATCCAACGTGCAGGCATCAGTTGCTGGCAGTTATTCCGTGCGGGTTTCCAATACCGCGGGTGCCGTGACTTCCAGTGTGGTCTCGCTGGTGGTCAACACGATTCCCGTGGTTGTCCAGCAACCGCTCTCGCAGACGGTCCTCGGTGGCAGCTCCGTGACCTTCTCGGCGGCGGCGACCGGCGGTTCGTCGTTCAACTATCAGTGGCGCAAGAATGGCGTGCAGATCTTCGGCGCGGTTGGTTCGACCCTGACCCTGACCGGAGTGACCGCGTCCGACTCGGGCGTCTATGATGTCCTGGTTTCGAACGGACTCGGTCTGGTGAGCAGTTCGCTGGCGCAATTGCAGGTCGTCGCGGCGCCCGTCGCCCCCGTCATCACGTCGCAACCTTCCAGTCGCTCGGTGGTGGCTGGCGGCTCTGTAACGCTGGCGGTCGGAGCTTCCGGCGCACCCGCGCCGAGCTACCAGTGGCGCAAGAACGGCTCCAACCTCGCCGGTGCCAACACCGCCACCTACGTGGTCGGTGGCATTCAGGCGGGCGGCACCGACAGCTACGACGTGGTGGTCAGCAACTCGGTCGGCAGCGTCACCTCGACCGCCGCCACGGTGAGCGGGTTGGCGCGCAGCTTCGACGGCATCTACTTCGGCTCCTTTGCGGGCGGCCTGGGCAACTTCGCCCTCTATGTGAGCGATAACAACTCCGGCGTTTTCCTCGGCTACCTGCCCGGCTCCAATGCACCGGTCATGAACCTCAACTTCACGATCAACTCCAGCGGTAGCTTCGTCTTCTCCCAGTCCGCCATCGCCTCGTCGTCGGCCGTCTCGCCGAATGAAGGTGAACCCGCCCGCGCGGCCGCCCTTGGCACGGTGGTGGTGAACGGTGCCATCGGCTCCGGTGGCAGCATTTCCGGTTCGATCTCAGGCGGAGCCAACGCCGCCATGAGTGGAACCCAGGCGCCCGGCTTGGGCGCAACCCAGAATGTCGCGGGCGTCTATCTGGCCGGCGCTTCCAGTGGCGCGGCGGTCACCTACACGATTGTGGCCGCGAACAGTCAGGCCTTCACCCTCGCGCAGTCGGGCAACACGTTCGATGGCGGTAACGGCAGTGTCACCGCGGCCGGCTCCGTCAGCGTCGTCACGGGTCGCTCCATTCTCTCGGCGACGATTTCGCCCACGACCGGCCTGGTGACCGGCTCGGCCTCGGGTGCCATCACGGCGAGCCTGACCGGTGCCAACGGCGACCTCATCGGTAATCAGCGGCTCGTCAACATCTCCTCGCGCGCCCGGGTCGGTTCCGGCGACAGCGTGGCCATCGCCGGCTTCGTGATCTCCGGGGAGAATTCCAAGCCCGTGTTGATTCGCGCCGTCGGCCCGACCCTTGGCGGGGCTCCGTTCAACGTGGCCGGCGCGCTGGCGTCGCCGCGCCTCGAATTGTTCCGCGGCCAGACTTCGCTCGCCGTCAACACCGGCATCGCCGGCAATCGGGTCGCCATCGACGCGGCCGGCGCGCAGGTCGGGGCGTTCACGCTCGGTTCGTCGGGCGCCGATGCTGCGATCATCACCACCCTTGCTCCCGGTGCGTACACCGCGGTGGTCAGCAGCACGAGTGCCGCCGCCGGCGTCGCCCTCGTGGAAGTTTATGATCTCTCGGCTCCCCAGCCGGGGCAGAAGCTGCTGAACATCGCGACGCGCGCTTCCGCCGGCACTGCGGACAACACCCTGATCGCCGGCTTTGTGGTGCCGCCGGGTGGCGTCAAGCGGGTGCTGGTGCGCGGCGTCGGGCCGGGCCTCAGTCAGTTCGGGGTCGCCGGTGTGCTCGCGCAACCCACGCTGCAACTGCTCAGTGGCAGCAACACGGTCTCGCAAAACACCAATTGGAGCACCTCGGCTGACCGCGATGCGATCGCCGCCGCCTCGGCGCAGGTGGGTGCGTTTGGGCTCTCGAACAACGACTCCGCCGTGATCGCGACCCTGACACCCGGTGCCTACACCGCCCTGGTGACCGGGGCGGGTGGAGCCACCGGCGTCGCCCTGATCGAGGTCTACGAACTGCAGTAATCGTTCGGCGCGTCCGTCGCGCCGCCTTTTTTCGAGCCCGGGGCTTCGGCCCCGGGCTTTTTTTTCAGACGTCCCGGGCGCAGCGGAAACCCAGGTTGGTCGTTGCGCTGTCGGGCGTGTTGCTGCTGCGGGCGTCGGTGCGGTAACGATTGCAGTAGCTGGCGTGGCAGAGGTACGAACCGCCGCGCATCACGCGACGCTCACCCGCCGCCGGACCGGTCGGATTCGCCGCCGGGGTTCGCAGGTAATAACCGGGCTCGAACCAGTCCCAGCACCACTCCCAGACGTTGCCGGTCATCTGATAGAGCCCGTAGCCGTTGGCCTTGAACGTCCGGGCCGGGGCCGTGCCGTAGAATCCATCCGCCTCCGTGTTGCGGGTGGGAAAGACCCCCTGCCATACGTTCATCCGGTGTTTTCCGCCGGGCTCCAACTCGTCGCCCCACGGGAAACGCTGCCGCACCCGCCCACCGCGCGCGGCACACTCCCACTCTGCCTCCGTGGGCAGTCGTTTGCCGCTCCAGGCGGCGTAGGCCTGCGTGTCGTGCCAGGAGATCTGCACGACGGGATGATCCCAGCGTTGCTTGATGTTGGAGCCCGGTCCTTCCGGATGCCGCCAGGAGGCTCCCTCGACGCGACACCACCACTCGCTGCCCGTCACCCTGGCGCGCACGCTCTTCGCGGCCTGGGCGGCGCTCAGGTGGCCGAAGAATACGAAGCTCCACCCCATGCGCTCCGCCTCGGTCTTGTATCCGGTCGCATTGACGAAGGCGTTGAATTGCTCGTTGGTCACGCAGGTGGCGTCGAGATGGAAGGGCGCCAGCTCCACCGGGTGCGCCGGCCCTTCGCCATCCGCGGGAAAACCGTAGGTGCCGTCCGTTCCCATCAGGAACTCGCCGCCCGGGATGAGGCGCATGCCGTCCGTCGATCCGGTGGTCACCCGCCGAAATTTCCCCGGCGCGTTGGCCGCGGCGGTGTCGGCGGCACCGGCCGTGTGCCGGGGTGGGGCGCAGCAGGATTTTCCCGGCATGGGTGAGTGGGGTTCGTCTTCCACGACGGAGCCACCCAAGCGGTTCCGGGCGCGGGCGTCAAAGGAGTCTTCCCCGGCGCCCCGGGTCGCGTGCGGGCGCTTGCACCGCGGGCCGGGGAGGACCAACTTCACCCGCACTTCTTTACCACCCCATGAGCACTGCTGTTCCCGCTCCATCCGCCCCGCAAAGGACTTTCCGCATCATCGGCTGGAGCTTCGTCGCCATTTTGGGAGCGATCTCCATCGCGGTGCTCGCCTTGTCGCGGGGCGAACACGTCAACGCCCTCTGGATGGTGGTCGCCGCCCTTTGCGTGTTCGCGATTGGCTACCGCTTCCACTCCGCCTGGCTGATGGCCAAGGTGCTCACGCTCGATGATCTGCGGGCGACGCCGGCCGAGGTGCATGGCGACGGGCGCGACTACGTGAAGACCAACAAGTGGGTGGTCTTCGGGCACCACTTTGCCGCCATCGCCGGCCCCGGTCCCCTGGTCGGGCCCGTGCTGGCGGCGCAGTTCGGCTATCTGCCCGGAATGCTGTGGATGCTGATTGGCGCCACGCTCGGCGGGGCCGTGCACGACTCGGTCATCCTGTTCTGCTCCACCCGGCGCCGGGGCAAGTCGCTCGGCCAGATGGTGCGGGACGAAGTCGGGCCGTTTGCCGGCGCGATTGCCCTCGTGAGTATCGTGGCGATTATGGTGATTCTTCTCGCCGTGCTCGCCCTCGTGGTGGTCAAAGCGCTCGCCGAGAGCCCCTGGGGCCTGTTCACCATCGCGGCAACCATGCCGATCGCGGTGATCATGGGCGTGGCGATGAAGACCAGCGGACACAGCGGCAAGGCGCTGGCCTGGATCAGCGCCTTCGGCGTGATCGCGCTGCTCGCCTCGGTGTGGGGCGGACAATACCTCCACGGCACAGCCCTCGAAAAGCTACTCACGCTCAAGGGAACGACGCTCGCCTGGTGGATCATGGGGTACGGCTTCCTCGCTTCGATCCTGCCCGTCTGGCTGCTCCTCGCCCCACGCGACTACTTGAGCACGTTCATGAAGATCGGCACGGTCATGGCCCTGGGGTTGGCCGTCATCGTCCTGTCGCCCGACCTGAAGATGCCGGCGATTACCAGGTTTATCGACGGCACCGGCCCGGTGTTTGCCGGCCCGGTGTTTCCCTTCTGTTTCATCACGATCGCGTGTGCCGCCATCTCAGGCTTCCACGCGCTGGTCTCTTCCGGCACCACGCCAAAACTCCTCGCGCGCGAATCCCACATCCGGGTCGTCGGGTACGGCGCGATGGTCACGGAAATGTGCGTCGGCATCATGGCGCTCATCGCCGCGTGCGCCATGGAGCCCGGCCAGTATTTCGCGATCAACATGGCGGGCACGCCGGAGGTCGTAACGGCGAAGATCACGGCGCTGGGCTTTCCGGTGACGCCTGCCGACATGCAGGCGCTCGCGGACAGCGTGGGGGAAAAGACGATGGTCGGCCGCACCGGCGGCGCGCCCACCTTTGCCGTGGGCATGGCGCACATGTTTGCCGGGGTGGTGGGCAGCAAGGCGGCGCTCGCCCTCTGGTATCACTTTGCGATCATGTTCGAGGCCCTGTTCATCCTCACCACCATCGACGCGGGCACCCGGGTGGGGCGCTTTCTGGTGCAGGACATGCTCGGTGGCATCTTTGAACCCCTGCGGGACACGCGATCGCTGGCGGGAGGCACGATCGCCACGGCGCTCTTTGTCGGGGCGTGGGGCTGGTTTCTTTATCAGGGGGTCGTTGATCCCCTCGGTGGCATCAATTCGCTCTGGCCGATCTTCGGCATCGCCAACCAACTCCTCGCCGTGCTGGCCCTCGCGCTGGGCACGACCGTGCTGATCAAGATGGGACGGGCGCGATACTGTTGGACCACGCTCCTGCCGCTGGGTTGGCTGCTGGTCGTGACCATGTCGGCCGGGTACATGAAGATTTTCAGCCCCGCGCCGATTGGCTTCCTTGCGATCGCCCGCGGGCTGGAAGGTAGAATTGCGGCCGGCGGCACGCCCGCGGAGCTAAAGATTTGGGGCGCCCAACTCTTCAACAACCGTGTCGATGCCGCGGTGACCGCCATCTTTCTGGTGCTCGTCGCCATCGTGGTGTTCGCCAATGCCCGCGCCTGGTGGCAATTGCTCACCGGGCGGCGCCCGGCGCGGCTCCACGAAGAGCCCTATGTGGCGGTGGGGGCGGAGACGGCGTAAGGGCCGGCGCGCACTTCAACGGCCGTTCTTTCGCACCGCCGCCACACTGCGGGCCACGGCCGCGTAGTGGTTTTTCATGTAGTGCCGGAGCCAGTAGGCGTAGCGCCGGGGCTGCCGGGCGATGTCGGCCTGCAATTGCGCGAGGTTCAGGTGCGCGAGGCCGGCCACTTCCCCGGGATTGGGGGCGACGACCGCCGGCGTGAGGCCAAAGAAGACATAGACGATTTCGTTCTCGGTCAGACCGTTGGGCAGGGCGGTGTGATAGTGAGCGCGAAAACCGTAGCGCAGGGGGGTGGTGGCGCCGAGTTCCTCCGTCAGGCGCTGGCGGGCCGCCTGCCGGGTGTTTTCCCCGGGCCGCGGGTGCCCGCAGCAGGCGTTGGCCCACAGTCCCGCGGAATGGTACTTGGCCCGGCTGCGTTGCTGCAGGAGCAGTCGCCCGCTCTGGTCGACGAGAAAAATGGAAAACGCCCGATGGCGCAGCCCCGCGTGGTGGACGTGCAGCTTCTCGGCCCGGCCAATGGCACGGTTCCGGGCGTCGACGAGAATCAATTCTTCGATCATCGGGGAAGGGTGGGAGGAGAGGAAGACGAACCTTGCCGCCGAAGGTCACGGTCATCTGCGCTCCGTCTCGTACCGTTGATTTTTGCGGGCGGCGATGTTTGTTTGCCTTGTGCCGCCGGCGTCAATTTAGGTTCTGCTCCCATCTCCCCCGTGGCCGCCTCCCGTTCCCAACGCTCGCCGGGATTTTTCCCCACCCCGCCCCAGTCCAAGGCGGTCCTGGATCATGGCTTCATTCCGGTGCGCGCGAAACTCATCGAGGTCGCGGCGTTTCTCGATCGCGTCGAGCGCTACGCGGTGGCGGACGATTTTCGCTGCGCCGCGCTGCGGGCGGCGGCGGCGCTGCTCACCGACGGCCGGCCGGAGCGGGCCCGGCGCATCCTCGAAAAACTCAGCGACCCCACGACCCGGCCGGAGGCCAGGTCGTCGGGCCAGGCCGCCCTCGGGGCCTGGCTGGCGCCGACCCGGGCGACCCGCGCCCGCCGGAAGGCTTGAGCCGCCATGCGCTACATCGAGCCCCACGGCCACATGGTGAGCCGCACCACCGACGACTATCAGGCGATGGTCATGGCGGGCTGCCGGGCGGTGTGCGAACCGGCGTTCTGGGCTGGCTTTGACCGCGGCTCGGCCGACGGTTTCCGCGATTACTTTCGCCAGCTCACGGAATACGAGCCCGCCCGCGCCGCCAAGTTCCTGCTGCCGCATTTTTGCTGGCTCTGCCTGAACCCCAAGGAGTCCGAGGATCTGGGCCTCGCCCGCGACGTCCTGGCGATAATCCCGGAGTTTCTGGCCCGGCCCAACGTCCTCGGCGTCGGCGAAATCGGCCTCAACCGCAACACCCGCAACGAGCTGACCGTACTCGAGCAACACGTCGAGCTCGCGGTGCGCCACGACCAGCTGATCCTCGTCCACACCCCGCATCTCGAGGACAAGCTGAAGGGCACCCGGCTCATCCTTGACGTCCTCGGGGCGCATCCGGGCGTGAAGCCGGAGCGCGTGATCATCGACCATGTGGAGGAACACACGATCCGTCGCGTGCTCGATCGCGGGTTTTGGGCGGGCATCACCTTGTATCCGGATTCCAAGTCCTCCCCGCCGCGGGCGGTCGACATGCTGGAGATCTGCGGGCGCGAGCGGATCTGGATGAATTCCGCGTGCGACTGGGGCGTCAGTGATCCGCTGGCGGTGCCCCAGACGGCGTTGGAGATGCGCCGTCGCGGCCATGGCGAGGATTTCGTCGACGCCGTGCTCTACCGCAACCCGCACCGTTTTCTGTCGCAGTGTCCGAAGTTTTTCCTGCCGGACGGGCAAGCGGCCTAGTTTTTTTCGTGGCCGGAACCGGATGAAGCTTCACGACGGCAGCCACCTCGCCTACTGCACGAACGTCCACCGCGGGGAGTCCTGGGCGGAGACGTGGGCCGCGCTCGAGCGCCACACCCTGCCGGTCCGCCGGCGGGTCGCGCCCGGGCAGCCGTATGCGATCGGGCTGCGCCTGGGGCGGCGGGCCGCCGCCGAGTTGGCCGAGCCGGCGACTCTGGCCGCGTTTCAACACTGGCTCGCGCGCCACGACTGCTACGTTTTCACGATTAACGGTTTTCCCTACGGAAGTTTCCACGGCACCCGCGTCAAGGAACAGGTGTACGCCCCCGACTGGTCGACCCCGGAACGTGTCGCCTATACGCTGCAATTGTTTGAATTGCTCGCGCAGCTGCTGCCGCCGGGGATGGCGGGTAGCGTCAGCACCGTGCCGGCCTCGTTCAAAGCCTTCGTCGCCGCCGAACCGGCGCGCCGGCCGGCGATCTTCACCCACCTCACTGCCTGCGCCCGCGGCATCGCGGCCCTCGCTGCCCGGACCGGCCACGACCTGCATCTTGGCCTCGAGCCGGAACCGCTGTGCACGCTGGAGACGACGGCGGAGACGGTGGCGTTTTTCGACGACTGGCGGGAAAGTGATCCCGGGGTCGGGACGGAGCAATTGCTGCGCTTCGTCGGCGTGAACTACGACTGTTGCCACCTGGCGGTCGAGTTCGAGACCCCGGGGGAGGCGCTGGACCGCCTCGCCGCCGCAGGACTGCGGCTGAGCAAACTTCATCTCAGTTCCGCACTGCGGGTGCGGCCCGACGCCGCCGGCCGCGCGGCGCTCGCCGCGTTTGTGGAGCCGGTTTACCTCCATCAGGTGGTCGTGGGGTCGGGCGGACGGGTGCGGCGCCGTTTCATTGATTTACCTGACGCGCTGGCGGATCCCGAGCCTGCGCTGGCAGATGACGAATGGCGGGTGCATTTCCATGTGCCCTTGCACGCCTCGCCGGGTGTTCCTTTTTCCGATACGCGCGATCATCTGGTCGGGGCGATCGATTGGCTGCAGGCGCATCGCGGCGCCTGCGCTCATCTCGAGATGGAGACCTACACGTGGGAGGTGTTGCCGCCCGCCTTGCGGCTGCCAATCGAGGATCAATTGGTGCGCGAATATGCGTGGACCCTCGCCGCGCTGGCCAGCCGGGGCCTGGCGGACCCCGCGCTCGCCGCGCAGTGCGCGCGGGAGGCCGGTGCGTGAGTTCCGGGGCGTCGGGTGGGGCGGGCTCCCGTCTGCGGGCCGGGTTTGACCTCGCGCGCGCGGGAAATTTTCCGTCGGTGGCGAGCAACGTCCTCGCGGCGCTCGTGCTGTCGGCCGCGGGTGGCTCCGGCTGGCCTGCGCCCGGTCTGCTGGGGCTGGCGGTGCTGAGCGGTTGCCTGGTGTACGCGGGCGGGGCGACCCTTAACGACGTAGCCGATGCGGCGTTCGATGCGCGCCACCGGCCGGAGCGCGCGATCCCGCGCCAGATCGTATCGCGCGCGGTGGCCGCGTGGATCGGCGGAGCCGAGATGGCCGCCGGGCTGGCCCTGTTGGTCGGCGCGGGTGCGTCGGTGCGGTGGGCGGGCGCGTTGGCGGGGACGATTCTCGCCTACGATTGGATGCACAAGCGTTGGGCGGGATCCGTCGTCCTCATGGCGGGCTGCCGGGTGCTGCTGGCGCTGACGCTCGCGTCGCTCCCCGGTCACGCGGTGCGCGGTCTGATGGCATGGTGGCTGGGCGGACTGTTTGTCTACATCGTGACGCTGAGCCTGCTCGCGCGGGCCGAGTACCGGCCGGGCGCCCCCGCGGCCCGGCTCGGCCGGAGCGTCGGCCGCCTGCTCGCGTTTATCCCGCTGATCGACGCGGTGGCGTTGGGGGTGGCGGGGGCGTGGTGGCCGGCAATGGCTTGCGCCGCGACTATTCCTTTCGGACGCTGGGCGCAGCGGCTTGCCGCCTCCACCTAGCCCGCATGCCCGATCAACCCGACTCCGTTTCGTTCCCCATCACGCTGCGTCACGAGCACCGGCTCTTCTTTACCCGCGACGTGTTTGCGGAGGACAACCTGGTGTTGGCCGGGGTGCTCACCCCGCGGGAGCCGGGAGAAAATGTGCGCGCGCTGGTGTTTTGGGACGCCGGCCTCGCCGCGGCGTTTCCGGGGATCGGCGAGAAGATGGCGCGTTGGTTTGCCGCCCGGGGCGATCAGGTGCGGTTGGCGGCCGCCCCGGTGGGCGTGGCGGGCGGCGAGGCGGTGAAGAACGACTTCCACGCGCTCGAGAAAGTCTGGGCGGCGATCAATGACGCGGGGCTTTGCCGCCATTCCTATGTGATCGCCGTGGGCGGCGGGGCCGTGCTCGACCTGGTGGGGTTCGCCGCGGCCACCGCGCACCGCGGCATTCCGCTCGTGCGGCTGCCGACCACCAGCCTGAGCCAGGGCGACGGCGGGGTCGGGGTGAAGAACGGCATCAACTATTTCGGCAAGAAGAACTGGATCGGTTCCTTCGGGGTGCCGCACGCGATCGTGAACGACCTGGCCTTCCTCGACGGCCTGCCGCTGCGCGACCGGCGGGTCGGCCTGATCGAGGCGGTCAAGGTGGCGCTCATTCGCGATGCGGCCTTCTTTGAGTTCATCGCCGCGCGGGTCGCGGCGCTCGCCCGTTTTGAACGCGAGCCCTTCGAGGCGGTGATCCGCGAGAGCGCGCGCCAGCATGTCGAACACATCGCGACGGCGGGCGATCCCTTCGAGCGCGGGTCGGCGCGGCCGCTCGACTTCGGGCATTGGGCGGCGCACAAGCTGGAACAGTTGTCGGAGTTCCGCGTCGGTCACGGCGAGGCGGTCGCGGTGGGCATGGCGATCGACCTCATCTACGCGCGGCGCGTCGGGCTGCTGCCGGAGCCCGTGGCGGAACGCATCCTCGGCGTGATCGAGGGCCTGGGTTTCGCGCTGTTCGCGCCCGTGCGCGAGATTCGCGGTCCCAGCGGCCGGCAGGACATGCTGGACGGGCTGGAGGAGTTTCGCGAGCACCTGGGCGGGCGCCTCAGCATCCCGATGATTCGCGCGCCGGGGGATCGACTCGAGATCCACGAGATCGACGGCGCGGTGGTGAAGGCCTCGTTCGACGAGCTGCGGGCGCGTTATGGCTGACCGGGTGGCGATCATCAACGTCGTGGGTCTCACGTCCCGGCTGCTGGGCCCGCAAACGCCACGGCTCCAGCAGCTCGCGCAGGCGGGTGGTCTGCGCCGGGTGCAGCCCGTGCTGCCCGCTGTCACCTGCACGGCGCAAAGCACCTATCTCACCGGGCTGCCGCCGGCGGGCCACGGGGCGGTGGCCAACGGCTGGTATGATCGCGAACTGGCGGAGCATCATTTCTGGAAGCAGTCGAACCACCTGGTGGGCGGCGCCAAGCTTTGGGACAAAGTGCGGGCAATCCGGCCGGGCTACACCTGCGCGAAGCTGTTTTGGTGGTACAATATGTATTCCACCGCCGACTGGTCCATCACGCCGCGGCCCCTGTATCCGGCGGATGGGCGCAAGGTCTTCGACATCGCCAGCCATCCACCGGACCTCCGCGAGGCGATCAAACGCGACCTCGGGCCCTTCCCGTTCCCCGCCTTTTGGGGGCCGACGGCGGGAATCGCCTCGTCGGAGTGGATCGCGCGCTCAGCCGAGTGGATCGAGCAGCGGCATCAGCCCGATCTGTCGCTCGTCTATCTGCCGCACCTCGACTACAACCTGCAGCGGCTCGGTCCGGATGATCCCCGTCTGGCGGAGGACTGCCGGGCGATCGATCGGGTCGCCGGTGATCTGGTCGACTTCTACACCCGGCGGGGCGTGCGGCCGCTGATCGTCTCGGAATACGGCATCACGGCGGTCCGGCGTTCGATTGCCCTGAACCGGATCTTTCGCGCCCAGGGCTGGCTCGTGCTGAAAGAGGAACTCGGGCGCGAATTGCTCGATTGCGGCGCCAGCCGCGTCTTCGCCCTTGCCGACCACCAGGTGGCCCATGTCTACGTCAACGATCTCGCCTTGCTTGAGACGGTGCGGACGACGGTCGAAGCCGTGGCAGGAGTGGCGCGGGTGCTGGACGCCGCGGGGAAGCGCGCCGCGGGTCTCGACCACGTGCGCTCGGGGGATTTGGTGGCGCTGGCCGCCGAGGATGCCTGGTTCACGTATTATTATTGGGAGGACGACCGCCGGGCGCCGGACTTCGCCCGCTGCGTCGATATTCACCGCAAATACGGCTACGACCCGGTGGAACTCTTTCTCGATCCGACCCTCCGGTGGCCCCAGCTCAAGATCCTCGGCACCCTCCTGCGCCGGAAGCTCGGATTCCGGGCCCTGATGGATGTGATTCCGCTCGATCCCTCGCTGGTGCGGGGCTCGCACGGCGTCTGTCCCGCGGACGAGGCCGAGTGGCCGGTGCTCATCGGCACGGGCGGAGCGCCGGCGGACGCCGCGATTACGGCGACCGCCGTGCACGACCGCCTGCTGGCGGCGTGCCTGAACTAAGGGCTGCGCGCGGCGAAGGCCTTAGACTTCGTAGCTGGGCAGCACCTTGTCGATCCGCCGCTTGTCGAGGCGGGCGAACACCGGCACGCCGTTGTCGTGCGGCAGGGCGACTTCGCCCTGAATCAGGGGCTGAGCGTAGCGGAGAAACTGGAAGTTCATGCTCACGCCGTCCTCGTTGATCCACTCGCGCGGCAGCTTTTTCACCGAATTGGCCACGTCGCTGAGCGGGGCGAGCCCGGTCTCGGTGACATAATGGTCTCCATCGCCCCGGAGCAGGGTGACCATCTTGTCGGTCTCCCCGTTGATGGCGGCAATCACCGCCGCCTGACCCGCCTGGTAGGCTTCGTCGGCGTCGGTCTTGGAGGCGGCGTGGGCCGCGCAGCGCTGGAGCAAGCCGGGTTTGGCGACCCGCACCTTCACCCCGGGGATGTTCTGGCCCACGATTTCCGCAATCGCGTCACCGGCCCCGCCGAGCTGGGCGTGGCCAAAGGCGTCGGTCTGGGCCTCGGCGGCCACGTAGTTGCCATCGCCGTCCACCAAACCTTCGGCGACGACGATCTGACAGAACTTTTCGCGCTTCAGGATGCGTTTGATGTCTTCCAGCACCTTTTCCTGGTTGAAGGGAATCTCGGGCAGGAGAATCAGATGCGGGGGATCATGCGGGTGGTCGCGGCGCTTGGCGAGGGCGGCCCCGGCGGCCAGCCAGCCGGCGCTGCGGCCCATGACCTCGACAATCGACACGAGATCACCCTGGCCCATGGCCTCATTGTCGCAGGCGAGTTCCCGGACGCTCGTGGCGATGTACTTGATCGCGCTGGCGTAGCCCGGCGTGTGGTCGGTGATGGGCAGATCGTTATCGATCGTCTTCGGCACCCCGATGACGCGCAGCTCGTAGCCCTGGCTCTGGGCCAGCTTCGAGATCTTGTCCGCGGTGTCCTGCGAATCGTTGCCGCCGATGTAGAAAAAGAACCGGATATTGTGGGCCTTGAACACCTCGATCACCCGCTCGAAATCCTGCTGTTTCTTGAGCTTGTAACGGCAGGTGCCGAGCGCCGCGCCCGGCGTATGGTGCAGGGCGCGAATCTGTTGTTGGGATTCCGCGGCGAGATCGATGAGGTCCTCCTGGAGGAGGCCAAGCACCCCGTTGAGCGCGCCATAAATCTCCTCAACGCATTCGTGATTCAGGGCCTCGGTGATAATTCCCGCGACGCTGGCGTTGATGACAGAAGTGGGGCCGCCGGACTGGCCTACCAAGACATTTCCTACGAGTTCAGCCATGGGTGTTGGTGTGGTAAAGGTTGGAGAGAACGTGAAGGTCAAAGAAAGCGCGTCGTCGTTGGGTGTGGCAAACTCAAATTTCCCGAGGTCAATTTCCCAAGGTCAGAGCAGGCGGCCCGGTTGGTAGTCCTCCGCGCCGCGGTGTTTGCGGGCGAGGGGCTTCACCTCGGCGACGAACGCGTCTACCTGGTGGGGAGCGGCGCCGACAAAGCGGGCGTTTTCGGCCAGAATGGTCTGCAGGGCGCGCTTGCCGAGCCCGATGCGGCGGTCGCCGGCGAGACGGGAGAGCAGATCAGGGTCACTGTCGCCGCTGCGCAGCGCCTTGGCGGCCGCCAGCGCGTGCTCCTTGATGGCTTCGTGGGCCGTCTCGCGTCCGGCGCCGTGCTTCACGGCCTCCATCAGGAGGGTGGTCGTGGCGAGGAAGGGGAGATTGCGTTCGTTCTCCGCGGCGACGGCGGCCGGGAAGACCTCCATCTGCCGGAGGACGGTGAGGAAGGTTTCCAGCGATCCGTCGATGGCGAAAAACGAATCCGGCAGGGCGACGCGGCGCACGACAGAGCAGGAAACGTCGCCTTCGTTCCATTGGTGGCCCGCGAGCGCGCCCGTCATCGTCACGTAACCGCCGAGGATGGTCGAAAATCCGCAGATGCGCTCACAATTGCGCGCGTTGACCTTGTGCGGCATGGCCGACGAGCCGACCTGGCCCTCCTGGAACCCCTCGGTCAGCAAGCCGGCGCCGGCCATCAACCGGAGCGTGGTGGCGCAGCTTGCGGCGGCGGCACCCAATTGATGCAGCGCCGTGACCACCTCGAAATCAAGCCCGCGCGGATAAACCTGGCCGACGGCGATGAGCGAGGCGCGGAACCCGAGATGCCGCAGCACCCGGGCCTCGAGCCGGTCCACCTTGCTGAAATCGGTCCCGAGCAGCGTGAGCTGATCCAATTGGGTGCCCACGGCGCCCTTGAGTCCGCGCACCGGGTAGCGGGCGAGCAATTCGTCCAGGCGCTGGTAGGCGATCAGCATTTCCTGCCCAAACATCGCCAACCGCTTGCCCAACGTTGTCGGCTGGGCCGGGACATTGTGGGTGCGCCCCGTGATCATCAGGTCGCGGTGGGCCTCGGCCTGATGGGCCAGGCGCAGCAGGGCCGCGGCGGCCTTGAAATGAATGAGCTTCAACCCGCGAAAGACCTGCAGCTGCTCGACGTTCTCGGTGAGATCGCGACTGGTGAGCCCGAGGTGGATGAATTGCCGCTTGGCGAGATCGGAGAACTCCTCGATGCGCGCCTTGACGTCGTGGAGGGTCACGCGTTCGCGCTTGGCGATGGAAACGAGATCGATTTGCGCGCGCACCTTCTCGTAATCCTTGATCGCGTCGGCCGGAATCGGAACACCCAGGTCGCGCTGGGCCTTCATCACGGCGATCCAGAAATCGCGCTCCAGGGCGACGCGGCCGTGTTGCGACCAGACGTCCTTCATCGCGGGCGAGACATAACGCTCGGCGAGGACGTTGGGGATCGGGGTGGCGGCGGGGGAGGGCGTCTCGTTCACGGCAAAGGTCGAGGGTTATGAAGCCGGCGCCCGCGATGGCGAACGGAAAGTGCGGGTCGCCGGGGCGGGCGGCACGGCGGGGTCAAAGTAGCCGCGTAGTCTTTCTCTTGCTTCTTTCTCTTAATCTTTCTCTCCGGCGGACAAACCCTGACGAAAGAGAACGATAAAGAGGAAAGAGAAAGATGGGTCGATCGACTTTGACCCCGTCCTCGCGCGCCCCGGCCCTAACCTGAGAGGCATCGCACGGCCGTTTCGCGCAGCACTTCCTCCTGCTCGTGCGGCCGGCGGATGATGGCTTCGAACGCGGCGATGAATTCGTGCTGGTTGTCGATCAGCCGGCGCAGTCCCGGCAGCCGGGCGCTGCCGGCGAGTTTGCCCACGTACCAGGGGTTTTGGGTGAAGAGGTTGAAGGAGCTCTTTTCGGTCGCCCCGACAAAACGGGCCCCGTAAACCCCCGCCGCCCGGGGGAGCCCATCCAGCCCGCGCGGGCCGATGCGGGCTTCGCCAGCGTCGACCAGCGCGCGCACCTGCAGGAGAATGCGGTTGCGGTTCTGCAGCGCGCTGATGACCGGGCGGGCGTCGCCGCCGGCGAAGAAGTGCCGGTGCAGCGCCGCCAGCGTCCACCGGAGATCGCCACTGAAAAACGCCTCGGCGGCCTCGAAAAAATCGCCCTCCGCGACATTGGGGGTCAGCTCCGCGACGTGGGCCTCCTCAATCGTCCCGTCTTCGCCGGCGTAGGTCGCGAGTTTGCGGGTTTCCTCGACGATGAGGCGGGAGTTGGCGCCGACCTTGGCCAGCATCAGTTCCACCGCTCCCGGGGCGAAGCTCGCCCCAAACGCCTTGGCTTCGGCCAGGGCGACGCCGGCCAGGGCCTCGCCGCCGCCGTCCCCGTCGCCGCCCACCAGCGCGAAGTCCGCATTTTTCTCGCACCATTTGGGAAAGGATCGCCGACGATCAATCGGCGCCGCGGTCAGCAACACCACGGTCTCCTCCGGATTCACCCCCTCCAGGACCTGGCGGAGATCCTCGACGAGTTGCAGCGTGCTCTCGGCCCGGCCCGTCACGGAGTCGGCCAGGAAATTCACGTCCTTGAACCAGACGACCCGCCGGCCACCGAACATCGAGACCGTCTGCACCGCCTCGCGGAACCGGTTCACCGCGGTTTCCACTTCGCCGACGTTGCCGGCGAAACCGCTGATCACCTCCCGCGAAAACTCGTCGGTCACCTCGGGGGCGAGGGTCGCGAAACGCTCCTTGCCCATGCGGCCGACGAGGAAATCGTCGGGTCCGCAGACGAAGGTGAAGTTTTTCGCGGCTGGCATGGGGAACCGGGCCATCTGGGCGCGGAATCGGCCCGACTGCACGAAAAATTTGGTTTCGGGCTGGTTCCGGGGCGACCCGGGGCTACGCTGACCGCTCCGAACCTTGACGCGTCTTACGCGGCTCCCACCTCTACCACTTGTGATCCGGAAAATTCTTTCCCGCCTTCGCGCGGCGCTCGACCAACGCCACGGTGGTGGCGTCATTTTCCTGCTGCTGTTCCTCGCCACCGCCCTGGCGACGCGCCTCCTGCTGCTCGTCAAGGCGGCGTCCAACGTGACGTTCGACGCCAGCATCCCGGCGGCCTTCATCCTCGGGACGATCTACGATGCCGGGGCGGCGCTCCTGGCGGCGGGCCCCCTGATGGTGCTGCTCGTCCTGCTGCCGGCGCGGTTTTTCCAGCAGAGCTGGGGGCGCGTGCTGGCATGTCTCGGGTTTTTCGGGGTGCAGTACCTGCTGCTCTTCGGGGCGGTGGCCGAGTGGGTGTTTTGGGATGAGTTCGGCGTCCGGTTCAACTTCATCGCCGTCGACTACCTGGTCTACACCAAGGAAGTCGTCGGCAACATCCAGGAGAGCTATCCGATGCCGCTGATCTTCGCGGGCATCTTCGGGCTCACGGCGGCGGTCAGTGCGCTGGTCTGGCGCGCCGGCCTGCTGCAACGCTGGTTCGCGGCCCCGCCGGAACGCTTCGGCCGGCGGGCGCGGGTCGGCGCCGGGTGGGTGGCGGCGGCGGTGGGAGTGGGTTTGCTGCTCGATTCGGACTACCTGCCCGGCTTCGCCAACAACTACAATCGCGAGCTCGGCAAGAACGGGTTGTGGTCGCTGTTCGCCGCGTTTCGCGACAATGCGCTCGAGTACGACCAGTTCTATCCGAGCCTGCCAGTCGACGACGCCTTCCAGCGGCTGCACCGGGAATTGGCGCGGGATCACAGTGAAAGGCCGGCCGGCGGTCGCGACACCCTGCGGTTCATCCGAGCCACCGGGCCGGAAATGCACCTGAACGTGATCCAAATCACGGTCGAAAGCCTGAGTGCGGATTACCTCAGCATTTTCAATCGCGCGTCGAAGCTCATGCCCAACCTCGAGGCGCTGGCGCGGAAGAGTCTCGTCTTCGATCAACTCTACGCGACCGGCACCCGTACGGATCGCGGCATGGAGGCGCTTACGTTGTCGCTGCCGCCCACGCCGGGCCGTTCGCTCGTGAAGCGACCGCGCAATGAGAACCTCTTCACGCTGGGTTCGGTCTTTCGCAGCCGGGGTTATGACACCGCCTTCATCTACGGTGGCTACGGCTATTTCGACAACATGAACTACTTCTTTGGCCACAACGGCTATCGGGTGGTGGATCGGACGGCGGTGGCGGCGAGCGATGTCACCTTCGCCAACGTCTGGGGGGCGTGCGACGAGGACCTGTACCGCTGGACGATGCGCGAGGCCGACGCGGCCCATGCCGCGGGCAAACACTTTCACCACTTTGTCATGACCACGTCGAATCACCGGCCCTTCACCTATCCCGACGGCCGGATCGACCTGCCCTCGAAGATCGCCGGGCGCTCGGGGGGCGTCAAATACACCGACTTTGCAATCGGCCGGTTCCTGCGCGACGCCGAGACGAAGCCCTGGTTCAAGGACACCGTCTTCGTCATCGTCGGCGACCATTGCGCGTCGGTCGCGGGCAAGACCGCCCTGCCGGTGCAGAATTATCACATTCCAATGCTTATTTATGCGCCAGGCGGGCAGATCCCGGTTGGGCATGTGCCCCAGTTGATGAGCCAGGTCGACTTTGCGCCGACGCTGCTGGGCCTGCTCAAATGGAGCTATGCGAGCCGCTTTTATGGCTGGGACGTGCGCTCGGTGGCGGGTGGTCATCGCGCCCTGATTGGGAATTATCAAAAGCTGGGGCTGTACAAGGAAGGGATCCTGAGTGTCCTGATGCCGGTGAAACGATCCGTCGAATACGACTACGACAAGGCCACCTTCGCGTTGCGGGAGCGTCCGGCGGAATTCACGGAAGAGGCGATCGCGTATTACCAGACCGCGAGCTTTCTCTATACGAACAATCTCTACCGCGACATCAGCCCGGAGGAGCAGGCGCGTTACACGCGCGAGGCCGGCCTGCCGGCGACGGGCGTGAAACCGTAGCCTGCATCGTTCATCCTCCCCCGCTGGCGATGCGACACCAGGTGCTTCGAATTTTGGGAATTGTGAAATCGGGCATCTGGCATCTGAGAATTGAGAAACTTGGCTCGGCACTTCCCAATGACAGATTCCAGATGCCCGATGCCCGATTTCACGATTTTCCCATACCTTTGGTTGCGGTTTTCGCGCTGCTTTGGGATCAACCGCGCCCAACCTGTACCCTCTTTCGCACCGGTAGGGCGGGGAGTCTCTTCCCCGCCTCCGAGGCGTTGCGGTCTGAAACGAACAGCGACCGGTCAACCGCCGCGCGTGGGCATGGGCCACAAATCGAAGGCACATGATGCGCGCTAGCGATTCGTCCGCATCCTCGGCTGGAGCGTCGTGGGGCCGGGATCTGCTCTGGCTCGCGCTGTTGGTCGGCGCCTTGAACCTGTTCCTGCTGGGTAGGCTGCCGCTGGCCAACCCGGACGAGAGCCGCTATGCGGATATTCCGCGCGAGATGCTGGCCGCGGGCGATTGGGTCACCCCCCGACTCAACGCCACGCCCTACTTTGAAAAGCCGCCGCTGGTGTACTGGACGGTGGGACTGTCCCGGGTGCTCTTCGGGCCCGGGGAGTTCGCGATGCGCCTGACGCCGGCGCTCTTCGGCCTGGCCGGCGTGCTGCTCACCTATGCGGCGACCCGGCGGCTGCACGGGCGGGCGGCGGGCTGGCTGGCGGCCAGCGTGCTCGGCACGTCGCTCATCTATTTCGTGCTCTCGCGCATTCTGCTGCTCGACATGGCGGTGTCGGTGCTGATGACGGCGACCCTCTTCTGCTTCATCCTCGGGGTGCGCGAACCGGCGGGCCCGCGGCGGCGCTGGCTGTTCCTCGGGCTGTATGCCAGCGCGGCCCTGGCCACGCTCGCCAAGGGTTTGATCGGGTTCCTGATCCCCGGGGCCGTGATGTTCCTGTGGCTGCTCATCTGCAACCAATGGCGGCGCCTGCGGCCGATGCACCTCCTGCCCGGCCTGCTGGTGTTCCTCGCGATCGCCGCGCCCTGGCATATCCTGGCGGCGCAGCGCAACCCAGGGTGGGCGCACTTCTACTTCGTGCGGGAGCATTGGGAGCGGTTCACCACCAATACGCATTTACGGGAGGAGCCGTTCTGGTTCTTCCTTCCCATTGTGCTGCTCGGGCTATTCCCGTGGGTGGGTTTTCTCGGCAGCGCGTTGCGCGATGGCCTGGCCGGCGGCTGGGCCCGGCGGAAGGAAAACGCCCCAGCCTGGTTCCTCGTGATCTGGGTGGCCTTTGTCTTCCTGTTTTTCTCCAAGTCGCAGTCGAAGTTGATTCCCTACATCCTCCCGGTGTTTCCACCCCTGGCGGTGCTCATCGGGCACTGGCTGGCGCAGCGCTGGGCGATGGGTCTGGCCGGGCGGTTGCGGCTCGGGCTCGGCGTCTTCGCCTTCGCCTGCGGGTTGATTGCCGTGGCCGCGCTGATCGTCGTCTTCCGGCCGGGGGTGATTTCCAACGCGGCGCAGGCGGCGACGCTTCAGCCGTATGCCGTGGCCATCGCGGCCATCCTCTTGCTGGGCGGGACGGCGGCGCCGTGGGTGGCCCGGGTTCGCGGCGACGTCGCCGGGTTGGGGACCGTCCTGGCGACGATGGTCGGCTTCTATGCCGTCGTGCTCCTCGCCTCGCCGGGCTTCGAGCGCGCCGGCACCCGGGAACTCGCCCGCCTGGCCCGGGAACGCGTGCCACCCGGCGACCGAATCTACCACTACTGGGCCTTCTTCCACGACTTCGTCTACTACGCCGAGCGTCCGGTCGGGCTCGTGAGCCACACCGACGAACTCGAGGTGCAATTCCTCCCTCCGGCCGAGCGCGCCGCCCGCTTCATCGACGATGATGAGTTGCGCCGCCAATGGGTCGGGGCCGGCCGCGTCTGGCTCGTGGTGCGCAAGGAGGACCTGGTGCGGCCGCACGCGGTGTTCGCCGATCCGGCGTTTCGTTATCATTTGATCGCCGAAAGCCGCGGCCACAGCCTGCTCAGCAATCAACCCTGAGATGTCCGCGCCTTTCCTGCCCCTCACCCGCCCCACGATCGACGAAGCGACCATCGCCGGCGTGGCCGATGTGCTCCGCTCCGGCTGGATCACGTCGGGGCCCAAGGTCAAGGAGCTCGAGGCTAAACTCTCGGAGCATTGCGGCGGCCGCCCGGTGCGCGTCTTCAACTCCGGCACGTGCACCATGGAGATCGCGCTGCGCCTCGCGGGCGTGGGCCCGGGGCACGAGGTCATCACCACGCCGCTCTCCTGGGTGGCGACGAGCAACGTCATCCTCGAAGTCGGCGCGCGCCCGGTGTTCGTCGACATTGATCCGGTGACGCGCAACCTCGACCTCGGGCGGATCGAGGCCGCGATCACGCCGGCGACCCGGGCGATTCTCCCGGTCGATCTGGCGGGACTGCCGGTGGACCGCGACCGCCTGTATGCGATCGCGCGGGCGCACGGCCTGCGGGTCGTCGAGGATGCGGCGCAGTCGTTGGGCAGCCACTGGCAGGGGCGGCGCATCGGGGCCGAAGGGGATTTGGTTTCGTTCAGCTTTCACCCCAACAAGAATGTCACGACCATCGAGGGCGGGGCGCTGGTGGTGAACGACGAACGCGAGGCGAAGCTGGCCGAGCAATACCGGCTGCAGGGCGTGGTGCGCACCGGATTCGACGGCATGGAGGTCGAGGTGGTGGGAGGGAAGTTCAACCTCACCGACGTCGCCGCCCGGGTGGGTCTCGGGCAATTGCCGCACCTCGCGGCGTTCAATGCGCGTCGCCGCGAACTGGCCCGGACCTACTTCGAGTTGCTCGACACACCGGAGTTGCGTGCGCTCGGGCTGGAACTGCCGCCGGCCGACTTTTCCCAGAGCAACTGGCACATGTTCCAGGTCGTGCTGCCGGAGGTCCGCCTGACGATCCGCCGCGCCGAGGTGATGGCGAAACTGCACGCGACCGGTATTGGCACCGGCGTGCATTATCCGGCGATTCATCTTTTCGCGGTGTACCGGCGGCTGGGGTGGAAGGACGGGGACTTCCCGATCGCGGAGCGGATATGCCGCAATATTCTCACCCTGCCGCTCTTCCCGGCGATGACGCGCGCCGACGTGGAGCGCGTGGCGGCGGCGCTGACCGGCGTGCTGAGGGAAAACTCGAAGCCAGCTCAGCCATGAACCCAAATTCCGCAGATGAAATTGACCACAGAGACACAGAGATCACAAAGAAAGGCAGTTGGGGAAACTCCGCCTCAAAGGCTGCTTCACCCCGTGGGTGAATCGGATCGGCGACCTGATTTCTCTCTGTGCCCTCTGTGCCTCC
>JBBRWR010000061.1:0-50494 GCA_038249085.1 Opitutales bacterium
GGGCCCCTAACCCGCCCCGAACACACCCGTGGGGGTTAACTAAATTGGGGGGGGGGGGGGGTGGGGGCAACCCGCCCCCCACCTTTCAGGGGCTTCGTTATCAGCGGTGGAAAGGACTTCGAATCGCACGGCGGATTTTTGCACGAGCTAGGCTTGGATGAGGCGCCAGGCGTCGCGATGCTGGTGGCGGTGCCTCGTGTCGTGGAAGTCCTTGAGGATCTCGGTTGCGCGGGTCATTTCCACCACCGGGTGCGCCCCGACCCAGCAGAGCTTTTCCGGCGTCGTCCCCACCCAGCGCAGCTGGCGGGTTTCTTTCCGGCGGCGATTGATTTCCTTACTTGCGGCGGTAGCGCACGGCGGCGGCGGCAACTCGGGAGGGTGGAAAAGCGCCCGTGGTGGGCGCGGGAGGACTTTAGCTTCCACCGCCTGGAGTACGAGCGGCAGTTCGGCGCCGCGCCGCGTCGCCCGCGCGTCGCTCGCCAGCTCGCGCACCCGGAGCTGCTGGGGCCGTTCGTGCGCGAGGTAGTAAACTTGCCACCGCCGCTCCGCGTCTCCACGGTCCCCCACCCACCCATGCCCCCCGTCTGCCCCGTCTCGTCCCGCGTGCCTTTCGTGGCCACGCGCTCGCCGCTGTCGCGGCGCCGTTTCCTGCGCGGGACCGGCATTGCCCTGGCCCTCCCCTTCCTGGAGTCGATGCGACCGGTCTTCGCCCGCGGCTCCACCGTCTCCTCCCCCCTGGCCCCCGGGGCGAAGCCGCGCCGGATGTTTGCGATCTGCAACAACCTCGGCCTCCTCGGCGATCAATTCTTCCCCGCCCATCCCGGCCGCGACTACGCGCCGTCCCCTTACCTCCAATTGCTGCAGGAACACCAGCGCGACTTCAGCGTCTTCAGCGGCGTCTCGCACCCCAACGTCGACGGCGGCCACCCCGCCGATGTCTGTTTCCTCACGGCCGCCCCCCACCCCGGCAGCAGCTCCTTTCGCAACACGATCTCGCTCGACCAATTCGTCGCCGAGCAGGTCGGCACGCTCACGCGCTTCCCTTCGCTCACCCTCGGCGTCAACACCCGCTCCCGCAGTCTATCCTGGACCGGCACCGGCGTCGCCATTCCGCCCGAGGACAAGGCGGCCGATGTCTTCAAGCAGCTCTTCCTCCAAGGGTCCCCGGCCCAGATCGCCACGCAGCTCCGCCAACTCGACACCGGCCGGAGCATCCTCGACACGGTGGCCGACCAGGCCCGGGAATTGCAGCGGCATGCCACCGCGCGCGATCGCGACCGCCTCGACCAGTATTTCACGAGTGTGCGCAACCTGGAGCGCCGGCTGCAGGCTTCCCGCGGCTGGGAGCAGAAGCCGAAGCCCGTCGTCCACGCGCCGGTGCCCATCGATCCCACCAACCCCGCGGCGTACATGGCCAAGGTCAAGGTGATGTATGATCTGGCGCGGCTGGCCCTCGAGACCGACTCCACCCGCGCGATCACGTTGATGCTCGACGGCGTGAGCACCCCCGTGCTCGAACTCGACAATGCCACCCTCACCGACGGCTACCACAACCTGTCGCATCACGGCAAATCGGAGAGGAAACGGGGCGAGCTGAAGCTCATCGACGAGTGGCACATGAAACTCTTCGCCCAGCTGATGGCCGACCTGAAAGCCGTGCGCGAGGACGACGAGTCGCTGCTCGACCGCACCATGGTCCTGTACGGCTCCAACTTCGGCGATGCCAACGCCCACACCTGCTTCAACCTGCCGACGCTGCTCGCCGGCGGCGGTTTCAAGCACGGCCAGCACCTCGCCTTCAGCCGGACCAACAACTATCCCTTGCCCAATCTCTTCGTCTCGATGCTGCAACGCATGGGCATTGAGGCGGACAAATTCGCCTCGGCCACCGGCACGATGCGCGGGCTGGACCTGGCGTGACCCCCGTGGCCCCGTTTTCAGCCAAGCAAGGTGGGGACGGACCTCCAAGCCACCCCGCGACCCAGATTGCGCAGACAGTAGGAGCGGGTTTACCCCGCGACCTTCCCGACCAATCGCGGCGCAAAGCCGCGCCTGCCGCCCGCGCCGCCGCCCATCTCGCCACCCTCCTGCTCTTCGGCCCCCTCGCCCTCTCCGCCGCCCCGCCGCCCCCCACCGCCGCCGCCTTCGTCGAGAAATACTGTGCCGGTTGCCACAACGACATCGACAAGAAGGGTGGCCTCGACCTCGACGCCCTGGCGTTCGACCCCGGCGACCCCGCGAATTTCAACCGCTGGGTCAAGGTGCACGACCGCGCGGAGGCGGGTGAGATGCCGCCCGTGGAGAAGAAGCGCCCCGACCCCGCGGAACTTGCCGCCTTCGTGCAAACGCTGCGCGCGCCGCTGCTCGCCTCCGATCGCGACTTGATTGCCCGCCAGGGTCGTGCCACCGAGCGCCGCCTCAACGGCTACGAATACGAGAACGCCCTGCGCGACCTGCTCTCCGCCCCCTGGCTCCAGATCCGCGGCCAGTTTCCCGAGGACGGCGAGGCCCACCGCTTCAACAAGATTGGCGACGCCCTCGATGTCTCCCACGTCCACATGGCGCGGTACATGTCGGCCGCCGACTACGCGATGCGCCAGGTCCTCAGCGTGCAATGGGAGCAACCCCCGACCACGACGACCCGTCACTACGCGCGCGACCAACGCACGCTCACCAGCAAGTTCAGCGGCTCCATTTTCAACTCCTCCCCGGACCGGATGACGTTTCCCGTCCTCGGCACGACTCCCCAGCCGGAGGTCCGCTGGCTGCGCGTCCCGCTCACGGTGGGCGCGGCCGATCCCGCGACCCGCGAACTCGAGGCGGTGGGCTGGGTGTCCAGCAACTACGTCACCGGATTCACGTATCGGTGGGATGGATTCCGCGCCCCGGTGGCCGGCCGCTACCGGGTGCGCTTCAGCGGCTACACCATGTGGACCGCCCCGGGCGGCATCTCGATGCGCTTCGCCAACGAGCAGGACCGCCAGGGCACCCCGCGCCCGCCCAACCCCAACGTGCCCGACTTCGATCGCCTCTCGCCGGGACGCACGGTCGAACCCGTCATCGTGTACACCCGTAATGGCGTGATGAACCGCCGGGTCGGCGAATTCGACCTCACGCCCGAGCCCGCCGTGTACGATCTCGGCGAGGTCTGGCTGCTCGCCAACGAAACCCTCGTGCCCGACGCCGCGCGCTTCTACCGCTCGCGCCCGAATAATTTTCGCAACCCGCTCATGACCCCGGAGGGGGCGCCGGGCGTCGCGTTTCGCTGGATGGAAACAGAGGGCCCACTCTACGACCCAACGACGACCGCGGGTTACCGTCTCCTCTTCGGCGATCTGCCCCTGCGGCGCGCGGCGCCCGGCCAGCCCGGAGTCGCCGTGTCCGCCATCCTGAAAGGCGACCATCGCGAGGGGGGCCGCAACGCCGGCCGACGGGTGGAAGAGTTGCAGGAAGTTCTGCTCGACGTCGCCTCCGCGGACCCGGCGGCGGACGCCGCGCGTCTCCTCCGCGCCTTCCTCGCGCGTGCCTACCGGCGGCCGATGCCCGAGTCGGAGGTGCAGCGTTTCGCCGCCCTCGTCGCGGCGCGGCGGGCCGCGGGTCTGACGTTCGCCGAAGCCATGATGGCCGGTTACACGGCCGTGCTGGCCTCCCCCGGCTTCGTGTTCCTGGACGAGTCCCCGGGCCGGCTCGACGACCACGCCCTCGCCACGCGCCTCGCCCTCTTCCTCTGGAACTCGCCGCCGGATCCCGCGCTGCGCGACTGCGCTGACCGCGGCGAGTTGCACCGCCCCGCGGTGTTGCGCGCCGAGACCGAGCGCCTCCTCCACGACCCGAAATCGCTCCGGTTTCGTGATGCCTTCCTCGATTACTGGCTCGATTTGCGGAAAATGGAGGACTCCACCCCGTCCACCATCCTGTACAACGACTACTACCTGGACGACGCCCTGGCCGAGGCCGCTCTGGCCGAGACGCAGCTCTTCTTCGCCGACCTCCTGCAACGCGACCTGCCGGTGCGCAACCTGGTTGACTCCAATTACACGTTCCTCAACGAGCGCCTCGCCCGGCACTACGGCCTCCCCGGCGTCCGCGGCGTCGCCATGCGCCGGGTGGCGCTTCCGGCCGACACCGTACGCGGCGGCCTCATGACCCAGGCGAGCATCCTCAAGGTTACGGCCAATGGGACCACGACCTCGCCGGTGCTGCGGGGCAAGTGGATCGTCGAACGTATCATGGGTATCGATATACCACCGCCGCCACCGGTGGCCGCGGTGGAGCCCGACATCCGCGGGGCCGTGACCATTCGCGAGCAACTCGCGAAACACCGGGCCGACGCCAGCTGCGCCACCTGCCATCGCAAGATGGATCCGCCCGGCTTCGCCCTGGAGAGTTTCGACGTGCTCGGCGGCTGGCGTGACCACTACCGCGCCGCGGCCGAAGACAAACCCGCCCTCCAGGGCCTGGGCAAGAACGGGCAGCCTTTCGCCTTTCACTTCGCGCTGCCCGTGGACGCCACCGGCGAACTCCCCGACGGACGGCCCTTCCGCGACATCCGGGACTTCAAGCTCCTTCTTCGGACTGAGGATGCCGCGCTCGCCCGCAATCTCGTGCGGCAGCTGCTGATCTTCGCCACCGGCGCACCGGTACACTTCAGCGATCGCGCCGCCATCGAGGACATCGTGCGGCACGCGAACGCTTCAGACTACGGCGTGCGCACCCTCGTGCACGGGCTGGTGCAGAGCGACCTGTTTCAGCACAAATGAGGGCCCGGGCGCCGGGCACGTTGCACGATTGCCGTGAGGGTCCCGCCAGCGTCATCCAGCGGTTCGATAAACCTCCCCGCCTCCTGGACCAGACCACCACCGCGGATGGCTATTTTCACGTATTACGTGAAATAGCCTCTCGCGACTTTCGGCATCATCCGCACCGCGCCAATGGTCACCGCTTCGCGGTAAACAGCCAAAATCCACCCGTCACCCGCCATTAGCGCTTACCTTCATTTTCACGTATTACGTGAAAATGTCGGGACCGAGATCCGGGGAATGCGAACTGCATTGGGCGCGCGAAGTTCCCTCGGCGGGTGAGCAACGAAGGGGCTACTTTGCCTCCCGGTCGTCGCGACCCGCGAACGAAGCCAGCATCACGGCGATATTGTCGAGTTCCTCGCGCGCCTCGCGGTCCGGGAGACGCGCCGTATACCGGTTCAACATCAGGCTGAACACCAGCCGCTCACCCGCCGCCGTCGTCACGAAACCCGAAAGGGAGTTGGCATAGCGCAACGACCCGGTCTTCCCTCTCACGTTGCCTTCCGCGGCGGTGCCCTTCATCCGCCGCCGCAAGGTCCCGTCGACGCCCGCGATCGGCAGGGCCGCGAGGAACACGTCCGCCGCGCGGTGCTGCGTCATGACGGTGAGCAGCGCCACCGTCGCGTTGGCCGTCGTGAGGTTGTTGCGCGACAGCCCGGAGCCCTCCTCGAATCGCACTTCCGCCGCAGGCAGTCCCTGCCGTTGGAGAAATTCCTGCAACGCCGCCACCGCCAGATCCTCGCTGCTACGCCAGGCCGGATCAGCCGGCGTCCGCCGCAGCTCGCCGACATGGGCGAAAACGAGATCCGTCTCCAGGTTCTGCGAGGGCTTCATGAACCGCGCCACGAGTTCGCGCAGGGGTGGCGATACCACCTCGCCCAGCCGCACGTAGCCAGGGTTCGACGCCGGCGGCTCCGGCCAGCGCACACTGCGGACCCGGCCGGCGACGGCAATACCCCGCCGCTCCAACGCCGCCTTCAAGCCCGCCGCCAACCAATCCGCCGGCCGCGGTACCGTGACATCGACATTTGCCGCGCGCCCGCCGAGCGGCACTTCGCCGAACACGTGCACCCTCGTCTCCCCGACGAGCCGCCGAACTCGCAGGACGGGCGTGCTCCCCGCCGCGCTCGTACCCACCTCGTTGTCGAGCACGAGCCCGGTGTGCGGCTGCACCAGGGCAAGCTCCGCCGCCCCGCCGACTTGTGCCCCGGGGGTCACGCGCACCTCGGCGTAATTTTGCTCGAGCGAAAGCGCCGAGATTTCCGCGCCGTAATAATCGTTGAGATCATCAGCCGTCCACCCGGCGCCGTGGGGGAGCCCGCGAAACCAAGTGGCATCCGCCACCAGATCACCCGCCACGCGGCGCACGCCCGCCCGGACCAGCACGGCTACGATCGGTTCGAGCGCGTCCCAGAAGTTTCCGCTGGCGCCGCGAGTCGTCCAACTGGGATCCCCGCGGCCGCTCACGACCACGTCGCCCCGGAGCTCCCCCGCCGCGTCCGGCCCGACCGACGCCAGAATCGGCGTGCGAATCCGATAGTCGCCGCCGAGTTGGTCCAGCACCAGCGCCGCCGTATAGAGTTTGCTGTTCGAGGCCGGGCTCATGAGCCGCTCGGCGTGGTGTTCGAACCAGGTGCGGCCGGTGGCCAGCGACCCAATCTTCACGCCCCACAACCCGCCGCGGAAACGCGGGGCGACGAGATGCGCTTCGAGTCGCGCGGCGAGTTCGGCCACGTTGGCCGGGGCGGGAGCCGGCACGGACGGCGCGGCCGCCCGGCCCCCGCAGCAGAGGCTTAACGCCAGCAGGGTGAGACGCAAAAGTGGGAGCGGCGAATTCATGGCCGGGATTGGGTGGCGAGACCGTGACGATCGCGGTCCCGGTGGGCAACGCCAGAGCGCGGCGGTCGCGCGGGAGGCACCGCGATTCTCCTCGCCATGCCGGGGACCTTTTCGCTCGATCGCCCCGCCCCATGAACGGCTCCTTCAGCACCGGCGACTGGCTCATCATTGTCGTCTATCTCGCGGCGATGATTGCACTCGGTCTCTGGTTCGGCCGGGACCAGCGCAACACCCGCGACTACTTCCTTGGCAGCCGCGACATCCCGTGGTGGGGGATCGGCGCCTCCATCGTCGCCACGGAGACGAGCGCGCTGACGATTATCGGGGTGCCGGCGATCGCCTACGGGAGCGACCTTGGGTTCATCCAGATGAACATCGGCTATGTGATCGCGCGCATCCTCCTCGCGATCGTCCTCGTGCCCCACTATATGAAGGGCGAGATCTTCTCGCCCTACCAATTGCTCGAACAGCATCTCGGGCGCGGCCCGCGTCGGCTCGCGGCGGCCTTCTTTCTGTTTCTCGAACCGCTCTCCGCCGGTGTGCGCGTGTACGTGGCCTGCATTCCCATCCGCCTGATGCTCGGCGAGGCGGTGTGCAGCCTCGGCGGCCTCGTGGATCCGATTTTTGGCGCCATCCTGCTCTTCGTCGTCCTGTCGGTGATCTACACCTACGTCGGCGGCATGAAGGCCGTGGTGTGGACGGACGCGATCCAGATGGTCCTCTTCGTGGGCGGCGGACTGTTTGCGCTCTGGTACATCCCGACGCTCATCGACGGCGGCTGGAGCGCGGCGCTGGCCCAGGCGGGGGCCGCGGGGAAACTCACCTGGTTCAACCCGCACTTCACGTTCTCCGCGCCCTTCAATCTCTGGATGGGGGTCATCGGCGGGACCGTCATGGTCCTCTCCTCGCACGGGGCGGATCAACTCATCGTGCAGCGGGTGCTCGCCTGCCGCGATGTGCGGGAGGGCCGCCGGGCGCTCGTGTTCAGCGCCGTGCTCATCTTCCCGCTGTTCCTGCTGTTCCTCTTTGTCGGCGTGCTGCTGTGGGTCTTTTACCAGGGGCACCCCTTCCAAATCCCGCTGCCGGAAAGCCGCCCCGGCATCCGCTCCAACGACTTCATCTTTCCCATCTTCATCGTGACCGAGGCCCCCCACCTCATGAAGGGCTTCCTGATCGTCGCCATCCTCGCCGCCGCGATGTCCTCCATCAGTTCGGCCATCTCGGCGCTCGCCTCGGTTTCCACGATGGACTTCGTCACCCACCTGCTGCCCGGCCGGGACGAACGGTACTACCTGCGGTTCAGCCGGCACTCGACGCTCTGCTGGGCGATCGTGCTCGTCGGGGTGGCGTGGCTGAGCCGCGAGGTTACCTTTGTGCTCAACGCGGCATTCTCCCTCCGGGGACTCACCAGCGGCGCCCTGCTCGGCGGCCTCGTGCTTGCCCTGTTCGGCCGCGGCGTGGGTCCGCGCGCCGCCATGGTTGGCATGGCCGCCTCGGTCGTGGGGATGAACTGTCTGTATTGGCCCGCCAACACCGTGCTCCTGCGGGACTGGTGGCTGGGCACCTTCCACGGCGAGGTCTTCTGGCCGTGGTTCACCCTCATCGGCACCCTGATCACCTTGGGCGTCGCCGCCGGAGTGAAACTCGTTCTGCCGGAAAAAATCGCCCCCGTCCCACGCGTCGGCAATTAGGCCCGCGACTTACAGATTCTTGTTACAGGTATAACAAAAATGCGGATCGGGTCCGGGCGAACTCCTCCAGCCCGGCGTGCCAGCCGGCCACGATGCGCGCAGGCGCCTCACCCTGCTCCATCGCTTCGCGCACGGTCGCGGTGCCCATCACTTTGTCGAAGTAGTCGGCGTGCCATGCCAGCTTCGGGCCGTGGAGTCGCCGGACCGCCGCCAGTAACGCCAGCGTGGTCGCGACCGGACGATAGGCCTCGCGATCGGTCACATGCACCTGGCAGCCCCCGCAGCGCTGGCCGGCGAACTTGGAGAACGTGGGGGTAAACCAGGCCTCGCGCCACGCGACCCCGACCAGGCCGAGGCCGTTGAGTTCGCGGGCCAGCACGTATCCATCGATCCATGGCGCGCCAAAGAGCTCGAAAGGGCGGGTCGTGCCGCGCCCCTCGCTGAGGTTGGTGCCTTCCAGCAACACCTGCCCAGGATAGACGGCGGCCGTGTCGGGTGCCGGCAGATTCGGCGACGGCATCACCCACGGCAGGCCGGTCGCCTCGAACCAGTCGGCGCGCCGCCAGCCTGCCATCGGCACCACGGTGAGATCCGCGGGCCGGGCGTGAAAGCGGGCATTGAAGAGCAACGCGAGTTCGCCCGCCGTCATGCCGTGGCGCAACGGGATGGGATGCAGCCCGATGAACGAACTGTGCCGTGGCGACTCGAGCACCGGCCCCTCCATCGTCACCCCGTTGATCGGATTCGGCCGATCGAGCACCACGAAGGGAATCCCGCGTTCCGCCGCGGCCTGCATCGCGTACGCCATCGTCGCCACGTAGGTGTAGACGCGCGTGCCGACGTCCTGCAGATCGAAGACCAGCACGTCGACACCTTCGAGCATGCCCGACTCGATCTGCTTGCCCGCGGCCTGGGTGTCGAAGGATCGCATGCGGGCGTCGAGGTCGGCGAGCGGATCAACCAACTGCGGTTCCGCCTGGCCGTAGAGGCTGTAAACCGGCAGACCTGAGTGCCCGTCGACCTGATACGCCACGCTTTCCCCCGCCTGCGCCTCGCCCCGCACGCCATGCTCGGGCCCATAGAGCGCGACCAGATTCACTTCCGGGTGGGCGCGCAGTCGGTCGAGGCTGCTGCGCAACGAACGATCCACCCCCGTCGGGTTGGTGATCAAACCGACGCGCCGGCCGCGCACGAGGTCAAGGCGCGACGCCAGCAGGACTTCGAGGCCCGGTTTCACGCCGGCCAACGGACCCGGGCTGCCCTCGCGGCTCACTTGGCCACCGCGGGTTTCGGCTTGGTGATGGGCTCGAAGTCGTCGGAGCGGAAGGGCGTCACCGGGAGACCTTCGGCCGAGTAGAGGTTGCACACCGGATTGTCGGCCCAGGCGTAGCGGACCGCGATCGGCGCGCTCACCTGCCCGCTCGACACCTCGACCCGGTTGGGCGCGATCACCTTGCCGGCTGCCCAGTGCCAGACCCGATCCGCACCGCAGACGGCAAAACCCTGGGCCTCGGCCACGTCGAAGGCCCGGAGCGAACTGCCGAAACAGTCGATCGTGACCACCGCCTTGTCGCCGGTAATGGCGACGCCCTGGAACTCCGGGCTCCGATACGGCACCTTGAGACCGTAGTCCTTCGCCAGGGCCCAGCGCACCAGCCGCGCGGCGACGTCCTGCTTGTTGCGCGGGTGAATGTCGCGGCCCTCGCCGACATCGATGATCACGGCCTGGCCGGTGTGGGGCAGTTGGAGCGTGCGGGTCTGCGCCTCGCGCAATTCTGCCCAGTCGCTGTCGCCCGGTTCCGGTTTCTCCGCCTTGAAATCGGCCAATTGCACCCAGTAAAACGGAAAGTCGCCCTGCCCCCATTCCTTGCGCCACTGTTCGATCATGAAAGGGAACAGCGTGGCGTACTCGTACGCCCGTCCGGCGTTCGATTCACCCTGGTACCAGATCACGCCCTTGATGCCGTAACCGAGCGTGGGGTGCACCACTCCGGCGAAAATATTGCCGGGGCGCGCATTACCCGTGAGCCAATCCTGCGGGGCCCGCGGGGCCGGCTTCTTCGCCGCCTTGGCCTTGGCCGCGTCGTCTTTCCACTTCTCCTGCGCCGCCGCAAACTTCGCCCGCCCCGCGTCCGACTGCAGATCGGCTTCCCGCTGCCGCGTCGTCTCCATTAGGCCGGCGAAACGCGGGTCCTGCTCGATCGTCTCCCGCCGCACCCAGGCCTCCGCCGCGGAGCCGCCCCAGGAGTTGTCGATCAACCCCACCGGGACATTGAGGATCGCGTGCAGGTACCGTCCGTAGAGAAAGCCGACCGCACTGAACGCCTTCACCACCTCGGGTCCTGCCGCCTCCCACTGGCCCTTGAAGTCGGTCTGCAATTCCTGCCGGCCCACCTGCGGCACGGAAATGAGACGGAGATTCGGGATCTTCGCGGCGAGCGCCTCGAGGTCGCCGTTGTAAGCCTGCCCCACGGCGAACTGCATGTTTGACTGCCCGGAGCACATCCAAACTTCGCCCACGAGCACATCGCGGATATCCCGCCTGGAGGTGCCGGCGATGGCGAGGACCTGCGCCTCGCCATTGGCGTCCACCGGACCGAGTTTCACGCTCCAGCGGCCGTCCGTCCCGGCGGTGGCCGTGTGCGACTGCCCGGCAAACTGTACCGTCACCCGGGTACCCGGCGTGTCCCAGCCCCAGATCGGATTGGCCTGCTGCTGCTGCAGGACCATGTGGTCGCCGATAATCGCGGGCAATTTGAGTTCGGCGCGCAGCGCCGGCAGCAGCAGCAGGCCAAGGAGAACGAGAGCGGTTTTTTTCATGGAAGGGGAAGAAGCGCGACAGTGGTATGCCCACGCCCGGTCGCAACGCAATCCAACGCCGCGCCCGATTCGCCGGCGGAAATCCGCTTCCCCCCGCCCCAACCTCCCTCCATGGTGTCCGGCGATGATTACCCCTCGTCGCCTTTCTCGCCGTGAATTCATTGTGGCCTCGGCGGCGGCCCTCGCGGCCCCCCGCCTGGCGTCGGCCGCAACGCCCGCTTCCGCCGAGCCCATCATCGACATCCACCAGCACACGAACTACGGCGGCGGTCGCGACAAGGCGTACAATCCCATCCTGCCCGCGCCGCGGGTTGACGCGGATCTGATTTCGCATCAGCGGCTCCTCGGCGCCACCCAGACCATATTGCTGCCCTCCGGCCGTCCGGTAGCGCGGGCCTCCACCTACGACGGCCGGTCCAACGGCCTCGAAAGCACGTGTACCGGCAATGACGATTGCCTGGCCATCGTCCGCCAACACCCGGGGGAATTTTACTTTGGCGCGAATGAAGTCAGCGATCTCGATGACGCCTCGCAGATCATCGAAAAGTACCTGAAGCAGGGCGCGGTGGTGATCGGTGAGCAAAAGTTCGGCGTCGAGTGCGACTCGTCCGCAATGCAGCGGCTCTACGTGCTCGCGGCGGCCTACCGGGTGCCGATCCTGATGCACTGGCAGACGGGCAGCTACAACCACGGCTTCGATCGCTTTCACCGCATGTTGGAGAAATATTCCAACGTGAATTTCATCGGGCACGCGCAGACCTGGTGGGCCAACATTGACCGCGCCTACGTCAACGATCCGAAAAACCTCTACCCCCGTGGCAAGGTCACGCCCGGCGGGCTTACCGACCGTTATCTGCGCGACTATCCCAACATGTTCGGCGATCTCTCCGCCGGTTCCGGCCTGAACGCGTTTGCACGCGATCCCGACCAGGGCCGCGGTTTTCTCGACCGGCATCAGAACAAGCTCATGTTCGGCAGCGACTGCGTCGACGCCACGGCGGAGCCCGTGAAGTGCTCCGGAGCCCGGCAGCTCGCCCAGATCCGGGCGCTGGCCCCGGACAAGACCGTCGAACGCAAGCTCCTGTTCGAAAACGCCAGGAAGCTCTTCCGGTTCTAGGCGGCGCGCCGCCCGGCGCCGGGGTTCCGTGCCCGGGCGCGGCTCAACTTCTTCGGGGCGGGAAGCCGCCGCCCCAATCTGACCGATTTTTCAGTTGGCCGCGAAAATCCCACGAATCGCGGCATAAAGCCGCTCCCACCCCAATCCAAACCGGAGCAAGCTGCGGGGTATCCGACCCAAAGCGAAGGAAGGGACTTTTCCACGGTTCGTGGTGACAAACGCGTGGCGTTGCGGCACTTGATCCGTGTGGCCCGCCTGATTCTCCGCTGGATGCCCCTCGCCCTCATCGCCGCCGTGGCGCTGTGGGTGCGCACGCATGAGCTCGATCGACGTCCGATGCACGCCGACGAGGCCAACCAGGCGGTGAAGACCGGGGAATTGCTCGAGGCCGGCCACTACGCCTTTGATCCGCGGGACCACCACGGTCCCACCCTCTATTATGCGGCAGCGGTGATCGCCCGACTGCACGGGGAGCACACCCTCGCGCAGCTGAGCGAGACGACCGTGCGACTCGTGCCGGCGCTGGCGGGCACCCTCGCGGTGGTCCTGTTGGCGCTGATCGGCGCGCCGGGACCGGGCGGCGTGACCGAAGGACGCAGTCGTGGGCCTGCGCTCGCGGCCGCCCTCTTCCTCGCCCTGTCGCCCCCGGCGGTGTACTACAGCCGGTACTTTGTGCAGGAGACCCTGCTCGCGACCTTCACGCTGGCGACGTTTCTCGCCGTCAAGATCTGGTGGCAAAGCGGCCTGACCCGCTGGGCCGTGGTCGCCGGGATCGGCGCGGGCCTCATGCAGGCGACGAAGGCGAGCGCCCCGCTCTTTCTCGTCCTCGGCGCCGTGGCGCTCTTCGCGGCGCGCGGCCCGGCGCGACCCGCGACCCGGCGCCCGCGTCGCGATGCTACGGTGGCCCTGCTCGTGGCCGGTCTCACCGCCGCCCTCTTCTACACCTCCTTCGGCACGCACCTGGCCGGACTGCGCGACGCCCTCGGCGCCTATGCACACGCCGCGAGCCGATTTGGGGCCGAAGCCGCCCCGACGGGGCATGAGAAACCGTGGTGGTATTATCTGCGCCTCTTCGGCTGGTACCGCGAGGGGGGCCTCGTCTGGCACCAGGCGGCGTTTTCGGCGCTCGCGGTGGCGGGGCTGACGGTCGCGTTGTTCCGCCGCGCAGCGTGGCCGCGCGGCGTGGCGATCTACGCGCTCGCGGTCACGGCGGCATTTTCGGTTTTTGCCTACAAAACGCCGTGGCACGCGGTGCATTTCGTGGCGCCGTGGGCCCTGCTCGCGGCCGGCGCCCTCGCCGCGATCGCCCGCTTGCGGACCGGGCGGCTGGTGGCAGTGGCGTTTGCCCTCATCGTGTCGGCGACCCTCTGGCAGCAAATGTGGCGCACGTCGTTCCTGCGCGCCGCCGACGGGCGCAATCCCTATGCGTACGTGCACAGCTCCGCCGATGTCCTGAAGTACCGCGCCCTCGCCGAGGCCGCGCTGGCGCACCACCCCAACCAGCCGATCCGCGTCATCAGCGAGGAATACTGGCCGCTGCCGTGGTACCTGCGCGGCCTGCCCCAGGTGGGCTACTGGACGGCGCCACCCGAGGATTGCGACGGCGCCCTGATTATCGCGTCGAACGGGCAGGCCGACGCCGTGCGCGCCCGCCTGCGCCGCCGGTATCGCGAAACTTTTCTTGGCCTGCGCCCCGGTTTCATCTGCATCGTGTTTAGCCAGGAACCGTGATGCCCGTCCTTTCCCTCGTCATTCCCCTCTACAACGAAGCCGGCAACATCCTGCCGCTGGTGGAGAGTGCGGTTGCGGTGTTCACGACGCTGGGACGCGAATTCGAGATCATCCTCGTGAACGACGGCAGCACCGATGGCACCGCGGCGGAGATCGCGGCGGCGGCGGTCCGCTGGCCCCAATGCCGGGAGTTGCGCCTGCCGCGCAACTCCGGCCAGGCGGCGGCCCTGCTGGCGGGCCTCCGGGCGGCCCGCGGCGAATTTATCGTCATGATGGACGGCGACGGCCAGAACGATCCCCGCGACATTCCCAGCCTGCTCGCCCTGGTCGAGGGCGGCTCGGTTGACCTGGCCTGCGGCTGGCGGGTGGACCGGCATGATTCGACGCTGCGGAGGATCATGTCGCGCGTGGCGAATATTGTGCGCAGCCGGTTCCTCGGCGACGGTGTGCACGACTCGGGCTGCCAACTGCGGGTGATGCGCCAGGCCGTGCGCGAGGCGTTTTATCCGATGGAGCTGATGCAAAGCTTCATTCCGGCGCTGGCGGTGGCGGCGGGATTTCGCGTCGGGGAGAAACCCGTGCGGCATCATCCGCGGTCGCGGGGCGATTCCAAGTACGGCTTGGGCCGCCTGTGGTGGCGCCCCGCCGTCGCGATGCTGGGGCTCCGCTGGCGCATGGGGCGCAAGATCCGACCGTGAAGCACCCCGTCTTCCAGCACGAGGCGATGGCGACCTTTTTTGAGATCGCGATCGCGGAGCAGGCGCCGGATTACGCCCGCCATGCGGCGACCGCCGCCTTTCGTGAACTCGATCGCCTGGAGCACGAGCTGAGCCGCTTCGTCGAGACGAGCTACATCGCCCGCGCCAATCGGCTGGCTGCCGGGGAGTCGATCATGCTTTCGCCCGACGTTCTGGAATGCCTGCTGATCGCGGCGGATCTCACGGTGGCGACGGGACGGACCTTTGACCCGGCTTATGCGAGCGAGCGCCCGCCCGGACTCGCCGCCGACCTCCCCCCGTACCTGCTCGATCCCGCGCAGCACTTACTCACGTCGCAGGCCACCCGCCTGCAACTCGATCTGGGCGCGGTGGGCAAGGGGTACGCCCTCGACTGCATGGCGGCCACTCTGCGCGAGTGGGGCATCACCGCCGCCTGCCTGAACGCGGGTGGCAGCAGCGTCCTTGCCCTCGGGGCCGACGCGCCTCCGGAGTCGGGATGGCCGGTCGGACTCGGCGAAGGTGCCTCTCATCGCATGATCCCGCTGGTCAACGCGTCCCTCAGCGGCTCCGGGATCGCGGAACAAGGCGAACACCTGATCGACCCTCGCACCGGCAGGCCGGCAGCGCGCACGACCCGCACCTGGGCGCTCGCTCCGACGGCGGCCCAGGCCGACGCGCTCTCGACCGCATTCTTCCTGATGACCGCACCCGAGATCGATCGGCTCTGCCGGGAACACCCGCAACTCGGGGCCGCGCTCGTCGCTCCCGATGACCGCCTCCTCGGGTATGGCACGTTGGGTGAAACGCCCGCGGGCGAGCCCTGAACCGGGGCGGAGCCTGCCACCCACCGCCTTGGGGTTTTGGACTTTGGGTAGGGCGCGGACTCCGCTCCGCGCCGAGATCACCGACCGACTTTCATCACGATCCTGCGGCGGCGAAGGGACTCGCCGCCCTACCCATGCGTCGCCGATGGAAAATCCCATTACCAAGGGCGGTTGGTAAGAAACCGGGGCCATCCCGACGGCCCGCGATGAGTTGCGGTTGCGGGCTCAGCATGGCTCCCGGCGCCGCCGAGCCTCAAGGGCCGGGGCGGAATCCATCCTCGGTGACCGCCTCGCCGGAACGCACCGGATGGTAAGCGCCGGTGCGCGTCGTGCCCTCGCGGGTGTTGTACAGCTCAATCACGCGCGTCAATTCCAGCAGGTTGAGCTGGCCGTTGCGATCCGTGTCTGCGCCGTGGTAACGCGTCAGCGTCACCGGGGTCGAGCTGGGCCGCGTGGGTTCCGCGTTGAAGCCGTCCTCCCCCGCCGTATCCACTTTGTAGGCTCCGGTGCGCGTCGTGCCGTTGCGCGTGTTGTAGAGTTCAATCACCCGCGTCAGCTCCAGGAGGCTGATCCGAAAATCGCGGTCGATGTCGGCGGTGTGCGGCACGAGGAGCGCGATCACGAGGGGATCGGGTTTTGCCAGCAGGTTGATGAGGCCGGTGGCCACGCGGAACACCGCCAGCGAGGAGAGCACCTGGTCGCCCGACTGGCCGGCGGGCACGTGGAGGGTGACGGTAAACGTCACCGGACTGACCGGGACGGTCGTCCAGGTCCACTCCAGGAGATCCGTGGTGCCCACGGCCGGCCTGACCGGCCCCTCCGCCCCGCCCCCCGCGAGGTAGCTCCAGCCCGCGGGGGGAAGCATCCGCCAGTCGAGGCCCGTGCAGGGACCGGCATAGGTGATCGACTGGATGAGGGTGACGTTGCCACCGGCGAGGTAGCCGGTGCCCGCGACGGCCTGGGTGGCCCGAACGTCGACGACCGCCAGCACGGCGGCGCCAGAGATCACGCTGCCGCCGGTATTGGCCATGGCCACAGTGTACTGGCCGGCGTCAGCCGTCGCCACGCTGTTGAAGACGAGGCTGGAATTCGTGGCCCCCGGAAGCGGCACGCCCTCCTTGCGCCATTGATAGGTGGGAACAGGCACTCCGGTGGCGGAGACGACCAGAGTGACGGCAGTCCCGAGGGGCACGGTCTGGCTGCTCGGTGGCGAAAGAATCACCGGCGCCGTGACCGGGTCCGGCGTGAACCCGAGGTTAAGCACGACCTGGCCCGTATCCCCGTCGAAACCGTCGACCGCGAAATGGTAGGTCGTGGCGCCGCTCGCGCTGAACGACACGGTGCTGTACTGAATCACCCTGGCCTGCAGATCGTCGTTGGCCGCGACCCCCACGAGCGAAGCCAGGGCGGTTCCGCGGTAGACTCCGAGGGTCGTGTCGAAAATGCTGCCCTGCGTCGAGAGGCTCACCGTGCCGTTCGCCGGCGCCGTCCATTTCCACCAAATCGATCGCCCACCGACATTGCCCGCGTGAGGGGGCTCGCCCGCCTCCTTGGTGGCGTTGGTATTGTAACCGGTCGCCCGGGCCGCGTGGTTGGCCAGCACCAGCTCGGCCGCCTGGCTAAAGAGGTCGTTCGCGGGCACCCCCGGCGGGCCGTAGAGGACCTGCACCCCCGAGATGTCATCGGCGGTCGGCAGGGTCGTGTCGCTGACGATGCTGTTCATGATGGCGGCCACGGTCTGGGGAGGCGTCGCCTGATCGGGATGGTCGAGGCCGAGCACGTGGCCCAACTCATGGATCGCGACCCGCTGGATGTCCCATCCGCCGCCGTGGGTGGCCAGCGACCCCCGGTAGGAATCCCAGGAGAGATTGGAGTTGAAGATCACGTCGCGTTCCGTCGCGGCGTTGCCGTTGGAACGTAGGAAGGTGACGGCGAGGGTGCGCGCATCGAACGCCTGGCCGAACATGGTGGGCGCAAAGACCACTTCGGAGCGGCCGTTGGCGTAGCCGGCATTGCCCACGTTGAGCATCCGGGGGGCGAACTGCACCGCTCCGAGGCAGGTGTTCCAAATCTCGGCCGCACCCTGGATGGAGGTCTCCCGGGTCGAACCATCGCCGGGCAGCACGGTGACGGCATCGACCTTGAGTTGCAGGGTGACCGATCCGGCGGGCCACTTGATCGGCAGTTGGGTCGTCAGATTGGTGGTAAAATCGTACGCCCGGGCCACGGAGCCGACGGCCAACAGGAGCGTTATGAGCGTCCACCGGATCATCGAGATTGCGGCGCCACGGCGTCCCCCCAGGCGCGCCACGACGCCACCCGGAAAGTGAAACAGGGAACCTGACCGCACCGAAGCCATGCGCAGGGACCATGATCGAATTCCCGCCTGGACGCCAGCCCGGCGCGGGCTTGGGCGAGTGCGGCGGCGAGAGGACTCACCGCCGCACCACGAAACACCCACCCCGCCCGGCAGCAGAGCGGACGATCGATGATCGATCACCCGCTGGTCTCTGGTCTCGGTTTACCGCTTTCATACCAACATACCATTTCATTTGAACTTTCCATCGGCGACGCCGGGGTAGGGAGGCGGGGCCCTTCGCCGCCGCAGGATCGTGATGAAACTCGGTCGGTGCCCCCGGCGCGGAACGGAGTCCGCGCCCTACCCAAAATCTAAAACCCAAAGGCGATTGGTCTTACGGCCCCGGGGCGAAACCGTCCTCGGTGCCACCCTGGGCGTGATAGGCGCCGGTGCGGATGGTGCCGCTGCGGGTGTTATAGAGTTCGATCACGCGGGTCAGTTCGAGCAGGCTGATCTTGCCGTTTCGATCGGAGTCGGCGCTGTGGTAACGCGTCAGCGTGACCACGGCGCTGCTGGCCCGGGTGGGTTCGGGGTTGAAACCGTCCTCGCCGGCCACATCCACCTTGTAGCAACCCGTGCGGGTGGTGCCGTTGCGGGCGTTGTACAATTCGATCATGCGGGTGAGTTCCAGGAGGCTGATCCGGAAGTTGTGATCGGTGTCGGCATCGTGCGCCGCCACCTGGTGCACCACGAGCGGGTCGGGCTTGGCGAGCACTTGCAGCGCACCCGGGCGGACAATCGCGATGGCAATGAGTGACTGATCACCCGTCTGACCCGCCGGCACATTGAGCGTGTAGGTAAACGTCACCGGGCCGGTCTGCGGGGTGTTCCACGCCCAACCCAGGGTGCCGGTGTCGCCCACATTGGGTTTGGTTTCCCCGGCGGAGCCGCCGTCCGAGGCAAAACTCCAGCCCGGGGGGAGCAACAAGTCCCAGCCGAGCGACGACGCGGTTCCGGTAAAGCCAAGGGTGTTGGTGATCGTAACCGTACCGCCGGCGACGTAGCCGGTCCCGACGACGGCGTGGGTACCGGCCGCGACGCCGGCAGTGATGAAGGCAATATCGGCCGGATTGGAAGTGGCGTTCCCGGCCGGATTGGTTCCGACCAGCGTATAGCTGCCGGCATCACCCGCGACCGCCACCGCCACGGCATAAGTGGCATTGGTGGCGCCCGGAATATCCGTGTTGCCGTGCTTCCACTGGTAGGTGAAAGGCGGGGTGCCCGCCAACTTGCCGCTCAGCGAGAAACTCTCGCCCAGCACCACGCTCAGGGAACGCGGATGGACGGTGAAGCTCGGTGCGACCGTGAGTGCGAACGCCACCGGCGCGGTCGTGGTCGATCCGCCGGGGCCGGAGACGACCACGGCGTAGTCCGCATTGTCGGCGGCGCTCACGGTTCCCAAGGTGAGGGTCGCTTGGGTGGCGCCGCCGAGGGGAGTCGTGTTCTTCAGCCATTGGTAGGTGAAGGGCCCCGGACCGCCCGCCACCACGGTGAAGGAGGCGGAGCCACCGGCGACCGCGGTCGCGGCGACGGGCGACGTCGTGATCGACGGCGGCGGCGGAATGTCGACCGCGCGATAGGCCACCGGGAGCGTGTCGCCGGCGAGCGCGACCGTGCCGAAGGCGTAGAGTTTTGCTCCCACCACCACGAGGCGGGCCTCGGCGCGAGGCGCGTCGAACACGGCAAGGGGTGAAATCCAACCCGCGTCGAAACTGCCGTCCGGGTTCAGGCGGAAGAGGCCGGCGGGCACGGCATGTCCGTTGAACGAGTCGAAGCGACCTGCCACGTAAACCCGGCCGAGACTGTCCGAAGTGATCGAGGTCACATAAGGCCCGGCATCGGTCTTGGCGTAGGCGATCCCTGCGCCCGTGAACGTCGCGTCGAGCGTGCCGTTGGCTTGCAGGCGGACCAGGCCGCGCGGCGAACCGGCGAGCGCGAAGCGGCCGCCGACATAGACGCGACCATCCGCGATCTGATGCGTGGCCCGCAGCAACTCCCCACCGTCGTAAATGCTCAGGTTATATTGGGTCGGCGGGGCCGTCGGATTCAGCGGATCGGTGATATTCGAGGTGAAGCCAACGCTGGGCGTCACCGTGCCAAAGGAAGGCGCGGCAAAGCTCGTATCCACGGAACCGTTGTCCAGCAGGCGCTGGACGCGGAAGGAGCCGTCGACGCCGACGATCCCGATGATGCTGCGGCCATCCGTGAGCACCTGCCCCACCCCGACGCCGCCCGTGCGAATCATTGTGATTACATTGCCGGCGCCACGCTCGACCACGGCGAACGACGAGGCTGTCGGATTGAACGCCGGGTCGCGGGAACCGTTGGCATTGAGGCGCACGAGGGCGTCGCCGGCGGAACCGTTGACCGCAGCTTCCGGCGTAATGTTGTTCTGGGCCAGGATGACCTTGCCGCCGGGCGCGGCAAAGAGTCGGGCCGAACCGAGCGAGTATCCCGCCGGCAAAACCGCCGCAAAGGTGCCGTCCGCGGTGGCGTCGGCATTGAGGCGCGTGAGCGCCGGGGTGGATACCTCGCCCACGTTTTCGGAAATCCGCACCACCGCGAAAATCTTGTCGTTGCCCGCGGCGGTCGCGACCGCAGCCGTCATCGTGCTGGTGGAGGCAGGCTGGTTGGGCGCGAGCGAGCCATTGGCCGCAAATTGCGCGAGACCCGGCACGACGCGGGCCCCATAGCGGTTGAAGTTGCCGGCGACCCATACCCGGCCATCGCTGAGGACCACGCCGTCATCGACCAAGGCACTGCGACCCCAGCCGCCCGTCTGGAAGGACTGTTCGAGCACCCCGCCGGGCGCAAAGCAGGCGATGCCGTTGCCCCATAGCGGCTGCGTGATCGACTGCCCGGCGACGGTGTTGACGTCCGGCACATAGAAGCGGCCGTCGGAGCCCTTGGAGACCCAGAAAGTTTCCTTGCCGAAGGCCCGGCTCACGAAGGAGGAGTCCACCGTGCCATCGGCGTTAAGCCGCACCAGCCGATCGCTCACGGCGACAATCTTGTCGTCGGACTGCAACACGAGGTAGCGTAGACGGACTCCGTTGGGGCCGAGACCGAGCTGACTGCGCAGCGGCATGCCGAAGGTGGCGTCGAGGGCACCGGCGGTGGAAAAGCGGACCGCCATGATTTGGTCTCCCGACGTACCCCGACCCGTGTAGCGGAAGCCACCGACAAAAATGGCGCGCCCATCGCTCTGGAACGACACGCCGCGCACCTGGCTGGTGATAAAGCCGGCCGGCAGCGAGGCCGGGTCGGCCGGATTGGCGTACGCGGTATCCAGCGTGCCGTTGGCGTTGAGACGCGCCATGCTCGCGCGCGAAACTCCGTTGATCGTGTTGAACCCGCCCGCGAGGTAGATGCGACCCGCGCCGTCGAGTTCAGGCGCCCCGAAGATGACACCGTAGGAATTAAGCGCCGCGACGGTGAAACCGCCATCGAGGCTGCCGTCGGCATTGAGCCGGTAGACACCGGGCGCGGCCGCGCCGAGTGCGCCGCCGGGGGCGTTGGGATCAACCTCGCCGACGCTCGCCACGAGCACCTTGCCGTCGCCCTGGCGCGTGATGAAGCGGATGCCGCGCGCGAAGAGCGGAGCGTTGTAGGTCGCGTCGAGCGCGCCGTTACTCGAGACCCGGATCACGGTGTCGCTGTCGCCCGCGGTCACGGCCACGAGGACCCTGCCATCGGGCTGCACGGCGGCGTGGGCAGCGCGGCGATACCGCCGGTCGAGCTTGAAGGTGGAGTCGAGCGAACCCTCCGCCTCGTTGAAACGAGCCAGCGCGCCGACGACCCGGCCCGCCACCATGTCGGGGTTGCGGTCGTAGACCGACCACGGCACGTAGACCTTGCCCGCGCCGTCGTGAATCGTGCGGGACGGGGCCTGCTCGGACGACCACTCCGTGAATTGCTGCCAGAGCACCGGGTCGGCGGGCAGAACCGTCAGCACCGCGTTGGCACTCGTGATCGTACCCGAGCCGTCCCCGACCACGACCGAGTAGGTGCCCGCATCGCCGGCCGAAACGCCCATGAGGGTGAGGTCGGCCGCGGTGGCGCCAGAGATCGGTGCCCCGTCCTTGCGCCACTGGTACGTGAGGGTCGCTCCGCCGACGGTGGTCGTGGCGGAAACGCGGAAGAGCACTTTGGCCCCGGCCGTCGCGCGTCGACTGATCGGTTGATCCTGAATCGCCACGGTGGTGACCACATTGAGCACGGCCGCGGCGCTGGTGATCGAACCGCCGGGGCCGGTGACGGCGACGGTGTAGCTGCCGGCATCACCCGCGGTGGCGTTGGGAATCACCAGCACTGAGTCAGTGGCTCCGCTGATCGGACCCGCACCGTTGCTCCATTGGTAAGTGTAGGGCGCGGTGCCGGCGGCGCGAACCGACAGGACATTGTTGACGCCGAGTTGGAGGGTGCCCGTGGCCGGCCCCACGGCGATCGTCGGAGGCGTGACGGCACCCCGGAACCGGGCCAGACCGCGGGCCGGACCGTAGTCGAGGCTGACCATCGTATTGTGCAGGTAGAGTGAACCGTCGTCGGCGAGGATGAAGCGCGCGCCGACTCCACCACCGGGAAAGTTGGTAAGACCGCGGAGCCCAAAGGACGAATCGACCGCGCCGGCGGCAGTGAGGCGCAGGGCGGGACCGCTGGAGAAATCCCCAACCACGATAAATTTTCCGTCCTCCTGCGCGATGATCTGGTTGACGGACGCATCGACCGCGGAAGGCGCGGTGAACGCGGGATCGAGCACCAGGGGATCGCCCTTGAGGATCGCGAGATGATTGACCGCGACCCCATTGAAGCTGGTGAAGCTGCCGAAGAGTGCCAGCCGATCGGCGGCGAGCAGCGTCATGCCCGTGATGCTGCCACCGGCCGGGCCAACCCCGCCGTACGTGAACGCGGGGTCGATACTGCCGTCGGACTTGAGCGCCACGAGGCCGGGGACGGGAACGTTGTTGTAAGTGGTAAACGGACCCGCCACGAGGATGCCGTCGGCCTCGGCCGGATCTTCATGGTTCGGGTTCTCCAGGACGAAGGCGGGGGCCGCGTTGAAACCCTGGACGACGCCGTTGAAGGTCGTGTCGCGCGAGCCGTCGGCATTGAGCCGGAGAATATTGCCCGTGACGGTGGTCCCGTTGTAGGTGAAACCGGAACCGAAGGAGCCAAAGAGGACCACGCGGCCGTTGGCGAGGGCGAGGGGCGTCACGATGAAATTGCTGGGGCCGGTGCCGACATTGAACGATGAGTCGATCGAACCATTCGGGTTGAGGCGCACGAGGCGATTGGCGGTCACGCCGTTGTACGAGCCAAAGTCGCCAATGGCGACATACTTGCCGTCGCCCTGACGAGTGGCGCGATAGATGCCGAAGGTGGAGAGACCGTTGAGTCCGAAGCCGACGCCGCCGGGGAAGGTGGGATCGAGGCTGCCGTTGGGGTTGACGCGGAGGATCTGACCGAGGCCGGGCGTGCTGCCGGCAATATCGGCGGACCCGAACACCGTGAGCTGGCCATTTTTTTCGAGGAAAGCGGCGCCGGTGAAGGCGGGACGGAGCGCGAGCGTGGCGGGGACGGCGGCGAGCGTCTTGGTGGGATCGGAGGCGTCGGCATTCGAGACGCCGGCATTGATGATGGCGACGGCGACGCGGCGCTGGCCGAGGAGTTGGTTAAACGTGCCGATCAGCGCGACTTGGTCGCCGGCGAGCGTGTAAGCGAAGAGGTTACGCCCGGCGCCGGAAATGTTGAAACCACCGGCCTGGGCGCCGGCCCCGACCGTGAGGGCCGAGTCGAACGCACCGGTGGTGCCGTTGAGTCGCACGAAGCCGGCGGTGTTGTTGCCGGCGTAAAGGGTGAAATTGCCGAAGACGAGAATGCGGCCATCACTCAGGACGGTGGCACCGTGAGCCTGGCCGATGGTGGTGCCGGTGAGGATGGGAGCAAACGTGGGATCGACCGTACCAGTCGCGGCGGTGAGGACGGCGACGCGGTTGCGCGCAAGGCCGTTGAACGTGGTGAAGTTGCCACCGACGACGTAGCGGCCGTCGGACAGGCGAGTGAGGAAATTGACCGAGCTGTTGCCGCCGGTGCCGCCGAAGCCGGGGTCGAGCGTGGCCCCGGTGGCATCGATGCGGGCCACGCCGCCGCGGGCGGTGCCATTGACGGCGCTGAAGCTGCCGGCGAAGGCGATGGCGGGATTCGCGCCGGGCTCGGCCATGAGCGAGTGGAGGCGCGAGCCAGCGGAGAGCGTGATATTGACCGAGAACGTGGAATCGACCGCGCCATCGAGATTGAGGCGGCGGAGGACATTGGTTCCGGTGATGTTGCCGGCGACGAAGCACTGGCGGGCGACGAGGACCTGGTTGTTATCCTGCACGGCGAGCGCGGAGACTTGGGTCGGCGCGACGGAGGGGAGCGACTCGCCGGAACGCCACGTGAGATCGTGGACGAGATTGGGGCCGAGGAGGCGGGCGAGGCCGGACCGGAGGTGGCCATCGACCGCGGTGAAATCCCCGCCGAAGTAAACGGTGCCATCGGGCGCGAGGGCGAGGGCGTAAATGACGCCGTTGATGAGCGGGGGCGTCCAAGTGTTATCGAGCGTGAGATCAGCATTGAGACGGGCGAGCGCGGTGCGGGGTTGGTTGTCCCACCGAACGGATTCGCCACCGACGAGGTATTTACCACCAGGCAGTTTCACCGCGGCGAAAGTGCGGGTGGAGATCGTGAGCGGATTGGGATCCCAAGTCGGGTCGGCGGCGATTTGGCCCGGATAGGAAGTCGGCGCCACTCCAACATGTGCCGGGCGGGAGGTGGTGGATCCCGCCGGAGTGATCACCACCACATCGTAGGTGCCGGCGTCGCTGACGGTCGCGTTGGGAATGGTGAGATTGGCGGACGTGGCACCGGCAATCGCGAAGCCACCCTTGCGCCACTGGTAGGCCAGGGGCGAGGGTCCGCTGGCGGTGACGGAGAGGACGATCGATCCGCCCGCAGTCACCGACAGGGAGGCGACCGGCTGCGTGCCGATGACCGGCGGGGCATTGATGCTGAAGTTGTCGGCGTACATCGCACCGCCGACGATGGCGCTCGCCGCGTTGCTGTTGCCGAAAATCTCGAAATGGAACCCGCTGTTCACGGCTCCGCTGGTCCAGCTGTTGACCGGATCGTAAATCGCAAGGGAAACAAAGTTCACCCCGTCGTAGCTGTACCACGTGCGCAGGACTTGATTCGCGGTGTCCCACGAGAGGCGCAACCAGACATCGCCCGTTCCGGTCGCGGGCACCTGCAGGGGCGTGATGACGTTGTTCTTGTCCTTGAGTTCCGACCGGAGAAAGGGCGTGCCCGCGAAGTACTCCAGCATCACGCCGACATATTGCCCGTTGTTGGCGGCCACCTCGAAGCCGACCGTGGAGAATTCGTTGGCGCTGACGGCGGCGGTATTGGTCACGCGAAGATCGGTGTGCCAACTGGCGCTATAGCTGGCCGAGTTGCGATCCCCGGAAGGATCACCCGGCGTGCCGTCCCAGCCGAGGAAGTAGCTGCCGGCGCCGGCACCCTTGCTGAAATCGAGCCGCTGGTTGGTGAACGCCAGGTTGCCATTGCCCGCGGCGCCCGCCAGCCGGAAGAAATAGGCCCACTTCGCATCCGAACCGGAATTGAAGTCATCGGCCCCAAAAAACATCTGCGACAAAACCGGCACGCTGATCAGCGCCTGGAAGGCCGAGGGAAAGGTGTCGCCGGCGCGCGCATACGTGCCGCCGACATACAGGGTGCCGTTCGGCGCGAAGCTTACCTGGGTGAGGCCACCCAGGTAGGGGCGATAGGCGATATCCGTCGCAAAACCGAGATCGACCGAACCATCGGCGTTGAGGCGCACGAGGCCGGGAGCGGCGACGCCGTTGAACGTGTCAAACGCTCCGGTGACCCAGAGTTTGCCGTCCGCGGCGACCGTCACGCCTTCCACCTGGGCGCTGCGCCCAGCGTGGTAGCGCAGTTGCGCGCCGCTGCCGACGGAGAACGTCGTATCAACCGTTCCGGTACTGGTAAGCCGGGCTAGTCCGGGGGTCGGTTGGCCACCCAGCGTGGCAAACATGCCGTAGACGAGCATCTTGCCGTCGGCCAGGGGGGTGGCCCCGGTAAACGGGGCGCCAAAAACCACGTTGGCGGTAATCTGGCCCGGCGCTCCGCCGTTGGTCTGCGCGTCGGTGACGGTGGGAAACGTCACGCTGGTGGACCACGCCACCAAGGGCGCAGTGAACGTCGGATCGAGCGCGCCGTTGGCATTGAAGCGGAGCAAGGTGTAACTGAGCGTGCCGGCACCGGCAGGATAGGCGCCGGTGGTGCCGCGGGCGATGAGCCGGCCCACGCTGTCGATCGCGAGCACCCGGAAGGCGCCGAGCGTAAGCGACGTGATCGCACCGGTCCCGGCGCGGTACACCGCCCCAAAGTCCCCCGTGCCACTCGGCGCGAACGAGGGATCGATGGTGCCGTTCGGGCCCAGGCGGCGCAGGAAGTTACTGTCGGAGATCATGCCCTGCGGGGTGAGCGACCAGACCGCGACCTGGTTGTCCGGGAGGAGTTTGACCTCCATGCCGTCCACCCTGCCCGCGAGCGTGGCATCGAGGGCAAACGTGGGGTCGATGGCGCCGTTGGCCTGCAGGCGCACCACGCCCGAGGTGAGGGCCGCAGGATTGATCCCGGTGCGTGTGCTGGCCAGGATGCTCCCATCGGACCCGACCTCCGCAAACGCGACGTAGCGCAGGTTGGTCACGCCCGACACGTTGAAGGAGTTGTCGATCGCACCAGTGGGATTCAAACGTACGATACCAGGACGGGAGACCCCTTTCACCCGATCGAAATTGCCCCACGTGAGCACCTTGCTGTCCGCCACCGCCGCGAAGCGGCCCGGATAGATCTCACGGTTGAAGGCACCCGCGGTGAAAGCGGAATCGACGGCGCCCGTCGCGGTTAACCGCACCAGGCTGGGCGCCGCGTTGCCGTTGATGGTCGACCCCGCTTCGGGCGGCACCACCACGCGGCCGTCGGCCATCGTATCCATCCAGAAGAACTCGGTGGAAAAAGCGGGGTGCGTATAGCTGGAATCGACGACGCCGTCGGCGAGGAAGCGGGCGACCGTCGCGCCCACCACATAGAATCGATCATCCGGCAGCACGTTGAGGAGGCGCGGGCGCGGCACCATGCCGGCATCGGCCTGCGTCACCAACGTGAAGGACGAGTCGAGGGCGCCGTTGCTCAGCAGCCGGATCACCGGCCGGTTGGCCGTGGGGGCCGCCGAGCCCGCGACGGTGAGGCTGCCGCCCGCCACGAGAAGTTTGCCGGCGTTGGCTCCCTGCGTCTGCAGGCCCAGCCCCCGAATCTGCCCGGTGCCGGCCAGGGTAAAGCCGTTTGGGACCCAGCCGGGGTCGAGCGCACCGGTCGGCAGCAGGCGGGCCAAGGCGGGCCGGCCGGCACCGTTGATCGTATTGAAGATCCCACCGACATAAATGTTGCCGGCACCATCCACCACCGGAGGCAGGAAGATTGAGCCGCCGGCATTAAGGGTCGGTTGGGCGAAGGTGGAGTCGAGGGAGCCATCGGCATTGAGCCGCGCCATCACGGGGATGCCACCGTTGGCACTGGTATTGGAACTCGGCACCACGAGGAGGCGCCCGTCGGACTGCAGGGTCATGAACCGCGGCACCGACGTGAAATGCGGCGATTGGTAGCTCTGATCGCGGGTGCCATCCGGGTTGAAGCGGAAGACGCGTGGCAGGGCATATCCGGTCTCGCCGCTTTCGTTGCTGGCGATGCCACCGACCAGAATGCGACCGTCGGCCTGCAGGGAGATCGCCCAGGCATCGACCAGCGCCGCGCCAAGGTGGAAGGTGTTGTCGAGCGTGCCGTCGGCGTTAAGGCGGATGACCGCACCGCGCTGCTGGTTGCCCAGGCCCGAGATGAAGTTGCCGTTGGTCCAGGTCGCGTAGACCCGACCCGTGGAATCGACCGTCACGCGACCGGCAAACGCGTCCTGCTTGAAGTCCGGTCGCACAAAATTGGGATCCGAGACCAGCGTGCCACCCGCCGGGGCGAGCGTGACCGCGGCGGAAGAGCTGGTGGTCGAAACGGCGTTGGCCGTGACCACGACATCGTAGGTGCCGGCATCGGCCACCGCGAAGCCCGTCTTGGTGTAGCTGGCATTGGTGGCGCCCGGAAGGTTTGAGGTCCCCTTGCGCCATTGGTAGGTCAGCGGCGACGTGCCGGCCGCCGTCACCTGTAAGTTGAGGGTGCCCCCGGCCGGGACAACAGCCGCGGCCACGGGTTGGGCGGAGATCGTTGGCGCGGATTGCGCAAGCACGGTCCACGGCATGAACACCGCCAGGGCGGCGACCAGACAAGGGAGGAAGCGGGATGATTTCATGATCAAAAAGATTTTGAGGCTAAGCGGAGCCGGGGTGAGGGCGCGCGAATCACACTTACTGCTACAGCCGTTGCCTTTCCACTTCGCGTGGGCGGGCAGGTTTCCGGTCAGGCCGGGTCCGGAGGCGCGGCGACGGGATACCGGCCGGAAAATCAACGACGGCTCAAGGGCTGCGCTCCAAACGCGAGCGCCCACCGCGAGCCTGCCGCGGAGGAAGTGGACAGGGAAATTCTCCGACATCTGAAGGGTCGACATACGAGTGGGAATTGGGCGCCCGGGGTGGGGCGGACAAGAGAGACAGTGCAATTCGTTGTCGGAGGCAACTCCGAGATCCAAAATCGGGCAGAAATAGAGCTTGCCTTCGGCGCCAAGTTTCCCGCGACCGCACGGCGGCATCGCGGACCGCGGAGGGGGACGACCGGCCATCACGACCACCCCCGACCTGAGGTCGCGGGCGATTCCGGAGCAGCGCAGGAGCGGCGCACACAGGACGCCGGGCCCTGCTGCAGCCACGGGCCGGTGGCGCCGCATCACGGTCCAAAGGTCACATTCGGATCGATGGAGAAGACGACCCAAAGGGGCCATCCCGGACCGTTCTCATTGACCCCATTGAGGAAGACCTTGTAGGTGCCCGAGGCGGTTGGGGTGCCGGAGATGACCGCAGCGGCAGGATCGAGACTCAGACCCGGCGGCAGGCCCCGAGCGATGAACGACGTGGCCTTCCCTTCATAGTCCTTGACGGTGGATCGGGGAAACGCCTCGCCGACCCGGCCGCTAAAGGCCTGGGTGGTGCCAAAAAAATAGATGTCAGGGGAAGGCCGGGGCAGCACGGAAAACTTCCATCTAACCGTAGTCATTCCTCGGATATTCCGCGCCCGCACGCTCGCCGTAAAGTCGCCCGCCTGTGTGGGCGTGCCGGTGATCCAGCCGGTCACGGGGTCAAACGACAAGCCCGGCGGCAGACCGGTGGCAACAAACGAAGTCGGCGATGCGGAGGCCCGCAGCTGATACGAAAACGGATTGCCCACCCGCAAATTGTGGTGAAACCAACCGGTGATCTCCGGCGCCGCGGGCGGAGTCCCGATCCGGAGGGACAGGACTCCCGGCCGGCTGGAGCCGCCGTTGTTATGGGCCGCCAACGCAATGATGAAGTCCGCCCCATCCGTCGCGGTCGTCGGAATTCCGCTGATTTTGCCGGAGGAGGTATCAAACCCCAAGCCGGCGGGCAGCGGGCCGCGCATGCTCCAGGCCGTCGCGACCGGCGAGGCGTCAAGGTTGTAGAGCAGGGATTCCCCCACCCGACCCGCGACCGACGGAGCCGAGCTAATCACCGGAGCCTGGGGATGGGGTGCCACGGTAATCACCAGGGTTCCTTCCGGACCCGTTCCGACAGAATTGCTCGCCGAGATCGCTACTTTATAAGTTCCCCAGAGCGTGGGGACGCCCACGATCGTCGGGGCGGAGGCGGTTCCCCCTACCGTCAGGCAGGGGGCAGGGTGCCGATTGTGAAGGTGGGGGACGGGGGAGGGGCCCCGAAGGGTCCTGCGGAGGTGGTGGCGGACAACGTGATCGGACCAAAGGCGGTGCCGGAACTGGCGGAGTGAACCATGCCGCCGGAAGCGTTGGGATAAGGCGCGGCCACCGCCGGGTTGATGCCGATATCCACTCCGGCGGACGCCGTGAGGCCCGCGCGCGTCGCCGCGATACGGAGCCGATAATAGCCGAACTGCTGGGGTATTCCCGTGACGGCTCCCGTCGCGGTGCTGAAGGTGAGCCCCGTCGGCAGCGGGCTGCCGAGGAGGGCATAGGTGGTCGGGCCGGAGCCGAAGTTGGGCGTAAAGGAAAACGCGGCACCCACGGTGCCCGACGCGAAGCCCGGACCGGAGTAAACCGGAGCGTTGGCCGGATACGTGGTGGTGATGAAGAGCGGAAGGGTGGCAGCGCCGGTCACGTTGGTGGCCGAAAGGCGTACCACGCTGGGGGAGGCCTCCGGCGGCGTGCCGGAAAGCAACCCGGTCGCCGCGTTGAAGCTCAGCCAAGCGGGCAGGTCCGCCGCGGAGAAGGTCACTCCGGTCGCGGGCAAGACGGTCACCGTATAGCTAAAGGGGGAACCAGCCACGGCGGACGCAGCGGCGCTGCTCGTGATTACGGGGGCTTTCGGATTGACCACGAGGGCGATGGTCTTCGTCGCCGTGCCCGTGACATTGGTGGCCGTAACGGTGGCGTTGAAGGTTCCCTCCGCGGTGGGCGTGCCCGCAAGATAGAACAGGTCGCTCCCTCCCGAGCCCAAGCTGCTTCCGCTGAGGAACGACAAACCCGGAGGAAGTCCGGTGACGCCAAAGGTCGCGGGCAGTGAGCGGGCGGTGAGGGTGATCGGCCCGTAGGTGAAGGAGCCGTCCCGGATCGCAGTCGGCACCGTCGCCGGTGCGGTGGCAAAAACCGGAGCGATCGGATTGACGACGAGCGTACGCATCACCTCGACCGCCGCGCCGAAGTTGGCGCCCCCTTCCTGCCGGGCCGTGAGTGTGGTGGTGCCGGGGCCGACGATCGTCACCCCGCTGCCCGTCACGGTCGCGACCCCGGAGTTGGAACTCGCGTAGCTGACCGGGAGACTCGATGACGCCGTGGCGGCGAGGGTGAACCCCCGCGGCAGTTCCTGCCGACGGCAGGCGCCGGAAGGAGAACGCTTTCCCCCGCGCTCAAATCCACCGACTGACGGCGCATCCGTCGCGCGCGATCCAAGACAGGGAGGCAGCTCGCACCTGACCCGTGACGACGCAGTAAAATCGAAAAGACAAAAAATCGAAAAGAAAGCGCCAGCAAGAAACGGACGGACTCATCTGGCGCAAGACCCCAGCTCTCCCCTGCGTAAAATACTTAGTCCCGGAGCCGAGGCCCCGGGACCAAGTAATCCGTCAAAGGGAACCGGTATCGCGATACCGGCCGGCAAGATCAGATCGTCAAATCAGGGAACCTCGTACACCTCGATGAGCGCGACACCGGTGGTCGCCCCGGCGCCCGTGATTTGGGCCGTGTAGGCGCCGGGCGCGAGGTTGATGAGCACGGCGGCGTCCTGGCTGTTCGCGGGAAGGGCGAAAGCTCCCACCTGGGCCGACGCGGCCGCGATCGCGGCGGCGTCCGCCGAGGTCGAGACGCCGGCGTTCTGCGCCAGCACGGTCGAACCCGCCATCACCGACAATTGCGGCCGGGCCAGCACTCCCGTGACACCAAATTGGCTCAGGCCGGGGCCGACGCCACGGATGAGCACGCGCTTCGGCACCGCGCCATCCACCACAAAGCCCGCGATCAAGGTGTTGTCCCCGGCGCCCGCGGTGGCGCGCGTGGCAATGTTGACCACGCGCTGCGTCTTCGGAATGGCTCCGACGGTCGCATCGTAAACTTCCACCAGCGCCACGCCACTGGCCCCACCCTGTCCCGTCACCACGGCGGTGTAGTCACCAGGCGTCAGATCGAGCATCAGCGCCGCATCACGACTGTTGGCGGGCAACGCGAAGGCGCCGACCCGGTTGGCAGTCGCGGCCACAGCGGAGGCATTGCCTGCCGAACCCCAATCGGTGCCGACCGCAAGCGAGGTCTGGCCCCGGAAGATTTCGAGGCGGGCCGCGCTCAACTGGCCGCCGACTCCAAAGGACGCCAAGGTCGGACCGATGGCGCGAACCAGGACGGGCTTCGAGGTCGTGCCATTGATGATGAATCCGGCGATGAGCGTGTCCGTCGCGGTGCCCGTGCGGCTGCGCGTCGAGATGTTGATGAGCTTTTCCGAGTCAGTGCGCGCGTCGTTATTCGCGCCGGCAAAGCTCGTCGTGCCACCCGCGGAGGTCGCGGTCGCCGTGATCGTGCCGGAGGCGGCGGAAATCACCCCCGTGACCTTGGCGTTGGCGGCGGTCGTCACGCTGACGGCACCGGCGGCGGTGACCGTACCGCGGCCACCGTCGGCCGTGGTCCCGGAGATATTAACCACGAGGGCTTCGCCCGCCGGGCTGACCAGAGCGAGACTTTGGTCCGAGCTGCCGGCGGCGCCGGCCTGGTAGAAGCCCGCCACCGAGGAGGTCGACCCCGCACTGGCCGGAGCCGCTGCGGAGAAGGCAAGGTTGAGTTCCGACACCGCACCGGAGACCGCGCCATCGGCGGCCACCGTGCCGCTAATCGTAATGTCACCGGCGGCAGCCGCGGTCGGCCGTTCACCGATCGGCGTTTCCGCCGCCCCGCCCCGCTGTGTCACGGAGAACCGGCCATCAGCCCCGACGACGATGTCGCGGCTGAAGAGCGCGAGCTTGGCCGCGCTGGCGTAACCGAGGAACACGCCGGTGCGGTCGGACCGCACGAGCAGGCCGAACGAGCCGCCGTTGTTGGCGAACGAGCCGAGGTAGGTTCCGCCGAAGGTTGCCGCGGTCACGGTCAGCGCCGCCGAGCTGGAGGTGACGCTGCCCGCGCTGTTGGTCACGACCACCGTGTACGTTCCGGCCGAGGCCGAGGTCACGCCGGAGAGGCTGAAGGTCGCGCCGGTCGCGCCCGCAATGACCGTGCCGTTCTTGCGCCATTGATAGGTGAAGGGGGCCGTGCCCGAAGCGACCACCGAGAAGCTGGCGGAACCGCCCGCCACGACCGACGCCGCCACCGGCGCAGTCGTGATGGCAGGCGCGACGACCGGGGTAACCGTCAGCGTCGCCGCGGCACTCGTGACCGCGCCGGCAGTGTTGGAAACGTACACCGTGTACGTGCCGGCATCGCCGGCGGCGACGCTGGCAATGGAATAACTCGCCGCCTGAGCACCCGCGATGACACTCCCATTCTTACTCCATTGGAAGTTGAGGCCGGCGCCGGTGGCAGACACCGCATAGGTAACGGCAGCCCTTTCGGCGACCGACTGGCTCACCGGCTGCGCCGTAATGGTCGGAGGTATTGAGGTGGGCGGAATAAAGCCACCGCCGCCACCGCCACCACCACCGCCACCGCCACCGCCGGGAACCGCCGCGTTGATGGTGATCACCAGCGTAATGGCGGGACCGGTGCCCGTGGCGTTGTTCGCACTCAGGCTCACTGACGTGACACCGGTCGTCGTCGGCACCCCACTGATGACCCCGGTCGAAGTGCTGGCGGTGATGCCCGCCGGCAAGGCGCCAACGTTATAACTCGTCGGCGTATTGGTCGCCGTGATCGCATAGGAGTAAAAAGAACTGACGTTGCCGGTGGCGGTCGCGACACTGTTGATGACCGGCACGCTGCCCACCGTAAGGGTGAGGGTAAACGCCGCGCTGGTGCCCCCGGCTCCCGTGGCCGTGAGGGTCACTGTGTTCACCCCCGACACCGTGGCGGTGCCGCTGATCACTCCGGTCGAACCGTTCAGCGCCAGACCCAGCGGCAGCCCGGACGCCGCGAACGACGTGGGCGTGTTGGTCGCCGTGATCGTGTAGCTGAAGGCCGAACTCGTGCTGGCGGTCGCCGTCGCTGCGCTGTTGATCACCGGCGCCGCCGCCGCGGGCGCAATCGTGATGGTCAGCGTGACTGGCGCCCCGGTGCCGCCGGCGTTGTTCGCGCTCAGCGTCACCAGGGTGGGGCCGGAAGCTATGGGGGTGCCCGTGATGGCTCCGGTCTTCGTATCGGCCGAGAGTCCTGCGGGCAGGGCGCCCACGTTAAAGCTCGTGGGCGAGTTGCTGCCGGTGATGGTGTAGGACAAGGCCGTGCCGACCGTACCGCTCTTCGTGGTCGCGCTGGTGATGGCGGAGGTGCCGACCACCGGATTGATCGTGAAGACGTAATTGGCCGAGTTGGTCAGGTTCGCCGAGTTGGTGATCGAGACCGAAGCGGTGAACGTGCCCGCCGCGCTCGGCGTGCCGGTAATCAGGCCCGACGAGGTGTTGATGCCCAGGCCGGCCGGCAAACCCGTCGCCGCATAAATCACCGGAGGCGTCGCGTTGGAAGTCACCTGATAACTGTAGGCCACCCCCACCTGGCCGGTGGGGGCAGTGAGGGTCTGCTGGGCCTGCACCGCGAGCGGAGCGAGCCACAAGGCGGCCATGGTGAGAAAGGCGCGGGTCGAAAGGAAGAAGCTGGATTTCATGGAAGGATCGGGTCAGTCGCTATGGATTATTGGCCGAACGTCACGCTCGCCTCGATGGTGAAGACCACGACCGTGGCCGCACCCTGCCCACTGGCATTGCTACCGTAGATGCCGACGGGATAGACTCCCGAAGCCGTGGGTGTGCCGGTGATGACCCCAGTGCTGCCGTTGAGACTTAACCCGGGTGGTAAACCGACGGCAACAAACGAGGTGGCGGCGGGAGCAGCGGTGATGGTGTAAGCGGCAAACCCGGTGCCGACGGTGCCCGAGGTCCCGCGACTGCTGGTGATGAGCGGCGTATTGGCCGACGGAGCGATCGCGAGCGTGAAGAGCTTCGGGGCGCTGGCGCCAGCGGTATTGCGGGCGAGGAGGAAGACCGGCAGCAGACCCGGCGTGGTCGGCGTGCCGGCAATGGCGCCGGTGGTGGTGTTCAACGTCATCCACGCGGGCGCGCCGAAGACCTCATACGAAGTGGGGTTGCCCGTAGCGATGATCTGATAGATGAACGCTGCCCCCACCTGGGCGGAAACCTGGCTCGCACCGGTGACCTCCGGGGCGGCGACCGCGGGCGCCACGACAATCGTCAGATCCCGGGACGGGCCCGTGCCGGCCGTATTGGTGCCGACGAGACTGGCGACGGTCGTGCCGACGGCCAGGGGCGAGCCCTGAATCACACCGGTGCCCGGATTGACGGCGAGCCCAGCCGGCAGATTGACGGCATCGAGCGAAGTGTGCGGGTCGTTCGTCGCCAGGATCTGGTAGCTGAAGTTCACGCCGACGTTGCCGGTGGCAATGCCCGCGCTGGTGACCAGCGGGACATTCGCCGCCGGGTTAATCAGGAGAAGCAGCGGCTGTGGATTACTGGTACCCCCGGCGCCAGTGGCCGTGACAGTAATGATTGAGGGTCCCGGCTGGGTCGGGCTGCCGCTGATGGTGCCCGTGGCTGAGTTGAAGGAAAGGCCATCCGGAAGCGTGCCGGTGTAGGCATAACTCGTGATCGGCGCCGGTGCGGCGACGATCTGGTACGTGAAGCTCACTCCGACCTGACCCACGACACTCGCTGCGCTGGAGATCGAGGGCGCGGTCAGTGCCGACGCGACCGCAATCGTGAATGGCGCGGCCGCGCCGAGACCCGCCGCATTGGCCGCCCGGAGGCTCGCCACCACGGTTCCGGACTCAGTCGGCGTGCCGGAGATGGCTCCGGTTGCCGGATTCACGGAGAGGCCGGGGGGCAGACCGGTCGCGGCGTAGGAGGTCGGCGTTGCACTGGCGGTAATTTGATAGGCAAACACCACGCCGACGCGGCCATTGGCGGTGGACGCACTCATCACCACCGGGGTCGCCGGGGCTGAGGCGATGGTGATGGCAAGAGTCTTGGGGCTACCGTTCCCGTTCGCATTGCCGGCTGTGAGAGCGACACTGGCCGGGGTTGCGCCCGTCGCCGTCGTGGGCACGCCGGAGATGACGCCCGTTCCGGCGTCGAGGGTGAGACCGGCGGGTAGCGGGGTCGCTCCATAGGAGGTCGGACTGTTCGTCGCCGTGATTTGGTAATTAAAGGCCTGGCCGACCTGCGCGGCCGCGGTGCCGTTGCTGTTGATGACGGGAACCGTGAGCGGCTGCGCGATGTTGATGGTCACGAGGAGGGCGAATCCGATCCCGTTGGAATTGGTTCCGGCGAAATAAACGGGGTATGAACCCATCGAACCGACCGCCGGGGTTCCCATCACCGTGCCGGCGTTGCCGTCAAAGGTGAGGCCCGCGGGCAACGTCCCCGTCATCCCATAGGTCGTCGTCCCCGCTGGAGTCGCAGCGAGCGTATACGTGAAGGCATCCCCCTCCCGACCCTGTACGGCCGGGGCACTGGTGACCACCGGGGCTTGCGGGTGGGGATTGACGGTGATGACGAGGGTGGCCGCCGGGCCGGCCCCCGCGCTGTTGGTGGCGGTAATGGCCACGGTAGCGGTCCCCGGCATGGTCGGCGTGCCGGTGATAGTCGGAGCCGTCCCCGTGCCGCCAATTGTCACCCAAGCAGCGGAAGTGGAGAAATTGAAGCTGGTGGCCGCAGGCGTTGCGGTGATGTTGATGGGGCCGAATATAGCCCCTACCGTGGCGGAGCGAACGTTACCGCCCGTCACGCTGACGACCGGTGCGGTAGCGGCCGGATTGATCGTGAGATTGAGGTTCGCCGTGGCGGTCAACCCCGAGCGGGTCGCCGAGACCACGACCGGGAAGGTGCCAGGCTGCTGCGTCGTGCCCGTGATCGCGCCGGTCGAAGCGCTGAAGATTAAGCCCGTCGGCAGCGTGCCGGTGATGGCATACGTGGTCGTACCCGTGCCGAAATTCGGGGTGAACGAGAAGGCCGTGCCGGCCGTGCCGGAAGGATTGAGCGGCCCCACATAGGCCGGAGCATTGGCCGGCAAGGTGGTATTGATAATGAGCGGCAACGTGGCCGAGCCGGTCGCATTTGATGCCGTCAGGGAGACGGTGACGCTACCGGCCGTCGTGGGGGTACCGGCCAGGACGGCGGTGCCGGGCGTAAACGTCAACCAGGCGGGCACGCCGCTGGCGGCGAAGGTCACGCCGGTCGCGGGTAACGCGGTGACCGTGTAGGCGAACGGGGTGCCCGCCACGGCCGAGGCCGCGGCATCGCTGGTGATGATCGGCGCGGGCGGTTGCACCACGATGGTGAACGCCTTGGAGTCCGAACTGGTGGCGTTGGTGACGGTCAGGGTGACGCTGGCCGTGCCCTCCGCGGTGGGGATGCCGCTGATGTTGCCGTTGGCAGTATTGACGACCAACCCAGCCGGCAGCCCGGTGGCACTGAAGGTCGCGGGGGCCGACAAGGCGTTGAGGGTGATCGGGCCGTAGAGGAACGGACTGCCCTTGATCGCAGTAGGAACAACCGCGGGGGCGCTAACGATAACGGGAGCAACCGGGTTGACGGTGAGGGTCTGGGTGGCATCAACGGCTGGATTGAAATTGGTATCGCCCGCCTGCTTCGCCGACAGCGTCGTGGTGCCAAGGCCCACGATTGTGACGGTGTTGCCCGAAACGGTTGCCACGTTGGAGTTGGAGCTCGTGAAAGTGACCGTGAGGTTCGACGTCGCCGTGGCCGAGAGCCCGAACGACCCCGCGTTGATCAGCTTCGGCGAACCGACCACCGGGAAGGTAATCGTCTGATTGGCCTTCGCGATGACGAGATTGCCGGTGGCATTACCTGTGTAATTGGCTTCCTGGACCGTGGCGGTCACCGGATAAGTGCCAGCGTTGATCGGCGGCGTGGGAGAACCGGGGGCGGCGCCGTAGGCAAAGACGATGTTCAGGTTGGCGGGCGTCGCGGTGACGGGCTTCGGCGTGCCGTCGTAGGTCGCCGTTAGGTTGCCGAGGACGACCGTCGCGGCGGCCGGATTGATGACGAGCGGGCGTACCACGGGATCCGCCGGGGCAAAGTTGGGACTGCCCAGTTGGCTGGCGATAACGTCGATTGTTCCGGCGGCCAGGACGGAGACCGTCGCGCTGGAAACGCCGCTGCTAAGGGTCGTGGTGCCGACGGTGGCGATCGTCGGGTTGGAGCTGACGAAGTCCACCGCGAGGCCGGTCGCGTTACCGGACTTGCCCTTGGCGGTGGCGGAGACGGTAAACGTATCGTTGGCGAGGTAGGAGCGCGCCGGCAGAACTGCGAAGTCGATCGTTTGCAGGTTCGGCGTGAGCGTAAGCGTCGTACTCGCATCGATCGCCGCGAGGTAATTGGTACTTTCACCGATGCTCGCCGTGATGGTGGTGACACCGACGCCCACGTAGGAGACGGCGCCCGTGGTCGGGTTGATCGTGGCGACCCCTGGAGTGGAGCTCGCAAAGGTCACCGGCAGGCCGGAGGAGGCCGTCGCGACCGCCGTAAATGTGGCATCGTCGAGCGCCTTGCCGCTCGGAAAATTCACGAACGCAATCGTCTGCGACGCCTTGGCGACAACCAGAGTGCCGCTGGCGGTCCCTTGATAGCGGGGGTCGTTGATCGTCGCGAGGACCGCGTAAGGCCCAGCATTAACCGGCACCAGAGCACTCGCATCGTAGGTGACAACGAGTGGAAGTCCGGCGGGAGTCGGGGTGGCCGTGACGGCACGCGAAGTTCCGTCGTAGGTCTGCGCCAGCGTTCCGGGATCAATTGCGACCGTCGCGGCCGCCTTGGCGACGGCGAACGTTTGCGACACATCCGGCGCCGCGAGGTAGTTTTCATTGCCTGCCTGGCTAGCTGAAAGGGAGGCCGTACCACCAGCAACCAAGGTAACGTTCCCCGTTGACGTAACGGTTGCCACGGTTGCGGTGGTGCTCGCAAACGTGACGGGAAGCGAAGAGCTGGCGGTGGCCGTCACGGTGAACTCGAAATCGCCGTAGGTCTTGCCAGCAATTGCGCCGAAGTTGATCGTCTGCGGCGCCTTGGCGATCACCAGGGCATCGGTCGCGGAACCCTGGAAATTGGCGTCTGCAATCGTTGCGACCACTGAATAGCTGCCGGCATTCGTTGGAGGGGTGGGAGACGGAGTCCCGGCGCCCAAAGCGTACGTAAGATTGACCGTGAGACTGGCTGGCGTGGTTGTGGCGGTGACGACTTTTGGAGTCCCATCAAACGTTGCCGCCAGACCCACGAGGTCAACCTGGGCGGTCGCCTTGTTAACGGTGAGCGTCCGCACCACGTTCACGGCCGGGCCAAAATTGGGATCGCCGGGCTGGCTCGCGGTGATGTCGGCGCTTCCCGCTCCCATTATAATCACGGTGGCGGTTGATGTGCCGCTGGCGAGGGTGGTCGGACCCACCATAGCGACGGCGGGATTGGAACTGGCAAAACTGACACTCAGCCCGGATGGGGCCGCTGCGGCGCTGATGTCGAACGTCGCATTGGGCGCAAACGTCTTTTCGGCCAGCGCAGCAAAGGTGATCGTTTGAATGTTCTTAACGATGTCCAATTGGCGGACCACGTCCGGGGCAGCATTGAAATTGGTGCTACCGGTCTGGCTGGCCGTGATATTAGTGGAACCGACGCCAACGAAAGTTACGGTGTTGCCGGAAACGGTGGCGACGGCGGGATCGGAACTGGCAAACGTCACCGGCAGGCTCGAGGTGGAGGTAGCGCTGAGCGTCAGCGTCCCGTTCGGGACGTAGATCTGCTGGCTCAGGGCGGCAAAGTTGATGGTCTGGTTCCCCTTGGAAATGACGAGCGTGCCACTGGCCGTGCCGGAATAGTTGTTGCTGTCGATCGTCGCGACGACGGCGTAGGAGCCTACATTGGTCGGAGCAGTGGACGCGCCGTCATAGGTGATGACCACCGGAATCGAAGCCGGAGTGGTCGTCGCGGTTACAACCCGGGCGGCTCCGTTATAACCTTGGGCGAGCGTGGCCGCGTCGAGGGCCACGGTGGCCGCCGCCTTGGCGACCGTCAGGGTCTGTGTGGCGTTGACCGCCGCATCATAGTTCACATCGCCGGCCTGGCTCGCGGTGATGGTGGCGGCACCACCCCCGACAATCGTGACCGTGCTGCCGCTTACCGTAGCCACGCCGGTATTGGAACTGGCGTACGTCACCGCCAGATTCGAGGAAGCGGTGGCACCGAGGGTAAACGCGGCGTCCCCAAAGACCTTGGCCGCGAGGGCACCAAAGGTGATGGTCTGGTCGGCCTTGTTGACCGTGAGGGTGGCAGCGGCGCTCACCGCATCAGGTGTGACACCGTTGGCGACGGTCACCGTGTAACTGCCGGCGTCGGCGACGGTGACATTGCCGATGTGCAGCATCGCCGTCCCGGAATTCATGATGACGGAACCGGACGCGGTCTGCCCGTCGGTGAGGATCGTGGCTCCCTTTTTCCAGACATAAGTGGGAGCAGGACTGCCGGTGGCCACCACCGAAAACATGGCGAGGGTCCCGGCCGATACCGTCTGGGGTTGCGGCTGGGTGGTGATCGCAGGCGCGGCCGGCGGAAGCGAGGTCACAATGGTAAGTGGGGTGTAGGTCACTGCCGTCAGCTCGTTCGCGGTGACATCCGAGACTTCCTTCAGAATCGGCTGACTGCCAAAATCAATTGTCTCACTCGCCGAGGGAGCGAGGACCGTGAAACTGAGCACAACCAATTCTTTGGAACCGGCGCTGAACACGGAGTTGGTTGGAAGTGCGATGGCAAATCCGACTTTGCCCGCTGCCTTTTGGGAATCATTCAGATTGAGCGTGGCCCCGGTCGCGCCGGCCCCCAGAGTATGGCTGTCGAAGCGCAGGACGGCCGGATTGAAAGTCACGCTGAAGCCAATCGCGTTCTCGTCGCCCTGACTCACCAGCAAAACCGACGCAGTACCAGCGCCCGAGAGTTGGTTGCCCGTGACGGAAATTGAGACCGCGCGTTGCGCCCACGCCGTGCCAGAGAGCGAAAGGACCAACCCCAGCACGAGTCTAAGAGAACGAATTGATTTCATGGTGATAAGGAGAGTTGTGACGTTGAACTACGAAGGTGGATTACACTGATCGGATCACGGATTCGGCGCGGTAGGGCCACCGGCCGGGGTCAGCGGGTCAAGGCCGGCGGCGTAGCGCCCGGCTTGCACCCAGTCGGAAATCGACAGCACGCCGTTGCCCAGGGTGGATCGTCCCGCGCAGTCCGCCTTCTGAAAGTCGATGCCATTCGCAACCGTGTCCAGTCCCGCCACAATTCGGCCCACCTTCACCCAATCGGTGATGGACACGACCCCATTGCCATTCATGTCCGCCTCGAATCCGGAGGGCACGGTTACATTGCCGCCCTGAAAGCCGCCAGGAAGCGCGTTCGCCGCCGCGTCGGATATTTCCCGCAGGATCGGACTATCGCTGTAGGTCAGAGCTGAGACCGTTCCTCCCGCCAGACTGGCGTTGACCGTGAAGGTGATCTTGACGATCTCCTGGGTTCCGGCGGTCCAGGTGGTGTTGGTTGGTTTGGCCAGAGCGATCCCGAGTTTCCCAGCGGCAATCTGACCGCTATTCGTATTCAGCGATGCATCCGCGGCCTGGGCACCCAACACCGCACTCACAAAGGTAAGCTGGGTCGGGTCGAAATTGAGGGTGAAACCCACCGCATTTTCGGCACCCGTGGCGAGCAGTTGCACGGGCACGACGGCATTCGTTCCGCTCGAAGCGCTCTGGCTCACGACGCGCACCAGACGCGCCGCCACACTCAATTGCGCGGCGCTGGACGTCGCCGCCGGCGCCGCCCCGTTGTCAACCACACAAACGTAATCGCCCTCATTGGCGGCTTGCACATTGGCCAGGGCGTAGCTCGCCGCGTTTGCACCCGCGATGGTTTGCGGCGTCGTGGAGTTTTTCGGGGTGAAAAACCACTGGTAAGTGAGCGTGCCCGAGCCGGACGCGACGACGGAAAAAGAGGCCGGACTTCCGGCCAACACCACCTGGCTGACCGGCTGCTGGGTAATGGTCGGTGCCTGCGTGACGACGAGCGCCGCCAGCCCATTCGACGTTGCCGCTCCCTGCGTATTGGTCGCCGTGAACCTGAAACGATGGCCATTCATCGAAACCGCCACTGCATTCACCGTCAAAGTGGTCGCCGTGACTCCCGAATAAGTGGCATCGTTACTGAGGTTGCTCCAATTGGAGCCGCCATCAGTCGATCGCTGCCACTGGAAAGTGGGCGACGGCACGCCGCTGGCCGCGCCGGCAAAGAACGCGTTGGCGCCCGCGCTCGCCGAGGCACTCGCCGGCTGCAAGGTGATGGCCGGGATCGAGGATGACGTCGCAAGCGTCAACGTAATCGCCGGAACCGTTACGGTGGTGAGGACTCCGTCCAACCGGTACGCCCCCGAAAAGGTCATCACCTGGTCTCCGGTCAGGCCGGCGGGATAGCTCACGACAAACGAGAAAGCCGCGCTCGTGGCCGGCGGATCGGTATAGGTAAATCCCAGGGTCGAGTTGGGATCGGTCGGATCCGTCGTATCGTTGAGGCGCGGTTGCACCGTCGGGACGTTGGTGCCGGTGGCGCTGACGTAGGCCCAGGTGTTGGCCGGCGGTTTCGCCGCCAGACTGGGAACGGCATTCGTCGGATAACTCAGGGTCACGTTCAGCAGCACCTGACCACCACCTGAAGCATAGGTGGACGGGGTGGCCGTGACCGTATAGGTCGCCTGAGCCCACGCACTTGGCAGCGATAGCAGGCTCAGAATCAGAAAAAATGTTTTTTTCATAGGAGGCATGGATTGGGACTATTTCCCAGAGGAGTGTTAATTGGGGGGGATCAACTCTTACACGACCATTTCAAAATATTTCGACGAGCGCGCCAACCCAGCGACCGCACAGTACGGTCACCATCGAGTTGAAACACAGCTAACGAACTCATGATTCTTCCAACCGACCATCCAGCACTGCTTGCGAGACTAGTATCCGTGTTTTGCAATGGCGCAAGGCGATGCAGCGTGCGTGGATAGCAGCAAGTGTCAATCAATTGCGCCGCTCCACGTTTCGTTGGGGCGCATCTGCCGGACGGCATCGCAGCCTCCGGGGACAGCACCGGTGCTTGACCGGCGCTACGGCGAGGACCGGTCTTCTTCATGGTCCTGGATTGAAGCCATCCTCCGTTTGGGCCTGCACATGATATTCTCCGGTCCGCGTCGTGCCGCTGCGGAAATTGTAGAGTTCAATCACCCGGGTCAGCTCGAAGAGGCTGATCTGGCCGTCGCGCGGATTCGCGTCCGCGGCGTGGTAGACCGACAGGGTCTGGCTGGTCACCGAATCCGGATCAGGAGCGAAACCGTCCTCCGTGCCGGCCTGCACCTTGTAGCGACCCGTGCGGATGGATCCCAAGCGGGTGTTGTAGAGTTCGATCACCCGGGTGAGTTCGAGCAGGCTGATGCGGAAGTTGCGATCAGTGTCGGCCCGGTGGGCCGTCGAGGGTGCAAGCGGCATCCGGTCGGGCTGCACGACCCTTTGCAGGGTCACGCCGTTTTGCTGTAGACCGGCCATTGCCACGAGTTCCTTGGTTCCCGTCGCGTTCAGCGGCACGTTCAACGTGTAGGTGAAGGTCACCGGGCTCGGTGGGACGGAGGTCCAAGTCCAGTCGAGCACGCCGACCGCACCGGGAGTCGGCTGACCGCTGCCCACGGCGCCTCCGCTCGACGCATAGCTCCAACCGTCCGGCAGGAGTACGTTCCAAGTCAGACCGGCGGCGGCGCCCACGTAGGTGATGGTATTCGTGACCGTGACCGCCGTGCCCGCAAAGTAGCCCCCCGGCGCCGCGTGGACCACGCTCGTGCCCGTCGGGACGACCCCCACGATGACGGACGTCGAAGTGGCGGCGTTCACACTGTTCGTGACGACTACACTATAGATGCCGGAATCAACGGGCAGCGCACCCGTAATAGTCAGCGTCGCGGACGTACCTCCACTGATGCGGCCGCTGTCGGCGAGCGCCGCCCCACCCTTGCGCCACTCGTAGGCCAGCGTGGGCGATCCGCTCGCGACCACCGTCAGGGTGATCGTTGTGCCTTCCCCCACCGTCTGTGCCAGGGGCTGGGTGGTGATCGTCGGGGCGCCCGTCGCGGCGTTCACCGTGAGCACGGCGCCGTCGGACGTCACGCTGTTGGCGTTATTGGACACGACGATCGTGTAGGTACCGGCGTCAGTGGTCTGCACGTTGGAGAGCGTCAGCGTGGCACCCGTGGCATTGGCGATATCCGCGCCGCCCTTCTTCCCCTGATAGTGGAGCGTCGGCGACCCCGTGGCGACCACCGAGAACGTCGCGGTGCCACCCACGCTCACCGTTTGGGCAACGGGTTGAGTCGTGATGGTGGGAGGGGTGAGCGTACCCGACACCATGACTGTCGCCACGGCTGACGTCACACTGCCGCCGCCGTTCGTGACGACGACCGAGTAGTCGCCGGCATCGGACGTCTGGGCCGAGCTGATCAGCAAGAACGGGAACGTGCCATTAGGGATGTCGGCGACGCCCTTCCGCCAGCGGTAGGTCGGGGTACCCAGGCTGTTGACGACAACGAGCAAATTGATCGTGCCACCAACCGCGACCGTCTGGCCCTGTGGCTGCGTCATGATCTCGGGTGGGGTCAACACGGTCAACGTGGCCGGCTGCGAGGTCGTGTTGCCGGCCGTGTTGCTCACGTAAACCCGGTAATCGGCAGCATCCACCGCCTGGACGTTGCTCAAAGTCAGCGAGGCGTTCGTCGCGCTGGCGATGGGCGTCGTGGCCTTCTGCCATTGATAGGAGAGCGGGGCCGTGCCCGTGGCCACGATGCTAAACGTCACATTGCCCCCGACGGCCACCGTCTGGCTGGCCGGGTGGGTGGTGATCACCGGCGCGCCGGAGCTGGTGCCGAGGGTGAGCATGGCCGGTGCCGACGACAGCTGACCGAAGGAGTTGGAGACCACCACGGAGTAACTCGCAGCATCGCCGGTTTGCACGCTGGTCAGAACCAGAGAGGCGTTCGTCGCGGCAGAAAGTTCAGCGCCGTCCTTCTTCCACTGGTACGCCAGCGGGGCGGTGCCGGTGGCAACCACGGAGAAGGTGATAGTCGTGCCCGCCGCCACGGTCTGGCTGACCGGGTGGGTGGTGATCGTGGGGGCGACCCCGGGGCCGGAAGCGGCGGCAAGCAGCACCGGGCTGGTCTTTGGAGCCGAGGAAGGCTGGCCGAGCTGAGCGTAGCCGTTGCCGCCGACACCCCACAGGGAACCGTCGGTCTTCACCCACACAGTATGCCGATCGCCGATCGCGGCCAGGGAGACGCCGCCGGTGAACGACGCCGGGGTCGGCCGGTTGACCAAGGTGCCGTCACCAAGCTGGCTGTGATCATTATTGCCCATGGTCCACAGCGTGCCGTCGGTCTTGAGGAAAGCGCTGAAGCGGGAGAGCGCATAGGCCCGGACTACGCCGGTGGCAATCTGCACCGGGGAAGCGCGGTTCGCGGTGCTGCCGTCGCCGAGCTTGCCATACTCATTGTTGCCCGCGGCCATGAGCGTGCCGTCGGTCTTGACGTAGAGGGTGTAGAACCAGGCGGCGGACACGCTGGAAACGCCCGTCGCCACCTGGACGGGGCTCACGCGATTGGTCGTGGTGCCGTCACAGAGCTGGCCCGTGTCGTTGGCGCCCATCGCCCAGAGCGTGCCGTTGGCGAGCACAAACAGGCTGTGCCAATTGCCGGCGCTAACCGCGACCACATTGCCCACCGCCGGCACCTGGATCGGGATCAGGCGGTTCGTGGTCGTGCCATCGCCGAGTTGCCCGGCGGAGTTGTCGCCCATGCCCCAGAGGGTGCCATCGGTCTTGATGAAAAGGCTGTGAAAATATCCGCCGGCCATCGCGGTCACACCGGATGCAACCTGGAACGGAACGTTGCGCCCGCTGGTGGTGCCATCACCGATGGCGCCGTCGGGATTGTGCCCCATCGTCCACAGCGTGCCGTCGGTCTTGAGGAAGAGGGTGTGATTCAGGCCCGCCTCCACGGCCTGCACGCCAGCCGCCAGCGGGATCGGCGTTGGCTGCGACGGCGTGGCCGCGCCACCGAGTTGACCGGAGTTATTGTTGCCCGTGCCCCAGAGGGTGCCGTCGTTAGTCACGAACAAGGTGAAGTCGGAACCGGCGGCCACGGAGCGCACTCCGGTCGGCGCGCCGACGTAGAGCAGCGCGGGACGCGAGGGTGTGTTACCCTGGTGGTTCGACACCGTCACGGCATAGCTGCCGGCGTTGGCGACCTGCACACCGTTGAGCGTGAAGGTTGCGGCGGTCGCACCGGTGAGGTCGACGCCCTCCTTCCGCCACTGGTAGGTCAGGGGCGGCGTGCCCGTGGCCACCACGGTGAAACTGGCATCGCCACCCGCCGGCACGGCGAGCGCGAGCGGGTGGGTCGTGATGGTGGGCGCGGTCGGTGCGATGACCACGAGGGTCAACGTGAAGGGCACGCTCGTACCGCTGCCGTTGGTCGCGGTCAGCGTGACTTCCGTCGATCCGGGCGTGGTCGGCGTGCCCGTGATCTCGCCCGAGGTCGTGTTTACGCTCAGACCCGCCGGCAGTCCGGCGGCGGCAAACGAGGTCGGAGCATTGGTCGCGGTGATCGTGTAGGCAAACGGCAGGCCAGCGGTGGTGGTAGCCATGTTCAGGCTGGAGATGACCGGAAGGGTCGCCCCTCCGCCCGCCGCCAAGTGCAAGGCGATGCTGCCCGTCAACCCGCTGAAGCCGTCCACGGCAATCTGATACACCGTGCCGCTGGTCGCCGCAAACGTGAGCTGGCTGGCGACGCCGGTCCCTCCGTCGTCATCGGAGCCCACGAGGCTGAGTCCATCCAGGGAATTGCCGGTGTAAACCGCCAGCATCGTGTCGAAGGTGCTGCCGTTGGTGTCGACGGTCACGCTGCCACTCAACGGCGCCGTCCAGGTCCACCAGACCGAGGCGCCACCCGAACCGACGTGGCTGGGTTCGCCGCTTTCCTTGTTCGCGCCAACGTTGGAACCAGTGGTGGATACCGGCAGGCCCGTGAGGGCGATGCGGTCGGCAAACTGATTGTTCGCGGGCCCGCCGCCAGAAGACTGCCCGCCAGTGAGCGAAAAATCTAAGTTCGCAAAGGCGACACTATGCGTGCTCGGCCCGGTAACCGCTGAGTTCCAGTAGGCCACTGTGCCGTCGCGCAAGAAGTCGGTTCTTCCGGCCGCAGCCGTTACCACTATAGCCTTCAGGAAGGTGTAGTTGCCGTTGAGCCACGATGTCGTGGTGTCAATCGCACCGACTCCACTGGCCGAAGTGACGGTGATCTGCTTTTCGACGCCCCCTGCGTCTGCGAATAGGAGGTCAGCCCAAGTCAGGGAGTCGCCACTAGCCAATGTGATCGCGTAATTATAACTCACAGAGCTGCCCGCGTTCAGCGTCGCCGCGGACGTTCGGCTCAGCGCGCTAATCTGGGGTGCACCTATACTCCCGGTTGGCGTCACCAACGTCTGGAAGTTGTCCGCAAAACACGCGCCCTCGACCACGGGCATGGTGTCGTTGGCCACCGTGCCGTTGGTCGCCGTCAGGCGGATCACGAAGGTGTCGCCAGCGCCCATGTTCCAACCCGCCGACGCCAGCGTGGTGCTGAAGACGCTGCTGAAGGTGTAACCGTTGGCGCTGCCATCACCGTCGAGCCAGGCCGTCAGCGTCTGGGTGGAGGCGACATAGGTGAGACGCAGCGTGCCGAAGGCCTGCGACAGCCCGCCGAGTTGGCCGGACGCCGCTTCGGCGCCGTTGTTGAAGGTCCGCCCGAAAGCCACCGGCGGCTGGCTGGTGGTCAGCTGCATATAGTGGCGGAAGTAGTCGATCGCAAAGAAATCCGTGGGATCGGCGCTGCTGGCCGCGCGCAATTGCCAGGTCATGCTCTGGCCGGCGACCAGCGTGGCGTTGAAATTGACGTCAACCTGGACTGCCCAGTCGGCGGTGCGCGTAAACGGAGTCTGGATCCACTCGCGCGACGCGGCACTGGCCGGCGGGCCGCCCGCGCTGGGATTGCGCAGCACTCCACTGGTGAAGTTGAGTGCGCCGTAGGCGACGCTGAATGCGCCACTGTCCGTGCCGACATCGGTGCTCCAACGACCGGCCACCACGGCATCGAACGGTTCCGTCGTTACCCCCGGAGCCGACACCGTCAACAGTGCGGGCTGCGACGTGACGGACGACACGCTGTTCGAAACCATCACGGTGTACGCGCCGGCCTGGCTGGACTGCACGTTGGCGAGTGACAACGTAGCCAGAGTCTCCCCGGAAAGGTCGACGCCCTCGCGGCGCCATTGGTACGCCAACGGAGCGGTCCCCGACGCGACGACGGAGAAGGTCGCATTGCCGCCCACTGCCACCGACTGGCCAACGGGCTGGGTCACGAGCGTGGGCGCCATCGGAGTCGAATCCGTCGCCCAATTCAGGGTAAGATTGCCGCGGGAGCTGCCCCAACTCCCGATCGCCACGTAGTAGACCGTCGAGGCACTCACGCTGATCAAAACCCGGCTGGCCCCGCCGCCGCTGCCACCGTCGTCGTTTTCGCCGAGCTTGGTCAGTCCGGTCAGGGACGATCCGGTATAGACGGCCATGACGGTGTCGAAGTCCGAGCCATTGGTGTCGAAGGCCATGCCGCCATTTTGGGCGGCGGTCCACTTGTACCAAACCGAAGAGGTCGTGCCCGCGCTGGTGTGGTGGATAGGCTCGCCGGTCTCGCCCGTCGCGCCGACGTTGGTGCCTGCGATCGTGCCGGTGTTGCCGGTGATTGCCTGCGCATGGGCGAAGTTGTCGTTGGCCGGGGCGGTCGCACCCGACCCGACCGTGATCGTCAGGGTGGACGATGGACCCCCGCCGATGCCGTTGATCGCCGTGACTGAAGCCGGAAAGGTTCCAGCCGTCGTGGGCGTGCCGCTCAACCCGCCATTCGAGCTATTCAACGTGATCCCGGGCGGCAGACCCGTGGCGCCAAACGAGGTCGGCGAATTGGTGGCCGTGATGGAGAAGCTGAAGGGGGTGCCGACGGTCGCCACCGCCGTCGTCGCACTATTGATCACCGGCACGCCACCCGGCGCATTGACCGTCAGGGCGGCCGGCGTCGATGTCACCGTGGCGCTGGCGCCGTTGGTCACCACGAGGAAGTAGTCGCCGGCATCCGCCGTCTGCACATTGCTGAGCGTGAGGTTGCTGGTGGACGATCCGGCGATGTTGCCACCGTCGCTCAGGTCGGTCGTGCCCTTGCGCCACCGGTAGGTCAGCGGGGCCGCGCCCAACGCGTAGCCATTCAGGTACACGTTGTCGCCCACATTGGCCGTATACGGCTGGGGTTGAAAGCTGAAAACCGGGTCACTGACCGTGACCGTCGCATTCCCGGACGGCACCGACCCCAGGAGGTTGGTGGCCACCAACGAATAATCCCCGGCGTCACCCGCCTGAGCCCCGGTAATGCGCAGCGTCGACGTCGTGGCGCCCGAGATCCGACCGCCATCCACCAGGTTGGTCGCACCCTTCCGCCATTGATAGGTGATGCGCTCCGTGCCGGTCACCATGGCGCCAAGGAAGAGATCCTGTCCCGGCAGCCCCCCCTGCCCCATCAGCGGATGGATAAACATCGGCGCCATACCCGTCGCCGGGGCCAGATTGAGCGTGAAGGGGCTGGTCGTGCCAAAACCGCCATCGACCGCGAAGCGATACGTCTCACCTTCCGTGACGAAGAAACTCACCGGACCGCCGATGCCCGCCCAGAGGCGCGTCAGCGAGTTGAGCGTCGATCCGGTATAGATTGCGAGCATCGCATCGAACCACGGTCCGGTCGGCGGCGGCACCACGGCCAGCGAACAGGCGCCCGTCTGCGGCGCCGTCCATTGCCACCACACCGAGTACCCGCCATCGTTGTGCCCCGCCTCGACGAAGGGGCTGTGAACGGGTTCACCGGCCTCGAAGCTGGCTCCGATGTTGGTGCCCGCGAGGGAAACCGTCGATCCGGTGATGACCGTGGCATTGGCAAAGTTGTCATTAGCGGGCGCCTGCGCGCGGACCAGACCGGAGCCCAGGGTCAGGACAGCGAAGAAAGTTGCCAGGCGGGCGGACGGGGCGGTGGCGCACGTATTCGTTTTCATGAGTCGAAGATTGGTTACGATGCGAAATCCCGGAGATCGCCGGGAAACTCGGTTCGGCCTTGGCCCCAGAAAAGCGGGGAGGGGCCGACGCGCCGAAGAGCGCCCGCCGGGAACAGGATGCGATTGTAGCGCAAAGAGTTTGCGGGCTCAATACGTGTCGACACGCAATCTTACGCGGACCCGGCAAATCCCGGCGGGGCACCTCACCCACCGGACCATCGCCCGGGGTTAGCCGGCCTACTTTCGTCAAGTAGGTTACTTTCTGATACCGCCGTCGCGTCCGCGGATCGACGCCTGTCGTTCTCGGGTCGGACGGGGCCAACGCAGCGGGCCGACCTGGTTCAACCCCAGGGCTCCTCACTGCTTGGATGTAAGTGGTTGAAACAGTTCACGGAGGGCGCAGGGCAGATGACGATTGTTGCGGTTGATGAACGCCGGGGCGCAGAGATTGGGGTGACGGCGGCGCCAGTAGGTGAGCACGAGGCCA